>NZ_JBIUYQ010000007.1:0-362912 GCF_044744605.1 Kitasatospora sp. NPDC087271
ACATGGCGATGAAGCTGGAGGCGGCGCGGCAGCTGACGTATGCGGCGGCGGCGAAGTCGCAGCGTGGGGACGGGGATCTGACGTTCTTCGGGGCGGCGGCGAAGTGCTACGCGTCGGATGCGGCGATGGAGATCACGACGGACGCGGTGCAGTTGCTGGGCGGGTACGGGTACACGCGGGACTATCCGGTGGAGCGGATGATGCGGGACGCGAAGATCACCCAGATCTACGAGGGGACCAACCAGGTCCAGCGCATCGTCATGGCCCGCAACCTGCCGTAACAGCGCCTCCGAGGTGCACCGACGGCCGGGCCGAGCACCCGGTCCGGCCGTTCGGGGCCGATGCTATGTTCCGGGAATGAGCGAGAAGGAAGAGCAGGACCTGCCCATGAACGACGGGCCCGCCAAGCCGGCGATGCGCGAGGCGCTCGTCGCCGCGGCCTTCGAGCTCTTCCTGGAACGCGGCTTCGAGCAGACCACCATCGACGACATCGTCTCGCTCGCCGGGGTCGGCCGGCGCTCCTTCTTCCGCTACTTCCCGGCCAAGGAGGACGTGGTCTTCCCGGACCACGAGCGCAGCCTCGCCGAGATGACGGAGTTCCTGGAGTCCGGCACCGGCGAGGAGGACCCGGTCAAGCACGCCTGCGACGCGGCCCGGCTCGTCCTGCGGATGTACGCCGAACAGCCCTCCTTCTCCGTCCAGCGCTACCGCCTCACCCGCAAGGTCCCCGGCCTGCGGGCGTACGAGCTCTCCGTGGTCTGGCGCTACGAGCACACGCTCGCGGCCTACCTGCGCGGCCGGTTCGCCGACCGGCCGGACGGCCCGCTGCGCGCCGACGTGACCGCCGCCGCCGTCGTCGCCGCGCACAACCACGCCCTGCGCACCTGGCTGCGCTCGGGCGGCGAGAGCGACTGGGTGGCCGAGGTCGACGCGGCGATGGCCTTCGTCACCGGCACCTGGAACGACCGCCCGGGCGGCGAGAACGGCGCGGGCGGGGAGTCCGGGGAGTCCGGGGCGGACGATGTGGTGGTGCTGGTCGCCAGCCGCCGGGCGCCGCTGTGGCGGATGGTCCAGGGCATCGAGAGCGCGCTCGGCGACGCCCACCGGCTCTGACCGCCGGCTCCGATCAGCCGGCTCCGGCCGACGCCGTCCCGCTCCGGTCGCCACCCGCTGCGGAGGGCGCTCCCACCCGAACGGCGCAACTCCGCTCGTCCGGCGCCCGGCTGACGGGCCGCACGCCGTGCGGGCCGCCCGGCCCCGGGCGAGACTCGGTCGCAGGACGGGGGCCGCGCGCCCCGGGAGCGCGAAGGAGCGGCGATGCCGGGGACGCCCCAGCAGGAGAACGGTGGCCCCACCCTGCGCCAGGTGCTGCTCGGCAAGGGCTACCTCGGCCTGCTGCTGGTCGCCGCCCTGATCGGCGCCCCGGTCTCGCTGGTCGCCTTCGGCTTCGTCGGCCTGGAGCACCAACTCCAGCACTGGGTCTGGGAGAGCCTGCCGGTCACCGCCGGCTTCGACCGCGCCCCCTGGTGGTGGCCGCTGCCCGCGCTGCTGCTGGCCGGCCTGCTGCTCGCCCCCGTGGTCACCCGGCTGCCCGGGCACGGCGGCCACGTGCCGGTGGACGGGCTGGGTGGCCCGCCCACCCCGCCGGGCGCCGTCCCCGGCGTGGTGCTGGCCGCGCTCGCCTGCCTGCCGCTCGGCGCGGTGCTCGGCCCGGAGGCGCCGCTGATGGCGATCGGCGGCGGCCTCGCGCTGCTCTCCGTCCGGTCCGCCAGGAGGTCCCAACACCCGGAACTGGTACCGGTGTTGGGCACGGCCGGGGCGGCGGCCGCGATCTCCACCATCTTCGGCAGCCCGCTGGTGGCGGGCGTGATGATGATCGAGGCGGCCGGGCTGGGCGGCCCGCGGCTGATCGCTCTGGTCCTGCCCTGCCTGCTGGCCAGCGGGGTCGGTGCGCTGGTCTTCACCGGCTTCGGCCACTGGACCGGGCTGTCGATCGGCGCGCTCTCGCTGCCGCGGGTGCCCGAGAGCGGCGTCCCGGACCCGGGTGACTTCCTCTGGGGCGTCCCGCTGGCGGTGGTGATCGCCGTGGTCTGCGTGGCCGGGCAGGCCCTCGGCCGGCGGGTCAAGGCCTTCACCACGGGCGATCCGGACGGCCCCCGGCCGGTGCCGACCGCTCGTCGGACCGCCGTCCGGACGGTGCTGTGCGCGATCGCCGTCGGAGCCTGCCTCGCGGCGTACGCCCTGCTCACCGGTCGCTCACCGGAGGAGGCCGCGCTCTCCGGGCAGGCCACCCTGGGCGCGCTGGCGGCCGACCCGGCGGCCTGGCCGATCGGCGCGCTGCTCGCCCTGGTGCTGTGCAAGACGGTCGGCTGGGGGATCGCCCTGGGCAGCCTGCGCGGCGGCCCGATCTTCCCGGCGATCCTGATCGGTGCCGCGCTCGGGGCGGCCTGCGCGCCGCTGCCCGGCCTCGGCACCGCGCCCGCGCTGGCCGCCGGACTGGCCGCCTCCGGCGCGGCCGTCACCCGGCTTCCGGTCACCAGCACGGTGCTGGCGGCGGCGTTGCTGGGCGGTCAGGCCGCCGATGCGATGCCGCTGCTGATCGTCACCGCGGTGACGGCCTTCGTCACCGGCGAGCTGGTCCGGGGGCGGTCGAGACGCGTCCACGCTCCGCCCGGCGGGGGCGGGCCGGCACCGGCCGACTGACCGTCCAGCCCTCGTCCGGTCCCCGTCCAGCCCTCGCCCGGCCCCCAGACGCCCGCGCCCCGACGTCAACGTTCTGCGGCGCGAAAATCCCTTCGGGGGACGGCAGATGAACAACTGCGGATTCCACGCTCCCCGGTCGGCGGGGTGCGCGATAACGGAGGCACCCCGGCCGGCCGGCCGACGGGGCACCAGGACCAGCAGCCAGGGAACCGAGGAACGACACCCATGCCGATCAGCGACTACGGCGTGCTCGCCGCCACCGCCGTCGACCGGCGCCGCGAGGGCGCCACCGACACCCCGCACTACCAGATCCACCTGCGCGACGCCGGGGGCACCGACTACCGCGCGGCGGTCAACGTCCTCTCCCAGCAGGCCCCCGCCGACCTGCGCTACCTCGCGGTCGAGAACTTCCGGCACCCCGTCACCGGCCTCCTCCCGCCGGCCGGCAGCGGCTGGAACCCGGTGCCGTCCCGGCCGGGCACGGCGAGCCTGGACTTCGTCCGCGGGCGCCTGTTCGACC
Source organism: Kitasatospora sp. NPDC087271 (assembly GCF_044744605.1). NCBI lineage: Bacteria > Bacillati > Actinomycetota > Actinomycetes > Kitasatosporales > Streptomycetaceae > Kitasatospora > Kitasatospora sp. NPDC087271. The sequence goes on from NZ_JBIUYQ010000007.1 coordinate 3,224, forward strand.
CCGCGGCGATGCGCGTCCTGCCGCCCGACCTCCCGGGCCCGGACAACGACCTCGCCGACGCGCTCGACCAGCACGTCCAACGGGCGATCGCCGACCCGGCGGCCGCGGTGTACGTCTTCGGGCAGCGCTTCGGGCCCGAACCCGGCGTCCCGGACAAGGTGTTCGGCTTCCTGCCCGGCAACGGCGTGCACGACGTGCACATGAACCAGGGCAACAGCGGGCGGTTCCGGACGGACGACGGCGTCTACCAGGACGGCGCGCTGCTCGTCCACCTGCCGGCGGAGAGCCGGTGGGCGGCGGTGTTCCTGGCCTTCCAGTCGCAGTCCTGGCACACCGACGACCGCACCGGACACGCCCTGCCCGCGTCCGTCCCGCACCCCACCCGCCCCAGGACCGGGCCCCGTCAGGCGACCGGCCCCCAGCAGTAGGTCCTGTCCGGCCGACCCTGGCGGATCAGCCCGCGCTGTGGGACCGGCGGGACTGGGCGAGCAACCAGGCGTAGACCTCGGGGTCGTCGTACGTCCGCGTCCAGGAGTCGTGGCCGACCCCCGGGTAGCGGGTGAACCGCACCGGACCGCCCGCCTCCCGCAGCGCCTCGACCACCCGCTCGGTGTGGGCGACCGGGACGACGTCGTCCTCCCCGCCGTGGAAGGCCCACACCGGGAGGTCGACGAGGCGCGGCGCCGCCTCGCTCAGCCCGGACCCGCAGATCGGCACGGCGGCGGCGAACCGGCGCGGGTACCGGGCGGCCAGCGCCCACGTGCCGGTGCCGCCCATGCTCAGCCCGGTGACGTACCGCCGGTCCGGGTCGATCCGGTACGTCCGCGCCACCTCCTCGACCAGGGCCGCCAGCGCGCTCACCTCCGCGACCCACGAGCTGTGCGCCGGGCACTGCGGGGCCACCACCACGAACGGCAGCTTCGCCCCGGCGGCGATCTGCCGCACCGGACCGTGCACGGCGAGCGCCGCCAGATCCTCGCCGCGCTCCATGGCGCCGTGCAGGAACAGCAGCAGCGGCCACGGCCCGGGGCCCTCGTCGTACCCGTCCGGCAGCGACAGGGCGTACCCGAGGTCGTTGCCGTCCTCGTCGACGGCGAAGCGGTGGTGCTGAACAGGTGCGGACATCGGTCTCCTCCAAAAACGTCAGGGGTTCCACGGGGCGGACCCACCGCCACCACCCTTACCGAGGAGCCTCTCCGATTGATGACGCCGCCGTCACGGTTCACGTCGCAAAGACGCCGGACAGGGCCCGAGCGAGGGCGGCGCGGCGATGCCGAACTCCCGGCGGAGCGCGGAGACGGCGGCGAGGTAGCCGCTCATGCCGTGGACGCCCGGACCGGGCGGCGTGGACGCGGAGCACAGGTAGACGCCGGGGAGCGGGGTCGCGTACGGGTTCCACCGGGGGGTTGGGCGCATGAGCAGCTGGCCGAGGGTCAGGGCCCCGGCCCCGATGTCCCCGCCGACGTAGTTCGGGTTGTACGCCTCGTACTGGACGCCGTTGGTGCTCCGGGCGGCGACGACCGTCTCGGCGAACCCGGGTGCGTACTTCTCGATCTGTGCCGTGACGGAGCCGGTGGGGTCCGCCGCGTACCCGTTGGGCACGTGCGCGTACGCCCAGACGGGCCGTTTCCCGGCGCGGACCCGAGCGGGATCGGCGACGCCGGGATCCACCAGCAGCACGAACGGGTCGCCCGCGTCGACACCGCGGGCGACCCCGGACTCCCGGCGGTAGATCTGCGCCTGCGACCCTCCGAGGTGCACGGTGGCGGCCCTGGCCACGTCGGTGTTCCGCCACGGGATCGCCTCGGACACCAGGAAGTCGACCTTGGCCGCCGCGGGCCCGTACCGGAACCTGCGAAGCCGTCGCCGGTAGGCGGCGGGCAGCCGGTCGCCCGCCACGGCCGAGAACTCCTTCGGCCCGGTGTCGAACATGACGACGCGCGAACCGCGCACCTGCGCCAGGTCGGTGATGCGCGCACCGGTGTGGATCTGCCCGCCGTGGCGCCGGATGTCCTCGGCCAGGCCGGCCGCGATCTCCGAGCTCCCGCCGCGCGGCACCGGCCACCCCGAACTGTGCGCCAGGTGGCCGAGGAAGACCGACACGGCTCCGCCGACGATGCTGGGGAGCCTGCCGACGGCGTGCGCGGCCACCCCGGCGAGGAGGGCGGCCGCCTCGTCGGTCGCGAACCGGCGGGTGGCGAGCGCCGTCCCGTGGACCAGGGACCGCCACGCGAGCATCGCCGGAGTCCGCAGGGACGTGGGGACGGAACGGAAGTCGGAGAGGAAGAGCTCCCCGATCTCGGCGCTGCGGCCGATGAGCGGTGCCATCAGCCGCCGCCAGCCGGCGCCGTCGCGGCCCAGCGCGTCGCAGGTCCGGTCGAGGTCCTGGTACGCCACGGCGGCCCGCCCGTCCGCCAGCGGATGGGCGTAGGACGCTTCCGGCCGGAGCAGGTCGACGCCGCGGGCCGACAGGTCGAACCGGCGGAAGAACGGCGACACGGCGGCCATCGGATGGACGGCGGAGCAGATGTCGTGCCGTACGTCGCTGTCGAAGAGGGCGTGCGTGCGCAGGCCGCCGCCGATCTCGTCCTGGCTCTCGTAGACGTCCACGTGCAGCCCGGCGCGGGCGAAGGTGACGGCCGCCGCCAGGCCGTTCGGCCCGCTGCCCACGACCGCGACGTCCCTGTTCCACTTCATGGTCGGTCCGCCTCGTTCATGGTCGGTCCGCCGCGCGGGATTCCACGGGCGGGGCGGCCGCTCACCGCGAGCTGGTGCTACCGGCGGCCCTTTGCATCGAACATTCCTTCCAGCTCCTTCAGGACCGACGGCAGGTAGAAGCCGGTCTCGCCCTCCCATTTTCGCTTCCCGACGCTGTACGCCGCCACGGTCTGGCTGACCGAGACGTTCGGGCGCCGCAGCAGGAGCTCCATGTTGTGTTCGACGACGGCATTTCCGGCCGGAAAGGCGGTGGCGAGCACGATCGGCTTTTCGGTGATCTGCAACGCCATGGTGGCGGGGGTGTCGCAGTTTCCCGAGGCGAGCCGCATCGCGAAATCGAGCGTCGCGGGGAAGACGGCGAAGGCGTCGACGCGTTCGCCGATCCCCACGTGCGCGGATTCCGGGAGGGAGGGGTCGGCGTAGTCGTCGGTCCACACGTCGCCGCCCACCAGTCGGCGCAGGGCGTCCAGCGTCACGAATCGCTGTGCGGACCTGGTCACCAGGAGATCGCTCGTGATCCGGGGAAACGACTGGCGCAGCCAGTGCAGCCAGTACGGTGTGAGCGCGGCATTGATGGATCCGGTCACGATGAACAGGATCCGCTTCTCGCCCAGGTCGGGGATCGCCTGACTTCCGGCGCTTGCGGCGATTCCGGTGTTCGCAGTGCTTCCGGAGTTTCCGGTGCTTTCGGTTTCGGGCATCTCGGTGTTCCCCCGGTTCACAGGGCGAGTTCGGGCGAGATCATGATGGGCTTGATCCCGTCGGCACCCTCGGTCGGGACGGACGCCACGATCATGAACTGGTAGTCCCCCGACTCGCTGCTCCTCCTGCACGCGTCCTGCACGGCCCCCGCCATCAGGTTGTACCCGTCGCTGTTCAGCATCCACTCGAACATGGCCCCGTTCGAGGCGAGCGTGCGTACCTGCGACGCCATGTCGAACAGCGCCTTCGGAACCCGGCTCCCCGGGTTCCACAGCACGGCGAGCGGCTTCGCCTCGTTCCGCATGGCCAGGTCGGCCCACGTGGTCCACCCGTCCGCGGGCGTCGCGCGCGTGCGGTAGAAGACGTACAGGTCCTCGATGCCGGGGTTCGGAGCGAAGAAGCGCCACTGCGGCAGGTCGGGGAAGAACGGCAGGCGCATCTTGATCGGCAGCTTGTCGTCGGGCAGGTTCTCGAAGACCGTCAGCACGACGTGCGTCACCAGGGCGGCCTTGACCAGGGACGTGACGGTCCTGCGCCACGCGCTCATGAGTTCTCCAGGATGATCGCCGCCGTCTGCTGCGCCAGGGCGGGCTTGGCGATGATGGACCGGTGGCTGCTCGCCGGGACGACGTGGAAGTCCGCGGCGACCCGCTCGCTGAGCTTGCGCTGCTGCTCGGTGTTGTTTGCGGCCGAGATGACGACGCGCCGCAGCGGGCCGGCGGCCACGAAGTCCTGGCCGGCGAGGGGCTCGTGGAGGTACTCCTGGCGCGCCGCCAGCAGCACCTGGGGGCTGGAGATCGAGGCCAGGTAAGCCCGTTGGATGTCCGGGCGGTACTCGAGTTCCCGCTCGGTGGGGCTCGTCAGCCAGCGGGTGGTGCCCAGGGCCGAGCCGAGCAGCCGTCGCGCGGTGTCCTGGTTGTAGCGCGCCACCCGCCGCTTCGACCCGCGGTCCTCACCGAGGAGTACGGCGTCCGTCCCGTCGACGATGTGCAGGACGGTGGCGCGCTCGCGCACGTAGGCGGACTCCGCCGCGACGTTCATGGCGGTGAGGGCGCCGATCGAGTGGCCGCACAGGACGACGTCGCCCTCCGGCGCGAGCTGTTGCAGGAGGAACTCGACCGACTGGGCCGGCCGCAGTCCGCTCTTCGAGCGCCAGTACCCGCTGCGGTGGTAGCGCAGGACCCGGAAGCGCCGGCTGAGCAGCCCGGCCACCCAGTCCCAGGACTCCAGCGGCGCGCCCAGGCCGCTTTCGAGGACCGCGACGGGGGCGGTGGGGCCGAGCTCCTCGCCATCGAGCGCGTACTCGATCGCGAGGCCGTCCGGGCCCTGGATCAGGGAGGTCCCCTTGAGTCCGCTGCGCCGGGTGTACTCCTCCTCCAGGCGGATGTACGAGAGGTAGGCGCTGACCGCGGCGGCGGCGCTGAAGGTGGCGACCACCTGGCGTTCGAACCTCATCACCGGCCCCCGTTCCTGGGCAGGCGGTCCACGGCGTAGAGGACCGCCGCGTGGGCCGAGCTGAATCCCCAGAAGAACCGCGGCAGGCCCATCGTCACGGCGATGCCCAGGTGGAAGAGCTTGACGCCGGCCAGGGCCTTGCGGGCGTCCGCCGGCGCCAGCAGGTAGACGACCGGGAACCCGGTCTCCCAGACGATGGTGAACCACGTCATCGAACTGCACAGCAGCGGGCTCTTCTTCAGCCACCTGGCGACCGCGCTGTCCCCGTACTGCTGGGTCTGCAGGACCTGTTCCAGCGCCTCGCCCGACCGCCAGGTGCTGGAGATCGCCTTCGCCGCGCCGGCCGTCACGTAGGCGATGAAGGTCTGGGCGTTGACCGCGCGCAGGAAGAGGTCGTCGGACTTCTCGGCCTCGGGGACCAGGGCGGTGAGCAGGCGGTAGCCGCAGATCAGGGCGGCCATGTGGTCCGCCCCGTCCCTGCCGAACGAGGTGCGGTACTTGCTCAGGCCGCTGGAGGCCAGCATCAGGCCGGCTCCGGTGATCTGCTGCGCCCGGCTCCTGCGGCCGGTCAGGGTCAGCGCTCCGCCGACGACGCCCATGGCCTTGATGGCGACGGCACCGCCGCGGCTGTCGATCGCCTTGCGGAGGGCCTGCGGGACCACGCTGCGAGCACGTTTCGAACTCAGGCCCTGCAAAAGGCCGTTGGGTCCGTAGGCGGCCGTCCTGGTCAAGGCTTCGAGGCCGCTGATGATCTCGCCCACCGCGGCCGGGGCCAGCGTCCAGTAATGCGCGTCCTCGCGCGATATGGGGTGGGAAGGCTCGTTGACGATCTTGGTGAATGGCATTCACGCGTCCTCGTGCTCCAGTCGAGCGGGGCCGGAAAGGGGAACCGCTCGTCCCCCTTTCCGGCCCGTCTGCTCACATGGGTGGTGTCACCGGTGGGTCAGTGGTTCAGCAGCCGAGGCAGATCGTGCTGCCCGTCACGACGACCTCGCATATGGCGACGATGGTGGGGGTGGTCATCGCGGGAGCGTTGTGTGCGTTCACGAAACCCTCCTGCGCCTCCGCGAACGAAGCGTTGACGGCATCGGTCACGAACTCGACACGCGATTCGGTGGCGTTCACTCTTTCTCCTTTTGATGGTGGAGACAGCGGCCAACCCGCAGAGGACCGACGTCCGCTGCCGGCCGCTGCCGTTCGACCATATGTCGTTTCGGTAACCACGGGAAGACCCTTGATGCGTTCATGGTGTGCGCAATGCGAATCAGTGGCGGATAATTTCGAAGAAATTGACCAATTCCATTGTAGGCGGACATTCTTCGAATTCTGTGCAATGCCCCTTTTGTTGTGGAGTCGCCGGATGCTCATGTATTCGATCATTGATGTCGCAGGTCAGGCCTTGATCGAGAATCCGGGCGGTCGGAGGATTCCGCCGAACAGTCCGTATGGCCTCAAATCGCCCCATTTGACTTGACGGCCTCGGGGTCGACCGGAGGATGCGTGCCGGGTCGTCCGGAGGGCGTATTTGGGTCGGCTTTGCAGGATTGGGACGCCTTGCTATGATCGGCCCAATGTTCAGAAAAGTGTGAAAATGAACGTTTCGATCATCCGAGAGAAGACGGCTCGTCGATTGAAAAAGAAAACCGGCAAGGCGGCGGACGCACCGCTGCTGCAACTCGTCGACGTCACACACGCGTACGGTGACAGCACCGTGCTCGACCGGGTCTCCCTCCGCATCCACCGTGGTGAGTGCGTTTCCCTGGTCGGGGAGAACGGATCCGGCAAGAGCACGCTGCTCCGCGTGGCGGCCGGCCGGGAGAGACCCTCCGCGGGGTCGGTCGTCTTCGACGGGGAGGAGATCCACGAGGACTCCCTGGACGTGCGCAAGCGGGTCGCGTCGGTGATGGATCCCGGTGCGTTCTATCCGGACCTCACCGTGCGGGAGCACCTGCGGCTCGTGGCGCTGTCGCACGGCATGGGCGCCGGAGCCGATGCCGCGGTCGACGGGGCGCTGGAGTCGCACCGCCTCACGGCGCAGTCCGAACAGTTCCCCTCGGCCCTGTCCTCCGGGCAGACCCAGGCGCTGCTCCTCGCCGCCGCCTTCATCCGGCCGCACGACCTCCTCATCCTCGACGAGCCGGAACAGCGGCTCGACTCCCACGCCCGGACCGCCCTCGCCCGCCTGATCGCGGAGCACCGCGACCGCGGAACGGCCGTCCTCATGGCCACCCACCACCGGGCCCTGAACGAGGTCGCGGACCAGATCGTCGAAGTCGGCTCGCGTGCGGGGCACTCGGGCCCGTCCGGGGCGGTGCGGGGGGAAGGATGAGCGGTTTGAGCGACAGCGTGGCACCCGCGACCGGGACGAGGACGCGGGTGCCCGACAGGTCGGGGGACTGCACCGCGGACACCCTGCTGTTCCTGCGCGAAGCCCGGAGCGGCACGCGCCAGGAGAAGCGCAGGAGCGCGTGGTTCATCGCCTACACGGTCCTCCTGGTGGGCGGCTGCTGGGGCGTCCCCGCCCTGCTCCAGTGGACGAGTTCGACCCGGGCGGCCGACCGGCCACCCGTGCAGATCGGGGAACAGGCGTCCGCGACGCTCCTGGCGGTCATCCCGGCGGTGCTGGTCCTCGCCCTGCTGCTCACCGCCCGGGGAGCGATGTGGCGCGGCCCGGTCCTGCTGGACCGGGCCACGACCGGCTTCCTGCTGCCCTCGGCCGTCGACCGGCGAGCCCTGCTCGCGCCGGGGCTGCGCTCCTCGGTGGCGCTGGCCTCCGTGGTGAGCGGCGTCGCCGGCGCGGTCGCGGGTTTCCTGCTGCAGGGCCTGGCCCCGCAGTCGTGGCTCCTGCTGACCCTCGCGGGCTCCTGGACGGGCGTCTCGGTGGCGCTCACCACGAGCGCGGTCGGCGTCCTGGTCGAGCGGAACGACCAGTGGATGTCCCGCTACGGCCGCGGGGTCTTCGCCGCGGGGTGGCTCCTCGCCGCGGTCGCCGCCGCCGGCGTGTGGACGGCATGGACACAGGGGCGGACGGGCTGGCTGCAGGACCTCCTGCTCTGGTCGGGCCCGTGGGGGTGGGCGTCCCAACCGCTCCTGTGGGCGCTCGGCCTCGTGGGTACGGCGGGCGCCGTCGGCACGGTGCTGTCGGTCGGCACCCCGGTGGTCGCCCTCGTCCTCGCCTGGCGGGAACTGCCCGCGATCCCGCAGGCCGCCCTCAGGCTGCGCGCGACGGTCGCCGCCCAGATCAGCACGTCCGTCCTCATGCTCGACCTCCGCCAGGCCCGCTCCGGAGTACCGCGGCTCAAGGAGCGGCGCAGCACCCCCCGGCTCCGCCTCCCCGTGCCGCGGCACCGGCTGCTGCTGGTCCCGTGGCGCGACCTCACCTGCCTGCTGCGCAACCCCCGCCGCCTGGGGTGGGCCGTCGTCTGGAGCGGGCTCGCCGTCGGACTGACCGAGGCCGCCCCCTCCTTCACCTCGACCGCACAGCAGATCGTCGTCGTGCTGTCCCTGGTCGCCGAATACCTGGCGGCCGCTCAACTCACCGAGCCGGCCCGGCTGGAGAGCGACGACCCGCGGCGCTCCACCAACCTGCCCTGGACGTTCAAGTCGCTCGCCCTCCAGCACTCGGCGGTGCCCGGCGGCCTCCTCCTCGCGCTCACCGGAGCCGGCGCACTGGCGTGCGCGCTCGGCGGCCGGGGCGCCGCAGGACTCCTCCCGCTCCTCGCCTCCGTACCCGCACTCACCGCGGCCGCGCTGGTCAGCTCCTACCGGGGCGTCGTGCCCATGCACCTGACGATCGGTGTCAACACCCCCATGGGCAACACCGGCCCCGGCCAGGTGGCGCTCTGGTACCTGCGCGGCCCGCTGGCGGTCGGCACCCTCCTGTTCCCGCTCGCCCGCTCCGCAGCCCAGGGCCACCCGTACGCCGTGGCACAACTCGCCTGGACCCTGGCCGTCACCGCGGCCGCCCTCTGGTGGGTCCGGCGCACCGCCCACCGCCTCCACACCCGATAGCCCCGACCCCACGCCAAGGGCCGGCCGACCCGCCGTCACGTCGGATCGACCGGCCCCACGAGGTCGGCCGACCACCATGCCCGAAGCCACGACTCCCTGGCGGAGCTCTCCACCACCGCCCGACACCACTCGCCGGGCCGCCGGCCCCGCGGTTGGTCACACGACGGCCGGGAAAAGCAAAAGACCCCTGAATCAACAGGGGTCTTGCTGGTGTCCGAGGGGGGACTTGAACCCCCACGCCCGATAAAGGGCACTAGCACCTCAAGCTAGCGCGTCTGCCATTCCGCCACCCGGACCGGGTGTTGTCTTCGCGGCTTTCGTTCTCTCGTCGGCCGCGCTGACAGATGTAACTGTAGCAAAGATCGGCTTGGGGTCCCAAAACGGTTCGGGGCGGGGGAGCGAGGGTGGTGGCGGGGGCAAGGGGGAGTGTGTGGCGGGGGCGTGACCAGGGGGTTTCGGGGGCGCGCAGGGGGTGGATCCGGGTCGGGGGCTGGGGGAGGATGGGCGTACGTGCTCGTACGGCCCGGGTGCAGGTCCTGGGGGTGGCGCGCTGGTGCGTCGGTGCGGGCCAAAGACGAGGAGTGACCGTGAGCGAGCGGAGCGAGTCGGCGGGGCCGAGGGCGACGGCTGAGTCGGAGGTCGCCGGGATCTGTCGCGATCTGATCCGGATCGACACCAGCAACTACGGGGACGGCTCCGGCCCGGGGGAGCGCAAGGCGGCGGAGTACGTCGCCGAGCAGCTCGCGGAGTTCGGGGTGGAGCCGCAGATCTTCGAGTCTGCCAAGGGGCGGGCCTCGACGGTGGTGCGGATCGAGGGCGAGGACCGTTCCCGCCCGGGCCTGCTGATCCACGGCCACACCGACGTGGTGCCGGCCAACGCCGCGGACTGGACGTACGACCCGTTCGGGGGCGAGATCGCGGACGGCTGCGTGTGGGGGCGCGGCGCGGTCGACATGAAGGACATGGACGCGATGACCCTCGCGGTGGTCCGCGACCGGCTGCGCACCGGCCGCAAGCCCCCGCGCGACCTGGTGCTGGCGTTCGTCGCGGACGAGGAGGCCGGCGGCACGTACGGGGCTCGGTTCCTGGTGGACAAGCACCCGGAGCTGTTCGAGGGCGTGACCGAGGGCATCGGCGAGGTCGGCGGCTTCTCCTTCACGGTCAACGACCAGGTGCGGCTGTACCTGGTGGAGACGGCCGAGAAGGGCATGCACTGGATGCGCCTGACGGTCGAGGGCCGCGCCGGGCACGGTTCGATGGAGAACGACGACAACGCGATCACCGAGCTGTGCGAGGCGGTCGCCCGGCTCGGCCGGCACAAGTTCCCGCTGCGGATCACCAAGACCGTACGGGCGTTCCTGAACGAGCTGTCGGACGCGCTCGGGGTCGAGCTCGACCCGGAGAACATGGACGAGACCCTGCGGGTGCTCGGCGGCATCGCCAAGATGATCGGCACCACGCTGCGCAACACCGCCCAGCCGACCATGCTCGGCGCCGGCTACAAGGTGAACGTGATCCCCGGCCAGGCCACCGCACACGTGGACGGGCGCTTCCTGCCCGGCTACGAGGAGGAGTTCCTGGCGGAGCTGGACAGCGTGCTGGGCCCGCGCGTGAAGCGGGAGAGCCTGCACTCGGACAAGGCGATCGAGACCACCTTCGACGGCGCGCTGGTGGAGGCGATGCAGACGGCGCTGCGGGCGGAGGACCCGATCGCCCGCGCGGTGCCGTACTGCCTGTCGGGCGGGACGGACGCCAAGTCGTTCCAGGACCTCGGGATCCGCTGCTTCGGCTTCGCGCCGCTGCAGCTGCCGCCGGAGCTGGACTTCGCCGGGATGTTCCACGGTGTGGACGAGCGGGTGCCGGTGGACGGGCTGAAGTTCGGCGTCCGGGTGCTGGACCGGTTCCTCGACGCCTGCTGAGCACCTTGGGTGGACGGCCCGTTCCCGGAGTGCCGGGGGCGGGCCGTCCGCATTGTCCGAGCTAATGATTTGGGACAGGGCGAAGGAGATCAACAGAAACGATCCTGCAAGGAAATGCGGATCGACCGTGTGTGCGGACCGTCACCGTTGCGAGTGAATGGCAAATCTGTTCCGTACCCCGTTTGCCACACCCTCGTTCATCCCTGTGCAACCCGCCGAACGGGTTGCGTTGTCCATACAGGAGGAATGATGAAGGTCAAGAAGATCGCCGCTGTTGCCGCCGCCACCGGTGGCCTGGTGATCGCCGCCGCTGGTGTCGCGTCCGCTCACGGCGGTGCCGGCGCCGAGGGTGTGGCCGCTGGCTCCCCGGGTGTCGTCTCCGGCAACCAGGTGCAGATCCCGGTGCACGTCCCGGTCAACCTGTGCGGCAACACCATCAGCGTGATCGGCGTGCTGAACCCGGCGTTCGGCAACCACTGCGCCAACTTCTGAGTCACGCTCCGAGCTGCTGAGGCTCGTTGAGCCGACTCATTCGGCCCCCGGGCGGCGGACGCGCCGCCCGGGGGCCGCTTGCATGCGGAGTGAGGGGAGCTGGGTGCAGGGAGCTGGATGCGGAGGGGCAAACAAGAGAGCAATCGCTCGATCGGGTGAAGTTGGTTCGTTCGGCTCAACCTCTCCGCCGCTCTCTCGTTAGCTCCTGTGCAGTCGAAGACCTTGCCGGATATCCGGATATTCGGAAATTCCGACTTTCGGAAGGTATTTACGTCAAGGTCGTCACGTCGTTCTCGATACGTCAGGGGAAAAGATGAGGAATGTAGCCAAGAAGGGGATCCTCACGGTCGTGGCCACCGGCAGTGTCCTGGCCTCGACCGCCGGCTACGCCTACGCGGGTGCCGAGGCCCAGGGAGGTGCCGCCGGATCGGCGGGCGTCGCCTCCGGGAACTCGGTGCAGGTGCCGGTCGAGGTGCCGATCAACGCCTGCGGCAACACCGTCGACGTGATCGGCGTGCTGAACCCGTCCTACGGCAACCGCTGCGCCAACGTCAGCGGCCACCCCGAGGCCGCCAAGCCGGGCGGCTCCCACGCGGGCTCCGGTTCCCACACCGGCTCCGGGTCCCACGCCGGCCCCGGGGCCAACACCGGCTCCGGCCGGGGCTCCTCCGCCTCGGGTACGTCCGCCTCCGGCGTCGCCGCCAACTCGCCCGGCGTGGTCTCCGGCAACAGCATCCAGGCCCCCGTGCACGTCCCGGTCAACGCCTGCGGCAACTCCGTCGACGTGGTCGGCGTCGGGAACCCGGCCTTCGGCAACGACTGCGCCAACGTCGCGCAGCCCGCCCCGGCCCCGAAGCCGGCCGACGACTGCCCCGAGAAGCACAGCCCGTCCATCCCGCCGCAGGCCGGTGGGGAGGTCCCGGGCAACCCGCGCAACGGCGGCCCGTCCACCACCCCCGAGGCCGGCGCACACTCGGCCCCCGCCGTCGCGCCGGTCGCGAGCGGCCAGGTCGCCCCGGTGGCGGCCCGCGCCGCAGCCCCGGTCGTCGCCTCCTCGCCGGGCGGCGCCGTTGGCAGCCAGCTGGCCTCCACCGGCGCCGGTGACGTCGAACTGCTCGGCGCCGCCGGTCTCGCCCTGCTGCTCGGTGGCGGTGTGCTCTACCGCCGCGCCCGCGCCGGGGCCCGCTGAGCCGCCGGTAGGCCACACCCCGCGGCGCCGCACCCCCGCGGCGCCGCCGGAGCACGAGGCCGGAGCGTGACGCGCCCGCGGCCGCCTGGAGGTACGGGCGGCCGCGGGCGGGCGGAGGTTCGGTGTGAGAACCCGCATCAAGGCCTGACATGACGTGAAGCCCCGGCTCGAAAGCCCGGCGTGAGATCCCCACCGCGACGGGCGCGTTCCCCGGCCCGGAGCTCGCCGATCCGGAGCCCCCCGACCCGGCCGCCTCCCGCCTGGGCCTTCCCCACCCAGGCGCCCCGCCCGTCCATCCCCGCGGCGGCGGGCGGGTTCAGGCGCGCTCGCCCGTCACCAGCTCCGGACCTGCCGGATGATCCGCCGCCGCAGCCGGACCGTCCGGCTCCCGTCGGGGAACAGCCTCAGCCGGTCGAGCTCCCAGTGCCCGTACTCGGCGTGCTCGGTGAGCAGTTGGCGTGCCGCGTTGCGCGTGGTGCCGCGCGGCATGCGCAGCGACTGGTACTCGTACTCCGGTTGCCGGACCGGCTTCGGTGGGGTCAAAACGCTCCTCCTGAGGATCACCTGCGCGCAAGCCTACGACCTGCCTCGGACAGTCGGCCCGGGTATTTCCGGACGTCCTCCCGGCCGCCCGTCCGACCCGGTGGGACGCCCCGGACCGGCCGGGGCGCGCCGGCCCGACTGACAGTGCATCAGTCCCGTTGTTCCTCCGGACGGGATACCCCGATCCCGGCGCGCGAAGCGGCACCCGATCGGCCCCGCGCGGCCCGGCCGCACGCCCTTCGCGCCGGGCATGCGCGGGGACAGAAGCACGCGGATCGGACATCAGGGGGGAAGTTGCGGTGAAATCGCGGGTGTAGGTGACAACCGCTGTGCGTACCGACACCGCGGGGAGATAGCGTCTGCACCATGTCTGATGCCGCGCAGCCAACCATTGCCGAGGTACGCGCCGCCGCCGAGGCGGTCAAGGCCGCCATCGACCGTCATCTGGAAGCGGTGTCAAGCCCCAGCGCAGCGGATGATCCCGCTGTGTCCGCCGCCTACGAGCAGCTCGCGACGGCGGCCATCGCCTACGACCAGATCCTCTACGAGGTCTACGACGAGGTCACCCCCTTCGAGATCCCCGGGGACGAGGGTCCGGGCGGCTACCACGGCCCCGAACAGCCGGAGGCGATCAGCGTGCTGATCCGCCGCGACTACCACGTCGCCGACCCCAAGCGGCTGCGCGCCCAGGCCGAGCGGCTCGACGAGTCGCTGACCCCCGGCGGGGGCGGCACCAGCGGGGTGAACGCCGCGATCGGTGTGCTGTTCGGCGAGTACGAGCCGGACGAGATCGCCGCCCGCAGCGAGGAGTTCGGCCTGGAGGAGGCGGACTCGACGCTCTGGGTCGCGGCGGCGGAGCCGACCGAGCCGGGGGAGTGGCTGCCGGAGCCCTTCGAGCACGCCGACCCGCAGATGCTGATCTGCCGGTTCGACGTGAGCGAGGTCTACGACGACGAGGACCCCGACGACTGAACCGTTCGTCGTGCGGACACCCGGAGGGCGGGCCCCACCTGTAGGGGGCCCGCCCTCCGCGCGTTCCGCCGACCGGCGCGCAGGACCTAGTACGCCGAGGCGGCGTTCTCGGCGAGGATCGCCCGCAGCCGGGTGGTGCGCGGCTGCGCCGGGCGCTCGGTGACGGCCTGGGCGAGCGCCGGGCCCGCCGCGTGCACCACGGACAGGTGCCGCTCGCCGCGGCCGAAGGCGGTGTAGACCCACTGCCGGGTGAGCGACGGGCCGGCGTCCTCCGGGAGCACCACGACCGCGCCCGGCCAGCGGCGGCCGAGTGCCTGGTGGACGGTCAGCGCCCAGCCGTGTCGCAGCCGGCCCGCCTGGGCGGGCGGGACGGTCCGGCGCGAGCCGTCCGCGTACGCCAGGTGCAGGCCGGTGGCGTCGCCGTCCAGCACCCGGGCCGGGCGGGTGACGCCGGGGGCCGGGGAGTCGACCACCCGGTCGCCCGGGTCGAAGCCGCCGAACCGGCCGGGCCCCGGGTTGAGCCGGGCCTTCGCGGCGGCGTTCAGCGCCCGGGTGCCCGCCGGGCCGCCGTGGCCGGGGGTGAGCAGCACCACCTGCTCGGCGGGGATGCCGAGGGCGCGGGGGATGGAGTCGGTGAGCAGCTGGAGGGCGCGGTGGACGGCTTCGCCGCCGTCCTTCGCGGTCAGGATGACCACCTCCTTGTCCGGCGCCTCGACGGGCTGGAGCTCGCCGATGCCGACGCCGGAGACCAGCTCGCCGATCGGGCCGAAGTCCGGGGTGCGGGAGGCGACCGCCGGGCAGACCTTGGCGGCCAGCAGGTCGGCGAAGAACCGGCCGGGGCCGGCCGACCAGAGCTGGCCGGGGTCGCCGCTGAGCACCAGCCGGGTGCCGTCGGCGAGCGACTCCAGGACGGTGGCGGCCAGTTCGACGTCCAGCAGCGGGGCGTCGAGGACGACCAGGACGTCCAGGGCGAGCGTGCCGTCGGAGGCGCGGCCCGGCCCGGCGGCGCCGGAGAGCAGGTCGGCGAGGGTGATCACGGCGGCCGGGGTGTCGGTGAGCGCGGCGAAGGACTCCCGGCCCTGGTCGGTCCAGGTGGCGGCCCAGGCCCGCAGCCCGAGGGCGCCGGCAGCGGCCAGCAGCGCGGCGGGTTCGGCGCGGGCGGCCTCGCCGCCGGTGTGCAGCACCAGGGCGCTGTCGGCGACGGCCTGGATCAGGGCGGTCGCGGAGGAGGACGGCGCGGCCTCGCCGGCAGCCGCCCACGCGGTCGGGCCGGGCGCGGCGGGGGCCTGCGGAGCGTCCTCCGCCGTGGCCTCCGCGGGGGCCGCGCCCGAGCCGGAGCCCGCCTCGGAGTCGGAGGCCGGCGAGGAGCCGGCCGCGGACTCGGAGTCCTCCGCCGTCCCGGCGTCCTCCGCCGTCCCGGCGTCCTCCGCCGTGTCCCCCTCCGGATCCTCCTCGCCCGGCTCCGGGTCCTCGCCCGGCACGAAGGTCGACATCAGCCGGACCAGCCCGTCCGCGAGGCTCTCCTCGGCCAGCGCGAGCCGCTCCAGGGCGAGCAGCGTCCGGGTCGGCGGCTCCTCGTCCTCGTCGCCGCCCGCCGCGTGCGCCTCGGGGCCGGTCAGCTCCTCCTGGAACGGCATCGCGCGCCCGTCCAGGACGGCGGCCTGGATCGCCGCGGCCGAGTCCGGCAGCCCGTGGCGGTCGAGCCCGGCCGCGATCTCGGCGACCTCGACGGCGGAGTGGCCGCGCAGCGCCGCCTGCTCCAGCAGCCACGGCACCAGCGCCTGGGCGCGGCGCGGGTCGCCGGGGCCGGCGGCGGGGCCGAGCAGGCCGCGGGCGAAGCCGTCCGCGTGCTCGGGGCGGACGCCGGGCAGGGACAGCACGGCCCACGGGTCGGAGCGCAGCTGTTCGGCGGCGCCGTCGCCGAACTCGGCCACCGCGGCGGCCGCGAGATCGGCCGGGGCGCCCCCGGCGGTCAGCACCTCGGCGGTGTCCTTGAGGGCCTGCGCGCGCTGCTGGTCGGGCTGCGCGGAGGCCGGGGCCGGGGCCTTGGCGTCCTTAACGTCCTTGGCGTCCTCGGGAGCCGCGGGCCGGCCCTCGCCCTCCGGCGGTGCCGCCTGCGGGCCGACACTGCGGATCCGCTGCGCCAGCTCGGCGATCGCCGCCGCCTTCTCCGCCGGGCTCGCCGTCTCCGCGGGGCTCGCCGTCTCGGCCGGGCCGGCCGACTCCGTCGGGCTCACCGAGACTGCCGAGGTCTCCTCCGGAGCGCCGTTCTCCGTGTCACTCATCGTCCGCTCCAAGGGTCACTCCACTGCGTGTTCAGCTGAACGAGGGGGGCTACAGCTCGCTCCACCCCTGGTCCGGGTAGCGGTGCACCGGCGACGAGATGTCGTCCAGCGCACCACGGATCTCACCCGGAAGCGTAAGCGCCTCCACCGACAGTGCCGCCTGCAGCTGTGCCACCGTACGGGCCCCGACCAGCGCGCTCGCCACTCCGGGCCGGTCCCGGACCCAGGCGAGGGCGACCGCGAGCGGGCTGCTGGCGAGGCCGTCGGCGGCCGTGGCGACGGCGTCGACGATCCGCCGCGAGCGCTCCCCGAGGTACGGCTGGACGAACCCGGACAGGTACGGCGAGGCGCCGCGCGAGTCCTGCGGGACGCCGTGCCGGTACTTGCCGGTGAGCACCCCGCGCCCGAGCGGCGAGGAGGCGAGCAGTCCGACCCCGGAGTCCGCCGCGGCGGGCAGCGCCTCGCGCTCGATGCCGCGCTGGAGCAGCGAGTACTCCAGCTGGGCCCCGGCCAGCGGCGTGCGCCCGTGGTGGGCACGCTGCCAGGTGGCGGCCTTGGCGAGCTGCCAGCCGCTGAAGTCGCAGACCCCGACGTACCGGGCGCGTCCGGAGGAGACGGCGATGTCGAGGGCGCTGAGCGTCTCCTCGACGGGCGTCATGGGGTCGAAGGAGTGCACCTGCCACAGGTCGACGTAGTCGGTGCCGAGCCGGCGCAGCGAGGCGTCGAGGGCGGCGAGGAGGTGGCCGCGGGAGCCGTCGAAGCGGCGGGCGGACTCCGGCACGCTGCCGGCCTTGGTGGCGATGACGAGTTCGGAGCGGGGGATGAGGCTGTCGGTGAGCCGGGAGATCAGGTACTCGGCGCCGCCGTCGGCGTACACGTCGGCGGTGTCGAGCAGGGTCCCGCCGGCGTCGACGAACTCCTTGAGCTGCTCGGCGGCCTCGTGTTCGTCGGTGTCGCGGCCCCAGGTCATGGTGCCGAGGCCGAGCCGGGAGACCTGGAGACCGGTACGGCCGAGGTGACGCTTTTCCATCGGACGGGCCCTCCACTGGCCGGTGGCACCGGGCGCCCCGGTAGCCCTGAGAACGCGTAGGCGGGGAGAGCGCTCCCCACGTCGGCTGAGCGTAGCGGCCGGTGTCCGGGCAGGGGTGGCGACCCGCAGAACGATCACCGGGCCCGGGCGGCGGCGGGTGTGACCCAGACCACCACTACCGGTCAGTAGCATGACCGGCGAGTGCGCGGCTACCCTCGCCACCAACCCTCACCGACTGGAAGGTTCGGCACATGCGACTCGGAATCAACCTCGGCTACTGGGGTCTCGGCATGGACGCCGACAACATCGCCGTGGCCCAGGAGGCGGACCGGCTCGGCTACTCGGTGTGCTGGGCGGCCGAGGCGTACGGCTCGGACGCCGCGACGGTGCTGAGCTTCGTCGCCGCGAAGACCGAGCGGATCGACGTCGGTTCGGCCATCTTCCAGATCCCCGCCCGCACCCCGGCGATGACCGCGATGACCGCGGCGACCCTGGACACCCTCTCCGGCGGCCGCTTCCGGCTCGGCCTCGGCGTCTCCGGCCCGCAGGTCTCCGAGGGCTGGTACGGGGTGAAGTTCGACAAGCCGCTCGCCCGCACCCGCGAGTACGTGGAGATCATCCGCAAGGCGATGTCCCGCGAGCGGCTGGTCCACGAGGGCGCGCACTGGACGCTGCCGCTGCCCGGCGGCCCCGGCAAGCCGATCAAGCTCACCGTGCACCCGGTGCGCGAGCACATCCCGCTGTACATCGCCGCGATCGGCCCGAAGAACCTGGAGCAGACCGGCGAGATCGCCGACGGCTGGCTCGGCATCTTCTTCTCGCCCGAGCACGCCGCGCTCTCCCTCGACCCGCTGAAGGCCGGCCGCGCCAAGGCGGGGCAGGGCTTGGACGGCTTCGACCTCTGCCCGACCGTCACCATCGCGGTCGGCGAGGACATCACGGCCGGCGTCGACTCCCAGCGCTCCTACGCCGCGCTGTACATCGGCGGCATGGGCAGCAAGGAGAAGAACTTCTACAACCAGCTCGCCCGGCGGATGGGCTACGAGCAGGCCGCCGACGAGATCCAGGAGAAGTACCTGGCCAAGGACTACGCGGGCGCCGCGGCCGCCGTCCCGCACGACCTGATCGACGCCACCTCGCTGATCGGCGACACCGCCCGGATCGCCGACCGGATGCAGGCCTACGCCGACGCGGGCGTCACCACGCTCACCCTGGCCCCCGGCGGAATCGACTATTCGCTGGAAGGCAGGATCAACGCTCTCCGCGTCGGCGTGGAGGCGCTGGAACTGGCAGGGCTCGCCTAACGGCGGGCATCCCTGGGGGCCGGGTTCGCCTCCCCGGCGACGAGCCCCCGGCGGGCCGCTCCAACGCCGCCCGCAGCCTTGCCGCGTACCGCTGGGGCAACCGCATCTGACCGCCCGAGCACACTGGCCCCGGCTGCCCGACGAACTGGGCAGCCGGGGCCTTTCGTGTGTTCTGGGCCGTTCCATCATGATCCTTAGTCCAACACGGGAATATTTCTGTCCTGTCATAGACACGTGTCGAAGGGTTCTCTAGCGTCATTGCCGGGCGGTCCAAGCGGGCCGCAGTTCCAGGGGGTTGAGATGGACGACAGGTCGGGTCTCACGCGGCTGACCAACACGGGCAACGGCAGTGGCTCGGGGGAGTGCAACCAGAACGACTGCCCGAACGTGTACCGCACCGAGCGAGGCACGTTCGTGGTTCAGGGGGACGTGTCCAGCGCCTTCACGCCGCCCAATGGCGAAGGGCTCGTGGAGATCCCCGAGAGCGTGCTTCGGGAGGCTGTCCGTGCGCTTGGATGGTGACGCTTGGCAGACCAGGTTCCGGGAGTTCAAGACGGAGGCATGGCGCCTGGAAACTCTCCCGGCCTACAACGTGCCGCAGGAGATCGAGGAACTGCGGGCTTTCCGGGCGGGTGAGCGAATTGACCCGCACGCGCACTCCAACGATTACACGGACGACCTCAAGCGGGTGCGCCGAGAGGGGAAGTCCAAGGGGCGCGTTCACATTGTCACACGACCGCTCTCCGAGTACTTGCGCTACGAGTTCATGTACTACCTGCCGCATGCCTGGGCGGGCGAAGACATTCGGATCATGGACGTCACGGATCGCCCTAACCCGCTGGCCGGCGTCTCGGACTACTGGATGTTCGACAAAAGGGAGGTGGTGCTCATGAACTACCTGCCTGACGGAACGCAGATCGACCGCACCGTGTTCGAGGGCGACGTGAGCCCGTTCGTCGAGTATCAGCGGATTGCAATCGCTGAATCGGTGCCTTTCGAGGAGTACGTGAAGGGCATTGGCGCTTGATCCGCAAGAGCTAGGTCAATCGAACTCGGACCTGGCGGCAATCCTTCAAGAGCTTCGCAAGCGAGCTGGACTCTCCGGGATCCAGCTCGCTCGGCGTGTCAACATGTCGCAGTCCAAGATTTCCAAGATCGAGACTGGCAAGGTCACGCCGTCGCTGGTTGACGTTGAACTGATCCTGCGGGCGCTGGACGCGCCGCCTGACCTCATTGCCCACGTCACGGCACTTGCCCGCATCGCCAACACGGAGTGGCAGGACGCGAGGGCCCTGCGCAGGAAGGGGCTTGAAAAGAAGCAAGTCGAGTTGGCGACGCTTGAACGTACCACCGGCGAGTTTCGATACTTTCTGCCGACCATGATCACCGGTCTTCTTGCGACTCCTGAGTACATCCGGGCCAGTCTCGCCCCGTTCCCCGGCGATCACTCGAAGGCTATTGCCAAAAAACTTGAACGGCAGGCCGTCCTCTACGAGCCGGCTAAGCGCTTCGACTTCATTCTGACTGAACAGGCTTGCCGCTGGCCTCTTGTTCCCGCGCAGGCCATGGCGATGCAGATTGACCGGTTGGTCTCTGTGTCCCGGTTGCCCAATGTACGCCTCGGGATTATCCCGATGGCTGGTCACATGCCGTGGGCGCCATTGAACGTATTCACCGTCTACGACGAGGCCCTAGCAACTGTCGAGGTCTCCACGGGCGCGCTTGTGTTCCGTGACCCCCGAGACATTCAGGAGTACCTGGACGAGTTCCGGACCTTCGAGGGCTATTCGTTGTGGGGTGAGGATGCTCGGGTCAAGCTGACGGAGTGGGCCGACCACTATCGAGGGACATCTCAAGATCTTTAGTCGATAGCGGGAATATCGTTGAGTCCCTATCTGGAATTCCCCTAGCCTGGCATCTCATTCCACGAAGCCGAGCGAAAAGGAGCCAGGTGTGTCCGTTGCCGTGAGGTCCGCCGGTTCGTACCGGAGCAGGGAGAAGGCCAGTCCGCAGGCGATGGCCGCGTTGAGGGAGCAGTACCGGGCGGCGAACCCGACCGGTCGTGCGCTGACCTACCCGCTCGACCCGGAGTGCCCGTGCCCGAGGTGCACGGAGTTGAGGTCGGGCCGCAATGCCGCCGCTTGAACTGGTGGCGGCGCCCGGAGAGCCGAAGCCGGGCATGGTCATGCGCTATGAGGTGGTGGCGGCGGCGGGCTCCCATGTCCTGCGGGATGTGCTCCTGGGCGAGTTCTGCACCCTCCCGGACCTCTCCGGCAAGCCCGTGTTGCTCGCCTTCCCCGACGCCTACCACGCGCGTCTGTGGCTGATGACGGCCGACACCCGTAAGCAGTACGCGATGAACGCCACCCGCATCCGCGCCGAGCAGGGCAAGAAGCCGTTGCAGGAGCACGCCGGATGGCTGCGGTTCGACCTCTGTGCCCCCGCGCCGGCCGACCCGTCCAACGCCTCGGGCGGGGCCGATCCGGTGGCTGCCGAGGTGGCCCGACAGGCAACCCTGCATTCGGATCGCCTGTGGTGCCGGCACCAGCACTGACGCACTCCAATTGGTCTGATCATCACGGGATTTGGTGTCGGTGGGGTGGGGCGCGGGATCGTGGGCCGACCGCGCGAGCGGCGCGCGGTGGCCCGACCAATGAAGGGGCGAACCCATGAAGAAGATCGCTGCGAAGCTCTGGCGGATCATCCGGGGCCCGATGCAGTGGCGCGTTCTGTGGCTGTGGCACTCGAAGTTCATGGTCGGGGTCACGGGCATCGTTCGCGACGACGAAGGCCGGGTGTTGCTCCTCAAGCACCGGATGTGGCCGGAGGGTCGGCAGTGGGGGCTACCGACCGGCTACGCGGACAAGGGCGAGAGCTTCGAAGAGACGATCATCCGTGAGGTCAAGGAGGAGACCGGACTCACGGTGAAGGTGTGCGAGCTGGCGCACCTGAAGAGCGGATACAAGCTGCGCGTCGAAGTCGCCTACGAGGCGCTGTACGTCAGCGGACGGATCAAGGTCGCTTCGTTCGAGATCTTGGAGGCCCGATGGTTCTCACCGGACGAGCTCCCCGAGGGAGTGCAGGAGTCGCACCGACAGCTGATCAGCCGTCAGCGCTTCTGACCCTCGGTCGCTCGCTCACCCCCTCGTGTCTGGGGCCGAACGAGCACCTGGCCGGAGACGTGGCCGAGCGCGCCGAGCTGGCGCACCTGCTGGCCGCGCGCCGGGCGACGGCGGCGCTGGACCAGGCGCACCCGCACGTGACGTTCTCGCTGCTGCACTGGGTGCTGGACACCTGGGCGGACGAGTCGGCGCGGGAGGTGTTCCGGCAGGGGGCGGCGCTCCTGGCCGACCGCTACCGGGAGCTGGGGTTGAACCAGCTCCTGCCGATCGATCGGGTGTGGGTCGGGGTGCGCTCGACCCAGCCCGACGCGTTCGGCGGGTTCCACCACCCGAACCAGGGCTACCGGCACGAGCAGATGGCCTCCGTGATCACGAGGTACGGGCGGCTGAGTGACCCCCGGCTGACCTCGCCCGAACTGGTGGCGCTGGACCTGCTCCGCTCCTACGCGCATGACTGCCTGCACTGGGGGTCGTTCCGGGAGTACCGGTTCCAGGACGGGCACGTGGTCCGGAGCCGGTACGGGATCAACCGGCGTGACCCGCAGGGGCGCACCTACTCGGCGCGGGACCAGGAGGACGCCGTCTCGACCCGTAACCTCGGGATCGTGATGGAGGGGGCGACCGATCGGGAGGCCCGGACGATCGCCGCCACGGTGGCCGATCGGCTCGACCTGGCCGAGCGGATCGCACTGCCAGATCGGCTGGCCTTCCGTGACACCACCGGCCGCCTGGAGCCGTCCGACTTCGACCAGGCGGAGCCCGGCATCGCGACCCGCTTCCACCTGGCGATGGCCGGATACGAACACGGGGTCGGGGCGCGGTATCAGCGCTTCCTGACCGAGACGGGCGGGACCGATGCTGGCACGCTGCACGGCCTGATAGTGGCCGCGACGATCGGCGGGGACCTGTCCGGCCTGACCGCCTGGCTCGACCAGCGGCACGGTTCCCGGGCGTTCCCGCGCATCTTCCGCTCATCGGCCTACACCGGGCCGGACCCCGGCCAGTAGCCGCCCCTGGGCTGCCCGTCCGTGCGCCGTTCCCCCGTGGCGCACGGACGGGCGTACGGTCGGGTACGGCCGGAGTCCGGCCGCAACGAGGGCGCTGTCCTTCCAGGTGATAAACGAATCCGGCCCCGTCCGGCTTCACCCTGGACGAGCGGATCCAGGCGCTGCGCACCGGCGTCGAGGCCTTGGAGCGCGCCGGCCTGGCGTAGCGGTCCGGGGCCGTCGGGCGGCACTACAGCCAGTCGTGCCGCTTGAACACCCGGTGCAGCACTATGCAGACCGCGACCATCAGCGACAGCACCGCCGGGTACCCCCAGGGCTGGCGCAGTTCGGGCATGTCCTCGAAGTTCATCCCGTAGACGCCCGCGATCATCGTCGGCACGGCGGCCAGCGCCGCCCAGGCCGAGATCTTCCGCATGTCGTTGTTCTGCTGCACGCTGACCTGCGCCAGGTTGGCGTTGAGGATGTCGGACAGCAGCCGGTCCATGCCGTCGACCTGGTCGGTCACCCGGGCCAGGTGGTCGGCGACGTCCCGCAGGTAGGGCAGGGTCTCCGGTCGGATGTATGGTTCGCCGCCGCGGGCCAGGCGCAGCGTCGGTTCCAGCAGCGGGCCGGTGGCGCGGCGGACGGTCATCACCTGGCGCTTGTAGCCGTAGATCCGGCCGGCGGTGTCGCGGCCGACCCGGTTGGGGGCGAAGACGTCCGCCTCCAGTTCGTCCAGGTCGGTCTGGAGCCCGGTGGCCACGTCCATGTAGCCGTCGACGATGGTGTCGCAGACCGAGTGCAGCACCGAGCTGGGCCCGTAGCGCAGCAGTTCGGGCTGCTTCTCCAGCCGGGCCCGCAGGCCGGAGAGCGGGGCGTCGGCGCCGTGCCGGACGGTCATCACGAAGTCCGCGCCGAGGAAGACCATCACCTCGCCGATGGTCACCGCGTGGGCGCCGGGGTGGTAGCCGAGCGTCTTGAGGGCGACGAACAGGGAGCCCTGGTACGGCTCGATCTTGGGGCGCTGGTGGGCGCTGACGGCGTCCTCGACGGCCAGCGGGTGCAGGGCGAACTCCCTTCCGACGTGGTTGAGTTCCTCGGCGGTGGGCTCGAACAGTCCTATCCAGACGAAGCCGCCGGGCCCGGCGGCGCGGGCGGCGGCGAGCGCGCCGGCGAGGTCGTCGGGGGCCTCGATCCGGTGGCCGTCGTGGTAGCTGGCGCAGTGGACGATCATCGGGCCATTGTGGCCCGGGGAGGGGTGCCCGGGGCGGAGCCGGGCCAGGACGGCCTCGCGGGCCGGTTGCGGCGGCGGCCCAGGAGGGCCCGTACCCCGCCCGCGCGTTGCGCGCCCGCACCCCGCGCCGGCACCCGACGGCCGCAGCTCGCACCGACACTCCACGCCCGCGCCCGGAGGCCGTAGGCTGAGCCCCATGCCCACCCTGCTGCTCGTCCGCCACGGCCGCTCGACCGCGAACACCGCCGGAATCCTGGCCGGTTGGACGCCCGGCGTGGACCTCGACGACACCGGGCGCGCGCAGGCCGCCGCGCTGGCCGGCCGGCTCGCGGGGATCCCGCTGGTGCAGGCCGTCAGCAGCCCGCTGGAGCGCTGTCGGCAGACCCTGGAGCCGCTGCTGGCGGCCCGGCCCGAGCTGGGTCCGCCCGCCGAGGACGAGCGGCTGGGCGAGTGCCACTACGGCGAGTGGACCGGTCGGCCGCTGGCCGAGCTGGCCAAGGAGCCGCTCTGGCGCACCGTGCAGGACCACGCGGCCGCCGCGGCCTTCCCCGGCGGGGAGTCGTTGCGCGAGCTGAGCCACCGGACGGTCGGTGCGGTCCGGGAGTGGAACGAGAAGGTCGCCGCCGAGCACGGCGCGGACGCGGTCTGGCTCGCCTGCTCGCACGGGGACGTGATCAAGGCGGTGGTGGCCGACGCCCTCGGCCTGCACCTGGACCACTTCCAGCGGATCAGCGTCGAGCCCTGCTCGGTCACCGCGATCCGCTACACCCCGCAGCGGCCCTTCGTCCTGAGGATGGGCGACACCGGAGACCTCGGCTCGCTCGCGCCCAGGCCCGGCGCGGCCCCGGCCGCCCCGGCGGGCGACGCGGTGGTCGGCGGCACCGCCTGAGACGGTCGCCCCGCCTGACCCGCCTGACCCGCCTGGTACGACCCTGGCCTGACCGGCGCCACCCGACCTGACCGGAGCCGCCCGGCCCGGAGCCGCATCACGCGGGCGGGAGAGCCGCCGCACGCCGCTCCGCAGCGGCCGGCGGCACCACCTGAGCTGGCCGGTGCCACTGCGGCTCGGCTCCCCTGCGGGGGCCCGGAGGTCGTAGGGTGACTAACGAGCCCCGCCGCGTGGCGAGCCCGCGTCCGGGCCGCCGTACGGCAGCCCGAGCCATGACGTCCGAACGATCCCTGTGATCCCCACGACCGACACGATCCGGAGCGAGAGCGTGCCCCGTCAGGTCTTCTTCTACGACCAGCCCGAACGGTTCGTGGCCGGCACCGTCGGCCAGCCCGGCGCCCGGGCGTTCTACCTGCAAGCCAGCGCCCGGGGCCGGATCACCAGCGTCCTGCTGGAGAAGACCCAGGTGGCGGCGCTCGCCGAGCGGATCGACGAGGTCCTGGACGAGGCGCTGCGGCGCAGCGGCGGCGACGTCTCCATCCCGGCCGCCGCCCCGCAGGACCTGCTCGACACCGCACCGCTGGACCTGCCGCTGGAGCAGGAGTTCCGGGTCGGCACCATGGCCCTGGCCTGGGACAGCGTGGACGGCTGCCTGGTGGTCGAGGCGCAGGCGCTGATCGAGGTGGAGGAGGACGAGGACGAGGACAGCGCCGCGGCGGTCTTCGAGGACGACGACAACGGTCCGGACATGCTGCGGGTGCGGCTGTCCGGCGCGATGGCCCGGGTGTTCGCCAAGCGGGCGCTGGACCTGGTCTCGGCCGGCCGCAAGCCCTGCCCGTTCTGCAACCTGCCGCTCGATCCGGAGGGCCACCTGTGCCCGCGCGCGAACGGCTACCGGCGCTGAACACCGAGACCCCGCCCCAGGCGGATCCGGCGACCGCCGCCGCCCTCGCCGCCGACGTGCCCACCGCGCTGGAGCTGCTGCGCGAGGGCGAGTTGACGGTGCACGGGCGCCTCACCGAGGCGTCCAACGCCGCGCTGTACTGCACCGCCACGCACGGTTCGCTGAGCGCGCAGGCCGTCTACAAGCCGGTCGCCGGGGAGCGCCCGCTGTGGGACTTCCCGGACGGCACGCTGGCCGGCCGCGAGGTCGCCGCGTACGAGGTGTCGGCCGCGACCGGCTGGGCGCTGGTGCCGCCGACCGTGCTGCGCGACGGGCCGCACGGGCCCGGGATGGTGCAGCTGTGGGTCGAGCCGGATCCGCAGGCCGAGCCGCTGCTGGCCCTCCAGGACCCGCGCGGCCCGGAGCACGGCTGGCTGCCGATCGTGCGGGCCGAGGTCGGCGGGGGACGCACCGCGCTGCTGGTGCACCACGACGACCAGCGGCTGCGCCGGCTCGCCGTGCTGGACGCGGTGCTCAACAACGCCGACCGCAAGGGCGGCCACCTGATCCCGGCCGCCGACGGCCGGGTCTACGGCATCGACCACGGCGTCACCTTCAACACCGAGGGCAAGCTGCGCACCCTGCTCTGGGGCTGGGCCGGCGAGCCGCTGCCCGCCGAGGCGCTGGAGGTGCTGACCCGGCTCGCCGAGCGCCTGGACGGCGAGCTGGCCGCGCGCCTCGCCCCGCACCTGACCGCCGCCGAACTGGAGGCGACCCGCGCCCGGGTGGCCGGGCTGCGCCGCACCGGCCGGCACCCGCTGCCCTCCGAGGACTGGCCCTCGATCCCCTGGCCGCCGGTCTAGGGCCTGCGGACCGGTTCGGACCGGCTGATGGTCTGGACCTGTCCGCGAACCGGCAGCACACTGCTCCGATGGACGCGTTACGGACCACCCCCACCCCCCGTACCACGCCGGACCTGCCGCTGCACCGGCTACAGGTCCCGCTGCCGCACCTGCTCCCGTTCGCCATCGGGAGCTTCGACACGATCGGCCCGCTGTCCCGGGCGGGCTTCCCGCACCGGCACTCGTTCTACGAGATCGTCCACGTCACCGGCGGCCGCGGCGCCCACGTCCTGGACCTGGTCCACCGGCCGCTGGCGCCACCGCAGTTGTGCGTGATCACGCCCGGCCAGGTGCACTACTGGTCGGACGCGGACGAACTCACCGGCCAGGTCGTCCTGTTCAACGAGGACTTCCTGCTCCGGAACCCGCAGGACCTCGCCGCGCTGCGCACCCTGGCCACCCGCCCCGCGCTCGGGCTCGGCGAACAGGCCGGGCCGGTCGGCGCGTTGCTCGCCGACATGGAACACGAGTACCGCTCCAGGCAGCCCGGCTACCAGGGCGTGCTGCGGGCCAGTCTGCACATCCTGATCGTCCGGGCGCTGCGCGCCGGCCGGCCGGGGGAGCGGCCGTCGCCGCCCGGCCGTCCGACCGAACTGGCCTCCGCCTTCACCCGGTTGATCGCCGGCCCGGGCGGGGTGCGGCACTCGGTGGCGTCCAGTGCGCAGGAACTCGGCGTCTCGCCAGGCCACTTGCAGACCCTGGTCAAGCAGGCCACCGGCCGCACCCCGGGCGGGCTGATCCGGCGCCAGCAGACCCTGGAGGCCAAACGGCTGCTGGCCTGCACGGATCTGACGATTCGTCAGGTCTCGAAGGAGGCGGGCTTCGCCGACCCGGCTTACTTCTGCCGTTTCTTCCGGCGGGAGACCGGGATGACGCCGGGGGAGTTCCGGGCCCGGGTCGACGGAAATCACCACGATCCCCGGATCGCGTCCATCGCGGCGGCCCCGGACTGCCCGTAACTTTGCTGGTGGCCACCGGTGGCCGGTCCGGCGCGCGCGGACGGGCGGCCGGTTCGGCCCTTGTCATGCCCCCACCATGGCAAGGGCCGCCCCCCCACATCCACCCCACCCCCCACCCGAAGGAGAGGGCGCATGCCCACGCCCGACGGCATGATCAGCCGCAAGACCGTCCTGAAGGCCGCCGCCGCGCTCGGCGCCGCCCCGCTGCTGGTCGGCGGCGGCGTCGCGCTGGCCCGCGAGCAGGCCGGCACCGGTCGGCCCCCCGGCCTCACCCCCGAGTGCCACGACGGCGACGACCCCACCATCGAGCAGACCGAGGGCCCCTACTTCAAGCCCAACTCCCCACTGCGCAGTTCCATGGTCAACGACGGCCCCGGCACCCGGCTGACCGTCAGCGGCTACGTCTTCGGCCGCGCCTGCCGGCCGATCTCCGGCGTCCTGCTGGACTTCTGGCAGGCCGACGACAACGGCGCCTACGACAACACCGGGTTCACCTTCCGCGGCCACCAGTTCACCGACGCGAACGGCGCCTTCAAGCTGGACACGATCGTCCCCGGCCTCTACCCGGGCCGCACCCGGCACCTCCACGTCAAGCTCCAGGCGCCCGGCCGCCCGGTGCTCACCACCCAGCTCTACTTCCCCGGCGAGCCGCGCAACAGCACGGACACCATCTACGACGCCCGGCTGCTGATGAACGTCCGCCAGAACGGCCCGGGCCGTGAGGGCAGCTACGACTTCGTCCTGGACGTGCCGCAGACCCCGGGCACGCCGAGCCCGACCCCCACCGCCACCCCGACCGGAACCCCCACCGGAACGCCCACGCCGCCGAGCGGCAGTTGGAAGCCCGGGGCCTCGTACAACGCGGGCGACCGCGTCACCTACTCCGGTGCCTCCTACCTCTGCCTCCAGGCGCACACCGCCATGGTGGGCTGGGAGCCGCCGAACGTGCCGGCCCTCTGGCAGCGGTCGTAGCGGCTCCGGCCGCGTCCCCCGGGGTGCCGGGCGCCCGGTCGGCGGCAGGGTCGACCGGGCGCTCAACCGTGTCCGAAAGCCTGCCCGAAGCCTGTTGAAAGCCCGCCCAACGCCTGCCCGACGCCCGCCCGAAGCCTGCCCAACGCCTGCCCGAAGCCCGCCCGAAGCCTGCCGCATGCCTGCCGGAAACAACGCCGGTCCCGTCAAGGTCCGTTCCTTATCAGTCGGGAAGCGGTCCGGCAATGACAGGAAGCGAATCCAGTCGATCTTGTGTACTGGTTAGGCTTTCAAATGTTCGCAAGGTTAAAGTCGGTTCCATGCATGCCTGGCCCGCCTCCGAGGTTCCCGCCCTGCCTGGTCAGGGGCTCCCCCTCCGTATCTTCGACACCGCAGCGGGCACGGTCCGTGAGGTCGTGCCGCAGGACGGCACCGCCCGGATCTACGTCTGCGGCATCACCCCCTACGACGCGACCCACATGGGCCACGCCGCCACCTACAACGCCTTCGACCTGGTGCAGCGCGTGTGGAAGGACGCCGGCCACGACGTCCTGTACGTCCAGAACGTCACCGACGTGGACGACCCGCTGCTGGCCCGGGCGGTCGAGACCGGTCAGGACTGGGTGGCCCTCGCCGAGCGCGAGACGGCCCTGTTCCGCGAGGACATGACCGCCCTGCGGCTGCTCCCGCCGGCCCACTACATCGGCGCCGTCGAGTCGATCCCGTGGATCGTCCCGCTGGTCCAGAAGCTGCTCGCCAGCGGCGCCGCCTACCAGGTGGACGGCGACATCTACTTCTCGGTCGACTCCGACCCCCGCTTCGGCCAGGTCTCCGGCCTCGACCGGGAGGCCATGCGCCCGGTCTTCGCCGAGCGCGGCGGAGACCCGGACCGCCCGGGCAAGCGCCACCCGCTGGACGCCCTGCTCTGGCTCGCCGCCCGCCCGGGCGAGCCCGCCTGGGAGACCGAACTCGGCCACGGCCGCCCCGGCTGGCACATCGAGTGCGTCGCCATCGCGCTGCAGTACCTCGGCATGTCCTTCGACATCCAGGGCGGCGGCAGCGACCTCTCCTTCCCGCACCACGAGATGGGCGCCTCGCACGCCCAGGTCGCCACCGGCGCCCACCCGTACGCCAAGGCGTACGTGCACGCCGGCATGGTCGGCCTGGACGGCCACAAGATGTCCAAGTCCCGCGGCAACCTGGTCTTCGTCTCGGCGCTGCGCCGCGAGGGCGTCGACCCGGCGGCGATCCGCCTGGCGCTGCTCTCGCACCACTACCGCGAGGACTGGGAGTGGACCAAGGCGACCCTGGACGAGGCCGTCGAGCGCCTCGCCCGCTGGCGGGCCGCGGTCTCCCGGCCGGACGGCCCGGCCGCCGAGCAGCTGCTCGACGAGGTCCGTACGGCGCTCGCGGACGACCTGGACGCGCCCGCCGCGCTGGCCGCCGTCGACCGCTGGGCCGAGCGGCAGGAGGCCGGGGGCGGCACCGACATGGGTGCGCCCGGCCTGGTCAGCCGCACCGTGGACGCCCTGCTCGGCGTCGCGCTGTAGGACCTGCCCCCCTCGACACGCCGAAGGGGCGTCCGGACCACGCGTCCTGACGCCCCTTCGGCGTTGTCCGGGGCGGGCCCGGGGCGGGCCCGGGGTGGCGGCTACTCCTCGTCGCCGTCCTGGCTCTCCCGGGCCGAGCCCGGGGACTCCGGCTCGGCCGGCCGCTCCGCCGTGGCGTGCCCGGCCACCGGCTTCTCGCCGGTCGGTCCGACGTTCTCCCGGCGGCGCAGGTAGCGCTCGAACTCGCGGGCGATCGCGTCGCCGGAGGCCTCCGGCAGCTCCGCGGTGTCCTGCGCCTCCTCCAACTGCTGGACGTACTCGGCCACCTCGCTGTCCTCGGCGGCCAGCTGGTCCACGCCCAGCTGCCAGGCCCTGGCGTCCTCGCCGAGCTCGCCCGGCGGGATGCGCAGGTCCAGCAGGTCCTCCAGCTTGTTGACCAGGGCTAGCGTCGCCTTGGGGTTCGGCGGCTGCGCGACGTAGTGCGGCACGGCCGCCCAGAGCGTCACGGCCGGGACCCCGGCGTGCGTGCAGGCCTCCTGGAGCACCCCGACGATGCCGGTCGGGCCCTCGTAGCGGCTCTCCTCCAGGTCCAGCCGGCGGGCCAGCTCCGGGTCGGAGGTGACCCCGCTGACCGGCACCGGGCGGCTGTGCGGGGTGTCGCCGAGCAGCGCGCCCAGGATCACCACCAGCTCGATGCCGAGCTCGTGCGCGAAGCCGAGCAGCTCGTTGCAGAACGAGCGCCAGCGCATGCTCGGCTCGATGCCGCGCACCAGGACGACGTCCCGGGTGGTCGGCTCGGTCACCCGGATCACCGAGAGCCTGGTGGTCGGCCAGGTGATCCGGCGGATGCCGCCGTCCAGCCAGACCGTGGGCCGGTTGACCTGGAAGTCGTAGTAGTCCTCCGCGTCCAGGGCGGCGATCACCTTGCCGCCCCAGGTGTCGTCCAGATGTGCCAGGGCCGCGGAGGCGGCGTCGCCCGCGTCGTTCCAGCCCTCGAAAGCGCAGACCATCACCGGGTCGATCAACTCGGGAACATCTTCCAGCTCGATCACCCAGCGTCTCCCTCCGGTCGGCGGTCGAACCTGCGCCGCCTCGGCTGGCCTGCCGGGGCGCCGACGGGTCGGCTGCCGACTGTCGAACCTCTCGTCACCCATGGAACGCCTCGCCCCATGGTCCCTACCTGCCCAGCCTACGGGCTTTGATGCGCACCGCGGCCGGGCACCGGGACAGTCTGGGGGAGCGTGCCGCCCCGATCCAGCGGATATCCGGACGGTCCGGGCTGACGGGTCGTCAGCTCCTCCGGAGCGGGCGCGGACGGTGTCCGGGCGGCGACGCGGCGCGACGGCGCACCCTTCCCGCACGCGCCGTTCCCGCACGCACTCTTTCCTCGCGCGCCGTTCCCGCACGTGCCGCCGGAACCCCTCAGGCGTCCACCCACCCGCGCCGGTACGCGGCCCAGTGCTCCGGGGTGGCGGCGAAGTCCACGTAGAGCGCGACGCCGAAGTTCCGCCGCCCCGGGTCCTGGCGGCCCAGGCCCAGCCGGACGCCCCGGACGGCGGCCGGCACGGTCTCGGCGTCACCCCGATGGCCGTGCCG
Organism: Kitasatospora sp. NPDC087271; assembly: GCF_044744605.1. Classification (NCBI taxonomy): domain Bacteria; kingdom Bacillati; phylum Actinomycetota; class Actinomycetes; order Kitasatosporales; family Streptomycetaceae; genus Kitasatospora; species Kitasatospora sp. NPDC087271. The sequence goes on from NZ_JBIUYQ010000007.1 coordinate 34,934, forward strand.
GTCGTCCCAGAAGAACGGCAGGCCGATCAGCAGGTCCACCCCGGCCGGGGTGGCCTCCAGCGCCAGTTCGGTCTGCAGGGCGACGTAGCCGCCGTACAGCGGCTCGGTCGGCATGCTGGTGTCGTACGCCATCACGGCGACCTGGTCGACCCGGCGGGCGGTCTCGGTGAAGTACGCCTGGTCCCACCACTTGCCGTGGTCGGTGAGCAGGATCCCGGCGGTGTGCAGGCCGGGCACCGGGTCGAGCTGCGGGGCCGCCACCGAGAGCGCGGCGCCGTGCTCGGCCGTGACCGGGCGGACCTGGTCGAGCAGGGCCAGCCAGCCGGCGCTGCCGGGCCGGATCGGTTCCATGTCGAAGTGCACGCCGTCGAAGCCGAGGTCCAGGACCTGCCGGGCGGAGGCGGTGACCCGGTCCCGGGTGGGGGCGTCCTCCAGGTCCAGGGCGTCCTTCTCCGGCTTGACCTCGTCGCCCAGCCAGCTCTGCACCCGGACGTCCGGCAGCGCCCGGTGCACCGCGTCGGTGAACCAGCGGGCCCGAGGGTGGACGGCGGGCGGCAGCGAGCCGTCGTGTTCCAGCGGGCCGGTGTGCACGTACAGGTCGCGGACGCCGGTGCCGGCCAGCTGTCGCACCAGCGCGGCGACGTCGGCCTCGCCCTTGCGGCCGTCCACCCAGGCGTGGCCGAGCCAGAGCGCGTCCCGGCCGCGGGTGCGGGCCTCGGCGGACGGGTCGCCGGTGTAGTGCAAGCGGATCGCGACGAAGGCCGAGCCGAGCGCGGCCGCCGGCACGGCCGCCGCGAGGCCCAGTGCCAGCAGCGCCCGGTGCCACCGGGACCAGCTCCGCCAGCGCTTGCGCAACGCCCGGAACGGGGCCGCCAGGGCCCCCGTGACGCGTCGCGCGACGGTCGGGAATCGGCCCACGCGGTTGCTCCCCCCTTGCGGTCGAACGCTCAGGATACGGAATGCGACCGCAGGCCGGGGCGCGGGCCGGATACCCTGGCCACGTGCGGGCCCGAGTAAGCGGGCCCGCAAAGCCGACAGCCGTCGCACCAGGGAGAAGCCCCATGGCCACTGCAGCCAATCCGTCCATCACTCAGCAGAGCCGCGCGAACGCGCTGCGTGAAGCGCTCGCCACCCGGGTGGTGGTCGCCGACGGTGCAATGGGCACCATGCTCCAGGCACAGGATCCGACGCTGGAGGACTTCCAGAACCTGGAGGGCTGCAACGAGGTCCTCAACGTCACCCGGCCCGACATCGTGCGCTCCGTCCACGAGGCCTACTTCGGGGTCGGCGTGGACTGCGTCGAGACCAACACCTTCGGCGCCAACTTCTCCGCACTCGGCGAGTACGAGATCGCGGATCGCATCTTCGAGCTGTCCGAGTCGGGCGCCCGGATCGCCCGCGAGGTGGCCGACGCCCACGCCGCCGACGGCCGCACCCGCTGGGTGCTCGGCTCGATCGGCCCCGGCACCAAGCTGCCCACCCTCGGCCACGCGCCGTACGAGACGCTGCGCGACGGCTTCCAGCAGAACGCGGCCGGCCTGATCGCCGGCGGCGCCGACGCGCTGCTGGTCGAGACCAGCCAGGACCTGCTGCAGACCAAGGCCGCCATCCTGGGCTGCAAGCGCGCCCTCGCCGAGGCCGGGCTGGACCTGCCGGTGCTGGTGCAGGTGACCGTGGAGACCACCGGCACCATGCTGCTCGGCTCCGAGATCGGCGCCGCGCTGACGGCCCTGGAGCCGCTCGGCGTCGACTACATCGGCCTCAACTGCGCCACCGGCCCGGCCGAGATGAGCGAGCACCTGCGCTACCTGGCCAAGAACGCGCGGATCGGCCTGTCCTGCATGCCGAACGCGGGCCTGCCGGTGCTCGGCAAGGACGGCGCCCACTACCCGCTCTCCCCGTCCGAACTGGCCGACGCGCACGACGTGTTCACCCGCGAGTACGGCCTCTCGCTGGTCGGCGGCTGCTGCGGCACCACGCCCGAGCACCTGCGCCAGGTGGTCGAGCGGGTGCAGGGTCGGCCGGTCACCCCGCGCACCCCGCAGCCGGAGTCCTCGGCGTCCTCGCTGTACCAGGCGGTGCCGTTCCGCCAGGACACCTCGTACCTGGCGATCGGCGAGCGCACCAACGCCAACGGCTCGAAGAAGTTCCGCGAGGCGATGCTGGCCGGCGACTGGCAGGCCTGCGTGGAGATCGCCCGCGAGCAGATCCGGGACGGCTCCCACCTGCTGGACCTGTGCGTGGACTACGTCGGCCGCGACGGCGTCGCCGACATGAAGGAGATCGCCGGCCGGCTGGCCACCGCCTCCACCCTGCCGATCGTGCTGGACTCCACCGAGCCGCAGGTGCTGCGGGCCGGCCTGGAGGCGCTCGGCGGCCGCGCGGTGCTCAACTCGGTCAACTACGAGGACGGCAACGCCCCGGACTCGCGCTTCGGCCGGATCGCCTCGCTGGCCCGCGAGCACGGCGCCGGCCTGATCGCGCTGACCATCGACGAGGAGGGCCAGGCCCGCACCGCCGGCAAGAAGGTCGAGATCGCCGAGCGGCTGATCGCCGAGCTGACCGCCGACTACGGCGTCGACGAGGGCTCGATCCTGGTGGACTGCCTCACCTTCACCCTGGCCACCGGCCAGGAGGAGTCCCGCCGGGACGGCATCGAGACCATCGAGGCGATCCGCGAGCTCAAGCGCCGCCACCCGGCCGTGCAGACCACGCTGGGCCTGTCCAACATCTCCTTCGGCCTCAACCCGGCCGCCCGGGTGGTGCTGAACTCGGTCTTCCTGCACGAGTGCGTGGAGGCCGGCCTGGACTCGGCGATCGTGCACGCCTCCAAGATCCTGCCGATCTCCCGGATCCCCGAGGACCAGCGCGAGGCCGCCCTCGACCTGGTGTACGACCGCCGCCGGGACGGCTACGACCCGCTCCAGCACCTGCTGGAGCTGTTCGACGGCGTCTCCTCGGCCTCGGTCAAGGCGTCCAAGGCGGAGGAGCTGGCCGCGCTGCCGCTGGACGAGCGCCTGCAGCGCCGGATCATCGACGGGGAGCGCAACGGCCTGGAGGCCGACCTGGACGAGGCGCTGGCCGGGCGGCCCGCGCTGGAGATCATCAACGACACCCTGCTGGCCGGCATGAAGGTGGTCGGCGAGCTGTTCGGCTCCGGCCAGATGCAGCTGCCCTTCGTGCTCCAGTCCGCCGAGGTGATGAAGACCGCGGTGGCCCACCTGGAGCCGTACATGGAGAAGTCCGACAGCGAGGGCAAGGGCACCATCGTGCTGGCCACCGTCAAGGGCGACGTCCACGACATCGGCAAGAACCTGGTGGACATCATCCTGTCCAACAACGGCTACAACGTGGTCAACCTGGGCATCAAGCAGCCGGTCTCGGCGATCCTGGACGCCGCGCAGGAGCACAAGGCGGACGTGATCGGGATGTCCGGCCTGCTGGTGAAGTCCACCGTGATCATGAAGGAGAACCTGGAGGAGCTCAACCAGCGCAAGCTGGCCGCGAGTTACCCGGTGATCCTGGGCGGCGCCGCGCTCACCCGGGCCTACGTCGAGCAGGACCTGCACGAGATCTACGAGGGCGAGGTCCGCTACGCCCGGGACGCCTTCGAGGGCCTGCGGCTGATGGACGCGCTGATCGCGGTCAAGCGCGGCGTGCCCGGCGCGAGCCTGCCGGAGCTCAAGCAGCGCCGGCACGCCCGGGTCGAGGTGGTGGAGGAGCCGGAGGTCAACCTCGGCCAGATCCGCTCGGACGTCACCGTCGACAACACCGTGCCGACCCCGCCGTTCTGGGGCGACCGGATCGTCAAGGGCATCCCGTTCGCCGACTACGCCTCCTGGCTGGACGAGGACGCGCTGTTCAAGGGCCAGTGGGGCCTGAAGGCGGCCCGCAGCGGCGAGGGGCCCTCGTACGAGGAGCTGGTGGAGACCGAGGGCCGGCCGCGGCTGCGGATGTGGCTGGACCGGCTGCAGACCGAGGGCTGGCTGGAGGCGGCCGTGGTCTACGGCTACTACCCGGCCAACTCCAAGGGCGACGACCTGATCGTCTTCCACGAGGACGGCACCGAGCGGACCCGCTTCACCTTCCCCCGCCAGCGGCGCGGGCGCCGGCTCTGCCTGGCCGACTTCTTCCGCCCGGAGGAGTCCGGCGTGCGGGACGTGGTCGGCCTCCAGGTGGTCACCATGGGCAACCGGATCTCGGAGGCGGCGAACGAGCTGTTCGCCGACAACTCCTACCGCGACTACCTGGAGCTGCACGGCCTGTCGGTGCAACTGGCCGAGGCGCTGGCCGAGTTCTGGCACGCCCGGGTCCGCTACGAGCTGGGCTTCTCCGGCGAGGACCCGCAGGACGTCAAGGACATGTTCGCGCTCAAGTACCGGGGCGCCCGCTTCTCGCTCGGCTACGGGGCCTGCCCGGAGCTGGAGGACCGCGCCAAGATCGCCGAGCTGCTGAAGCCCGAGCGGATCGGCGTGGTGCTCTCCGAGGAGTTCCAGCTGCACCCGGAGCAGTCCACCGACGCGATCGTCATCCACCACCCGGAGGCGAAGTACTTCAACGCCCGGTAACCCCGGCGCCTCGTTCCGTTCGCTCTTTTCGGGCGAACCGGGCGTATCCTGGATGATCCTGAACGGGCCGGTCCGCTCACCAGCGGGTCGGCCCGTGCCATCCCCGGGGGGCGCTCGAACGCGCCCGGGGGGTACCGACGGAAGGACTCCCGCCATGACCACCACCTCCACCGCCACCCGGGTCCTCGACCACGGGGACGGCCGCGGCCTGCAGGCGGTGCTGCTGGACATGGACGGGACGCTGGTGGACACCGAGGACTTCTGGTGGCAGGCCGAGGTCACCCTGTTCGCCGAGCTGGGCCACGCGCTGACCGACGAGGACCGGGCCCAGGTGGTCGGCGGTCCGATGACGCGGGTGATCGACTACCTGGTCGACACCACCGGGGTGGACCTCGCCCCGGCGGACCTGACGGTGCTGATCAACCAGCGCTTCGTCGACCTGCTGGCGGGCGGCGTGCCGCTCATGCCGGGCGCCGAACGCCTCCTCAACACCCTGGCCGCACACGGGATTCCGGCCGTCCTGGTGACCGCCTCGCACCGGCACGTGGTGGACATCGTGCTGCGCTCGCTGGGCTCCCACCACTTCGCCTTCACGGTCGCCGGGGACGAGGTGCCGCGCACCAAGCCGCACCCGGACCCGTACCTGGAGGCGGCCCGGCGGCTGGGCGCGGACCCGGCCCGCTGCGTGGTGGTCGAGGACGCGCCGACCGGGGTGCGGGCGGCCGAGGCGGCGGGCTGCCCGGTCGTCGCGGTGCCCTCGGTGGCGCCGATCGAGCCGGCCCCGGGGCGGCTGGTGCGCTCCTCGCTGGAGCAGGTCGATCTTGAACTGCTGCGCTCGCTGGTCGCTTCGCGGGTGTGATTGTCATCTCATTGCGAGGGTGGTCTACTCGCCGGTAAGCAGCCGGATCCGGCCACCGCCGACGGCCGCCCGGGGAGAAAAAGGGCATTGCCTGACAACTCGTCGGGTGTTTCGCGATGCCCTCAACCACCGTGTCCCAAACGTCATCTGCACGGGTATCGGTCGTGCGTGTTCGATATGGCACGCTACTCCAGTTCGTTCCCCTCCCTCGCGCCCTGCCACCGCCGACGACGGGCAACCCCGTCCCGCCCGCGGTCGTACGGGCGCCAGGCCCGCGCACGCCTTCCGCACCGGGAGCGCCCTCGACGCGGGCCGCCGGCCCCGGTCGGACCGCACCCAGAAGGACGCGCCCCGTGAAGACTTCAGCTGAACGCCTGGCAGCACTCGGCTGCGCCGGTCTTGTCGCCGTGACGGCGGCAGGCTGCGGATCGGTCACCGACGCCGTCAAGGGGGACGGCGGCAAGGCGATCGTCATGGGCACCACCCAGCTCACCGGCGTGCTGGACCCGGCCGCCGCCTACGACTCCGGCTCCTGGCTGCTGCTGCGCAACACCTTCCAGTCGCTGCTCACCTTCCCGGCGGCCTCCAGCGCCCCCTCCCCGGACGCCGCGCAGTCCTGCGAGTTCACCGCGGGCGACGCCACCCAGTACCACTGCACCATGCGGACCGGCCTGAAGTTCTCCAACGGCCACCCGCTGACCGCCGCCGACGTGGTGTTCTCGATCGAGCGCACCAAGAAGATCAACGACCAGAACGGCGCGGCCCCCCTGCTCTCCTCGATCAGGAGCGTCGAGGCCAAGGGCGACACCGAGGTGATCTTCCACCTCTCCACGCCCGACGCCACCCTGCCGGCCAAGCTGGCCGGCCCGGCCGGCGCCATCCTCGACCACCAGGCCTACCCGGCCGACAAGGTCGTCCCCAACGACAAGCTGATCGGCTCCGGCCCGTACCGCTTCGAGACGGTCGAGGTCATGGGCGGCAACGGCGACACGGCCAAGCAGCTGGGCAAGGTCGTCCTGGTGCCCAACGACAAGTACAGCGGCGAGGCCAAGCTCCGGAACAGCAAGTTCACCATCCGGTACTTCGACAAGCCCGCCGACCTGAAGGCCGCGCTGGACAAGGGCGACGTCGACCTCACCGACAACAGCCTGGACCCGAACACCGCCGCCCAGATGCACTCCGACCAGCAGGGCGGCAAGACCGACCTCCAGGTCGTCGAGGGCGACAGCAACGACACCCGCTCGCTGGTCTTCAACACCAAGGACCCGGTCGCCGGCAACGTCGCCGTCCGCCAGGCCGCCGCCCAGCTGCTCGACCGCAAGTCGCTCGCCCGCGACGTCTTCGCCCGGACCGTCCAGCCGCTGTACGCGATGGTCCCGGCCGGCGTCACCGGCCACACCACGGCCTTCTTCGACCGCTACGGCGACCAGGACAGCGGCAAGGCCAAGAAGATCCTCACCGACGCCAAGGTCCAGCTCCCGGTCAAGCTCACCCTCACCTGGTCGCGCTCGCGGGCCGGCAGCGCCGAGCCCGAGACCCTGAAGAAGCAGTTGGAGGCCGGCGGCCTGTTCCAGGTGACCGTCCAGACGGAGCCGGACTGGGACAAGTACCGGGCCGGCTGGTCCGAGGGCCGCTACCAGGCGTACCTCATCGGCTGGTTCGCCGACTACCCGGACCCGGACAACTACATCGCCCCGCTGCTCATCGACGGCGGCGCCTACCACCACGGCTGGGACGACCCGAGGATCAGCCAGAAGCTGGTGCCGGACGGCCTCAAGCAGGCCGACCGCAGCGCCGCGGTGGCCGGCTACGCCCAGATCCAGCAGATCGTCGCCGAGAACGCGCCGCTCATCCCGCTGTACCAGAACAAGGGCTTCTTCGCGTCGCGTTCGTACATCATCGGCGTCGAGTCGACCATCGACACCACCGGCGTGTTCCGCTTCTGGGAGATCAGCCGCAGCGCCGGCAAGTAGACGACCGGACGACACCCCTCAACACGGCGGCCCGCCCGCCTTCCCCCAGGGTGCACGGGGAAGGCGGGCGGGCCGTCGGCTACAGGGTCTACAGGGCGCCCGGGCGCACCAGCCCGCTCTCGTACGCGTACACCGCCGCCTGCACCCGGTCGCGCAGCTGGAGCTTGGTCAGCACATGGCCGACGTGCGTCTTCACGGTGGTCTCGCTGACGAACAGTTCGGCCGCGATCTCCGCGTTCGAGAGCCCGCGCGCCACCAGCTTCAGCACCTCCAGCTCGCGCTCGGTCAGCGCGCTCAGCGCCTGCGGCGGCGCCTCCTCGCCCGAGGGCAGCTTGGTGGCGTACATGTCCAGCAGTCGGCGGGTGATGCTCGGCGCCAGCATCGCCGCGCCGTCCGCCACCACCCGGATCGCCTGCACCAGTTCCTCCGCCGGGACGTCCTTCAGCAGGAAGCCGCTGGCGCCCGCGCGCAGCGCCTCCACCACGTACTCGTCCAGGTCGAAGGTGGTCAGCACCAGCACCTTGGCCGGGCCGTCCCGCCCGGGGCCGGCGATCCTGCGGGTCGCCTCGACGCCGTCCATCCTGGGCATCCGGATGTCCATCAGCACCACGTCGGGCTGCAGCGCCCGCACCTGGTCCAGCGCCTGCTGACCGTCGCCGGCCTCGCCGACCACGACCAGGTCGGACTCGGCCTCCAGGATCATCCGGAAACCGGTGCGCAGCAGCGGCTGGTCGTCGACCAGCAGCACTCGGATCGTCACTAGGACTCCTTGCTCATCTGATCCCCCGTGGGATCGTCTTCGTCAGACGTACGCGACAGCGGCAGCGGGTACGGCGGGGGAGTGCCGCCGAACTCCGGGCAACTGGCCTGGTGGTCGCACCAGTCGCAGAGGCGGTTGCGGGTCGCCGGGAACTCCCCGGTGGCCACCGCGTGGGTGATCCGCTCCCAGAGCGCCCGCAGCTTGCGCTCCACCGCGAGCAGGTCGGCCTCGTCCGGGTCGTAGCTGACCACGTCCCCGCCCCCGCCGAGGTAGACCAGCTGGAGCCGCTTGGGGACGACACCCTTCCAGCGCCACACCACGAGCGCGTAGAACTTCATCTGGAACATCGCCTTGCCCTCGAAGTCCCGCGAGGGCGCCCGGCCGGTCTTGTAGTCCACCAGCCGGACCTCACCGCTCGGGGCGACGTCCACCCGGTCGATGTAGCCGCGCAGCAGCAGCCCCGACTCCAGGGCCGTCTCCACGTACAGCTCGCGCTCCACCGGGTGCAGCCGGGTCGGGTCCTCCAGCCGGAACCACTGGCCGACCAGCTTCTCGGCGTCCGCCAGCCAGCGGGCGAGCGCCGCGCCGTCCGGATCGTCCGGGAACAGCGAGCCCAGCTCCGGGCGCTCGCCCAGCAGCCGCTCCCACTGCGGGCGCAGCAGGCCCAGCGCCCGCTCCGGCGTCCGCTCGGTCGCGGGGCTGTCGAAGAGCCGCTCCAGCACCGCGTGCACCAGCGTGCCCCTGGTCGCCGCCGCGCTCGGCGGCTCGGGCAGCCGGTCGATCACCCGCAGCCGGTACAGCAGGGGACAGGTCAGGAAGTCCCCCGCCCGGGACGGGGACAGGCCGGTCGGGGGCGCCGCCGGGCGCGCCGGGGCCCCGGCGGCGCTGGTGGTGTCGGTCTGCTGCATGCCTCCGACCCTATTGCCCTTCGCTGTCATCCCGCTGCCACGGTGCTGCCACACCGCGCGGCACAGTGGGTATGAAGCCGGACAGAGGGCCGCACGCCACCGGAGGGCCGCGATCACGTAGCGTGGGCGCACCGGGGCACGACGGGGCAGACGACCGAAGGGATCACGGTGAGCGACAGCAGGGGGCAGCAGACCTCCGACCAGCCACCGCAGGACGACGGCGGCCGCCCGGCAGGGCGACCGCCCCGGCCGCCCGAGCGCGGCAGCGGCCTCCTGGTGGGCCGCCCCTTCGGCGTGCCCATCTACGTGACCCCCTCCTGGTTCGTCATCGCCGCGCTGATCACCTGGGTGTTCGGCGGCCAGCTCGGCGACGTCCTGCCGGACCTCGGCGCCGCCCGCTACCTGCTCGCGTTCTTCTTCGCGGTCGCCTTCTACGCCTCCGTCCTGGTGCACGAGCTCGCTCACACCCTGGTCGCGCTTCGCTACAGGCTCGGTGTACGGCGGATCCAGCTCCAGTTCTTCGGCGGCGTCTCGGAGATCGAGAACGAGGCCGAGAGCCCGTGGCGCGAGTTCTGGCTGGCCTTCGTCGGCCCGCTGCTCTCGCTGGTGCTCGGCGGCGTGTTCTTCCTCGCGATGCAGGCCGTGGAGCTCTCCACGGTGCCCGGGGTGCTGCTCACCGGGCTGATGGTCTCCAACCTGGTGGTCGCCGCGTTCAACCTGCTGCCCGGCCTGCCGCTGGACGGCGGCCGGATGCTGCGCGCGGTCGTCTGGGCGATCAGCGGCAAGGCGATGACCGGCACGGTCGCCGCCGCCTGGGTCGGCCGGGCGCTGGCCGTCGCGGTGCTGGTCGGCCTGCCGCTGTTCAGCGCCGCCCGCGGGATCGAACGCACCACGACCGACACCCTGGTGGACGCGGTGCTGGCCGCCGTCCTCGCCGCGATCATCTGGAACGGCGCCACCGGAAGCCTGCGCAACGCCCGGCTCAAGGAGGTGCTGCCCGGCCTGCGGTTGCGCGAGCTCGCCCGCCGGACCGTCGAGGTCACCGCCGACACCCCGCTCGGCGAGGCGCTGCGCCGGGCCCGCGAGGCCCAGGCCGGCGCGGTCGTGGTGGTGGACGGCCGGGGCGACCCGATCGGCATCGTCCGCGAGTCCGCCGTCCGCGCGGTGCCCGAGCACCGCCGCCCGTGGGTCGCCGTCGGCCCGCTCGCCCGCGACCTCGAACCCGGCCTGCGGCTGGACGCCGACCTCGGCGGCGAGGACCTGCTGCGCGCCGTCCAGGCCACCCCGGCCGGGGAGTACCTGGTGGTCGAGGCGGACGGCCGGGTGTTCGGCGTCGCCGCGCTCACCGACATCGAGCAGCGCCTCACCGCCGCCGTCGCCGGCCGGTGATCACCCTGGTCGGGCGGACCGTCCGCTTCCCTTAGGATTGACCGCATGTCCGAACCGACCGGTGCCACCCGCCGACGCGGGCCCTTCCAGGTCGGGGACCAGGTCCAGCTGACCGACCCCAAGGGCCGCCACTACACGTTCACGCTCCAGGCCGGGAACCAGTTCCACACCCACAAGGGTGCGTTCCCGCACGACGAGCTGATCGGCGCCCCCGAGGGCACGGTCGTGCGCACCACGGGGAACGTCCCGTACCTCGCGCTGCGCCCCCTGCTCCCCGACTACGTCCTGTCCATGCCGCGCGGCGCCGCCGTGATCTACCCCAAGGACGCGGGGCAGATCCTGGCCATGGCCGACATCTTCGCCGGCGCCCGCGTCGTCGAGGCCGGTGTCGGCTCGGGCGCGCTCTCCACCTACCTGCTGCGCGCCGTCGGCGACACCGGCATGCTGGCCTCGTACGAGCGCCGGCAGGACTTCGCCGACATCGCCAAGGGCAACGTCGAGCGCTACTTCGGCGGGCCGCACCCGGCGTGGAAGCTCACCGTCGGCGACCTCCAGGACAACCTGGTCGAGGCCGACGTCGACCGCGTCATCCTCGACATGCTCGCCCCCTGGGAGTGCCTGGACGTCGCCTCCAAGGCGCTCGTACCCGGCGGCCTGATCTGCTGCTACGTGGCGACCACCACGCAGATGTCCAAGACCGTCGAGGCACTGCGCGACCACGGCACCTTCACCGAGCCGCAGGCCTGGGAGACCATGGTCCGCACCTGGCACCTGGAGGGCCTGGCCGTCCGCCCGGACCACCGGATGATCGGCCACACCGGCTTCCTGCTCACCGCCCGCCGCCTCGCCGACGGCGTCGAGCCGCCGCTGCGCCGCCGCCGCCCGGCCAAGGGCGCGTACGGCGAGGACTACGACAACGGGGGCTCGGAGCCGAGCCTCCAGGAGCGTGCCGCGGCCCGTGCCGCCGCCCGCGCCGTCGAGACCGAGCAGCCCGACCTGGGCTGACCGGGATCGCTTCCCAGGGGTGGTACGAGCCTGCTCGTGCCACCCCTCGGCATTCCGGCCGCCGGCGTGTGGGACGATGCTCGCGCACGCAGACCAGCTCCTGGGAGCACTGGAGGGGACGCCTGGTGGAGACCGCGGTCGGGACGACGGCTGGACAGCAGACACCGCGGGGCCGCACCGGGCCCGGGCACGCGCGCACCGCCCCCTGGCACTGGGCCCTGGCCCTGGCCGGCTGCGGCGCGGTGGTGGCCGCGGCCCTCGCCGCCAGCCCCGCCACCGGCACCCCGGTGCCCGTCCACGGCACTCCCAAGGCCCTCGGGGCGAGTGCCGCCCCCGACCCGGCCAAGGCCCAACTTCCGCTCGACTGCGGCCCGTTCCCGGTCGCGACGGCCATCAGCATGCCGGCCGACCTGGGCGACGGACGGCCCGGCACGGTCGTCGCCGCGCACTGCGCGGCCGAGAACGGCACCCCGCCGGACGCCGTCTACCTGCTCGGTTTCGGCCCCGGCGACCGCCCGGTGGTGCTGGCCACGCTCCTCTCCGAGCGCGAGAACCTCACCCTCGGCCGGCTCGCACTGCGCTCCGACGGCGCCATCACCGGCCACGCGCAGGGGTATTCGAGCGACGAGGTGCCGCGCTTCCGTCCCGACATCTCACTCGACCTCACCTGGATGCGCAAGGGCGGCGGCTGGGAACGCTCCCAGACCGCCGCCCCGGTCAGCCAGACCTGAGGGGGAGGACGCGTCAGTCCGCGTCCGGCCCGTACACCTCGACCCGGTCGGTGACCCGGCGCACGTGGATGCAGTCGCCGGGGCACTCCTTCGCCGAGTCCACCACGTCCTGAAGGATCGTCAGCGGCACCGGGGCGGTCTCCCCGGGCTGCTGGCGCAGCTCGTCGTCCGGCCCCTTCACGTAGGCGAGGCCGTCGATGTCCAGCTCGAAGACCTCGGGTGCGTACTGCACGCAGATGCCGTCGCCGGTGCACAGATCCTGGTCGATCCACACCTCCAGCTGTTCGGCCGCCGCGGCCGTCTGCTCGGTTACCGACATGGTCCCCTGCCGTTTCTGTCCCGGGTCGCCCTTTTCCGGGGCAATCCCGCCATTCGTACAACGATCGGACCCAGGCGCCCGGTCGCGATCGGATATCACTTCGCTCGACGATACATCTGGCCCGCTTTGGGTGGTGAGCGGTGGGTATCCCCTTAGCAGAGGGGAAGCACGCTGGGGCGAAGATCGGACACGCCCGTTCCATCTTTCTTGATCTAGGGGTTTACGGACCCCTGGTCCCAGGTAGGGTCTGGAAGCGTCCAGCTCCCCGGAGGAGGTGAGGACCGTGGCAGCCCACGATGACGACTACAACCGCAGCACCGGCAGGCCCGCTCGTGGTTCCGACGAGGCCGCTCAGGTCTCGTTCCTTGAGCAGGAAATCGCTGTGCTGCGCCGCAAGCTCGCCGACTCGCCGCGCAATTCGAGGATCCTCGAAGAGCGGATCGTCGAGCTCCAGACCAACCTGGCCGGAGTGTCCGCCCAGAACGAACGGCTCGCCTCCACCCTGCGAGAGGCCCGCGACCAGATCGTGGCCCTCAAGGAGGAAGTGGACCGGCTGGCACAGCCCCCGGCCGGGTTCGGCACCTTCCTCGAGGCCAACGAGGACGGCACCGCCGACATCTTCACCGGGGGGCGCAAGCTCCGCGTGAACGTCAGCCCCAACGTCGCCCTCGACGAACTGCGGCGCGGCCAGGAAGTGATGCTCAACGAGGCCCTCAACATCGTGGACGCGATGGCCTTCGAGCGCATCGGCGAGATCGTCACCCTCAAGGAGATCCTCGAGGACGGCGAACGCGCCCTGGTCGTCGGCCACACCGACGAGGAGCGGGTGGTGCGCCTCGCCGAACCGCTGCGCGAGCTCACCGTCCGGGCGGGGGACGCCCTGCTGCTGGAGCCCCGCTCCGGCTACGTGTACGAGGTCGTGCCGAAGTCCGAGGTCGAGGAGCTGGTCCTCGAAGAGGTCCCGGACATCGACTACCGCCAGATCGGCGGACTGAGCAACCAGATCGAGCTGATCCGGGACGCGGTCGAGCTGCCCTACCTGCACGCCGACCTCTTCAAGGAGTACGAGCTGCGCCCGCCCAAGGGCGTGCTGCTCTACGGCCCGCCCGGCTGCGGCAAGACGCTGATCGCCAAGGCGGTCGCCAACTCGCTGGCCAAGAAGGTCGCCGAGGTCACCGGACGCCCCCAGGGGAAGAGCTACTTCCTCAACATCAAGGGCCCCGAACTGCTCAACAAGTACGTGGGCGAGACCGAGCGGCAGATCCGCCTGGTCTTCCAGCGGGCCCGGGAGAAGGCGAGCGAGGGCACGCCCGTCATCGTCTTCTTCGACGAGATGGAGTCGCTGTTCCGCACCCGCGGTTCCGGCGTCAGCTCGGACGTGGAGAACACCATCGTCCCGCAGCTGCTCGCCGAGATCGACGGTGTGGAGGGCCTGGAGAACGTCATCGTCATCGGCGCCTCGAACCGCGAGGACATGATCGACCCGGCGATCCTGCGGCCCGGCCGCCTGGACGTCAAGATCAAGATCGAGCGCCCGGACGCCGAGGCCGCGAAGGACATCTTCTCCAAGTACCTCAAGGAGTCGCTGCCGTTCCACCCGGACGACCTCAAGGAGCACGACGGCTCCCTGGGCACCACGGTGGCCGCGATGATCCAGTCGGTCGTGGAGCGGATGTACTCCGAGACCGAGGAGAACCGCTTCCTGGAGGTCACCTACGCCAACGGTGACAAGGAGGTCCTGTACTTCAAGGACTTCAACTCCGGCGCCATGATCCAGAACATCGTCGACCGCGCGAAGAAGATGGCCATCAAGGACTTCCTCGACCACGGTCAGCGCGGTCTGCGCGTCTCCCACCTGCTCGCCGCCTGCGTGGACGAGTTCAAGGAGAACGAGGACCTGCCGAACACCACCAACCCGGACGACTGGGCCCGCATCTCCGGCAAGAAGGGCGAGCGGATCGTCTTCATCCGCACGCTGGTCACCGGCAAGCAGGGCGCCGAGTCCGGCCGCTCGATCGACACTGTCGCCAACACGGGGCAGTACCTGTAAGCACGCGGTGAGACCGGGCCGCCCGGCGGTCCCCGGAACAGCACGCACCCCGTCCGGCTGTGGCGCCTCGCGGCCCCGCAGCCGGACGGCGCGTCTCGGGGTCCGCCCGTCGGCGCCGGGTTCTAGGCTCGACCCACCGATCGCGGGCAGAACGCCGGCGCCGGTGTTGTTCAGCGGTACGTCGGCGTGCTCCGCCCGTGGGGGGCGGCGCACCGGGCAAGGAGGGCCGCATGACCGTACGGCGCGTGATGGGCATCGAGACCGAGTACGGGATCTCCGTGCCCGGGCACCCCAACGCCAACGCCATGCTCACCTCGTCCCAGATCGTCAACGCGTACGCGGCGGCGATGCACCGGGCGCGGCGGGCCCGCTGGGACTTCGAGGAGGAGAACCCGCTGCGTGACGCCCGGGGCTTCGACCTGGCGCGCGAGGTGGCGGACGCCAGCCAGCTGACCGACGAGGACATCGGCCTGGCCAACGTCATCCTCACCAACGGGGCCCGGTTCTACGTGGACCACGCGCACCCCGAGTACAGCTCGCCCGAGGTCACCAACCCGCGCGACGCCGTGCTCTGGGACAAGGCCGGCGAGCGGATCATGGCCGCCGCCGCGCAGCGCGCGCTGGAACTGCCCAACGGGCAGAACATCCACCTGTACAAGAACAACACCGACAACAAGGGCGCCTCCTACGGCACCCACGAGAACTACCTGATGAAGCGGGCGACGCCGTTCGCCGACATCGTCCGCCACCTCACCCCGTTCTTCGTCTCCCGCCAGGTGGTCACCGGTGCCGGCCGGGTCGGCATCGGCCAGGACGGCTCGACGCACGGCTTCCAGATCAGCCAGCGGGCCGACTACTTCGAGGTCGAGGTCGGCCTGGAGACCACGCTCAAGCGCCCGATCATCAACACCCGGGACGAACCGCACGCCGACGCGGAGAAGTACCGCCGGCTGCACGTGATCATCGGGGACGCCAACCTCTCCGAGATCTCCACCTACCTCAAGCTGGGCACCACCTCACTGGTCCTGTCGATGATCGAGGACTCCTTCATCGCCTCCGACCTCGCCGTCGACCAGCCGGTGCGCACCCTGCACCGGGTCTCCCACGACCCCACGCTCAAGCACCTGATCACCCTGCGCAACGGGCGCAAACTCACCGCCGTCCAGCTCCAGCTGGAGTACTTCGAGCTGGCCCGCAAGTACGTCGAGGACCGCTTCGGCACCGACGCGGACGAGCAGACACTGGACGTGCTGGCCCGCTGGGAGGACGTCCTCGGGCGGCTGGAGCGCGATCCGATGTCGCTCTCCAGGCAACTGGACTGGATCGCCAAGCGGGAGATCCTGGAGGGCTACCGCAGCCGGGACGCCCTGGGGTGGGAGAACCCGCGGCTGCACCTGGTCGACCTCCAGTACAGCGACGTACGGCCCGACAAGGGCCTCTACAACCGGCTGGTGGCCCGCGGCCGGTTCGAGCGGCTGGTGACCGAGGCGGAGGTCGAGCGGGCCGTCTCCAAGCCCCCGGAGGACACCCGGGCGTACTTCCGCGGGCGCTGCCTGGAGCAGTACGCCGACCACGTCGCCGCGGCCTCCTGGGACTCGGTGATCTTCGACCTGCCGGGCCGGGACTCGTTGCAGCGGGTGCCCACGCTGGAGCCGCTGCGGGGCACCCGCAACCACGTCAAGGAGCTGCTGGACCGCTGTCGCACCGCGGAGGACCTGCTACGGGTCCTCTCCGGCGGGTAACTTTTCGATCACCATGGGTGAACGTCCGCCGAATGGGAATCATCCGGGGTGGCAGCGGGTGTTGGACAGGAAGCGCCACCGGCAAACCGGGAGCGGCAGTCGCACCTTGTGTATAGGGTCGGTGCAGCAAGCAACGACCAAACCGTGCCAGAAGAATCGAGCGGGGTGAGGGAAATGGCGAGCAAGGACACCGGCGGCGGCCAGCAGCGGGCGAACCGCTCCTCCGAGGAGGTCGAGGAGCAGGCCGCGGAAACCCAGAATTCCGACGACCTCAAGGAACGCCAGGAAAAGCTGAGCGACGACGTCGACGCGGTGCTGGACGAAATCGACGAGGTCCTGGAGTCGAATGCGGAAGATTTCGTCCGTGGATTCGTGCAGAAGGGCGGGCAATAGCCCGTCCCCGGTATTCGGGAATTCACGGTCGTGACCGTCGAGGGCGGTCGGGCGGCGAGGGCCGCCCGGCCGTCCGGCACCGGCCCCCTGCGCGCGTGGACAGTGATCGTCGGGCGGGTAGGGTGCGGGCAGCGCGAGCTTCAAGCTACCTGGAAGGAATCGTGTGGAAGCCAACACTCGTGGCACCGGGCGTCTACCGGCTGCCTTCCTGACCCCGGGGTCCTCCTCCTTCGTGGACTTCCTCGCCGAGCACCGGCCGGAGCTGATCCCCGGCCACCGCGGGCTCCCCGCGGGGGCCGTGGTCGACGCCCCGCACGGGACCACCATCGTGGCCGCGGTGTTCGACGGCGGCGTGGTGATCGCCGGTGACCGCCGGGCGACGATGGGCAACGTGATCGCCCAGCGCGACATGGAGAAGGTGTTCCCGGCCGACGAGTACAGCGCGGTCGGCATCGCCGGCACCGCAGGCCTCGCCATCGAGATGGTCCGGCTGTTCCAACTGGAGCTGGAGCACTACGAGAAGATCGAGGGCGCGGTGCTCTCACTGGAGGGCAAGGCCAACCGGCTCACCGCGATGATCCGGGGCAACCTGGGCATGGCGATGCAGGGCCTGGCGGTCGTCCCGCTGTTCGCCGGCTACGACCTGGACCTCGGCCGCGGCCGGATCTTCAACTACGACGTCACCGGCGGGCGTTCCGAGGAGCGCGGCTTCGCCGCCACCGGCTCGGGTTCGGTCTTCGCCCGCGGCTCGATGAAGAAGCTCTACCGCGACGGCCTGACGGCCGACCAGGCCGCCATGCTCGTCGTCCAGGCGCTGTACGACGCGGCCGACGACGACTCCGCCACCGGCGGCCCCGACCTCGCCCGCAAGATCTTCCCGATCGTCTCGCTGATCACCGAGGACGGCTTCCGCCGGCTCACCGACGCGGAGGTCACCGAGATCGCGGTCGCGATCACCGACGAGCGCCGCTCGCACCCCAACGGCCCGCAGGCCCCGCTGCTCTAGCCATCACCTCTCAGGAAAGGGACGACCGCCGGTGTCGACACCGTTCTACGTCTCGCCCCAGCAGGCCATGGCGGACCGCGCGGAGTACGCCCGCAAGGGCATCGCGCGCGGCCGCAGCGTGGTCGTGCTCACCTACGCCGACGGCATCGTCTTCGTCGCGGAGAACACCTCCAGAGCGCTTCACAAGGTCTCCGAGATCTACGACAAGATCGCCTTCGCGGCGGTCGGCCGCTACAACGAGTTCGAGAACCTGCGCATCGGCGGCGTCCGCTACGCCGACCTGCGCGGCTACTCCTACGACCGGGCCGACGTCACCGCCCGGGGCCTGGCCAACGTCTACGCCCAGACGCTCGGCACCATCTTCTCCTCGGTCGGCGAGAAGCCCTACGAGGTCGAGCTGATCGTGGCCGAGGTCGGCCGCACCGCGGACGAGGACCAGATCTACCGCCTCACCCCGGACGGCTCGATCGTCGACGAGAAGAACTACGTCGTGGTCGGCGGCAACGCCGACTCGATCGGCAACTACCTGGGCCAGCGCCACCGGGCCGGGATGAGCCTCACCGAGGTGGTCCGGGCCGCCGTGGACTCGCTCGCCCGCGACCCCAACGGCGGCAGCCCGCGCGCCCTCACCCCGGAGCAGCTGGAGGTGGCCGTCCTCGACCGCCAGCGGTTCCAGCAGCGCAAGTTCAAGCGCATCCTGGGCAACCAGCTCGCCCGACTGCTCGACGGCGACCAGTCCGCCGAGTCGGACGACGAGGACGACCCGGCGGACACCGCGCCGGAGTAGCAGTGCCTGCGGAGTCCCGTACGGCGGCCGGACGGAGGCCGTACGGGACTCCGGTGCCCCTGCGGCGGCCCAGTCGTCGTGGAGGCGGTTTCGGACAGCTCCGACACAGAATGGAGTGCTCATGGACCGCCGGATTTTCGGGCTGGAGAACGAGTACGGCGTGACCTGCACGTTCCGCGGGCAGCGCAGGCTGTCGCCGGACGAGGTGGCGCGGTACTTGTTCCGCCGGGTCGTCTCCTGGGGCCGCAGCAGCAACGTCTTCCTGCGCAACGGCGCCCGGCTGTACCTCGACGTCGGCTCCCACCCCGAGTACGCCACCCCCGAGTGCGACGACGTGGTCGAGCTGGTGACGCACGACAAGGCGGGCGAGCGGATCCTCGAAGGGCTCCTGGTCGACGCCGAGCGGCGGCTGCACGAGGAGGGCATCGCGGGGGACGTCTACCTGTTCAAGAACAACACCGACTCGGCCGGCAACTCCTACGGCTGCCACGAGAACTACCTGGTGGCCCGGCACGGCGAGTTCTCCCGGCTGGCCGACGTGCTGATCCCCTTCCTGGTGACCCGCCAGCTGATCTGCGGCGCCGGCAAGGTGCTGCAGACCCCGCGCGGCGCGGTCTACTGCGTCAGCCAGCGCGCCGAGCACATCTGGGAGGGCGTCAGCTCCGCCACCACCCGCTCCCGCCCGATCATCAACACCCGCGACGAGCCGCACGCGGACGCCGAGCGCTACCGCCGGCTGCACGTGATCGTCGGCGACTCCAACATGTCGGAGACCACGACGCTGCTCAAGGTCGGCGCCACCGACCTGGTGCTGCGGCTGATCGAGGCCGGCGTGGTGATGCGCGACCTCACCCTGGAGAACCCGATCCGGGCGATCCGCGAGGTCAGCCACGACCTCACCGGCACCCACCAGGTGCGGCTCGCCAACGGGCGCGAGGCCAGCGCGCTGGACATCCAGGAGGAGTACTACACCAAGGCGCTGGAGTTCGCCGACCGCAAGGGCATCAACACCGGCACCATCGGCCGGGTGCTCGAACTGTGGGGCCGGACCCTGGAGGCCGTCCGCACCGAGAACCTGGACGAGGTGGCCACCGAGATCGACTGGATCATGAAGTACAAGCTCATCGAGCGCTACCGCGAGAAGCACCAGATGAGCATGTCCAACCCGCGGGTGGCCCAGATCGACCTGGCGTACCACGACATCCACCGCCAGCGCGGCCTGTTCTACCTGCTCCAGGGCAAGGGCCAGGCGAAGCGGGTGACCACCGACCTCAAGACCTTCGAGGCCAAGTCCATCCCGCCGCAGACCACCCGGGCCCGGCTGCGCGGGGACTTCATCCGCCGGGCGCAGGAGCAGCGCCGGGACTTCACGGTGGACTGGGTGCACCTGAAGCTGAACGACCAGGCGCAGCGCACGGTGCTCTGCAAGGACCCGTTCCGCTCGGTGGACGAGCGGGTGGAGAAGCTGATCGCCGGGATGTGAGCCCCGCGGGGGATCCCAGGTTCGTGATCAAGGCGGTGTCCGGCCCCGGTGGTGTCTACCGGGGCCGGACGCCGTCCGGGCATACGCTGTCCGTCGAAGTCAGGAGAGCCGACCTCGATCGACAGTTAGGACCACCGTGCGCCGCACCGCCGGTTTGCTACTCACCCTGCCCCTGCTGCTGGCGGTCGCCTGCGGCAGTTCGCCCAAGGCGGCCGGCCCGGCGACTCCGTCCGCGGCGAGCGCGCCTCCGACGGTGCCCGCGCCGGTCGGCGAGGCGTCGCCGATGCCCACGCTCTCGGAGGGCGGTTTCGGCAGCAAGGCCACCATCACCCTCCCGGAGGGCCAGCCCGGCGGCCAGTTCGTGGTGAACACCGTCAGCGAGGGCGAGCGGTCGACGGTCAACAAGGGCGACTGGGTGACGGTCAACTACACGGCGAAGGACTGGACCACCGGCAAGGACCTGCCCAGCTCGTACGACCCGAGCGGGAAGCCGCAGCTCTACCAGGCCGGCAGCGGACAGCTCGTGCCGGCGCTGGACCAGAGCGTGATCGGCAAGAAGGTCGGCAGCCGGCTGCTGGTGGTCGCCCCGCCGGCGGCGGCCTTCGGCGAGCAGGGCAGCACCCAGCTCGGCGTCAACAAGGGCGACACCGTGGTGTTCGTCCTGGACATCATGGAGAGCCTGCCGCAGGACTCCACGCTGACCGGCGCCATGACCCCGCCGCCGGCGACGATGCCGCAGGTCAAGGACAACGGCAAGGCCCCGGTGACGATCACCGTGCCGACCGGGCAGGCCGCGCCCACCGACCTGGAGCAGGCGGTGCTGATCAAGGGCGAGGGCAAGCAGGTCAAGAGCGGGCAGACCCTGGTGGTGCAGTACACCGGGGTGCTCTGGAACAACGGCCAGCAGTTCGACTCCTCCTGGACGCACGGGGGCGCGCAGGCGGTGCAGATCGGCACCGGCAGCGTGATCGAGGGCTGGGACAAGGCGCTGGTCGGCCAGACCGTCGGCAGCCGGATCCTGCTCGTGGTGCCGCCCGGGCTCGGCTACAAGGACCAGGCGCAGGGCTCGGTGCCGCCCAACTCGACGCTGGTCTTCGTGATCGACGTTCTGGAAGCGGTTTAGGGAAGCGGCTCAGGGAAGCGGTTTAGGGCGGACACGCTCTAGGAAGTCCCCCCTGGGATTCCGTACGCTTGGGCGGACGCTCGTACAACGAAGCGTCCGCCCTCATCCTGAGCTGTCATACTGCCCTCGCACTGTGGCAGGCGCCGCCCGGCGTCGAGGTCCGGGGCGGACGGTGCGACGGCAGACCGGCAGTCAGCACGCCGGTCGCAGACCTGGAAGACCTCGTGGCGAGATGGATGGGGAGTCATGACTGAGAAGACGCCGAGCCCGGGCGGGGCCGGCACCGCGGCGAACGACAGCTCTGCGGGTGACCCGACCGCCTCGCGTCCCGGCGGCCCGCTCCCGGGGGACGGCGAGTCGATCGTCGTCCCGCCGTCGATCCTGAAGCAGCAGGCCGGCTGGGCCCAGCCCGGAGAGCAGCCGCGCGCCTCGGGCGGGACCAAGACGGACGACACCCCGCAGATCTTCGCCTCCACCGTGCGTCGGGGCGACACCTCGGAGGCCGGGTACGACGAGAACCCGCCCGGGGTGGGCCGGCTGGGCGTGATCCTCGGCACGGTGCTGGCCGTGCTGCTGGCCGGCAGCGCCGTGACGCTGTACCTGGTGAACAAGGACGGCAAGTCGGACACCGCCGCCAAGCCGGACGCCGCCAAGAGCGCGCCGCCCACGCCGACCGCCGACCCGGTGCCGCCGATCAAGGACAGCGCCAAGGTGCTGCCCACCGTCACCGGTGACTTCGGCAAGAAGGCCGAGATCCAGGTGCCGGGCGAGGCCTCCGACGGCTCCTTCGTGGTGAAGGTGCTGACCGAGGGCACCGGCCCCAAGGTGGACAAGAACTCCTGGACCTCGGTGGACTACACCGCCAAGGACTGGACCACCGGCAAGGACATCCCGAGCTCGTACGACAACAACGGCAAGCCGCAGATCTTCCAGGCCGGCACCGACGCGCTGATCCCGGCGCTGGACCAGGCCGTGGTCGGGAAGAAGGCCGGCAGCCGGGTCCTCGTGGTGGCCCCGCCGGCCGCCGCGTTCGGCTCCCAGGGCAAGGCCGACATGTCGATCGGGGCGAAGGACGACCTGATCTTCGTGATCGACATCCGCAACGCCAACGCGCCCGACGCCGTGGTGAGCGGCACCGTCACGCCGCCGCCCGCGGACTTCCCGCAGGTCAAGGACAACGGCAAGAAGCCGGCCGAGATCACCCCGGTGGCCGGCGCGAAGGACCCGACCGAGCTGAAGTCGCACGTCCTGATCAAGGGCACCGGGCCGGCGGTGGAGAAGGGCGAGAAGGTCGTCGTCCAGTACACCGGCGCGCTGTTCAAGGACGGCAAGATGTTCGACTCCTCGCTCAGCAAGGGCCAGGCGTTCTCCTTCCCGGTCGGCGGTGGCCAGGTCATCCAGGGCTGGGACCAGGGGCTGGTGGGCCAGACCGTCGGCAGCCGGGTGGAGCTGGTGATCCCGGCCGCGCTGGCCTACGGCGACAAGGGCCAGGGCGACATCCCGCCGGGCGCGCCGCTGGTCTTCGTGGTGGACATCCTGGACGCCGGTCAGGGCTGATCCACTTTCGGGTGACAATGGTGTGCGTGTGACCTTCAGGTCCGGCCGCGTGGCCGGACCACCCCGGGCGGTGGGCGCCCGTACCGTGGTCCGGGAACGGACCGGGGGTGCGGGCGCCCGCCGCTTGGTCGTGACTGCAATGCGAAACGTGAGAAGAGGGACTGTGAGCGTCAACCTCAACGAGAAGCCCGAGATCGACTTCCCGATCGGCGACGCCCCGGCGGACCTGCAGATCCGCGACATCGTCGTCGGTGACGGCGAGGAGGCCAAGCCGGGCCACAACGTCAAGGTCCGCTACGTCGGCGTGACCTTCGAGACCGGCGAGGAGTTCGATGCGAGCTGGAACCGGACCCCGAACGAGTTCCGCTTCCCGCTGGGCGGCGGCCGCGTCATCAAGGGCTGGGACCAGGGCGTCGTCGGCATGAAGGTCGGCGGTCGCCGCGAGCTGACCATCCCGTCGCACCTGGCGTACGGCAACCAGTCGCCGACCCCGCTGATCCCGGCGGGCTCGACCCTGATCTTCGTGGTCGACCTGCTGGGCGTCTGAGCCTGCCGCGGCCGTGGGCCGGACCCCTCCGGGGGCCCGGCCCACGGGCGTTTCGGGAGGCCGCTTTTGCCGTGCGTACCGCTACCGGTACGGTCGGTCCCGCCGGGTGGTGATCGCCCGGTTGGCGCACCCCGCGCACGGCGCGGCACACCGGAAGGGTCAGCGATGGCGATCGCCAAGGCAGAGCGGCTGATGAATCTCGCCCTGTGCCTGATGAACACCAGACGTCCGCTCTCCAAGAAGGAGCTGCGGGAATCCATCGAGGCGTACCGCGAGGCCTGGCAGAACAGCAGCGAGGACGCCTTCAACCGGATGTTCGAGCGGGACAAGGACGACCTGCGCGAACTCGGCCTGGTGATCGACGTCGACGAGAGCGCCCTGGACGGCGAGCTCGGCTACCTGGCCCGCGCCGACCGCAACCGGCTGCCCGAGATCGCGCTGGACGCCGAGGAGGCGGCCGCGCTGACCCTGGCCGCCCGGGTCTGGCAGCAGGCCAAGATGTCCGGCGCGGCCAGCGGCGCGCTGCAGAAGCTGCGCGCCGCCGGGGTGCCGTTCGCCGAGCCCGAGGGCCGGACCGCCCTGGAGCCGCGCATCCCCGCCCGGGAGGCCGCGTTCGAGCCGCTGCTCACCGCCGCCCGGGACCGCCGCCCGGTCGGCTTCGAGTACCGCAAGGCCGGCGCCGCCGCCGGCGAGCTGCGCACCGTCGAGCCGTGGGCGCTGGAGTGCTGGCGCGGGCACTGGTACCTGGCCGGGTGGGACCGCGACCGCGGCGACGCCCGGGTGTTCCGGCTCAGCCGGATCACCGGCAAGGTCCGGGCCAGGACCGGCGCCTTCCTCGGCACCGTGCCCGAGCACGTCGACGTCCGCGCGACCGTCGCCAAGTTCGCGGGCGAGGGCGCCACCGCCACCGCCACCGTCCGGGTCCGCCGGGGAGCGGGCTTCCCGCTGCGCACCAAGGCGCTGAGCAGCGCGCGGGTGGACGACGGCTGGGACGAGCTGGAGATCCCGTACGGCAACGGGCTGGGCGCCGACCTCGCCGAGTTCGGGCCGGACGTGCTGGTGCTCGGGCCCGAGGAGCTGCGGGCCGACGTGATCGACCGGCTGCGGGCCGTGGCCGGGCTGGACGTGGTGAACGGAAGCGGAGGGGTTCAGGCGTGAGCAACGCGATCGACCAGACGCGGCGGATGCTGTCGCTGGTCACCTACCTGCGCGAGCGCCCCGGCGCCGAGGTGGCCGAGGTGGCCCGCGCGTTCGGGATCTCCGAGCGCGAGCTGATCGGGGACCTCAACGTGCTGCCGATGTGCGGCACCAGCTTCCGCGGCGGCGACCTGCTCGACATCGACACCGACGGCGAGCGGATCTGGTGGCACAACGTCGACGACGTGGCCCAGCCGCTGCGCCTCGCCGCCGACGAGGCCACCGCGCTGCTGGTCGCCGCCCGTGCGGTGGCCGGGCTGCCCGGCCTGCGGGCCGGCGACCGGGAGGCGCTCACCCGGGCCGTCGTCAAGATCGAGAACGCGGCGGGCGAGAGCGCCGCCGGCAGCGCCCGGGTCGGCGTGACCTTCGAGGCGGAGGGCCACGTGTTCGCCGACATCGACCGCGCGCTCAGCGAGGGGCGCCGACTGTGGCTGCGCTACTACTCGCACGGGCGCGGCGGGATGACCGAGCGCGAGGTCGACCCGATCCGGCTGCTCACCGAGGGCCACACCTACCTCGAGGCCTGGTGCCGCACCTCCGAGGACCACCGGATGTTCCGGTTGGACCGGGTCGCCGAGATCCGGGTGCTGGACGTCCCCGCCGACCCGCCGCGGCGCGAGCCGCGCGACCTGAGCGGCGGGCTGGTCAACCCGTCCGCGGACGACCCCGAGGTGGTCGTCGAGGTCACCTCCGGCGGGCGCTGGGTGGCCGAGTACTACACCCACGACCGGGCCGAGGAACTGCCCGACGGCGGGCTGCGGATCACCCTGCGCAGCGCCGATCCCTCCCAGCTGCGCCCGCTGGCGCTGCGGCTGGGCCGGGACGGCCGGATCGTCTCGCCGCCCGGGCTGGCCGGGCAGGCCCGCGCGGCCGCCCTGGAGGCGCTGGCCGCGTACGGGGAGCAGACCGTCGCCGACGGGGAGGGGCGGGTCTGATCGGTGGAGCCCGGGACCAGATTCAAGGTGTACTGCTCCGAGTGCCGGGAGAAGGTCGAGCTCCCGGCGGAGGAGTTCCGGCTGACCCTCGGTCGCACCCCGGCCCAGGCGCACTACAGCTTCGGCTGCCCGCTCTGCGGGGCGGCGGTGCGCAAGCCGGCCGGGGAGAAGATCGTCGCGGCGCTCGTCGGGGCCGGGGTGCGCACCATGCGGCTCGTCCCGGCCGAGGGGTAGCGCCGCCGGGCGCCCTCCTCCGGACCCGGCCGGGGGGCCGGGCCCGATAGGGTGGGGCGCATGTCCTGGATGCTCGTCGCCGCCGTCCTGCTCGCCACCGCGGGCCTGCTGGTCCTCGGGGTGCTCGCGATCCGGCTCTGGCTGGACGTGCGGGCGCTGGCCAAGGGCGTGGACGCGGCCTCGCGGGCGCTGGCCGAGGCGGCGGGGGAGCTGGCGGAGGCCGTACCGGGCCGGTAGGGCCGTCCGGTGGTGCCCCTCGGGTGGTGCCCGCTCGGCAGTGCCGTTTAGCACAGGAGGGCCGTCGGTGGTACGGGGGCTGCTGCGGGGAGGCGGGGGCGGGTTACGCTCTCAGGTGGCTCCTGCAGATGGCTCCTGAACTGCGAACCGGGGCCGCTGTCCTGTTCGGGCGGCCGTCGTCGTGGCGTCATCCGCAGCGGTTACCATCCGCGGCGGGGGGCCCGACGGGTCGCCATGAGTGAAGGTGGTCGCGCAATGCGCATCTCGATGACCGCGATCGTGGTGGTCGTGATTTTCGCCGTCCTGCTGTTCGGCGCCAAGCGGCTGCCCGACCTGGCTCGCTCGCTCGGGCAGTCGATGCGGATCCTGAAGAGCGAGGCCAAGGCCATGCGCTCGGACGGCGCCGAGGAGGACGCCGCCGCGACGCCGCCTCCGGCGCCCCGGGTCGACGGCGGTTCGGCGACGACCGCGGCCAGGACCATCCAGGCCGCTCCGGGCGCCTCGGGCACCGCCCGCCCGGTGGCCGAGCCCGCCGCCGGGCCGTCCGCGGCCGACGGCGACCGCCCGCACTGAGTGCGGCGCACGTGACGAACGCGACCACGGAGGCCCGTCGACCGGCGGGCCTCGACGCACGAGTTGAGGACCGGGGTTGAGCAAGCTCTCCAAGGCGTCGAAGGCGTCCAAGGATCCTGAGGGGCGGATGGCCCTCACCGACCACCTGCGGGAACTGCGCAACCGCGTGGTCAAGTCGGTCCTGGCGATCGTGCTGATCACCATCGTGGCGGCGATCTACCACAGGCAGATCGAGAACTTCCTGCTGGAGCCGCTGCCGCGCTGCACCGTGGAGACTGCCGACCAGTTCAAGGGCAAGTGCGCCCAGGTCTCCAACATCGGTCTGACCGCCGGTTTCACCTGGATGCTCAAGGTGTCACTGACGGCCGGTGTGGTCGCGACCGTGCCGGTCTGGCTCTACCAGGTCTGGGCCTTCGTGGCACCCGGTCTGCACCGGCACGAGAAGAAGTACGCCGTCATCTTCATGCTGTGCGGGGCGCCGCTCTTCCTGGCCGGTGTGGGCTGCGCCATCCTGGTGCTGCCGACCACCGTCGACGTGCTGATCTCGTTCACCCCGGACAAGACCACGCCGATCCTGCCGCCCGAGGACTACCTCGACATCGCCACCCGGATGGTGCTGGTCTTCGGCCTGGCCTTCGAGTTCCCGCTGCTGCTGGTGATGATGAACATGGTCGGCATGGTCACCGGCAAGCGGCTGCTCGGCTGGTGGCGCGGCATGGTCATGGGCATCACGGTCTTCGCCGCCTTCGCCACCCCGAGCGCCGATCCGGTGAGCATGCTCACGCTGGCCGCGCCGATCTGGGCGCTGTACTTCCTCGCGGTGGGCATCGCGATCTTCAACGACAGGCGCAAGGAGCGCCGCGACCCCGACGCCGGACTGAGCGACGAGGAGGCCTCGGAGCTGGACCTCTCGGTGCAGCCGGTGGCCGGTACGGAGATGGTCCAGGCCTCGGCCGCGCCGACGGCGGGCGCCCCGGTGCCGGCCGCCCGTCACGAGCAGATCGACGACATCACCTGAGCCGGTAGCGCACCCTGAGGCCCCGGCCCGCCGCCCGACGCGGTGGGCCGGGGCCTTTGCGCTGCTCCGGCCCGGTGAGCCCGGGCTTTTGCGCTGCTCCGGCCTGGTTCGGGATCCGGCGGGTGGTCTTGGCAGGGTGGATGGCATGTGACATATTACTGACGTGCTCAAGACCCAGAGACCTCCCCTGGATGTCGTCGTGGTCGGCGCCGGCGTGGTCGGCGCCGCCTGCGCCTACTACGCGGCCCGCGCCGGGCTCACCGTCGCCGTCGTCGACCGCGGGCCGGTGGCCGGCGGCACCACCGGTGCCGGCGAGGGCAACCTGCTGGTCTCCGACAAGGAGCCCGGGCCCGAACTCGACCTCGCCCTGCTCAGCACCCGGCTCTGGCACGACCTCGCCGAACACCTCGGCGCGGCCGTCGAGTACGAGCCCAAGGGCGGCGTGGTGATCGCCTCCACCCCGGCCGGGCAGGACGCCCTGCGGGCCTTCGCCGTCGGCCAGGCCGCCGCCGGCGTCACCGCCGAGGAGATCCCCGCCGAGCGGCTGCACGAGCTGGAGCCGCACCTCGCCCCCGGCCTCGCCGGCGGCTTCCACTACCCGCAGGACGCCCAGGTCCAGCCCGCCCTCGCCGCCGCCCACCTGCTGCGCGAGGCCCGCCGGATGGGCGCCGAGCTGATCACCGGCGAGACCGTGACCGCCGTGCACCGGGGGCCGGACGGCGCCGTGCGCGGCGTGCGGACCGACCGCCGCCGACTCGACGCCCCCGCCGTCGTCAACGCGACCGGCACCTGGGGCGGCGAACTGGCCGGGTTGGCCGGGGTGCACCTGCCGGTGATGCCCCGCCGCGGCTTCGTCCTGGTCACCGAGCCGCTGCCGCGGATCGTCCGGCACAAGGTCTACGCCGCCGACTACGTCGCCGACGTCGCCAGCGGCTCGGCCGGGCTCCAGACCTCCGCCGTGGTCGAGGGCACCCCCGGCGGGCCGGTGCTGATCGGCGCCAGCCGCGAACGGGTCGGCTTCGACCGCACCCTCTCCCAGGAGGTGCTGCGGCGGCTCGCCGCCCAGGCCGCGGCGCTCTTCCCGGTGCTCGCGGACGTCACCGTGATGCGCACCTACCGGGGCTTCCGTCCGTACCTGCCGGACCACCTGCCCGCCATCGGCGAGGACCCCAGGGCGCCCGGGCTCTACCACGCCTGCGGGCACGAGGGCGCCGGCATCGGGTTGGCTCCGGCGACCGGCCTGCTGATCAGCGAGCAACTGACCGGCAAGCAGCCGGAACTGGACCTCGCGCCGTTCCGCCCGGACCGCTTCCCGTCGGACGCCGGGGCCTGAGCCCGGGCTCCTCGACCACCGCTGTCCGCCTGCCGACCACGCTCGTTCGTCGACCGCCCCCGCCGTGTCGACCGCCCCTGTCGTGTCGACCGCCCTCGTCCGTCGACCAACCCCGGAACGGAGAAGCCGCCGATGCGCCGCACCCCCGCCGACCTGGTCCGGGCCGAACCCGGCCCCGCCCACCACATCGAGTTCGACGGCCGACCCGTCCCGGCCCTGCCCGGACAGTCGATCGCCGCCGCGCTCTGGGCCGACGGCGTGCTCGCCTGGCGCACCACCCGGGTCGGCGGCCGGCCGCGCGGGGTGTTCTGCGGCATCGGCGCCTGCTTCGACTGCCTGGCCACCGTCGACGGCCGCCCCAACCAGCGCACCTGCCTGCTCCCCGCCGAACCCGGCACCACCGTCACCACCCAGGAGGGCCACGGCCGTGCCGACCTCGCCGTCTGACCGGGCCGCCGCCGAAGCGGCCCGACGCCCCGACCTCGCGGTGATCGGTGCCGGCCCGGCCGGGCTCGCGGCCGCCGTGACCGCCGCCGACCTCGGGCTGCGCTGCGTCCTGCTGGACGCCGGTCACAGCACCGGCGGGCAGTACTACCGGCACCCCGCGCCCGGCCTCGGCGCCGCCCGCCCGGACCGGCTCCACCACGGCTGGTCCGTCTACACCGGACTGGCCGACCGGCTCGCCGCGCACGAGCGGGCCGGGCGGGTCCGCTTCCTCGGCGGCCACCAGGTGTGGGCGCTGGAGCGGACCGGCGACGGCTTCGCCGTGCACGTCACGCGCGGCCCGGAGGCCACCGACCGGGCCACCGTCCCGGCCGCGTCCGTGCTGCTCGCCACCGGCGCGTACGAGCGCCAGCTGCCGTTCCCCGGCTGGACCCTGCCCGGGGTGGTCACCGCGGGCGGCGCGCAGGCGATGCTCAAGGCCGGGCTGGTGCTGCCCGGGCGGCGGATCGTGGTGGCTGGCAGCGGGCCGCTGCTGCTCGCGGCGGCGTCCTCGCTGGTCACCGCCGGGGCCGAGGTGCCCGCGGTCGTCGAGGCCACCGACTACCTCGGCTACGCCCGGCGCCCCGGCGCCCTGGCGGCCGTCCCCGCCAAGCTCGTCGAGGGCGCCGGGCACGGGAGCACGCTGCTGCGGCACGGCGTACGGCTGCGCCCGCGCAGCGCCGTCGTCGAGGCGCACGGGACCGAGCGGGTCACCGCCGTCACGGTGGCCCGGCTGGACGCCGACTGGCGGCCGGTGCCCGGCACCGAACGCCGGATCGCCTGCGACGCCGTCGCCGTGGGCCACGGGCTGCTGCCACAGATCGACCTGGCCACCGAACTGGGCGCGGCCACCAGGACCGCCCCGGACGGCGCCGTCGGGCTCCGGGTCGACGCCCGGCTGCGCACCACCGTGCCCGGACTCTGGTCGGCGGGGGAGACCAACGGCGTCGGCGGCGCGGACCTCGCGATCGTGGAGGGCGAACTGGTCGCGCACGCCGTGGCCGACCGGGCCCCGAAGCCCGCACTGCTGCGCCGCCGGGCCCGGCTGCGGAACTTCGCCGACCTGATGGCCGCGGCCCACCGGCCCGGCCCCGGCTGGACCGGCTGGCTGCGCCCGGACACCGACGTCTGCCGGTGCGAGGAGGTGCCGGTCTCGGCGATCCGGGAGGCCGTGGACGAGCTGGGCGCGGGCGATCCGCGCACCGTCAAGCTGCTCACCCGGGCCGGGATGGGCTGGTGCCAGGGCCGGATGTGCGGTCCGGCCGTGGCCTGCCTGGCCGGCTCGGGTGAGCCGGGGCCGGACCGGCGGCCGCTGGCCTGCCCGGTGCCGCTGTCGCAGCTGGCGGCCGGGCAGTCCGGGTCGTCGGGGCAGTCCGGGTCGTCCGGGTCGTCCGGTGAGGACGCCTGAGGTCCGTCGAACATGCGGGCCGGGGACTCTTGTCTCCGGCCCATCTCCTCTAATAAAATGTCACACCTCACCAAGGAGCTCACCGTGTCCAACACCCCACACGACACCGCCCGGCCCTGGCGCGGCATCATGGTCGCCACCACGATCCCGCTGCGCCCGGATCTCTCCGTCGACTACGACGCGTACGCCGAGCACGTCCGCTGGCTGATCGAGTCCGGCTGTGACGGCGTCGTCCCCAACGGCTCGCTGGGCGAGTACCAGACGCTCACCGCCGAGGAGCGCGCCCGCGTCGTCGAGGTGGCCGTCGAGGCGGCCGGCGACGGCTCCCGGGTGATGCCCGGCGTGGCCGCCTACGGCAGCGCCGAGTCCCGCCGCTGGGCCGAGCAGGCCGCCGAGGCCGGCGCCGGCTCCGTGCTCCTGCTGCCGCCGAACGCCTTCCGGGCCGACCACGCGTCCGTCCGGGCGCACTACGCCGACGTGGCCAAGGCCGGACTGCCCGTCGTCGCGTACAACAACCCGATCGACACCAAGGTCGACCTCGTCCCCGCGCTGCTCGCCCAACTGCACGGCGAGGGCTCGATCGTCGCGGTCAAGGAGTTCAGCGGCGACGTCCGCCGGGCCTACGAGATCGCCGAACTGGCCCCCGGGCTGGACCTGCTGATCGGCGCCGACGACGTGCTGCTGGAGCTGGCGCTGGCCGGCGCGGTCGGCTGGATCGCCGGCTACCCGAACGCCCTGCCGGAGGCCAGCGTCGCGCTGTACCGGGCCGCCGTGGCGCAGGAGCTGGACACCGCGCTGCCGCTGTACAAGTCGCTGCACTCGCTGCTGCGCTGGGACTCCAAGACCGAGTTCGTCCAGGCCATCAAGCTGTCCATGGACATCGCCGGGCGCGCCGGCGGCCCGGTCCGCCCGCCGCGCCAGCCGCTGACCCCGGACATCGAGGCGGCCGTCCGCGCGGCCACCGAGAAGGCGCTGGCCGAGGGCCTGGCATAACCGGGAGACTTCGTCACCAGGCCGGCTGAGGGGGCAGCCGGCCCGGCCCCACCCACCCGATCCCGCGTACGGTCAGCACCTCCGTACGCCCACTCCGACGGGAGTCGTCAGAGCCATGCGCAGCCGTCACGTGTTCCACGCCGTCGACTCGCACACCGAGGGCATGCCGACCCGGGTCATCACCGGCGGCTTCGGCGTCATTCCCGGCGCCACCATGGCCGAGCGCCGGGTGCACTTCCAGCAGCACCTGGACCACTTCCGCACCCTGCTGATGTACGAGCCGCGCGGCCACGCCGCGATGAGCGGCGCCATCCTCCAGCCGCCGACCCGGCCGGACGCCGACTTCGGCGTGCTCTACATCGAGGTCTCCGGCCTGCTGCCGATGTGCGGGCACGGCACCATCGGCGTCGCCACCGTGCTGGTCGAGACCGGCATGGTTCCGGTGGTCGAGCCGGTCACCACGGTGCGGCTGGACACGCCCGCCGGGCTGGTGATCGCCGAGGTGCGGGTCGAGGACGGCGCCGCCACCGCGGTGACCATCCGCAACGTGCCGTCCTACTCGGCCGCGCTGGACGCCAAGATCGAGGTGCCCGGGTACGGCACGATCGGCTACGACCTGGCGTACGGCGGCAACTTCTACGCGATCCTGCCGCTCGCCGAGTTCGGGCTGCCCTTCGAGCGCGAGCGCAAGCAGGACATCCTGGAGGCCGGACTGGCCCTGATGGCCGCCATCAACGCGAGCCCCGACCGCCCGGTGCACCCGGAGGACCCGTCCATCCACGGCTGCCACCACGTCCAGCTGCTCGCCCCCGGCTCCACCGCCGAGCACTCCCGGCACGCGATGGCCATCCACCCCGGGTGGTTCGACCGATCGCCCTGCGGCACCGGCACCTCGGCCCGGATGGCGCAGCTGCACGCGCGCGGCGAACTGCCGCTGGGGCGCGACTTCCGCAACGACTCCTTCATCGGGACGACCTTCATCGGGCGCCTGGTCGAGGAGACCGAGGTGGCCGGTCTGCCCGCCGTGGTGCCCACCGTCACCGGGCGGGCCTGGGTCACCGGCACCGCCCAGTACTTCCTCGACCCGCGCGACCCGTTCCCGGCCGGGTTCCTGTTGTAGAGCTGTTTGAAAGAGGAGCCGGCCTCCGGGGGAGGGGCCCGCTCCGACGTCCGCTGAACCACCTTCGAAGGGCTGCTGGTCGTGACCATCACCTCGTACAACCCCGCCGACCCCGCGGACCTCGTCGTCGCCGTGGAGGAACCCGGCGCCGAAGCCGTCCGGGCCGCCGTCGCCCGGGCCCGGGCAGCCCAGCCCGGCTGGCTCGCGGCCGGCGCGGGCGCCCGGTCCGCGGCGCTCGGCCGGATCGCCGAAGCGGTCGAGGCGCACGCGGACGAGCTGGCCGGGCTGATCGTGCGCGAGGTCGGCAAGCCGCTCGCCGAGGCGCGCGGCGAGGTCGCCCGCACCGCGGCGATCTGGCGCTACTACGCGCAGGCGCCGTTCGCGCCGTCCGGCGCGGTGCACGAGACCGCCGCCGGGCCCGGGCTGCTGCTCACCCGGCGCCGCCCGTACGGCGTCGCCGGGCTGATCGCGCCGTGGAACTTCCCGCTGGCGATCCCCACCTGGAAGGCCGCGCCGGCGCTGGCGGTCGGCAACACCGCGGTGCTCAAGCCGGCGCCCGAGGCGACCGCCTGCGCGCTGCGGCTGGCCGAACTGGCCGCCGGGGCCGGGCTGCCCGAGGACGTGTTCACCGTGCTGCCGGGCGGCGCCGAGGAGGGCGCGGCGCTGGTCGACACGGCCGACGTGGTCTCCTTCACCGGCTCGACCGGCGTCGGCCGGGCCGTGGTGCGGGCCGCCACCGAGCGCGGCGTGCCGGTGCAGGCCGAACTCGGCGGGCTGAACGCCGCGCTGGTGCTGCCGGACGCCGACCTCGCGCAGGCCGCCGCCCACCTCGCCGCCGCCATCGCCGGGTACGCGGGGCAGAAGTGCACCGCCACCAGCCGGGTGATCGCGGTCGGCGCCGCGTACGAGCCGCTGCGCGACGCCCTGGTCAAGGCGCTGGAACTGGTCGACGACACGGCCTGCGGGCCGGTCATCAACGCCGCCGCCCGGGACCGGCTGACGGCCGCCGTCGACTCGGCCGTCGCCGCCGGGGCCACCCTGCTCACCGGCGGCCGGGCACCCGAGCGGGACGGCTGGTACCTCGAACCGGCCCTGCTCACCGACGTGCCGGCCGAACACCCGCTGGCCCGCGAGGAGTTCTTCGGCCCGGTCGCGCTGCTGCACGCCGCCGCCGACCTCGACGAGGCGATCGCGCTCGCCAACGACACCCCGCACAGCCTCTCCACCTCGGTGCACACCCGCAGCCTGGACGTGGCGCTCGCCGCCGCCGACCGGCTGGACGCGGGCATGATCCGGGTCAACGCGCCGTCCAGCGGCGTCGACTTCCACCTGCCGTTCGGCGGCGCCAAGGGCGCGAGCCACGGCGAGCGCGAGCAGGGCCAGGCGGCGCTGGACTTCTACACCGTCAGCCGCACCGTCAGCGTCCTGCCGGGCGGTGGCGCGTGATGCCCGTCCGCACCGTCGACTACCACGCGGCCGGCGAGCCGTTCCGGATCGTGCTGGACGGCGTGCCCGCGATCCCCGGCGACAGCGTCGCCGAACGGCGGGCCATCGCCCTCGGCGCCGGCGGCAGCGCGACCGCGCCCCGGCCGAGCGCGCTGGACGACGCCCGGCAGCTGCTCAGCCGCGAACCGCGCGGACACGCCGGGATGTACGGCGGGTTCCTGGTACCGCCGGACGACGACGAGGCGCACTTCGGGGTGCTGTTCTGGCACAAGGACGGCTACTCGACGGCCTGCGGGCACGGCACCATCGCGCTCGGCGCCTGGGCGGTGGACTCCGGGCGGGTCGCGGCCCCCGCCGACGGCGTGGCCCGGGTGCGGATCGACGTGCCGTCCGGCCGGGTCACCGCGCTGGTGCACCGGGCCGGCGGGCGGACCACCGGCGTCACCTTCCGCAACGTGCCCACCCGGGTCGCCGCTCTGAAGTTGCCGCTGGCCACTTCACGGGGCACCGTGGAGGTCGCGGTGGCGCACGCGGGCGCCTGCTACGCCTCGGTGCCGGCGGCCGCCCTCGGCCTCGCGGTCGAGCCCGCGCAGCTGCCCGAACTCACCGCCGCCGGGCGGGAGATCAGGGAGCTGCTGGCCGGCGCGGCGGCGGTGGCGCACCCGAGCGACCCGCTCCTGTCGGGGGTGTACGGGGTCATCCTGTTCGACGAACTCGTCTCGGAGGACGGCGTGTTGAACCAGCGGAACGTCACCGTCTTCGCGGACGGGCAGATCGACCGCTCGCCCTGCGGCTCCGGGACCTCCGCCCGGCTCGCCGTCCTCGCCGCCGAGGGCCGGCTCGCGCCGGGGGAGGAACTGCGGCACGAGTCCGTCATCGGGACGGTCTTCACCGGCCGCGTCCTGCCCGGCGGCGACCCGCTGGACGGCGGCGTCGTGACCGAGGTCACCGGCAGCGCGCACCGCACCGGCGAGCACGCGTTCGTCCTGGAACCGGACGACGACCTGGGCGCGGGGTTCCTCCTGTGACCGCTCCCGCGAACCCTCCTGTGGACCCTGCTGCGTCGCCTCCTGCGTCGCCTCTTGTGCCGCCCGGTACGGCGGCTGAGCCGCTCCAGTACGCCGTGCCGGGCGTCGGCGCGGTCGGGCCCGGCGAGGCGGTGGCGGCGATCGAGCGGGTGCTGCTCGACGGGTTCGACCCGGAGCCGGCACCGGCCCGCTCGGCCGTCCCCGTCCCGGCCGGCGAACTGCTGATGATGCCGGCCGCCGCCGGCCCGTACGCCGGGGTGAAGATCGCCGGGGTCGCGCCCGCCAACCCGGGGCGGGGACTGCCCCGGATCACCGGCAGCTACCTGCTGCTCGACGGGCCCACCCTGCAGCCGCTCGCCCTGCTCGACGGCGCCGCGCTCACCGCGCTGCGCACACCCGCCGTCACCGCCGTCGCGCTGCGCCGGCTGGCCGCGCCGGACGCCGAGCACCTGGTGCTGTTCGGCTCCGGGCCGCAGGCGTACGGGCACCTGGACGCGCTGCTGGCCGTCCGGTCGCTGACCCGGCTCACCGTGGTGGCGCGGGACGCCGGACGGGCCGGGGCCCTGGCCGCGTACGGGCGGGAGCTCGGGCTGGCGGCCGGGGTCGGCGGGCCGGAGGCGGTCGCCGAAGCGGACCTGGTGGTCTGCTGCACCACCGCGCGCACGCCGCTGTTCGACGGCGCCCTGGTGCCCGCGCACGCCGCCGTCGCGGCCGTCGGCTCGCACGAGCCGGACGCGCGGGAGGTGGACGAGGTGCTGGTCGGGCGGGCCGAACTGTACGTGGAGGCGCGGACGGTGGCGGCCCGCGAGGCCGGCGACCTGATCATGGCGGGCGTGGCCGGCCGGCAGGTGTGGAACCTGGCCGAGCTGGTGCGCGGCGACGCGCTGGTGCCGGCGGGGCGGCCGCGGTTCTTCAAGAGCGTCGGCATGGCGTGGGAGGACCTGGCGGTCGCGGCGGAGGTGTACCGGAGCACCGGGGCGGGCTGACCTTCAGTCCCCGAGGAAGTGGAGCCAGCTGCCCGGGGTGGCGGCGCAGTGGGCGAGCAGGTTGCGCAGGTCGCGGACGGCCGCCCGCTCTTCCTCGGTGGTGCAGCGGGCGAGCAGGACGGTGGCCTCCTCGAAGGCGGCGCCGGCGTCCTGCTCGTTGAACCGGGTGTCGCCGTACGGGTCGATCCGGCCGAGCCGTCCGGGCCGGTGGTCGGCCGGCCCGGCGTGCGCGGCCAGGGCGGCGGCGAGGGCCGGGCCGTGGTCGACCGAGAGGTGCAGCAGGGTCGGGACGGACCGGCCGCCCTTGTTGGGGTGGTCGTCGTACAGGGCGATCTCGATTCCCAAGTCCGTTGCTCCTGGCGGGTGTCGGGGGCTGTGAAGCGGGAGTCGGCCCGGCGGGAAGGGATCCCCTGCCGGGCCGGCTCCGTATGAGCAGGGCGGGCGACAGGTCGTGCGCCGCCGGCCGTTGTCACGGCCGCCGGCCGCTGCCACCATGAGTTTCGGCCGGGGCCTCGGGTGCTGAGGGACCGTTCGAATCGTGGAATGTTGCGCACTCAACGTAACGTGACATTGTACGCTGGTGTTCTGCACCCACCCGGAGGAACACCATGGCCGACCTCAAACCCCGCACCCTGATCTCCGTACAGGAGCGGCTTCGCGACCAGGTCGCCCACGCGCTCCGGGCAGCCCTGATCTCCGGCGAACTGCGCCCCGGCGTCGTCTACTCCGCACCCGCGCTCGCCGCCGACTTCGGCGTCTCCGCCACCCCCGTCCGCGAGGCCATGCTCGACCTCGCCC
Organism: Kitasatospora sp. NPDC087271; assembly: GCF_044744605.1. NCBI lineage: Bacteria > Bacillati > Actinomycetota > Actinomycetes > Kitasatosporales > Streptomycetaceae > Kitasatospora > Kitasatospora sp. NPDC087271. Next base: position 71,923 of record NZ_JBIUYQ010000007.1, read on the forward strand.
GCGAAGGCCTCGTCGAGGCCGTCCGCAACAAGGGCTTCCGGGTCACCGAGCTCACCGAGCGTGACCTCGACGACTACACCGAGATCCGCGCCCTGATCGAGGTCCCCACCGTCGGCCGGGTGACGCGCACGGCGACCAAGGAGCAGCTGGAGCGGCTGCGCCCGCAGGCCGAGGAGATCGTCGCGGCCGCGCGCAAGCACGACCTCATCGGGTACCTGGAGGCCGACCGGCAGTTCCACCTGGACCTGCTGGGGCTGGCCGGCAACGCCCGGCTGGTCGACGTCGTCAGCGACCTGCGGAAGCGCTCGCGGCTGTACGGCCTCAACCGGCTCGACGAGCGCGGCGAGCTGACCTCCTCGGCGGAGGAGCACCTGGAACTGCTCGACCTCATGCTGGCCGGCGACGCCGAGGCGGCCGAGGCCTGCATGACCCGCCACCTCAGCCACGTCCGCTCGCTGTGGGCGGGGCAGGACGAGGCGGCGGAGGAGGCCCGCCCGGCGCTGAAGCTGCGGGCGCGGTAGGGCTAGCCGGGGCTAAACCGCCCGTTCGGGTGAAGACTGGGGATCGGGCGTCGGAATGCGTTCGCGCCCTACGATGACGTTCTCGACATCGGCAGCCAGGAGGAAATCCATGTCCGCCGCAGCAGTGGAAGAGCCCATCGAGCAGCCGACGCTGCTCGAAGTCGCCGAGCTGATCTCCAACCAGTTCGCCGGGCACCGGGTCGAGATCGTCGGGAGCCAGATCACCGTGACGCCGCCGCCGAATGCTTCGCACGGCAAGTCACTGAGCCGCCTCATGCGTGTGCTGTTCGCCGCCGGCCTCGACGGGGATGAGGTCGACGTCATTCAGGGCGTTGGCATCTGGCTGCCGGACGGGCCGTCGGACTACGCCGTTCCCGACCTGGCGATCGTCGATGCCGACATCGATGACCACTTGATCGAGTACAACTGTTACGACCCGGCGGTCTTCCGGCTCGTGTTGGAGGTCACGTCGTCCAACCTCAGCGACGACCTGAAGCGGAAGCCCTTCGTCTATGCCGCCGCTGGAGTACCCGTCTACGTGATCGTGGACCGGACGAACCAGCGGGTCATGGTGCTCACTGACCCGCAGGACGGCGAGTACCGCGTGCACGCCGTCCACCACCCGGGGCAGTCGTTCACCCTGCCGGAGTCGATCGGGGCGGCGGTGACGCTGTCGGTGGACGACGTGCTGGCGGCGAAGAAGTAGCTCAGGCCGCCGCGGGCACTGTCAGGCGGCCGTCGTGGACTTCGGCGATCTGGTCGACGGCCGTCAGGTGGGTGCGGTCGTGGGTGACCAGGACGGTGGCGGTGGCGCGGCGGTGGGTGAGGTCGGTGATGAGGTCGAGGACGGCGGCGCCGCGTTCGTGGTCGAGGGCGCTGGTGGGTTCGTCGATCAGCAGCACGGTGGGGTCGTTCATCAACGCGCGGGCGATGTTGACGCGCTGGCGCTGACCGCCGGAGAGCTGGTGCGGGCGGCGGGCGGCCTGGTCCCGCAGGCCGACGGCGGCCAGCAGGTCCAGGGCCCGGGGGAGGGCGGTGCGCGGGGAGCGGCCGTCCAGGTGGGCCATCACCTGGAGCTGTTCGACGGCGGTGAGCGAGGGCAGCAGGTTGGCCTGCTGGAAGACGATGCCGATCCGGGTGCGGCGCAGCGCGGTCAGTTCGGCGCGGCCGAGGCCGGTGGTGTCGGTGCCGTCCAGCACGACCCGGCCGGAGTCCGGGGTGATCAGGGTGGCGGCGACCGCCAGCAGGCTGGACTTGCCGGAGCCGGAGGGGCCGACGACGGCCGTGATCGAGCCCTTGGGGACGGTCAGCGACACGTCGTCCAGTGCCGTGAGCCGGCCGTCGCCGTCCGGGTAGGTGAGGGTGATGCGGTCGAGGGTCAGGCTCATCGGGCACTCCCCAGGGCGGTCAGCGGGTCGACGGAGGTGATCCGGCGGATGGACAGGGCGGCGCCGACCGCGCCGAGCGCGATCATGATGGCGGCGGGCAGCAGCAGGGTCGGCGCGTCGAGGACGAAGGGGACGGCGGAGCGGATCAGCGCGCCGGCGCCCAGGGCGAGCGCGGTGCCGACGGCGGTGCCGAGCACCAGCAGCAGGACGGCCTGGCCGAGGGCGTCGCGCAGCAGGTAGCGGGTGGAGGCGCCGAGGGCCTTGAGCACCGCGACGTCGCCGCTGCGCTGGATCGTCCAGACGGTGAAGAAGGCGCCGATCACCAGGGCCGAGATGGCGAACAGGAAGCCGCGCATCAGCTGGAGCGAGCCGTTCTCGGAGGTGTAGGAGCCGATCGCGGCGAGGGCGTCGTCGCGGGTGAGGGTCTCGGTGCCGTGACGGGCGTCGGCGCCGTGCAGGTCGGCGCCCTTGGCGGTGGTGAGCGCGATGACGGTCGCGTGGCCGGAGCCGCCGGGGACGGCCTGCTGCCAGTCGGCGAGGCTGGTCCAGATCACCGGAGTGTGGCTGTACGCGGCGTCGCCGTCGACGGCCGCGACCCGGAGGCGGTGGCCGGCCAGGGTGAAGTCGGCGCCGGGGGTGAGGTCGCCCAGGTTCTTGGCGGCGGTCTTCGACAGGACGGCCTGGCCGGGGGCGATCCGGGCGCCCTGCGGGGCCAGCGCGGAGCCGTCCGGGACGCCGAAGGCGGACAGCGCCGTGGTGCGGGTGCCGGCAGCGGCCTTGGTGGTGGTGATGCCCAGCGGCTGGGCGGAGGTGACGCCCGGCTCGGCCGCCCAGGCCTGCCACTGCTCGGGGGTGACCTGGGAGTCGGTGAAGGAGAGCTTCTGCCCGTCGGCGGGCTTGCCGAACACCAGGTGGTCGGCTGGCAGGCCGGTGATCGCGGAGATGTTCTGCCGGCCGAGTCCGGCGGTCAGTCCGGACAGCAGACCGACCAGTACGGTGATCAGCACGATGACGGTCCCCATCAGGGCGAACCGCCCCTTGGCGAACCCCAGATCCCTCCAGGCGACGAACACGGTGGGCCTTCCTGCTGAACGAGTGTTTCCGACGCTTCCACCGTCCCGGAGAAGGGGCCCTGCGGGCATCGCACCGCGGATTGCATCCTCGGCATCAAAGGGCAGAAGCGGAGTTCAACCTTTTGATTGATGCCGGGGCCCGGTTCGGAACCTAGGCTGGACTGATGGCGACCGAACGATCCCGCACCACCCCCGTCGCCCGCGTCCTCCAGGTCTGCCTGCACCTGCTCGTGGCGGGCCTGCTCGCCCTGGCCGTCGCCCGCGCCGCCGTCGGCCGGGACGGCGACCCGGTCTCCGTCGCCGCCGCGGCCACCGCGATGGCCGCCGTGTACGCCGTCGGCCCCCGGCTGGCCGCCGTCCGCCGCTCGCGCCGGGCCGCCGCGCTGTGGCTGGCGCTGCTCGGCGTCACCTGGGTGGGCGTGCTGATCGCCACCCAGGACGGGGTGTGGCTGGCGTTCCCGCTGTACTTCCTGGAACTGCACCTGCTCGGGCGGCGCGGCGGCCTCACCGCCGTCGGGCTGACCGCCGCCACCGCCATCGCCGCCTGGTCCTGGCACCAGCACACCTTCAGCCTGCCCGCCGCGATCGGACCCGCGCTCGGCGCGGCCGTCGCCACCGCCACCGTGCTCGGCTACCAGGCGCTGTACCGGGAGAGCGAGGAGCGCCGTCGGCTGATCGACGAACTCACCGCCGCCCGCGCCGACGCCGCGGCCGCCCACCACACCGCCGGGGTGCTCGCCGAACGCGAGCGCCTCGCCCGGGAGATCCACGACACCCTCGCGCAGAGCCTCAGCTCCATCCAGCTGCTGCTGCGGGCCGCCCAGCGGGCCCTGCCGGAACGCACCGAGGCGGCCTCCGGGTACGTCGAGCAGGCCCGGCAGGCCGCCCAGGACAACCTGGACGAGGCCCGGCGGTTCGTCCGCGCGCTCACCCCGCCCGCGCTCGACGGCGACCCGCTGCCGGTCGCGCTGGAACGGCTGTGCGCCACCACGGCGGCGCACAGCGGCCTGCCGGTGAAACTGCACGTCTCCGGGGACCCGGTACGGCTGCCGGTGCCGCAGGAGGTCGCGCTGCTGCGGATCGCGCAGTCCGCGCTCGGCAACACCGTCCGGCACGCGCACGCCTCGCACGCCGAGGTGACGCTCAGCTACATGGAGGGCGAGGTGGCGCTGGACGTGTTCGACGACGGGGCCGGATTCGACCCGGCGGCGGTCGCCGGGCGCAGCGGAGGGGACGGCGGGTTCGGGCTGCCGTCGATGCGGGCCCGGGCGCGGGCGCTCGGCGGCACCTTCACGGTGGAGTCGGCGCCCGGCGGGGGCACGGCGCTCGCGGTGCAGCTGCCGGTGACGGAGGGCGGGGCGTGAACGGGCGGAGCGACGGCGTACGGGGCGTGAACGGACGGAGTGACGGAGGTCAGGGCGTGAACGAGCGCAGTGACGGCGGGCGCGGGAGCGGCGCGGTGATCCGGCTGCTGCTGGCGGACGACCACCCGGTGGTGCGGGCCGGGCTGCGGGCCGTCCTGGAGGGCGAGCCGGACTTCACCATCGCCGCCGAGGCCGCGACCGCCGAACGGGCCGTCGAACTGGCCGCGGCGGGCGGGGTCGACGTGGTGCTGATGGACCTCCAGTTCGGGCCCGGCTCGGCCATGAACGGCGCCCAGGCGACCGCCGCGATCACCGCCCGGCCGGGCGCGCCCCGGGTCCTCGTCGTCACCACCTACGAAACCGACGCCGACACCCTGCCCGCGCTGGAGGCCGGCGCCACCGGCTACCTGCTCAAGGACGCCCCGCCGGAGGAACTGGCCCAGGCCGTCCGGGCCGCCGCCGCGGGCCGCTCGGCGCTGGCGCCGAGCGTCGCCGACCGGCTGCTGGAACGGATGCGGACGCCGGCGGCGGCGCTCAGCGCGCGGGAGACCGAGGTGCTGGGGCTGGTCGCGGACGGGCTGACCAACCAGCAGATCAGCCAGCGGCTGCACCTGAGCCAGGCCACGGTGAAGTCCCATCTGGTGCACGTCTACACCAAGTTGGCGGTGGACTCGCGGACGGCGGCGGTGCGGGCGGCGCGCGGGCGGGGACTGATCCGCTGAGCGTAGGGTGGGCCGGGTCCGAACCGTTGCCCGGAGTGGAGGACCCCGATGGCCGTGCGTCTCGATGAACTTTCCGTGCCGGTGATCGGCGCGCCGATGGCGGGCGGGGCATCCACCCCGGAGCTGGTGGCGGCGGTGAACCGGGCCGGCGGGCTGGGGTTCCTCGCCGCCGGGTACCGGAGCGCCGCCGCGATGGCCGAACAGGTCGCGCTGGTCAGGGAGTTGACCGGCGGGCCGTTCGGCGTGAACCTGTTCGTCCCGGCCCCGCCCGGCGATCCGGCGGCCGTCGCCGCCTACCGGGAGCGGCTGCGGCCCGAGGCCGAGCGGTGGGGCGTGGCGCTGCCCGAGGAGATCGGGCCGGACCGGGACGACTGGGAGGCCAAGCTCGCCGTGCTGCTGGCGGACCCGGTCCCGGTGGTCTCGTACACCTTCGGCCTGCCGACGCCGCAGGAGGCGGCGGCGGTCCGCGCGGCCGGGTCGTTCCAGGTCGGCACCGTCACCACGCCCGCGGAGGCGCGGACGGCGGAGGCGGTCGGGATGGACGCGCTGTGCGTGCAGGGCCCGGAGGCCGGTGGGCACCGCGCCACCCACCGGATCGGGGACGAGCCCGGTGACGTCCCGCTGCTGGAGCTGCTGCCCGCCGTCCGGGCGGTGACGGCGCTGCCGCTGATCGCGGCCGGCGGGCTGGGCGACGGCCCGGCGGTGGCGGCGGCGCTGCGGGCCGGGGCGGCGGCGGTGCAGCTGGGGACGGCCCTGCTGCGCGCCGACGAGGCCGGCACCTCGGCCGCGCACCGGGCGGCGCTCACCGAACTCCCGGAGACGGCCGTCACCCGGGCCTTCACCGGCCGCCCGGCCCGCGGTCTGCGCAACGCCTTCATCGACCGCCACGGCCCGTACGCCCCGCCCGCCTACCCCGAGGTGCACCACCTCACCCAGCCGCTGCGCGCCGCCGCGACCCGCCGCGCCGACCTCCAGTCCATGCACCTCTGGGCCGGCACCGCCCACCACCTGGCCCGCACGGGCCCGGCGGCGGACCTGATCGCGGAGCTGTGGGCGGCGGCACGGGCGGTGTGAGCGGCCGCTCCCCGGGCTCAGCCGAGGAGGTCGGCCATCCAGGATTCGATGGCGGGGGCGGTGCGGGGGAGGGCGTGGGACATGAGGTGGGCGCCGTCGGGGGTGATGACGAGGTCGTCCTCGATGCGGATGCCGAGGCCGCGGAGTTCGAGGGGGAGGGTTTCGTCGTCCGGCTGGAGGTAGAGGCCGGGTTCGACGGTGAGGACCATGCCGGCTTCCAGGGTGCCGTCGAGGTAGCGGTCGGCGCGGGCCCTGGCGCAGTCGTGGTAGTCGAGGCCGAGCATGTGGCCGCTGCCGCAGAGGGTGTAGCGGCGGTGGAGGCCGTTGTCCTCGGCGAGGGACTGTTCGGCGGGGATGCGCAGGACGCCCCAGTCGGCGAGGCCTTCGGCGATGACCCGCATGGCGGCGTGGTGGAAGTCGCGGAAGCGGGCGCCGGGGCGCAGCGCGGCGATGCCGGCGCTCTGGGCGGCGAGGACGAGGTCGTAGGCCTGCCGCTGGACGGGGGTGAAGGTGCCGCTGAGCGGGAGGGTGCGGGTGATGTCGGCGGCGTAGAGGGTGTCGGTTTCGACGCCGGCGTCCAGCAGGAGCAGGGAGTTCGGGTCGAGGGCGCCGTCGTTGCGGATCCAGTGCAGGACGCAGGCGTGGGCGCCGGAGGCGGCGATGGTGGTGTAGCTGGTGCCGTTGCCTTCGGCGCGGGCGCGCAGGTCGAAGACGCCCTCGATCCAGCGTTCGCCGCGGGGGTGGCGCAGGGCGGTGGGCAGGGCGCGGACGACGTCCTGGAAGCCGGTGACGGTGTGGTCGACGGCGAGTTGCAGCTGGCCGATCTCCCAGGTGTCCTTGACCAGGCGCAACTCGGCGAGGACGGCGTCGAGTTCGCCGTCCCGCGTGGTGTGGGCGCCGGGGCGTCCGGTGCTCTCGTCGACGAGGGGGTCGGTGCCGGCGAGGACGCGGGTGGGCGGCTGGGGGCCGGCGAGGAGTTTGTCGAGCTCGTCGAGGTGTTCGGTGCGCAGTCCGGTGAGCGCGGCGGCTTCGGCGAGGTCGGGGCGGCGGCCGACCCAGAACTCGCCGTAGCGGCGGTCGCGGTAGAACTCGGTGCCGTTGGCGTGCTGCCGGCCGCGGGGGGAGCGGGGGCGCAGGTACAGGACCGGCTCGTGGCCGTGGGGGCCGGTCGGTTCGAGGACGAGGACGTGGTCGGCCTGGTCCTCGCCGGTGAGGCCGGTGAGCCAGGCGTAGGCGCTGTGCGGGCGGAAGCGGTGGTCGAGGTCGTTGCAGCGGACCTTCAGCCGGCCGGCGGGGACGATCAGCCGCTCGCCGGGGAAGGCGGCGGAGAGGCGGGTGTGGCGGCCGGGGAGGCGGTCGTGGCCGGGGACTCGCCGGTCGGCGGGGAGGGGGGTGGCGGCCCAGCGGGTGCCCATGAAGGTGTCGAGGGCGGGGGAGACGGGGAGGTCGTGGCTCCCGGTGTTGAGGCCGGTCTGTCGGAGGGGCACCGGTGAACTCCTAGGTGGGGCGGGGGTGGTGTGGCCCGGACACAGCTCGGTAACGGGGGGCGTCACCTCTTGTGCAGTGCAATTTCACATTACTATGTTACGGGTCACACCGCGGAGCGACCAGACCTCGAAGGTCGCCTCCCGGTCGGGCCCCGGATCACCTCCCGGGGCGGACACGGGCTTCACGGCAGGCCCCCCACAGCGGAGTTGCACATGACCAGGCGCACCCACGCCGCCCTCGCGGCGGCCCTCGCGGCGACCCTCACCCTCGGCCTCGGGGCCTGCAAGAACGACAAGAGCGACAGCGGCGCCGACGCGGCGGCGGGCAGCACCAAGGGCCCGGGGGCGGAGTCCGGTTCGATCGTCGGTGGCACCCCGGTCAAGGGCGGCACCCTCACCGTCCTGTCCAACCAGGACTTCGCCCACCTCGACCCGGCCCGCAACTGGACCATGCCGAACATGGACTTCGGCATCCGGCTGCTCTACCGCACCCTGGTCACCTTCAAGGCCGAGCCGGGCGCCGCCGGCAGCGAGCTCGTCCCCGACCTCGCCACCGACCTCGGCCGATCCTCCGACGGCGGGAAGACCTGGACCTTCACCCTCAAGGACGGCGTCAAGTACGAGGACGGGACGCCGATCAAGTCCGCCGACGTCAAGTACAACGTCGAGCGCTCCTTCGCCCCGGACCTCACCGGCGGCCCCGACTACGCCCAGCAGTACCTGGCCGGCGGAGAGAACTACAAGGGCCCGCTGAACGGCGAGCACCTGGCCAGCATCGAGACCCCGGACGAGAAGACCGTCGTCTTCCACCTGAAGCGCCCGGTCGCCGAGTTCTCCTCCACCGCGACGCTGCCGACCTTCGCCCCGGTGCCGCAGTCCCAGGACAAGGGCACCCAGTACGACCTGCGCCCGTTCTCCTCCGGCCCGTACAAGATCGAGACCTACGACCGCGGCAAGCAGCTGACGCTGGTCCGCAACACCAACTGGGACCAGTCCACCGACCCCGTCCGCAAGGCCTACCCGGACAAGATCGTCGTCGTCGAGGGGCTCAAGGCCGGTCAGATCGACGACCGGATCATCGCGAGCGAGGGCGAGGACGCCTCCACGATCGAGTGGGCGACGCTGCGCCCGGAGTCGATCTCCAAGGTGCTGCCGAAGCCGGACGTGAAGAGCCGGCTGATCGCCGAGCAGCAGGGCTGCACCGACATGCTCTACCCCAACACCTCCAAGGCACCGTTCGACGACCCCAAGGTGCGCGAGGCCCTGATGTACGCGGTGGACCGGGATGCCCAGGTCACGGCGTTCGGCGGCCCGGCGACGGCCGACGTGGCCACCTCCTACCTGCCGCCCGCGCTGACCGGCGGCACCAAGCAGGACACCCTGAAGATCGCCCCGACCGGCGACCCGGAGAAGGCCAAGCAGCTGCTCAAGGACGCCGGCAAGACCGACCTCAAGGTCTCGCTGACCGTCTCCTCCGGTGACAAGACCCGGGCCGAGGCCCTCCAGCAGTCGCTGGCCAAGGTCGGCATCCAGGTCACCATCACCACCGCCGACCCGTCGGTCTACTACGACACCATCGGCGACACCAAGAACGCGCCCGACCTCGCCATCCTCGGCTGGTGCCCGGACTACCCGTCGGGTGCCACCTTCCTGCCCCAGGTCTTCGACGGCCGCACCATCAAGGAGAAGGGCAACCAGGGCAACGTCGAGCAGTTCCGCGACCAGGCCACCTCGGACCGGATCGACCAGATCAACGCGATGAGCGACGTGGCCGAGGCCGACAAGGCCTGGATGCAGCTCAGCGACGACCTGCTGAAGAAGGCGCCCACCGTGCCGCTGCTCTGGCTGCGCCGCCCGCTGCTGGCCGGCACCAACGTGGCCGGCGCCTTCGGCCACCCGGTCTGGACCGGCCAGTGGGACTTCGCCACCATCGGCCTCAAGGACCCCTCGAAGAGCAAGGGCTGAGGGGCCGTCCACGATGAGCACACGCACTGAGCCCGCCGCCGCGCCGGTCGCGGCGGCGGGCCCCGCGAAGGCCGCCGGCCGCGGGCCGTGGCGGCTGGTCTGGGACCAGCTGTGGGCCAGGGGCTCGGCTCGCTTCGGCCTGGTCACGGTCGCCCTCCTGGTCCTGCTGACCGCCCTGGCCGGACCGCTGAGCACGCTCGGCGGCTGGACCCCCGACGAGTTCGACAAACGCGCGATCGACCCCTATCTCGGCGGCCTGCCGATCGGCGACTTCGGCGGGATCGGCACCCGGCACTGGCTGGGCGTCGAACCCGCGACCGGGCGCGACCTGTTCGCCCGGGTCCTGCACGGCGGCCAGACCTCGCTGCTGATCGCGTTCACCGCCACCGTGCTGGTCGTGGTCGCCGGCACCCTGACCGGCATCGCCGCCGGCTACTTCGGCGGCCGCACCGACGCCGTGCTCTCCCGGCTGATGGACCTCACCATGTCCTTCCCGTCCCTGATCTTCATGATCTCGATGATGTCGGTGGCCAAGGACGTCAACCGGATCCTGCTGATGACCCTGGTGATCGGCCTGTTCGGCTGGCCCGGCATCGCCCGCGTGGTCCGCGGCCAGACCCTCTCGCTCAAGCACCGCGAGTACGTCGACGCGGCCAAGGTCGGCGGCGCCCGCTCCTGGCGGATCCTCACCCGGGAGATCCTGCCGAACGTCTCCGGTCCGATCATCGCCTACACCACGCTGCTCGTCCCCGGCATGATCGCCACCGAGGCCGCGCTCAGCTACCTCGGCGTGGGCGTGCGCCCGCCGACCCCGTCCTGGGGCCAGATGATCGCCGAGAGCATCGTCCACTACGAGACCGACCCGACGTACTTCCTGATCCCGACGGTCTTCCTTTTCCTCGCCGTGCTCGCCTTCACCCTGCTCGGCGACGCGCTGCGCGACATCCTCGACCCCCGGGGAGGCCGGTCGTGACCCTCTACCTCGGACGCCGACTGCTCGCCGCGGCCGGCATCCTGCTGGCCGTCTGCGCGATCACCTTCACCATCTTCTACCTGCTGCCCTCCGACCCGGCGGTGGCCGCCTGCGGCAAGACCTGCAGCCCCGAACGGGTCGCCGAGGTCAAGACGGCGATGGGCCTGGACAAGCCGGTCTGGGAGCAGTTCGTCACCTACCTCACCGGCATCGTCGCCGGGCGCGACTACGGCAGCGGCGCCAGCGCCACCCACTGCGGCTTCCCCTGCCTCGGCTACTCCTACGAGTACTCGCTGCCGGTCTGGGACCTGCTCACCGACCGCCTGCCGGTCTCCGTCTCGCTCGCCATCGGCGCGGCCGTGCTCTGGCTGGTCCTCGGCCTGGGCGCCGGCGTCACCTCGGCGCTGCGCAAGGGCGGGCTCACCGACCGGACGCTGATGGTGGCGTCGGTCGGCGCCGCGTCGCTGCCGGTCTACTTCACCTCGATCATGCTGATCTGGGGCGTCGTCCGGACGGCCGGCCTGCTGCGGTACCCGGCGTACCACGCGTTCACCGACGATCCGGTCGCCTGGGCCTCCAACCTGCTGCTGCCGTGGATCGCCCTGGCCCTGCTGTACGCGGCCATGTACGCCCGGCAGAGCCGCAACTCGATGATCGAGGCGATGGCCGAGCCGTACATCCGCACCGCCCGGGCCAAGGGCCTGCCGCCCGGCACCGTCGCCGTCAAGCACGGGCTGCGCTCCGGGATGACGCCGATCCTCACCATCTTCGGCATGGACCTCGGCGGCCTGCTGGCCGGCGCCGTCATCACCGAGTCCATCTTCGGCCTGCCCGGCGTCGGGCGGCTGTTCTACGACGCGCTGGTCCGCTCCGACCAGCCCGTCATCCTCGGCGTCACCCTGCTCGCGGCGTCCTTCATCGTCGCCGCGAACCTGCTGGTCGACCTGCTCTACGCGTACGTCGACCCGAGAGTGAGGTACTGATGACTCTGTTGGAGGTCGACGACCTCAGGGTCTCCTTCGACACGCCCCGGGGCGTCGTCCGGGCGGTGGACGGCATCTCCTTCGCCGTCGAGGCCGGGCGGACCCTCGGCCTGGTCGGCGAGTCCGGCAGCGGCAAGTCCGTCACCTCGCTCGCCGTCATGGGCCTGCACCGCGGCGCCGCCGTCACCGGCTCGATCCGGCTCGACGGGATGGAGCTCAACGGGCTCGGTGAACGGGAGCTGGGCACCGTCCGGGGCCGCCGGATCGCGATGATCTTCCAGGACCCGCTGTCCAGCCTGCACCCCTTCTACACCGTCGGCGAGCAGATCGCCGAGCACTACAGGGTGCACTTCAAGGCCAACCGCAGGGCGGGCCGCGCGCGGGCGGTCGAGATGCTGGCCGAGGTCGGCATCCCGGAGCCGGCCCGGCGGGTCGACGAGTACCCGCACCAGTTCTCCGGCGGCATGCGCCAGCGCGTCATGATCGCCATGGCCCTCGCCTGCGAGCCCGAACTGCTGATCGCCGACGAGCCCACCACGGCCCTCGACGTCACCGTCCAGGCGCAGATCCTCGACCTGATCGCCCGCATCCAGCAGGAGCGCGGCCTCGGCGTCGTCATGATCACCCACGACCTCGGCGTGGTCGCCCGGGTCGCCCACGAGGTGCTGGTCATGTACGGCGGCCGGGCCGCCGAACAGGCCTCGGTGGACCGGCTGTTCGCCACCCCCGGGCACCCGTACACCCGCGGCCTGCTGGACTCGCTGCCGCGCCTGGACGACACCGACGACGCCCCGCTGCGGGCCATCCCCGGCAGCCCGCCGTCGCTGATCGCCCCCGCCCCCGGCTGCTCCTTCGCCCCGCGCTGCGCCCGCACCGACGCCGCCACCGCCGAGGAACACGCCCGCTGCCTGGCCGAACGCCCAGAGCTCGGCCCGCTCGCCCCCGGCCACCAGGCCGCCTGCCACCTGCCGCTGGTGCCGGAAGGAGTCCGGCCATGACCGAAACCCTGCTGTCCGTACGGGACCTGGTGAAGACCTTCCCCGGTCGACGAAGCCGCACCGGCCGCCCCGGCGCCCCGGTCCGCGCCGTCGACGGCGTCAGCTTCGACGTCGGCAAGGGCGAGACGCTCGGCCTGGTCGGCGAGTCCGGCTGCGGCAAGTCCACCACCGGGCGGATGATCGTCCGCCTGCTCGACCCGACCTCGGGCACCGTCACCTTCGACGGCACCGAGATCGGCGGGCTCTCCCAGGCCCGGCTGCGACCGCACCGGCGGCACCTGCAGATGGTCTTCCAGGACCCGTACTCCTCGCTCAACCCCCGGCAGACGGTGGCCCGGATCATCTCCGAGCCGCTGATGCTCCAGGGGGCGGGCGCGGCCGACGCGCGCCGGCGGGCGGGCGAGCTGATGGAACTGGTCGGGCTGATCCCCGAGCAGATCGACCGCTACCCGCACGAGTTCTCCGGCGGCCAGGCGCAGCGCATCGGCATCGCCCGCTCGCTCGCCACCTCGCCGAAGCTGGTCATCGCCGACGAGCCGGTCTCCGCGCTCGACGTCTCCATCCAGGCCCAGGTGGTCAACCTGATGGAGCGGCTCCAGCAGGAGCTCGGCCTGGCGTACGTGTTCATCGCGCACGACCTCTCGGTGGTCAAGCGGGTCTGCGACCGGGTGGCGGTGATGTACCTCGGGCGGATCGTCGAGATCGGCGACAAGGCCGAGGTGTACGGCAGCCCGGCGCACCCGTACACCAGGGCGCTGCTGTCCGCGGTCCCGCTGCCCGACCCGGCGGCGGAGCGCGCGCGGGAGCGGATCGTGCTGCTCGGCGACCCGCCGAGCCCGGCGAACCCGCCGTCCGGCTGCACCTTCCACCCGCGCTGCCCCAAGGCGCAGGAGATCTGCCGCACGGAACGCCCGTTGCTGCAGATCGCCGGGGTGGGTAGCCGGCAGGCGGCCTGCCACTTCCCGGAGGCCTGATTCCCGGAGGTCTGAGGCCGGAGGTCTGAGGCCGGGCACACAGAGCCGCCGTACCGCCCAGTTGCCCCCACGCCGGGCGGTACGGCACCCAACGGGCGAGGGACGCGATCCCTCGCCGCAGACGCCCGGTCGGGCGCGGCGGGGAACCTCACGAGGGCCGCGTCCGACCGGGTTCCACCGTTTTCACGGTCCGGTTCATGGTCCGGCCGTTCTCATGCTCCGGCCTTTCTCACGGTCCGGACGGCCCGCCGGCCTCGCCCGCCGTGCCCGGCAGCAGCCGGCGCGGGCCGGGCCCCTCGGCGGCCAGTTCGTCCCCGGGGTTGAGCACCCGGCAGCGGCGCAGCGACACGCAGCCGCAGCCGATGCAGCCGGTCAGCTCCTCCTCCAGCCGCTCCAACTCGGCCCGCCGGGCGCGCAGTTGTTCGGCCCAGCGCCGCGAGATGCGGTCCCAGTCGTGCTTGCCCGGCATCCGGTCCTCGGGGAGCCCGGTGAACACCTCGGCCACCTCGGAGAGCGGGATGCCGAGCCGTTTGGCGACCAGGATGAGCGAGATCCGGCGCAGCACGTGCCGCCGGTAGCGGCGCTGGTTGCCCGGCGACCGCTCGGAGGAGATCAGCCCCTGGTCCTCGTAGAAGCGCACCGCCGAGGTGGCGATCCCGGCCCGCCGGGCCACCTCGCCGACGCTCAGCAGGTCGACCGGTGCGGTGTCCATGCCTGCTCCTCGACTCCTTGACTTCAAGTCCTGTTGAAGATCCAGCGTACCGGACGTGGTCGGATCGTTCGCTGCGCAGAGCATTACTGCCGTTGCCGAGCAGGACAGTTGTCCCCTGGAGTCGGCGCCGAACGGCCCCGCCCGAGGTCGGCGTGAACCGTTCGCCGGGCGCGGTGAGACCCACGAGCCGGCCCCGGGCCCCTTTTCGTCGGGGGGCCCGGGGCCTTCGCTGTGGGTTCCTACGAGGCCGGGCCGACCCGGACGGTGGTGATCCGCCCGCCCTGGGACTCCCGGACGACCTCGATCCTGGTGTTGGTGTCCGGGACCTTCACCGCGAGCTGCGGGAGGGCCGGGTCGGTGTACGTGCCGGTGTGGTCGTTGAAGACCGGGACGGCCGGCTCGGACGGGATCCGCACCGCGACGCCGCCCTTGTGCAGGGTGAACGCCGTGGTCGGCCTGAGCGAGAACGGCGCGTCGTAGGTCTGCGCCCGCCCGTTGACCAGGGTGCCGTCGGCGAAGCGGACCGCCGCCGGGTGGGCGTCGATCGGCAGGATCAGCCCGCCGCCGGGGTGGTCCTTGGTGTTGTTGTCGCCGTACGCGGTGTCCCACAGCCAGAGCAGGACGCCCTCCTGGTACGGGTAGGTGTCGACGACGTCGGCCTTGCCCGCGACGCCGGTGTACCCGAAGTTGTACGGGCCGGTCTTCAGGAACGCGCCGTAGCCGGTGTAGCGGCGGTTCTCGGCGAGGTAGGCGCGCGGGTGCTGCTTGACGGCGGTGCGGCCGGTGATGACGGTGAAGCCGGTGGCGGTCCAGCCGTTGGCGCCGTTCTCGGCGCCGTCGGCGAAGAGCTCGGTGCCGCCGGCGGTGATCCTCACGGCGTCGACGAGCACGCCCCGGCCGTGGGTGTTGCCGTCCGAGGTGGCGTGGAAGCGCAGCCGGACCTGCTGGCCGAGATAGCCGTCCAGCGGGAGGTGCAGCTTCCGGTAGGTGCCCGAACTGCCGCTGAGCCCGGGGGTGTTGGCGTTGGTGTTGCCGATCGGTGCGCCGTCGACGGTGCCGCCCAGGGCCGTCCAGTGCTTGCCCTGGTCGGTGGAGGCCTCGACGGTGAGGAAGTCGTAGTCCTGCTCGGTGTCGTACCAGGCGGCGGCGTCCAGGGCGGCCGGGCCGGTGGCGGTGCGCAGGTCGACGTCCCGGCTGAGCGAGTTGTCGAGGTTGTCGCCGGTGTCGCTCCACCACTGCCTGGCGCCCTCGTACGGGTCGGCGAGGTCGGTGCTGGTGGTGCTGTCCGGCAGGTGGACGAGCAGCGCCTGGGCCTGGTCGGTGTTGTAGCCGCTCACCCCGAGGGCGTGGCTGGACCGGGTGGCGGCCTGCGCCTCGTCGTAGTCGAGCCAGCCGAACTGGAGCTTGCTCCAGGCGTCGAGGTCGCCGGGGTAGCCGCCGGTGGTGTTCGGCCCCTTGCCGAGGTAGGAGCCGGAGGACATCAGCGACCAGAAGTTGACGCTGTTGTCGCCGCCGTTGGTGCTGTACAGGTCGGGCAGGCCGAGGTTGTGGCCGTACTCGTGGGCGAACAGGCCGACGCCGCTGTTCTCGCCGGCCTGGACGTAGTCGTAGACGTAGAGGCCGGTGTCGCCGACCGGCGCGCCGCCGATCTTGTTGCCCTCCGGGCCGGTCCGGCCGGTCGCGTCGGGGAAGGTCCAACTGCGGTGCGCCCACAGCGCGTCGGCCCCCTGGGCGCCGCCGCCCCAGGTCTCGTCGACGCCGGCGTGCACCACGATGACGTTGTCGAGGTAGCCGTCGGGCTGGTTGAACTCGCCGGTCCTGGTGTGGTCGTAGCGGTCGTAGACGTCGTACTGGGCGAGCTGCGCCTTGATGTCGGCCACGCTGCGGCCCTTGGCGATCTCGCCGTCGTACCAGGCCTTGACGGCGTCCCGGATGAACTCCTGCCCCTGTGTCCAGGCGCCGGAGCCCTGCGGGCCCTTGTTGCTGCCGTAGCGGGCCTCGTTGTACGGGACGGTGACCCAGTCGCTGACGGTGCCCTGGACGTCGTAGCGGCCGGAGGACTGGGTGCGGTAGTAGTTGCGCATGGACACGGCGCCGGGCGTGTCGTCGAAGAACATCTTCTGGTAGTAGCCGCGGTCGAAGTCCGGCTCCCACAGCGTGTGGTTGTCGCCCTTGCCCGGCTTGGGGATCTGGTCGTGGCGCGGGCCGGGGGTGCCGCCGTAGCGGGGCTGGCCGTTGTACTGGGTGGTGTTGTCGACCTCGTCGCCGAACTGGGCGAGGATCACGAAGACCTTGTCGGTGCGCTGGTGCGCCAGTTGGACGTAGTCGTTGCCGACCTTCACCTTGGCGGGGGCCCGCTTGCCGGCGGTCTTGGCGACGGTGCCCTGGTTGAGCTGTTCCAGGGCCTTGGTGCGGAGCGCCTGCCGCTCGCGCTCCTGGGGGGCGAGCGGCGCGGGCGGGGCTTCGGCGCCCTGCTCCGCCGGGGCGGCGGCGATCGTGGCGGGGGCGGTCGCGGCGGTGAGGGGAGCGGCCTGGGCGGGGGTGCCCAGCAGGGTGGCGGCTATCGCGCTCGTGGTGAGCGCGGCCGCGAGTGCGGCGGACAGTCTGCGCAACTGACCGGTCCTTTCCGGGGGATGAGGGTCCCGGGCTTCCGGGCGGTCCGGGCTTCCGGGCGCCCCGGGTGGTCCGGGTGGGAGTAATCGTTCGGTGAAGCGCAGGTAATATTTCACATGTCACGGGTCACGTGGAAGAGGTGAGGGCAAGGCGAAGGGCGCCGCACCACCGGTGCGACGCCCCTGTCCGTGAATCCGGAGGCTCAGCCCAAGGACGCCCGCAGGAAGGCGAGTTCGGCCTGGGTGACCTGCTCGTTCACTCCACCCGGGGTCATGTGGGTGACGCCCGGCAGCGGCAGCACGCTGTGCGGGCGGCCGGCCTTGGTGAGCGCCTCGGAGAGCAGCAGGGTGTGCGAGGGGTGGACGTTGTCGTCGGCCAGCCCGTGGATCAGCAGCAGCGGCCGGGTCAGCCCGGGCGCGTCGGTGACCAGGCAGTCGTCGGCGTAGCCCTCCGGGTTGTCCTGCGGCAGCGCGAGGTAGCGCTCGGTGTACGCGGTGTCGTAGTGCCGGAAGTCGGTGGGCGGGGCGCCCGCGCAGGCGGCGTGGAAGACGTCCGGGCGGCGCAGCACGGCGAGCGCCGCGAAGTACCCGCCGTACGACCAGCCGCGCACGCCGACCCGGCCGAGGTCGAGGTCGGGGTGCTGCCCGGCGAGTGCCCGCAGGGCGTTCACCTGGTCGTCCAGCGCCACCTGGGAGAAGCGGCGGAAGATCGCCCGGGTGAACTCCGGCGAGACGAACGGGGTGCCGCGGTTGTCGGTGGTGACGACGGCGAAACCCTGGTCGGCCCACCACTGGCGGAGCTGCCAGCGGCGCGGCTCGGCCGCCACGGCCTGGAAGCCGGGCCCGCCGTAGACGTCCAGCAGCACCGGCAGCAGGCGGCCGGGGACGTGGTCGCGCGGGTACACCACGGCGGTGGGCAGGCCGAGTTCGGTGACCCGGGCGAGCCGTGGCCGCACCCGGTAGGGCAGGGTGGCGCTCAGGTCGGTGAGCGGCAGCGCGGGGCCGTCGGGCGAGGCGTCGAGCGAGCCGTCGCGCAGCAGCCGGCGCCGGATGCCGTCGGCGTCGGCGGTGGTGAGCAGCAGGGTGCGGCCGGCGGCGAGTGCGGAGTGCACGCCGGGGCCGGTGGTGACGGGTTCGGGTGCGCCGCCGTCCGGGTCGACCAGGTGGACGTACTGGTCGGCCGGGTCGCCCTGGCCGGTCTCGCAGAGCAGCCGGCCGTCCAGGTGCCCGACCACCCGGCGGATCTGGAGCCCGGTGGTGTCCAGCGGCTTGCCGTCCAGGGCGAGGCCGCGGGCCTGCGGGGTGTCGTGGGCGGTGAGCAGTCGGCCGTCGGTCAGCCGGGCGGGGGTGCCGGGCAGGTCGTCGACCCAGAACTCGTCGGTGGTGCGGGAGAGTTCGCGGGTCTCGCCGGTGGCCGGGTCGGCGGTCAGCAGCAGGACGTGCTGCTGGAGCCGGTCGGCGACGGTGAGCAGCAGCTCCTGGTCGGAGGCCCAGGTGGCGGCGCAGAGGTAGGGGAACGCGGCGGCGTCCCAGCGGAGCCGTACCCGGCTGCGGTCGAGGCCGAGCACCCAGAGCTGGACGTCCGCGTTGGGGCCGCCGGCCTGCGGGTAGGCGAAGTCCTCGGCGGGCTCGCCGGGGTGGGCGGGGTCGGCGAAGTAGCGCCGGGGGAGGGCGGATTCGTCCACCCGGGCGGCCAGCAGCGCGCCGCCGTCGGGGCGCCACCAGTGGCCGCGGGAGCGGCCGAGCTCCTCGGCGGCGGCGAACTCGGCGACGCCCCAGCGGGCGCCGTCGGCGGGGGAGAGCGGTTCGAGGTCGGGGGTGACGTACAGGGCGTCGTCGGCGACGTAGGCGACGCGTTCGCCGGCGGCGTCCGGCCGGGGGTCGAACGCGGGCCCGGCGACGGGCAGTTCGGTGCCGGTGCCGGTGGCGGTGTCGATCCGGAACAGCCGGCCGTCGAGGACGAGGACGGCGGTCGCGAGGTCGGCGGTGGCCGCGTACGTGCCGATGCCGGCGGCGACCAGGCGGGTGCGTTCGCGCAGCCGTCGTTCTACGGCGGGCAGGTCGTCGCGGCGGCCGGCGCGCCCGGGGGCGAGGACGGCCGGGTCGGCCACGAGTCGTTCCTCGCCGGTGGCGGTGTCGAGCAGGTGCAGGCGGTCGACCGGATCCTCGGAACCGGTCGAGCGGAGCAGCAGCAGCCGGGTACCGTCCTCGGCGAGGGTGAACGCGCGCGGCGCACCGAAGGTGAACCGGCCGGTGCGGGCGCTGAGCGACAGGAAGGGGTCGGTGATGGTCACGGCCCGATCGTCGTCTCGGGACACGCCACCCGACCAGTACCCTGTCATGTGAAATGTCACACATCACAATGCGGAGGATGCCGTGATCGAGGACCTGTGGACCGCCGAACCCCCGGCCCCGCTGCCCGCGGCCGACGGGCTGTTCGGCGTCTCACCGGACGCGGCGCACCTGAACCACGGTTCGTTCGGCGCGGTGCCCGTCCCCGTGCAGCGGGCGCAGCAGCGGCTGCGCGCCGAACACGAGCTGGACCCGGACGGCTTCTTCGCCGACCTGCCGGCCCGGGTCGGCGCGGCGCGGACCAGGATCGCCGCCGACCTGGCCGTCGACCCGGGCCGGCTCGCCCTGGTCTCCAACGTCACCGAGGCGGTCGCGATAGCCCTGGACACCATCCCGTTCGCGCCCGGCGACCGGATCCTGGTCACCGACCACGGCTACGGGGTGGTCACCCGGGCCGCCGCCCGCCGGGCCGCCGAGACCGGCGCCGAGGTGGTCGAGGTCGAACTGCCGCTGGACACCCCCGACGAGCAGGCCGTCCGGGAGGCGGTGCTCGCCGCCGTCGACGAGCGCGTCACCGTCGCGGTGCTGGACCAGATCACCTCGCCCACCGCCCGCCTGATCGCCGGAGCGGGCCTGCTCGCCGACCTGCGCGAGCGCGGCGTGACCACCGTCGTGGACGGCGCCCACGCCCCCGGCATGCTGCCCGCCCCGGTCGACCCGAACGCCGACTTCTGGTTCGGCAACCTGCACAAGTGGGCCTTCGCCCCGCGCGGCACCGGCGTGCTCGCCGTCCGCCCGGAGTGGGTGGACCGGGTGCGCCCGCTCACCTTCTCCTGGGAGCACGACCGGGGCTTCCCGTGGAACGTCGAGTGGCGCGGCACCTGCGACTACACGGGCTGGCTGGCCGCCCCGGCCGGGTTCGAGCTGCTGCGCGAGCTCGGCCCCGAGGCGGTGGCCGCGCACAACGCCGCGCTCGCCGGGTACGGCCAGCGGGTGCTCGCCGAGCGGGCCGGCCTGTCACCGCTGCCCGCGACGCCCGGGGTCTCGATGCGCTCCGTCCGGCTGCCGGCCGGGTGCGTCGAGGCGGAGCAGGACGTGAGACCGCTGCGGGACGAGGTGTGGCAGCGGCTCGGCACCCGGATCGCGATCCGCCCGTGGGCCGGTGGCGGGGTGCTGCGGGTCAGCGCGCAGCTGTACAACCGGCCGCGGGAGTACGAGCGGCTGGCGGACGGGCTGGCCGACCTGCTGAAGGGCTGACCGGCTCGCGGGGGCCGGCCTGCGCGCGCGGCTGGTCCGGCCCCGGTCCGCACACGGCTACTCCGGGCCGGCCCGCTCGGAGCTGCCTCGGTCGGGGCCGGCCCGCTCGGGGCCGGCCCGCTCGGAGCCGGCCCGGTCGGAGCTGGCCCGCAGCTCGGCGAGCAGCAGGTTCTGGTCGGCGAGCAGCCCGGTGAGGATCCGCCGGGCCGCTCGCAGCAGGTCGGCGACGTCGCCGCCGGCCAGCGCGTACACCACCGTGCTGCCCTCCCGGGTGGCGGTGACGATGCCGGACCGGCGCAGCACCGCGAGCTGCTGGGAGAGGCTGGAGGGTTCGACCTCCAGCTCGGCGAGCAGCCCGCGGACGGGAGTCGGTCCGGCCTGGAGCAGTTCCAGCACCCGGATCCGGACGGGATGGCCGAGCATCCGGAAGAACTCGGCCTTGGCCTGGTAGAGCGCTACCGCCACGAGTCCCCCCTTCCCTGGTGTCGGTCCGCTCAGATCTCCAGCGAGAGTTCGATCCGCTTGAGCTGGTGGCGGGCCATCGCGAGGTTGGAGCGGCCGCGGTTGAGCGCCAGGAAGAGGAAGAGGCCGCGTCCGGTGGGCGTGGTGATCGGTCGGACCATGTGGTACTGGTTGGTGAGGCTGATCAGGATGTCCTCGATCTCGTTGTCGTGCAGGTTGAGCATCTCCATCGCCCGCATCTTGGCGCGGACCACGTCGGTGTTCCCGGCGGCGGCGACGTTGAGGTCCAGTTCGCCGCCGTCGCCGAGGCTGCCGAGCGCCATGCCGCTGCCGTAGTCGACCAGGGCGACGCCGATCGCGCCGTCGATCCCCATGGCCTCTTTGAGGGACGTCTCCAGGTTCGCCATCGTCGGTGTCCTCCCGTGAGTTGGTGGCGGTCGCTCCGCCGTGGCAACGACGGTAGGGAGGCCGGCGGCGGTCCACCGGGGATGACCGGAGACGTCCGAAGCTGGTCGGACTCCGATCACTTGAAGATGTTTGCAACTATGGATGTGAGAGGGAAGCGATCCCGGAATGATCCCGCGGCCGATCCCGCCGTGCGGAAGCCCTGTGGAAGCCGCACGGAAGCCGCGGGGAAAGCCGTACGGAAGCCGCACGGAAAGTCGCACGGAAAAACGGTGCTATCGATGTCAGTGCCGCCGGGTAACCTCTCGCTGAGATGCGAGATCACACCAACCACACCCGGACGGCGATGAACACCCCTGAGCCCCAGCCCCACGACGACCAGGAGCTCAGCCCCGCCGAGGCGTACGCGGCCAGCCGCCGCCGGGCCAAGGAACAGGCGACCGCGCTCCACGGCTTCCAGCAGCTGTACGACTTCCCGCTGGACGACTTCCAACTGGAGGCCTGCGAGGCGCTGGAGGCCGGCTCGGGCGTCCTGGTCGCCGCGCCCACCGGCTCGGGCAAGACCATCGTCGGCGAGTTCGCCGTGCACCTGGCCCTCCTGGGCGGCCGCAAGTGCTTCTACACCACGCCCATCAAGGCGCTGTCCAACCAGAAGTACGGCGACCTGGTCAAGCGCTACGGCGCCGCCAAGGTCGGCCTGCTCACCGGCGACAACACCGTCAACGGCGACGCCCCCGTGGTGGTCATGACCACCGAGGTGCTGCGCAACATGCTCTACGCGGGCTCCAGCACCCTCGACGGCCTCGGCTACGTCGTCATGGACGAGGTGCACTACCTCGCCGACCGCTTCCGCGGCGCCGTCTGGGAGGAGGTCATCATCCACCTCCCCGAGTCGGTCACCCTCGTCTCGCTCTCCGCGACCGTCTCCAACGCCGAGGAGTTCGGCGACTGGCTGGACACCGTGCGCGGCGGCACCCGGGTGATCGTCTCCGAGACCAGGCCCGTGCCGCTGTGGCAGCACGTGATGGCCGGCAACCGGATGTACGACCTGTTCGCCAACCCCGACCGGGACGGCCGCCCCAAGGACGGCCCGCGCAACCCCGGCAAGGCCGTCAACCCCGAGCTGGTCCGGCTCGCCCGCTCCGAGCTGGACCGCAACCCGCGCGACCGGTTGGGCCGCGGCCGGGGCCGCAGCATGCCCAACGGGCGCCCCGGCCGGGTCTGGACGCCGGGCCGGGTGGACGTCATCGACCGGCTCGACGCCGAGGGGCTGCTGCCCGCGATCACCTTCATCTTCAGCCGGGCCGGCTGCGAGGCCGCCGTCCAGCAGTGCCTCAGCTCCGGCCTGCGGCTCAACAAGGACGCCGACCGCGCCCTCGTCCGGGCCTTCGTCGAGGAGCGCTGCGCCGACATCCCCGACGAGGACCTGCACGTCCTCGGCTACTTCGAGTGGCTGGACGGGCTGGAGCGCGGCATCGCCGCCCACCACGCCGGGATGCTGCCGCGGTTCAAGGAGGTGGTCGAGGAGCTGTTCGTGAAGGGCCTGGTCAAGGCCGTCTTCGCGACCGAGACCCTCGCGCTCGGCATCAACATGCCCGCCCGCTCGGTGGTCATGGAGAAGCTGGTCAAGTGGAACGGCGAGACCCACGCCGACATCACCCCCGGCGAGTACACCCAGCTCACCGGCCGGGCCGGGCGCCGAGGCATCGACGTCGAGGGCCACGCCGTGGTGCTCTGGCAGCGCGGCCTCGACCCGGAGGCGCTGGCCGGCCTGGCCGGCACCCGCACCTACCCGCTCAAGTCCTCGTTCCGGCCGTCCTACAACATGGCCGTCAACCTGGTCTCCCAGTTCGGCCGGCACCGCTCGCGCGAACTGCTGGAAACCTCCTTCGCCCAGTTCCAGGCCGACCGCTCGGTGGTCGGCATCGCCCGCCAGGTCCAGCGCAACGAGGAGGGGCTGGAGGGCTACCGCGAGTCGATGACCTGCCACCTCGGCGACTTCGACGCGTACATGGACCTGCGTCGCCGGCTCAAGGACCGGGAGAACGAACTCGCCCGCGAGGGCAGCAGCCAGCGCCGCGCGGCCGCCGTCGAGTCGATCGAGCACCTCAAGCCGGGCGACGTCATCCACGTCCCCACCGGCAAGTTCGCCGGCCTCGCCCTCGTCCTCGACCCGGGCCTGCCGCCGGTCAGCCGCAACGGCCGGGTCGGCCGCCACCCCGACTTCCAGGACGGGCCCCGCCCGGTGGTGCTCACCGCCGAGCGGCAGGTCAAGCGGCTCGCCATGATCGACTTCCCGTACCCGGTCGCCGCCGTCGAGCGGGTGCGCATCCCCAAGTCCTTCAACCCGCGCAGCCCGCAGTCCCGCCGGGACCTCGCCTCCGCGCTGCGCACCAAGGCCGGCCACCTCGAACCCGAGCGGTTCCGCCGGGGCCGCGCGGCCGCCGCCGACGACCAGGAGATCACCCGGCTGCGCACCGAACTGCGCCAGCACCCCTGCCACGGCTGCGACGAGCGCGAGGACCACGCCCGCTGGGCCGAGCGCTACCACCGCCTGCACCGCGACACCGAGGTACTGGAACGCCGGATGCGCTCCCGCACCCACACCATCGCCCGCACCTTCGACCGGGTCTGCGGGCTGCTCACCGACCTCGGCTACCTCAGCGGCGACACCGTCACCGACGACGGCAAGCGCCTCGGCCGGCTCTACGGCGAACTCGACCTGCTCGCCTCCGAGTGCATCCGCGAAGGCGTCTGGAGCGGCCTGGACGCCGCCGAACTCGCCGCCTGCGCCTCGGCGTTGGTCTACGAGGCGCGCCAGTCCGACGACGCCACCGCCCCCCGGGTGCCGGAGGGCGCGGCCAAGGAGGCGCTCGGCCAGATGGTCCGGATCTGGGGCCACCTGGACGCCCTGGAGGAGCAGCACCGGATCAACACCGCCGAGGGCGTCGGCCAGCGCGAGCCCGACCTCGGCTTCGCCTGGGCCGCCCACCGCTGGGCCCTCGGCCACAGCCTGGACCAGGTGCTGCGCGACGCCGACATGCCGGCCGGCGACTTCGTCCGCTGGACCAAGCAACTGATCGACGTCCTCGGCCAGATCCAGGACGCGGCCGGCGAGGACGCCGAACTGCGCCGGACGGCCCGCAAGGCCGTCGACGGCCTGCGCCGCGGCATCATCGCCTACTCCTCGGTGGGCTGACCGCCGAACGCCAGGGGCCCGCCCGTTCACCCCGAACGTGCGGGCCCCTGGCGTGCCCGGCGGCTTCCGTCCCCCACCCCCGTGCGGCTTCGGCTTCGCCTCGCCGCTGGGGCTTCCTGCGCAGAGGAAATGCCTCTGCCCCCGCCGATGACAGGGGCAGAGGCATTCTGATGACAGAAGCGAGATTCCAAGCCGGTGCCGCTTCGGCGGGGCCGAAGCGGCACCGGAATTGTGAGCGGTTGCACGGGAAGTCGATCAGGTCGACTTCTCGTGGAGAAGAGGCAGCCGAAACGAGCGAGGCGACGCCGATGGTCAGGGTGTGGGAGGCGCCGGGGCGAAGTAGTCGCGGAGCATCTCCGTGGTCCATGCGGGTTGGCGCACTTCTCCGCGCGCGCCGAACTCCTCGAACCAGGGCTTCACTTCGATGACCGGCGTGCCCGAAGGAGTGCGGCGTTCGCCTCCGCGGCGCGCCCCGCAGCGGCGAGAGCGCGTGCGTGGACGACGCCGAGCAGAGACCGTTCGCGAGGGCTGGCGAGCCGGAATCGGTCGCCGACCATCGACGCCTCGGCGACCCTGACAGCATGGTGCGGCTTCCGGAGGTCGACCGCCTGGTGGGCCATGGCGCGCAGGACGTGGCCGGCCATCGCGGGGTCGTCAGCCTCGGCCGCCAGCTTCACGGCGACGGTGTAGTAGTGCTGGGGGATGTTCCCGGAGGGCATGACGCCTTGGCGGACCCACTGAGTGACGGATGCCCGGCTCGGTCGTGCCGGATCGTTGTGACTGGCCGCAACGGCGCACAAGGCCCGGGCGAGGGCTTCGTTCGGTCGGCCTGTTTCCCGGATGAGCCGGCCCAGCCGCGGCCATCGCGCACCTCTCACTCAACGAGCATGCCTACTCGGAGAGTTGCGCGATGGCTCCCTTATGGCCAGGGGTTACACCAAGATCCCTGCTACACCACTCGGCAGGACGCCATCCGTCAACCACTGCGGCCTCGTGATCATCACTCAACTCCCGTGCCGATCGAAGCCATCGGCAGGACGTTAGGCGGTCGAGATTCGCCGGCGGGATCGTGATTCTCGTATATTCCGGCTCGGGCGGCTGGGGTTCGTGGGAATTCTCAGGCAGAACCGAGTGCCCTGCGGCACCGCGTGATGATGCGGTGGGCGTCCGGCCTCCTCCTGCGGAAGGTCCAGGCGTTCGGCGTCGGCCCGACAGAGGTACCGGGTGTCCTCGCCGACGGCGTTGTTTCGCCTGGGGCGGCGGAAATAGGCCCCTCTGCCGGGGGCTCAGCGGGCGGAGAGGGACTCCAGGAGGCGGTCGAGGGAACTGCCGAGGCCCCAGCGGGTGGAGAGCTCCTCCAGGGTCATCGGGTCGAGCGGTTCGTGGGGGAGGGCCGGGTCGAAGGCGGGGAGCGGGGCGTCGAGGGCGACTCGGACGACGGTCGGGGCGACGTCGAGGTAGGGGGCGCCTTCGACGAGGTTGCGGCGGCGGGCCGGGGTGAGCTTGGAGGAGAGGTCGAGGGCGGCGGCGCGGATGGTGGTGAGGTCGCCGTACTCGTTGATGAGCTGGGCGGCGGTCTTCTCGCCGATGCCCTTGACCCCGGGCAGGCCGTCGCTCGGGTCCCCGCGCAGGGCGGCCATGTCGGCGTACTGGGCGCCGCGCACGCCGTACTTCTCCAGGAGCAGCGCGTCGTCGGTGACCTGGAGGTTGCCCATGCCCTTGACCGGGTAGAGCACGGTGATCCCGCGGGCGTCGTCGACGAGTTGGAACAAGTCGCGGTCGCCGGTGACGATCTGCACCGGGCCCTTGGCGCGGGCGGTCAGGGTTCCGATGACGTCGTCGGACTCGTAGCCGGGGGAGCCGACCCGGGCGATGCCGAGCGCGTCCAGCACCTGTTCGATCACCGGGACCTGCGGGGCGAGCGTGTCCGGCACCTCCTCCTCGCCGTCCTCGGCGGCCTCGGCGACGCGGTGGGTCTTGTACGAGGGGAGGAGGTCCACCCGCCACTGCGGGCGCCAGTCGGCGTCCATGCAGGCGACGAGCTGGTCGGGGTGGTGGTCGTGGACCAGCCGGGCGATGAAGTCCAGCAGGCCGCGGACGGCGTTGACCGGTTCGCCCTGCGGGGAGCGCAGGGTGTCCGGCACGCCGTAGTAGGCCCGGAAGTACAGGCTGGCGGAGTCGAGGAGCATCAGTCGCGGTGCGGTCACGTGTCAGATCATGCCGCACCGCGACGACAGGAGGGCGGCTTCAGTGTTCGTGCGGGCCGGCGCGGTGGACCGGGCCGTGCGCGTCGGCGCAGTGTTCGGCGGGCTGCTCGCCCGGGGCGGCGATCTGGAGCAGGGCGCCGGCCGCGTCCTCGCCGACGTGGTCGACCTGGAGCGTGCTGTGGGTGATGCCGTACTCGTCGGCCAGTCCGCGCTGGAGCTCGCGCCGGACGGCGTGGCAGTCGCCGCCGGGGGTGACCAGGATGTGCGCGGACAGGGCCGGCTGGTTGGAGGTGATCTCCCAGATGTGCAGGTCGTGGATCTCCTCGACCAGCGGCTGGGCGACCATCCGGTCGGCCACCGCGTCCGGGTCGATGCCGGCCGGGGCGGCCTCCAGGAAGATCCGCCCGGAGTCGCGGACCAGGCCGATGCCGGCCTTGAGCATCAGCGCGACCACGATCAGCGAGGCGATCGCGTCGGCCCGGACGAAGCCGGTGGTCAGCATGACGGCGCCGGCGACGGCGGTGGCGATGAACGCGTACAGGTCGGTGAGCACGTGCTGGAAGGCGCCCTCGACGTTCAGCGAGCTGCGGTTGGCCTTCGACATGCACCAGGCGGCGGCCAGGTTGACCACGATCCCGATCAGCGCGGTGACCAGCACCAGCGAGCCGGCGACCTCCGGCGGCTCGAACAGCCGGGTGACGGCCTCGTAGCCCAGCCAGGCGGACAGCACCAGCAGGGTGACGCCGTTGGCCTGGGCGGACAGGATCTCGGCGCGCTTGAGGCCGTACGTGTAGCCGCCGCGGGCCGGGCGGGCGGCGAGGCGCATCGCGACCAGCGCGAGGACGATCGAGGCGGCGTCGGTGAGCATGTGCGCCGCGTCGGAGATCAGGGCCAGGGACTTCGCGGCGAAGCCGACCACGACCTCGCCGGCCATGAAGACGACGATGAGCGTGAGGGCGCCGAGCAGCCAGCGGCGGTCGGCGTCGGCGGCGACACCGTGCGAGTGGCCGCCGTGTCCGCCGTGCCGGTGTCCGCCGTGGTCGTGCGCGTGCTGGTGGTCATGCGCATGATCAGTGTGGGAATGCTCGTGCCCGGCCATCGAAGTCCTCTCTGGACGCACGGGTGGGGAGGGGAGGGGCGCGATCGCCCTGCACCCGAAGTGAACCGCAGAACGGACAAAGATCCAAAGGCTGTACTGGTGACCGTTGTCGTTGCCGTTGAGCGGTCGTTCCGAGGGGGCGGGCGCGCCTCGGCTACCCGATCAGCGCGGTGTCCAACTGCGCCGCGGTGGCCGCCCGCACCAGGGCCCGCATCACCCGCAGGTCGTCCCCCTGTTCCGGGTGCCACTGCACGCCCAGGGTGAAGCCCGGGCCCTCGACCGCCTCGACCGTCCCGTCCGGCGCGTGGGCCGAGACCCGCAGGCCCGCCCCGACCCGGTCGACGGCCTGGTGGTGGAAGGTCGGCACCTCCACCTCGCTCTCCGGCAGCAGCCCGCCGAGCAGCGTCCCCGGCACCGGCCGCACCAGGTGCGTTCCGTAGCCGCCGTCCGCGCCGCCGTGGACGTCCACCGGCACGACGTCCGGCAGGTGCTGGACGAGGGTCCCGCCGCAGACGACGTTGAGCACCTGCATGCCCCGGCAGATCCCCAGCAGCGGCATCCCGGCCGCCAGGGCCGCCCGCAGCAGGGCCGACTCCCACCGGTCCCGTTCGGGGGAGTCGACCTCGGTGCGGGGGTGGGCGGGCTGGCCGTAGTAGGCGGGGTCGATGTCGGGCCCGCCCGCGATGACGAGGGCGTCGAGCCGGGCGAGCACCTCGGGTGCGCGGTCGGGGGAGTCGGGCGGGAGCAGCACCGCGATCCCGCCGGACTCCTGGACGTACGCGGTGTACCGCTCGGGCACCAGGGCCACCCGGCGGCCCTGCCAGTTGCTCCAACTCGCGTCGACCAGGTAGGTGCTGACGCCGATGAAAGGCCTGCGATCCATGGCGGGCATTCTCCACCCGCACCGCCTGATCCCCCGTCAACCACGCATGTCGGCGCGCCACACCTGCCCGCCCTCTTCCGCGCCGTCCGCCGCAGGCCGTACGGTTCGCTGTGACCGCTTGAACTCGAAGAGTGATCGTGGAGGGTTCCGTCATGCCCGAGAACGCCGCCGCGGGCGTGCCGCCCCGGGCGCCGCTGACCCTGGACGAACTGCGCATGCTGGTGGACACCGGCGAGGTCCACACCGTGGCGCTGGCGTTCACGGACATGCAGGGGCGCTTGCAGGGCAAGCGCTTCGCCGCCCGCTTCTTCCTGGACGAGGTGGTCGAGCACGGCGCCGAGGCCTGCGACTACCTGCTCGCCGTGGACGTCGACCTGAACACCGTCGACGGCTACGCCTTCTCCTCCTGGGCCACCGGCTACGGCGACTTCGCGATGCGCCCCGACCTCGGCACCCTGCGGCTGACCCCCTGGCAGCCGGGCACCGCGCAGGTGACCGCGGACCTGGCCCGGCACGGCGGCCACCCGGTGGACGCGGCCCCCCGCCAGCTGCTGCGCCACCAGATCGCGCGCCTGGCGGAGTACGGGCTGGCCGCCGACATCGGGACCGAGCTGGAGTTCCTGGTGTTCCGGGACACCTACGAGCAGGCCTGGCTGGGCGGTTACCGCGGCCTGACGCCGGCGAACCTGTACAACGTGGACTACTCGATGCTGGGCACCGCCCGGGTCGAGCCGCTGCTGTCCCGGATCCGCAACGAGATGGCGGGCGCCGGGCTGGTGGTGGAGTCGGCCAAGGGCGAGTGCAACCTCGGCCAGCACGAGATCGCCTTCCGCTACGCGGACGCGCTGACCACCTGCGACCAGCACAGCGTCTACAAGACGGGCGCGAAGGAGATCGCCGCGCAGCAGGGGTGCGCGCTGACCTTCATGGCCAAGTACAACGAGCGCGAGGGCAACAGCTGCCACATCCACCTGTCGCTGCGCGACGCGGTGGGCGCGCCGGCCTTCGCCGACCGGGACGGCCGGATGACCGACACCATGCGGCACTTCCTGGCCGGCCAGCTGACGGCGCTGCGCGAGTTCAGCCTGCTGTACGCGCCGAACATCAACTCCTACAAGCGCTACCGCCAGGGCTCGTTCGCCCCGACGGCGGTGGCCTGGGGCCGGGACAACCGGACCTGCGCCTACCGGGTGGTCGGCCACGGCCCGGGCCTGCGGATGGAGAACCGGGTGCCGGGCGGGGACGTCAACCCGTACCTGGCGGTGGCCGGGATGATCGCGGCCGGCCTGCACGGGCTGCAGCGGAAGCTGGAGCTGCCGGCGCCGTGCCTGGGCAACGCCTACGCCGTCGAGGAGTACGCCCGGGTGCCCGGTTCGCTGCGCGAGGCCGCGGAGTTGTGGGCCGACAGCGAGCTGGCCCGGGTGGCCTTCGGCGACGACGTGGTCGAGCACTACCTGAACATGGCCCGGGTGGAGCAGTGCGCCTTCGACGGCACCGTCACCGACTGGGAGCGCTACCGATCCTTCGAACGGATGTGAGGCCGATGACCGACCCCACCGTCAGCACCGTCCGCAATCCCGCCACCGGAGAGGTGCTCGCCACCGTCCCGGACACCACCGCGGGGCAGGTGGACGCGGCGGTCCAGCGCGCGTCGAAGGCCCAGCCGGCCTGGGCGGCGCTGGCACCGGGCGAACGGGCCCGGCTGCTGCGCCGGTTCGCCG
This sequence comes from Kitasatospora sp. NPDC087271, assembly GCF_044744605.1. NCBI lineage: Bacteria > Bacillati > Actinomycetota > Actinomycetes > Kitasatosporales > Streptomycetaceae > Kitasatospora > Kitasatospora sp. NPDC087271. Next base: position 102,294 of record NZ_JBIUYQ010000007.1, read on the forward strand.
ACCAGGTCGAGGTGCACGTGCCGGAACTGGCCGCACTGGAGGTGCGCGAGGCCGGCCACACCGTGGGCAACGCCCGCTGGGAGGCCGGCAACGTCCGGGACCTGCTGGAGTACGCGGCCGGGGGAGTGGAACGCCTGACCGGCCGCCAGATCCCGGTGGCCGGCGGCCTGGACGTGACCTTCCACGAGCCGGTCGGCGTGGTCGGGGTGATCGCGCCGTGGAACTTCCCGATGCCGATCGCCGCCTGGGGCTTCGCGCCCGCCCTGGCGGCGGGCAACGCCGTCCTGCTCAAGCCCGCCGAGGCGACCCCGCTCACCGCACTGCGGCTGGCCGAACTCGCCCTGGCGGCAGGGCTGCCGGAGGGTCTGTTCCAGGTGCTGCCGGGCCCGGGCGGGACGACCGGCCGGGCCCTGGTGGACCATCCGGCGGTCCGCAAGATCGTCTTCACCGGCTCGACCGTGGTCGGCAAGGAGGTGGCCGCCCGCTGCGCGGCCCGGGCCAAGCGGGTCACCCTGGAGCTGGGCGGCAAGAGCCCCAGCATCGTCTTCGCCGACGCCGACCTGGCCCGCGCCGCGGACCCGATGTCCTTCGCCGACAACAGCGGCCAGGACTGCTGCGCGCGCAGCCGGATCCTGGTCCAGCGGGAGGTGTACGACGACTTCCTGGCGCTGCTGCTGCCCGCCGTCGAGGCGCTGCGCACCGGCGACCCGGCGGACCCGGAGACCCGGCTGGGCCCGCTGATCTCGGCCGCCCAGGTGCGCCGGGTCGCCTCCTACGTCACCCCGGACCTGCCGGTGCTGGCCCGCGGCGCGGTGCCGGACGGGCCCGGCTACTGGTACCCGCCGACGGTGATCGCGCCGACCGACCCGGAGGTGCCGGCGGTCACCGAGGAGATCTTCGGCCCGGTCGCCGCCGTGCTGCCGTTCACCGACGAGGCGGACGCGCTGCGGCTGGCCAACGCCACCCGCTACGGCCTGTCCGGCTCGATCTGGACCAGGGACCTCGGCCGGGCGCTGCGGCTGGCCCGCGGCGTCGCGGCGGGCAACCTGTCGGTCAACTCGCACTCCTCGGTGCGGTACTGGACGCCGTTCGGCGGTTACGGCGAGTCCGGGGTCGGCCGGGAGCTGGGGCCGGACGCGCTGCGCCACTTCACCGAGACCAAGAACGTCTTCATCCACAGCGAGGAGTAGAAGCCGATGACGGAGAACGACGCACCGGTGTGCCGCCGCCTGGTCGGCCGCACCGCCGTGATCACCGGCGCCGGCAGCGGGATCGGCCTGGCGGCGGCCCGCCGGCTCGCCTCGGAGGGCGCGAAGGTGGTCTGCGCGGACGTGGACGAGCAGTCCGGGCGGGCGGCCGCGAAGGAGGTCGGCGGCCTGTTCGTGCACACCGACGTCACCGACCCGTACATGGTCGAGGCGCTGTTCGACGAGGCGTACGAGACGTACGGGAGCGTGGACGTCGCGTTCAACAACGCGGGCATCTCGCCGCCGGAGGACGACTCGATCCTGACCACCGGCCTGGACGCCTGGCGCAAGGTCCAGGAGGTCAACCTGACCTCGGTGTTCCTGTGCTGCAAGGCCGCGCTGCCGTACATGCGGCGGCACGGGCGGGGCTCGATCATCAACACGGCCAGCTTCGTGGCCCGGATGGGCGCGGCCACCTCGCAGATCTCGTACACCGCCTCCAAGGGCGGGGTGCTGGCCATGTCCCGGGAACTGGGCGTGCAGTTCGCCCGGGAGGGGATCCGGGTGAACGCGCTGTCACCGGGGCCGGTGGACACCCCGCTGCTGCGGGAGCTGTTCGCCACGGACCCGGAGCGGGCGGCCCGCCGGCTGGTGCACATCCCGTTGGGCCGGTTCGCCCGGGCCGAGGAGATCGCCGCCGCGGTGGCCTTCCTGGCGAGCGACGACTCGTCCTTCATCACGGCGAGCGAGTTCCTGGTGGACGGCGGCATCTCGGGCGCCTACGTGACCCCGCTGTAGCCCCGGGCGGGCGCGACAGTCCTGAGCGTGCCCGACGTGCCCCTTCTCACCGTAATCTCATCGAAAGCCACCGGAATTCGAGGTCGCGCTGATTTCGCGTTTATCCGCGTGCCTTTAGATTCTCTGTTGTGAGCGAGCAGATTCCCGCCGGGTGGTACCCGGACCCGAAGGACACCGGCGGCGACCCGAGGCCGCAGCGCTGGTGGGACGGCAGGGGTTGGACGGCCAGCACCCGGCCCGCACCCTCGGACGCCCCGGAGCCGGTGCCCCCGGCGGCCGGGGCTCCGGGGCCGGGGTCGGCCGACGAGCCCACGGTGCTGCAGGGCGAGGTGCTGGACAGCGGGCCGACCGTCCGCTACCCGGAGCCGCCGCCCTTCGGTACCGCCTACGGCTCCGAGGCACCGCCGCCGCGCAAGCCCCGGCGCCGGCCGTCCCCGATGGTGATCGCCGCCACGGTCGCGGCGCTGCTCGGCCTGGGCACCGGCTCCGGGATCACCTACCTGGCGATGGACGGCCACAGCGACAACCGCCCGCAGCGCAGTGCCCGGCAGGCCGTGCCGAACGGCGAGAACGGCCCCTGGAACGGCTTCCCGGGCCTCGGTGGCAACGGGAACGGCGGGAACGGCAACGGCAACAACGGGAACGGCAACGGCAACAACGGCGGCAGCGGCGACGGCAGCAACGGGACCGGTGGCAACGGCGGGACCGGCGGCAACGGCGGGCCCGGCGGGAACGGGAACGGCGGCAGCGGCAAGACCAGGCCCGGCGGCGGGAACGCGATCGACCTGGTGAACGGGCTCACCCTGCCCGTCCCCTCCGGCTGGCAGGGCGGCTACACCAGCGACGGCTACGCCGCGCTCACGGTCGGCGCCTACACCTGCCCGGACGGCAGCGAATCGTGCACCCTCGGCGGGGTGACCACCGGCCGGATCGGCGGCGGCGGCACCGACGCCCAGGCCGCCGCCAAGGCCGACATCGAGAAGGCGGCCAAGGACTCGTACGGCGCCATCACCGGGCACCAGGAGCTGAAGTCCGAGGCGGTCAAGGTCAACGGCCAGGACGGCTACCTGGTCCGCTGGAAGGTCGACGCTCCGAAGGGCAACAACGGCTACGTGCAGACGGTGGTCTTCCCGTCCACCGACGGCAAGACGCTGGTCTCCGTGCACTTCGGCTTCGACATCGCCGACAAGGCGCCGGACCTCGGCCTGATGGACACCATCGTCAACGGCATCGCCGACTTCAAGGGCAAGCTGCCGTCCATCCCGGGCGGCGGGCTTCCCGGCGGCGCCACCGGTGGCGTTCCCGGCGGTGGTGCCGCTGGGACCGGCGGCACCAGCACCTGAGCCACCCGCTCCTCACACGGGGTGGAGCCGCGGAACCGGGCCGGACGGGGGTTTGGCCGCCCCGGCCCCGCGTCCGGCGTCAGGAGTCGCGTCGAACAGCCTCGATGCGACGGCGCCGGAGCACCATGCCGGCCCAGCCGACGCTGATCGCGGCGGCGCCGGCCAGCAGCAGCGGGCCGGTGGCCGACGTGCCGACGGCCGCGGTGGCGGTCGGGATCACGGCGCCGGCCGGGGAGTTGGGGTCGCCGCCGTGGCCGTGGTGGGCGACCGTGGACTTGGGCGCGTCGGCCGCGATCTGCGCGTCGCTGGGCGCGGCCGGGGCCTGCGCGGCGAGCGCCGGAACCGCCGGGGCACCGGCCGCGGTGGCCGCGCCGAAGTCGACGTCGGAGCAGCTGTAGAACGCCTCCGGGCTGTCGCTGCGCTGCCAGACCGTGTACAGCAGCTGGCGGCCGGTGCGCTGCGGCAGGGTGCCGGCGTAGGTGTAGAAGCCGTTGGTGGCGGTGCGGTCGACCTGCACCTGGGCGACCGGCGTCGGGTCGAGGTCCGACCACTTCAGCGGCTTGGTGGCGTCGTAGCCCGGCTTGGTGATGTAGACGGTCTGGGTGCCCACGTGCGGCGCGGTGGTGCGGAACTGGAAGGTGAAGGCGCCCGCCTTGACCGCGGTGGCCGGCCAGTCGGTGCGCGGCCAGTCCAGGGCCTGGTACTTGTCGCGGTTGGCCGAGCAGAGCTTGCCGTCCGGGATCAGCGCCTGGTGGTTGCCGGCCGCGTTGGCGATGTTCACCTCGTTCCAGTCGTACAGCGGCTGGGTGCCGCTCGCGGCGACGAGGTCCTTGCAGACCTGGGACACCGGGTGCTCGGGGCCCTCGGCGTAGCAGGCGGCGACCCGGCTGACCGGGTTGGTCATGGTGCCGTGGGCGCTGGCGGTGCCTGCGGTGGAAACGGCCACCGCGAGGGCCGCGGCGCCGACCGCGCCGACGGACAGGGCACTTCGCTTGATGGACATGGGGTGGGGACTCCTTGACCGTCGTTCCGGGCGGGTGTGGGGGAGCGGACACGCCTGCCCGTTCGGGGGCCGCCGGCCCGGACCGCGGACCCCTGGCCAGAGCGTATGATTGGTCTGGACCAGCTGGCAATAGTCGCGCGTGCCACGCTTTCTGACGGACTGTAGGCCCCCGAACAGGGCAAAGGCCCGACGGAACGGCCGGGTTAGGCGTTCCATCGGGCCCGCTTAAGGCTCCGGAAAGGTCGTCGGACGGCCGTTCGGACGGTCAGGCCGCCGCCGGCCGCCGACCGGTCACAGGAACGCCTTCCCCTCGCCCCGGTACGTCGGGACGGTCCGGACGATCCGATCACCCTCGATCAGGTGCAGTTCGGCGAAGCGCTCGCACAGTTCGCCCGCCTTGGCGTGCCGGAACCAGACCCGGTCGCCGATCAGCAGGTCGTCCGCGGCCGCGCCGAGCAGCGGGGTCTGCACCTCCCCGGCGCCCTCCATCGGGTCGTAGCGCAGCCCCTGCGGCAGGTACGGCACCGGCGAGCGGTCCGGGCCGGCCGCGCCGGAGGCGGGGTAGCCGCCGCCGAGCACCGTCACCACGCCGACGCCGGGGCGGCGCACCACCGGCTGGCCGAACAGCGCGGCCGGACGGCCGTGGAACGAGCGGTAGTTGTCGAACAGCCGGGGCAGGTAGAGCCCGGAGCCGGCCGCGACCTCGGTGACCGCGCGCTCGGCCACGGTGGACTCCACGCTGCCGGTGCCGCCGCCGTTGACGAACTCCAGCTCGGCCACCCGCCGCAGCCGCCGGACCGCGGCCGCCCGCCGCTCGGCCAGTTCGGTCCTGGCCCTGGCCTGCATCAGCCGGATCAGCTGCGAGCGCAGCGGCCGGCCGGGCACCTGGTCGCCCACCCCGGCGACGTGCCCCTCGTAGGCCATCAGGCCGACCACCCGGAAGCCCCGGCGGTGCTGGACGAGTTCGGCGAAGGCGCCGAGGTCCTCGGGGGTGCGCAGCGGGGAGCGCCGGGCGCCCACCCGGACCCGCCCGCCGAGCAGGTGCAGCGCGGTGTCCAGCTCCAGGCAGACCCGCACCTCGGCGTCGCCGCCGCGGGCCTTGTCGATCAGGTCCAGCTGGGCGGGGTCGTCGAGGACGACGGTGACCTCGCGGGCGAGCGCCGGATCGGCGGTCAGCTCGGTGTACCCGGCCCGGTCGGCGGAGGGGTAGGCGAGCAGGACGTCGCGCACGCCGGTGCGGGCCAGCCAGAGCGACTCGTCGAGGGTGTAGCTCATCACCCCGGCGAAGCCGTCCACGGCCAGCGCGCGTTCCAGCAGCGCCCGGCAGCGCACCGACTTGCTGGCCACCCGGATCGGCTTGCCGGCGGCCCGGCGCACCAGGTCGGCGGCGTTGGCGTCGAAGGCGGCGAGGTCGACGACGGCCACCGGACCGTCCAGGTGCGCGGTGGCCCGGTCGTACCGGAGGCGGTCGGAGACCGGAGCGGGAGCGGTCGCGGGTGCGTCGAGGATCACCATGGGCGCAGGGTGCCACACCGCACTACCGGTGGGTAGGCCCCGCGTGCGGGCAAATGGGGCGGCTCGCGCGCGGTGGCATAGGGTCGGGCGGGTGGACCGCAAAGACTTCTCCAACCCGGCGTTCGTCGGCAAGGGCATCCCGAACCCCGGCTTCTCCGACGACGACGGCACCGCAGACCCGGCGCTCGCCGAGGCCCTCGCCCGCTGGTCGCAGGACCGCGCGGCCGAGCCGGAGGTGCTGGCGGCGCTGACCCCCACCCGGCTGATGGTCCCGATCGTCGCGATCCTCGGCGAGGTCGAGGTGGACGAGCACGGGCACCAGCACGAGAAGACCAGCGACATGGCCGTCCCGGTGCTGGAGGCCCCGGACGGGCGCCGCGCGCTGCCGGCCTTCACCTCGCTCGACTCGCTCGCCCGCTGGCGTGCCGACGCCCGCCCGGCGCCGACGGCGGCCCCGCAGGCCGCGATGGTGGCCTTCTCCGAGCGCGCCGACACCCTGCTGGTCGACCCGGCCGGGCCGGTGCCCTTCCAGCTGAGCGGCGCCCGGCTGCGGGCGCTCGCGGAGAACCGCCCGTTCCTGCCGCCGGTCCGGGACCCGGAGGTGCGCGAGGCGGTCCGCGGGCTGCTGGCGGCCGAGCCGCAGGTGCTCACCGGGCTGCTGGCGGCCTCGGAGGGCTCGGACGGGGTGCTCGCGGTGGTGTTCGACCCGGCGCTGGACCAGGACGGGCTGCAGGCTGCCGTGCAGCGGGTCGGGCGGGCGGTGGCCGCCGACCCGGTGCTGCGGGTGCGGCTGGACCGGGGGCTGGACCTCGCGGTGCTGCCGGCGAGCGCGGAGCTGCCGGGGGAACCGCTCTACAGGCGGTAGGGAGCGGTGGGGAGCCGTAGGAAGTGCGTCGGGGGCGGTGCGTCGCGTGACGCACCGCCCCCGGGTCGCGTCCGGGTCAGGAGTAGACCGGCCCGGTGAACTTCTCGCCCGGGCCCGTGCCCGGCGCGTCCGGGACGATGGAGGCCTCGCGGAAGGCCAGCTGCAGCGAGCGCAGGCCGTCCCGCAGGGGCGCCGCGTGGAAGTTGCTGATCTCCGGGGCGCCGGCGGTGACCAGTCCGGCCAGCGCGGTGATCAGCTTGCGGGCCTCGTCGAGGTCCTTGTCCTTGTCCCCGCCCTCGGCCAGGCCGCACTTGACCGCGGCGGCGCTCATCAGGTGCACCGCGACGGTGGTGATCACCTCGACGGCCGGGACCTCGGCGATGTCCCGGGTGAGGTCGTCGAAGCCGATCGCGTCGTCGTCCGCGCCGGGGGTCTTGGTGGGCTCGCTGCTCAAGGGGGGCTCGTTCCGTCGTGCCGGTGTCCGTACCCCTGGAGCGTACAAGGGCCCTTCCGGAGGCGGACAAAGGTGGTGAGGTGGGGCGGAATAGCGTTCGACTCCGCAGCGCTGTATGCTTCGAGACTGACCGGCCGGGATCCCGTATGGGCACCTGGCCAGCAAGAGGAGGCTCCACCCAGGAGGCCCGAGAGGGCAACCGCGAAAGTCTCCCACCTGGTCGACCTCAGGGTCGACGGGTCCCGGTCCGCGACGGGCGCCACGGCGCCGAGTCGCAGCAGCGCTCCTCACCAGGGTGTTGCCCCCGGATTGTGTGGAGCCCCGCTTGTACCGAGCGGGGCTTTTTTCGTGTCGCGGTGCACACGGTGCCGAACAGGTGCCGGGCAGCGCAGCACGAATGAAGCCCCGCCCAGTGGTCGAGTCCACTACGTGCGTCCGCCGTCCGACGGCCGCATCGCAGAAGGTGCAACCGAGGAGGCCCCATCAGCACCGAGCCCCGCATCAACGACCGGATTCGCGTCCCGGAGGTGCGACTCGTCGGTCCCAGCGGCGAGCAGGTCGGCATCGTGCCGCTTGCCAAGGCGCTGGAGCTCGCGCAGGAGTACGACCTCGACCTGGTCGAGGTCGCGGCGACCGCCCGGCCGCCGGTGTGCAAGCTCATGGACTACGGCAAGTTCAAGTACGAGTCGGCCATGAAGGCCCGTGAGGCGCGCAAGAACCAGGCGCACACGGTCATCAAGGAGATGAAGCTCCGGCCGAAGATCGACCCGCACGACTATGACACCAAGAAGGGTCACGTCGTCCGGTTCCTCAAGCAGGGCGACAAGGTCAAGATCACGATCATGTTCCGTGGTCGTGAGCAGTCCCGCCCCGAGCTGGGCTTCCGCCTGCTGCAGCGGCTCGCCGACGACGTCCAGGACCTGGGCTTCATCGAGTCGTCGCCGAAGCAGGACGGCCGAAACATGATCATGGTTCTTGGCCCGCACAAGAAGAAGACCGAGGCGATGGCCGAGGCCCGCGCCCTCGCCGACGCCCGCAAGGCCGAGCGTCAGGGCCGTACCCCCGGCTCCGACGCCGCCGCGGACGACGACCTGGTGGACGACGACCTGCTGGTCGACGACGAGGTCGCCGACGACGAGGCGACCGAGGCACAGGACGCCCCGGCCGAGGCACCGGCCGTCGAGGCCGACGCTCCGGTCGAGCAGCCGGCCGCCTCCCAGGGCGCCTGAGCCTTCACCGGCCAGGGCGGCCCGGGAGACCGGCCCCAAGGTGACGGGGCGCCCCGCCCGGTCACACAGATCCATCCAGTTCACGCCCGCGTGGCGCAGGCCGCGCGGGCGCGGACGGGACCGACGAGGAGATACGGCGAAATGCCGAAGCAGAAGACGCACAGTGGCGCCAGCAAGCGCTTCAAGATCAGTGGCTCTGGCAAGGTGCTCCGCGAGCGCGCCGGCCGCCGCCACCTCCTGGAGCACAAGCCCTCGACGCTGACCCGCAAGCTGGCCGGGACCGTCGAGCTGGCCCCCGCTGACGCCAAGAAGATCAAGAAGCTTCTCGGCAAGTGATCGCCCTCCCGCCCGGTGCGAGCCGTGAGCGGGTCAGCTGATCCTTCCCGACCCATTCGAATGACGGACCACGTGAAGTAGTCCGTGGTCCAACCCAAGGAGTAATCAAGTGGCACGCGTCAAGCGGGCAGTCAACGCCCACAAGAAGCGCCGGGTCATCCTGGAGCGCGCCAGCGGCTACCGTGGCCAGCGCTCGCGCCTGTACCGCAAGGCCAAGGAGCAGGTCACCCACTCGCTGGTCTACAACTTCAACGACCGCAAGAAGCGCAAGGGCGACTTCCGTCAGCTGTGGATCCAGCGCATCAACGCTGCGGCCCGTGCCAACGGCATCACCTACAACCGCTTCGTGCAGGGCCTGAAGGCCGCCAGCGTCGAGATCGACCGCAAGATGCTGGCCGACCTGGCCGTCAACGACCCGGGCGCGTTCGCGTCGCTGGTCGAGGTCGCCCAGAAGGCGCTGCCGGCCGACGTGAACGCCCCCAAGGCTGCCGCCGACGCCGCCTGATCTTCCGAGATCAGTCGAGCTCCGACCGGACCCGCAGGCTCCCTGCGGGTCCGGTTCTGCGTTTCCCCGGATCTTCAGCGCCGCCCGCCACAGAGAACGAGACCATGCCGAGCACCGACACCCCCCTGCTCACCTCCCTGCGCTCGCCGCGCGTCGTCGCCGCCCGCCGGCTCGCCAAGCGGAACCAGCGCACCAAGGAGCGCCGCTTCCTGGTCGAGGGCCCGCAGGCCGTCCGGGAGGCCGTCGCCTTCGGCCAGCTGCCGGGCTCGGCCGAGCACGCCGTGGTCGAGGTGTACGTGACCCCGGAGGCCGCCGAGCGGCACGCCGCCATCGTCGAGGCGACCCTGGCCGAGGGGCTGCCGGTGCTGACCGCCACCGACGAGGTGATCGCCGACATCTGCGACACGGTGACCCCGCAGGGCATCGTGGCGCTCTGCCGCTTCATCGACACCCCGTTCGCCGAGGTGCTCAAGGCCCGCCCCAAGCTCGTCGCGGTCCTCGCCCACGTCCGCGACCCCGGCAACGCCGGCACCGTGCTGCGCACCGCCGACGCGGCCGGCGCGGACGCCGTGGTGCTCACCGACGCCTCGGTGGACCTGTACAACCCGAAGGCCGTCCGGGCCTCCGTCGGCAGCCTGTTCCACCTGCCGGTGGCGGTCGGCGTACCGGTCGAGGAGGCCGTCGCGCAGCTGCGCGCGGCCGGGGTCCGGGTGCTCGCCGCGGACGGCGCGGGGGAGCGCGACCTGGACCAGGAGCTCGACGAGGGCACCCTGGGCGCGCCCGGCGCGTGGGTGTTCGGCAACGAGGCCTGGGGGCTTCCGGAGGAGACCCGCGCGCTGGCCGACGAGGTCGTGCGCGTCCCGATCCACGGGCACGCCGAGAGCCTCAACCTGGCCACCGCCGCGGCCGTCTGCCTGTACGCCTCGGCCCGGGCGCAGCGCTCGCCCGGCGGCTGCCGCTCGAACGCCTGACCCGCACGCTCCCGGCGCCACCGGCCGAGGGCCTACTACAGGGGGCTGCGAGGCGCTAGGGTCTGCCTCTGTGGGGGGAACGGCACGGTGGGTAATCGGGGAGGACACCCATGGTCGGCAGCGGGCCAGAGCTCGACCCGGACGACCTACCGGACGGCCTGGTGGTCGCCGATGCGCTGGGCCGGGTGGTCTGCTTCAACCGGGCCGCGGCCCGGCTCACCGGCCTGCCCCCGGAGGCCGCGCTCGGCAGCGGGCTGGAGGACGTCCTCCCGCTGGAGGACCTGGACGGCCGCCGCTGGTGGCAGCTGACCGACCCGTACGGCGGCCTGGCCACCCGCACCGGCCAGCCGGAGCGCAACCTGCTGCTGCCCGGCGGCCGCGAGGTGCTGGTCTCCGCCCGGTACGTCCGGGACGTGCCGCTGGGGCCGCCGCAGCGGGTGGTGATCGCGCTGCGCGGCACCGAGGCCCGGCGCCGCACCGAGCGCAGCCACGCCGAGCTGATCGCCACCGTCGCCCACGAGCTGCGCTCGCCGCTCACCAGCGTCAAGGGCTTCACGGCGACGCTGCTGGCCAAGTGGGAGCGGTTCACCGACGGGCAGAAGCGGCTGATGCTGGAGACGGTGGACGCCGACGCCGACCGGGTCACCCGGCTGATCGCCGAACTGCTGGACATCTCCCGGATCGACGCCGGCCGGCTGGAACTGCGCAAGCAGGTGGTCGACCTGGCCGCCGCGGTGCGCCGGCACGTCGAGCGCAAGGTCGCCACCGGCATCCCCGAGGAGCGCTTCGACGTCCGGATCAGCGAGCCGCTGACCGTCCTGTGGGCCGACCCGGACAAGGTCGACCAGGTGCTGGCCAACCTGCTGGAAAACGCGGTGCGCCACGGCGAGGGAACTGTCACGATCGAGGTGGCACCGGCCAAGGAGGTCGTCGAGGCGCCCCTCTGGGAGCGCTCGGGCACCCCTCCCCGCATCGTGGAAGGAACCGCGGTCACCGTGAGCGACGAAGGAAGCGGCATCCCCGAGGAGTCGATGCCGCGCGTCTTCACCCGCTTCTGGCGCGGTTCCAAGCGCGGCGGCACCGGCCTGGGCCTGTACATCGTCAAGGGCATCGTGGAGGCCCACGGCGGCTCGATCCGGGTCGACCGGGCGCCCTGCGGCGGCGCCCGGTTCCGATTTATCCTGCCCGCCAGCGTTCCGGACTTCATGCTCTGAAGGAGCATGAACGACAAGCAGAGCATGCTCTGAAGGAGCATGAACGACAAGCAGAGCATGCTCTGAAGGAGCATGACGACGAGCGGGGCATGCTCTGAAGGAGCATGAACGCATGCTCCGCGGTCCCGCTGGACGGGCTTCCAGGCAGCCGCGCTACGCGCTGCGACTACACTCGACCTTTGGCGTTGTGGGACGCCCTGTGCGGCTGAGCCGCGGACACCCCTCTTCCCCGTCGTACGGAGAACGGCTGCCCGTGCCCCGGCCACGCCGGGCGTACCGCAGGGGAGAGCCACCCTTACCTGAGCACGGACGAGCAGGAGCACGGGAAGATAGAGATGTCGGCACCCAACAAGTCGTACGACCCGGTCGAGGTCGAGGCCCTCAAGCCCGAGGTGGTGGAGCAGGCGCGGGACGAGGCCGTCGCCGCCTTCGCCGCCGCCAGCACGCTCGACGAGCTGAAGGAGGCCAAGGTCGCCCACACCGGCGACCGTTCCGCGCTCTCCCTCGCCAACCGCGAGATCGGCGCCCTGCCCCCGCACGCCAAGGCCGCCGCCGGCAAGCTGATCGGCCAGGCTCGCGGCGCCGTCAACAAGGCCCTCGCCAAGCGGCAGGCCGAGCTGGAGGCGGAGCGCGACGCCCGCGTGCTGGTCGAGGAGGCGGTGGACGTCACGCTGCCGTACGACCGTGCCCCGCGCGGCGCCCGGCACCCGCTGACCACCCTGGCCGAGCGCATCGAGGACACCTTCGTCGCGATGGGCTACCAGGTCGCCGAGGGCCCCGAGGCCGAGGCCGAGTGGCTGAACTTCGACGCCCTCAACCTGGGCCCGGACCACCCGGCCCGCTCGATGCAGGACACCTTCTTCGTACAGGCCCCGGACGGCTCCGCCGACTCCGGCGTGGTGATGCGCACCCAGACCTCCCCGGTCCAGGCCCGCACCCTGCTCGACCGCGAGCCCCCGGTCTACGTGGTCTGCCCCGGCCGCGTCTACCGCACCGACGAGCTGGACGCCACGCACACCCCGGTGTTCCGCCAGGTCGAGGGCCTCGCGGTGGACGAGGGCATCACCTTCGCCGACCTCAAGGGCACCATCGAGGTGCTGGTCGAGAAGCTGATCGGCGGCGGCCTGGAGCTGCGCTGGCGCCCCTCGTACTTCCCGTTCACCGAGCCGAGCGCCGAGATCGACCTGCAGTGCTTCGTGTGCCGCGGCGAGAGCGTCGGCAACCCGGACCGCCCCTGCCGGACCTGCTCCTCCGAGGGCTGGATCGAGCTCGGCGGCTGCGGCGTGGTCAACCCGCGCGTGCTGGTCGCCTGCGGCGTCGACCCCAACCGCTACAGCGGGTTCGCCTTCGGCCTGGGCCTGGAGCGGATCCTGATGAATCGTCACAACGTCGCCGACATGCGCGACATGGTCGAGGGTGACGTGCGCTTCACCCTCCCGTTCGGGATGGAGATCTGATGCGCGTCCCGCTTTCCTGGCTGCGTGAGTACGTCGACCTGCCGGCCGGCGAGACCGGCCGTGACGTGGCGGAGCGCCTGGTCCGGGCCGGCCTGGAGGTCGAGACCGTCGAGCAGCTCGGCGGCGACCTCAAGGGCCCGCTGGTCGTCGGCGAGGTGCTCTCCATCGAGCAGCTGACCGGCTTCAAGAAGCCGATCCGGCACTGCCTCGTCAACGTCGGCGACGCCAACGGCACCGGCGAGCCGCAGGAGATCGTCTGCGGCGCCACCAACTTCGCCGTCGGCGACAAGGTCGTCGTGGTGCTCCCGGGCGCCGTGCTGCCCGGCCCCTTCCCGATCGCGGCCCGCCAGACCTACGGCCGCACCTCGGCCGGCATGATCTGCTCGGCCCGCGAGCTCGGCATGGGCGACGACCACGACGGCATCATCGTGCTCCCGCCGGAGTTCGAGCCCGGCACCGACGCGATCGAGCTGCTCCAGCTGGTCGACGAGGTGCTGGACATCGCCGTCACCCCGGACCGCGGCTACTGCCTGTCGCTGCGCGGCGTCGCCCGCGAGGCCGCCGCCGCGTACGGGCTGCCGCTGGCCGACCCGGCGCTGCTCGACGTGCCGCCGGCCAACTCCTTCGGCTACCTGGTCAAGGTCAACGACCCGGCCGGGTGCGACCGTTTCGTGGCCCGCACGGTCGTCGGCATCGACCCGACCGCCAAGTCCCCGATCTGGCTGCAGCGCCGCCTCCAGAAGGCCGGCATCCGCCCGATCTCGCTGACCGTCGACATCACCAACTACGTGATGCTGGAGGTCGGCCAGCCGCTGCACGCCTACGACAAGCAGCGCGTGAGCGGCCCGATCACGGTCCGCCGGGCGGAGCAGGGCGAGAGCCTCACCACCCTCGACGGCGTGCAGCGCAAGCTCTCCGCCGAGGACCTGCTGATCTGCGACAACAGCGGCCCGATCGGCCTGGCCGGCGTCATGGGCGGTGCCTCCACCGAGATCCTCGACCCGGCCGCCGGCCCGGGCACCACCGAGGTGATCATCGAGGCGGCGCACTTCGAGCCGGTCGCCGTCGCCCGCGCCGCCAAGCGGCACAAGCTGCCCTCCGAGGCGTCCAAGCGCTTCGAGCGCGGCGTCGACCCGGAGGCCGCCCGCGCCGCCGCCCAGCGCGCCGTCGACCTGCTGGTCCTGATCGCCGGCGGCACCGCCGAGGCCGGGGTCACCGACATCGCCGCCCCGCACCCGGTGCGCACCATCACCATCTCCGCCGACCTGCCCGACCGGGTCGCCGGCACCGCGTACGGCCGCGAGACCGTGACCCGGCGCCTGCAGGAGATCGGCTGCTCGGTCGCCGGCGCCGACGTCCTGGAGGTCACCCCGCCGACCTGGCGCCCCGACCTCACCGACCCGTACGACCTCGCGGAGGAGGTCATCCGGCTGGAGGGCTACGACAACGTCCCCGCCCGGATGCCCAACGTGCCCCCGGGCAAGGGCCTGACCGAGGCCCAGCGCGTCCACCGCCGGATCGGCGTCGCGCTGGCCGGGGCCGGTTACGTCGAGGTCAACAACTACCCGTTCCTCGGCGAGAGCGCCTTCGAGGCGCTCGGCCTGGAGCCGGACGACCGGCGCCGGCGCACCGTCAAGCTGGTCAACCCGCTCAACGACGAGGAGCCGGCGCTGCGCACCACGCTGCTGCCGGGCCTGCTCGGCTCGCTGCGCCGCAACGTCGGCCGCGGCAACACCGACCTGGCGATCTACGAGACCGGCACCGTCTTCCTGCCCAAGGACGAGCTGTCCGTGGCCCCGCGTCCGGCCGTCGACCGCCGGCCGAGCGCCGAGGAGCTGGCCGCGCTGGACGCCGCGCTGCCGGACCAGCCGCGCCGGGTCGCCGTCGCCCTCGCGGGTGAGCGGCTGCCGTCCGGCTGGTGGGGCCAGGGCGCCGTGGCGTCCTGGGCGGACGCCGTCGAGGCGGCCCGTACGGTGGCCCGCGCGGCCGGCGTCGAGCTGACCGTCCGGCAGGGGCAGCGGGCGCCGTGGCACCCGGGCCGCTGCGCCGAGCTGGTCGTCACCGGCACCGACCGGGTGGTCGGCCACGCCGGTGAGCTGCACCCGCGCGTCGTCAAGGCGCTCGGCCTGCCGGCCCGCACCAGCGCGATGGAGATCGACGTCGACCTGCTCACCGCGGACGGCGCCGAGAAGGTCAACGGCCCTGCGGTCTCCGGCTTCCCGGTGGCCACCCAGGACGTCGCGCTGATCGTCGACGCCGCCGTTCCGGCCGCCGACGTGGAGGCCGCGCTGCGCTCCGGCGCGGGCGAACTGCTGGAGGCCATCCGGCTGTTCGACGTCTTCACCGGCGAGCAGGTCGGCGAGGGCCGCAAGTCGCTGGCGTACGCGCTGCGCTTCCGCGCCGCGGACCGCACGCTGACCGCCGACGAGGCGACCGCCGCCCGCGAGGCGGCCGTCGCCGAGGCCGTCGCCCGCACCGGCGCGGTGCTGCGCGGCGCCTGATCCCGTCAGGCCCCAGGGCCCCGTCCGGACCTCGGTCCGGACGGGGCCCTTCGCGTTGCCCGGGGCCCGCCCCCTGGGCCTGTGGTCTGACCTGCGTCTTTGAAGAGCCTTGAAGAGACTTTGTCAAAACCCTTGCGGGGACAGGGAAGGAGGGCCTTAATTCTCGTTAGGAAAGTTTCCTAACCCCCCGAGGAAACGGAGCATCGTATGCGTCCCCAGCACCACCATGCCCTCCGCATCGCCCTCGCCGCCGCCCTGGTGGCCGCCCCCCTCACGGTCGCGGCCGCCGGCGCCGCCACCGCCGCGCCGCCGTCCGCGACGTCCGTCCAGCTCAAGGGAGTCGGGCTGGACGACCCGCACAAGAAGGACATCGCGATGCAGCTGGTGTCCAGCGCGGAGAACTCCTCGCTGGACTGGAAGGCCCAGTACAAGTACATCGAGGACATCGGCGACGGGCGCGGCTACACCGGCGGCATCATCGGCTTCTGCTCCGGCACCGGCGACATGCTGGACCTCGTCCAGCACTACACCGACCTCAAGCCGGGCAACGTCCTCGCCAAGTACCTGCCGGCCCTGAAGAAGGTCAACGGCAGCGCCTCGCACGCCGGCCTCGGCACCCCCTTCGTCAACGACTGGGCCGCCGCCGCCAAGGACACGGTCTTCCAGCAGGCCCAGAACGACGAGCGCGACCGGGTGTACTTCAACCCCGCCGTCAACCAGGCCAAGTCCGACGGCCTGCGCGCGCTCGGACAGTTCGCCTACTACGACGCCATCGTCATGCACGGCCCCGGCAACAGCTCGGACAGCTTCGGCGGCATCCGCGCCGCCGCCCTGAAGAAGGCCAAGACCCCCGCCCAGGGTGGTGACGAGGCCACCTACCTCAAGGCCTTCCTGGACGCCCGCAAGGTGGTCATGAAGAAGGAGCAGGCCCACTCCGACACCAGCCGGGTCGACACCGAGCAGTCGGTCTTCCTCAACGCGAAGAACTTCGACCTCAACCCGCCGCTCAAGTGGAAGGTCTACGGCGACAGTTACGCCATCAACAGCTGACGGAACGCCAAGCGGGGCCCGGGAGCGGCACATCGCTCCCGGGCCCCGCCGCCGTCCACCGGCCGGTGCTCAGGCGCTCGCGGTGTAGTCGTAGAAGCCGCGGCCGGACTTGCGGCCCAGCAGGCCCGCGTCGACCATCCGGGAGAGCAGCGGGGGAGCCGCGTACAGCGGCTCCTTGTACTCGTCGTACATCGACTCGGCGATCGAGACGATGGTGTCCAGGCCGATCAGGTCGCACAGCCGCAGAGGGCCCATCGGGTGGGCGCAGCCGGCCTCCATGCCCTTGTCGATGTCGGAGGCGGTGGCCACACCCGACTCGAACATCCGCACCGCGGACAGCAGGTAGGGCACCAGCAGCGCGTTGACCACGAAGCCGGCCCGGTCGCGGGCGCGGATCGGCTCCTTGCCGAGCTCCTGGGAGGCGAAGGCCTCGACCCGCTCCGTGGTCACCGCCGAGGTGGTCAGCGTCGGGATGACCTCGACCAGCTTCTGCACCGGCGCCGGGTTGAAGAAGTGCAGGCCGATCACCTGCTCGGGGCGGGAGGTGGCGGCGGCCAGCTTCACGATCGGGATCGACGAGGTGTTGGAGGCGAGGATCGCGTCCCGGCGCTCGACCACCTGGTCCAGGGTCTGGAAGATCTTTACCTTGATGTCCTCGCGCTCGGCGACCGCCTCGACCACCAGGTCGCGGTCGGCGAAGTCGGACAGGTCCACGGTGAAGGTCAGCCGGGCCAGCGCCTCGTCCCGCAGCTCCGGGCTCAGCTTGCCGCGCTTGACCGCCGTGTCCAGGGAGTTGGTCAGCCGGGTGCGGCCGAACTCCAGCGCCTCGCCGCTGGCCTCCGCCACCAGGACGTCCAGCCCGGCCCGGGCGAAGACCTCCGCGATGCCCGACCCCATCAGGCCGCAGCCGATCACTCCGACGCGCGCGATGTCACTCACTCAGTTGCCCTTCGGTGGTGCTGGGGGTCGCCCAGCGAACTGGTGGCCCAGCGAGCTGCTGGTCAACGGGCCGGTGTGCCGGAATGGGTGCACCGGTCACCGTCCCGACGACGTTACTACTCCGTACCGGCCAGTAGGTCACCCCCTCCCCGGCCGGGTGCCAGTGCGAGACGTCGTCCGAACGGGTGAGGCCGGGCCCGCCGCCCGTGCGCCCGGGGCCACCCCCGCCCGGCGGCCGGAAGAATGCCGCAGACGGGGGCCGGGGACGGGAAGGGAGCACACGGTGCCGACGGGATCGCTCGCAGGACAGGTCGGCCTGATCACCGGCGCGGGCCGGGGAATCGGCCGGGAGATCGCCATCGGCCTGGCCGCCGAGGGCATGGCCGTCGGCCTGGTCGGCCGCACCCACGGGACGCTGACCGACACCCTCAAGGAGTGCGCCCGGCACGGCTCCCGCGGCGTCGCCGTCACCGCCGACGTCACCCGTGCCGGCGCCGTCCGCGAGGCCGTCCGGGTCGTCGAACGCGACCTCGGCCCGATCGACCTGCTGATCAACAACGCCGGCCTGGTCGACCGCGCCGAGGTGCCGCTCTGGGAGACCGACGCGAACCAGTGGTGGCAGGTGATCGAGACCAACCTGCGCGGCCCCTACAACCTGCTGCGCTGCGTCCTGCCCGGCATGGTGTCCCGGGAGCGCGGCCGGGTGGTCAACCTCAACTCCGGCTTCGCCCTGCGCCCGGACGGCGACTACACCGCGTACGCCACCTCCAAGGGGGCGCTGCTCCAGCTCTCCGACAACATGGCGGACTCGCTGGCCCGCCACGGCATCGTCATCCTCGACATCAGCCCCGGCGCGGTCGAAACCGACATGACCGCCGCGATGCCGATGTTCAAGGACACGACGACCTGGGGCTCCATCCCGTACATGGTCGCGGTCACCGTGGACGCCGCCCGGGGCCGCTTCGACGGCCTGCACGGCCGGTTCATCCACGCCGGGCGGGACGACCTGGAGGAGCTGGTCAACCGGGCCGCGGAGATCCGCGCGGCGGACGCCCGGACGCTGCGGATGCGCCCGTACAAGGCGGACGACCCGATGGGTTGAACGGGCCCCCCGGCCGGCGTGCCCCCTCGGTCGGCGTGCCCATCGGACGGCCTGCCGCGAAGAGCGGTCAGGCGCACAGCTGACTGGCGGTCACCGGCTTCAGGCCCGCCTTGGCGAGACCGTCCAGGATGCCCGGCAGCGCGTCCACCGTGCACTGGTGGCCCATGTGCAGGGCGACCACCGAACCGCCGCGCACCGACTTCAGCACCCGGCGCTGCAACTCGGCGGCCGACGGGTCGTTGTAGTCGCGCGGGTCGACGTCGAAGGACAGCACGTGCTCGTAGCCGACCGCCTTCGCCTGCTCGCGCACCGTCCGGGTGGCGTACTGCGCGGCGGACGGGCGGAACCAGCGGCCGATCGAGCCGGTGAGCCGCTGCAGCCGTTCGGCGCACTGGGCGATCTCGTCGTGTACCTGGGCGGCCGTCATCGTCGAGAGGTCGAGGTGGTTCTGGGTGTGGTTGCCCAGCTCGTGGCCGGCGTCCAGGATCCGGCGGGCCATCTGCGGCTGCTGGTCGAGCCAGCTGCCGACCGCCATCACGGTCAGCTTGATGCCGCGCTGCTCGGCGGCCTCCAGCAGCGCGGTGGCCTGCTTCGGATCGCCGCTGCCGTGGCAGGTCAGCGCCACGAACTTGCTGGTGCGCGGCCCGTTCACCACCTCGACCGGGGTGCCGGCGGCGAGCGGCGGCAGCACCGGCGGCGTCGGAGGCGTCGGTGGGGGTGTCGGCGGCGTCGCGGCCCCGGCGGCCGGCTCCGCGCCGGTGGCCGGGTCGGTACCGGCGGTCGGGTCGGCCCCGATGGGCTGCGGCTCCGGCGGGGCGGACGGCACGGGGGAGGCCGGGCCCTCGCCGCCGTTCCAGGCCGGGTCGGTGGTGTGCTGCGGGTCGAGGGTGCCCGGGTGTACGGCGAGCACCCCGGCGTCGGCCCGGCGCGGGGTGCCGGAGGCACACGCGCTGAGGAACCCGCTGGCGGCGGTCAGGGCGGCCAGCTGGACGGCGGTGCGCAGTACGGTGCGGCGGTCGGCAGTCATCGGCAGTCAGCATAGAGACGGTGGCCACCCACGGCGATCCGAGGAGCGTCCCGGTACCGCCATTGACGTGCACACACACCACCGTCCGGGCGTTGCGTAAACCTGAACTGCCGGTGTTTCACCGGCGTGTCGTCGGATACGATCACGGCGCACCGCACGCCACGGGAGGGTGGCCGGGCCGGACGCGGGGTCACCCCCGTGGTACCGGGCGGCCCCGCCGGCCGCCGAGGCGGTGCCATGTCCGGCAGTGAGCACGGCAGAGGGGGGCGGAACAGGATGCACGAGGACAGCGCGGCCGTCGGCGAGGCCACCGGCACCGACTGGGACTGGGCCAGAACGGACGACTGGCAGCCGCCGAGCGAGCTCGACACCGGCGTCCCGCACACCGCCCGGATGTACGACTACTACCTGGGCGGCAAGGACAACTTCGAGGCCGACCGCAAGGCCGCCCAGGCCGCCATAGCGGCCTACCCCGCGCTGCCGCTGCTGGCCCGCACCAACCGGCAGTTCCTCGGCGACGCGGTGGAGTTCGCCGCCGGCCGGGGCATCCGCCAGTTCGTCGACATCGGCACCGGCATCCCGGCCGTCGGCTCCACCAGCGAGGTCGCCCAGCGGGTCGCCCCGGACGCCCGGGTGGTGTACGTCGACAACGACCCGATCGTCGCCACCCACGCCCGCGCCCTGCTGGCCGGCCACCCCGCCGGACACACCTCGGTCATCGAGGCCGACCTGCGCGACCCGGCCACCATCCTCGGCCACCCGGGCCTGCTCGCCGCCGTCGACCTGTCCCGGCCGGTCGCGCTGATGCTCGTCGCCGTGCTGCACTTCATCCGCGACGAGGACGGCGCCCAGCAGATCGTCCGCACCCTGCGCGACGCGCTCGCCCCCGGCAGCGCGCTGATCCTCTCCCACGGCAGCCCCGACTTCGCCTCCCGGGAGAGCGCCGCCGAAGGCACCCGCATCTACCGCAGCGCCAGCGCCCCCCTGGTGCTGCGCCCGCGCGCCGGCGTCGAACCCTTCTTCGGCGACTTCGAGTTCGCCGGCCCCGGCCTGGTCCAACTCCCGCTCTGGCGCCCCACCCCCGGCCACGTCCCCACCACCGAACTCCCCGAAGGCTGGCAGGACGTCTCGGCTTACGCGGGCGTCGCGTTCAAGCGGTAGCCCCGGATCACGAGGCGGTCCGGCCCCGGCGCCTCCCTCCTGCGCCGGGACCGGCCTCGCACACCACGAACACTAGGCTCAGCCACTGACAGCCCGTCACCCGCTCCGGTGCGCACCCTGGTGGGCGACGGACCGTCAGCGGACCGCTCCGGTGCGTACCGGGAGAAATTGGCACGACAGCGCGGGCGGGCCGGTGCTAGCTTCCGCGACATGGAACCCCTGAGCGAGAACGAGATCCGCGCGTCCTTCGTCAACTGCTCCAAGGGCGAGGCCCGTCGGCTCAACCTCCCTCGGGGCCTGGCGGAACTGCCCTGGGAGAACCTGGACTTCCTCGGCTGGCGGGACCAGGGCGCGCCCGACCGGGCCTACCTGGTGGCCTCGTACGGCGGCGAGCCGGTCGGCGTGACGCTGCGGGTGCCGACGGTCCGCCGCAGCCTCACCAAGACCAACGTCTGCTCGCTGTGCATCACCGCGCACGCGGGCTCCGGCGTCGCGCTGCTCGCCGCCCGCCGGGCCGGGGCGGCCGGGCGGGAGGGCAACACCGTCGGCACGTACATCTGCGCCGACCTCGCCTGCTCGCTGTACGTGCGCGGGCTGAAGAAGTCCGCCCTGGTGACCAGGCCCGACGAGTCGCTGCCGCTGGAGCGGCAGATCGACCGGACGGTGGGGAACCTGGACGCCTTCCTCGCCAAGGTGCTCGCCGACACCGCGCACTGAGCGGGACGCGCGGACACCGCGTTCCGGCGGGGTCAGTGCCCGCGCAGCTGGTCGAGGTCGCGCCGCTCCCGCTTGGTCGGGCGCCCGGCGCCCCGGTCCCGCTCGCCGGCCGTCGCGACGAGTTCGCGCGGCGGCCGCGGCGGGCTGTTGTCGACCAGGCAGTCCGCCGCCACCGTCGCGCCGACCCGCTTGCGGATGAGCTTCTGCACCACGACGACCCGCTCGTAGCCCTCCTCGCGGACCCGCACCTCGTCCCCGGGGCGCAGTGCCTGGGCCGGCTTGACCCGTTCGCCGTTCACCCGCACGTGCCCGGCCCGGCAGGCGGCGGCCGCCAGCGCCCGCGTCTTGGTGAGCCGGACCGACCAGATCCAGCTGTCCACCCGCACGCTTCCCTCGTGTTCAGCCATCCCTGGAGCCTACCCAAGCCGCCCGAACCGGCCCGAGCCCGGAACCCGAGCCGGCGGCGACCGCTACGCCGCCTCCGGCACCATCCGGGCCGCCTGCGGGGCCTCCTGGACCGCCCAGCCGTTGCCGTCCGGGTCGTTGAAGAACACGAAGGAGTTCCAGGCCTCGCCGTGCCCGTCCACCCGGCTGCCCGCCTCGAAGTGCTGGACCGGGCTGACCTCGACGCCCCGGGCCGCGAGTTCGGCGTGCGCCTTGTCGATGTTCGGTACGACCAACTGCAGTCCCTTCACGGATCCGGGCGGCGCCCCGATGACCCCGGTGCCCACCACGATGGAGCACGTGGAGCCCGGGGGAGTCAGCTGGACGACCCGGACCCCGTCGCGCAACCGGGTGTCGTGGTCGACCGTGAAGCCGACCAGCTCCTCGTAGAACAGCTTCGCGCGGTCCACGTCCGACACCGGGACCACCACGACTTCGAGCTTCCAGTCCATCGCCCTCACCCCTCTCGGCCGGGCTCTTCCAGTATCCGTCGAAACGGTTCCCCGTCGGGCCGTCGGATAGCCTGAGAACACGATGAATCCCGAGATCACGCCCGCCGCGGCGACCCAGTTCAGTACGCCGTGGGGCGCCTTCGACCTCACCCGCTTCCCGGAGGACCCGCGTGAGCGGCTGCGGGCCTGGGACGCGGCCGACGAGTACCTGCTGCGCCACCTCGCGGGCGAGGCGGACAGCGCCGCCGGCACCGCGACCGACCTGGCCGGCCGCCGGATCGTCGTCCTGGGCGACCGCTGGGGCGCGTTGACCACCGCGCTGGCCGCCCACGAGCCGGTGCAGATCGTCGACTCCCACCTCGGCCGGCAGGCCACCCTGGCCAACCTGGCGCGGGCCGGCGCCACCGTCGACCCGGCCCGGCTGCTGACCACCCGGGACGCCCCGCCGGAGCGGATCGACGTCCTGCTGGTGCGCGTCCCCAAGAGCCTGGCCCTGCTGGAGGACCAACTGCACCGGCTGGCCCCCGCCGTCCACCCGGGCACGGTGGTGGTCGGCGCCGGCATGGTCGCCGAGATCCACACCTCCACGCTCCAGCTCTTCGAGCGGATCCTCGGCCCGACCCGCACCTCGCTCGCCGCCCGCAAGGCCCGGCTGGTCTTCTGCACCCCGGATCCGGCGCTGGACCCCGGCCCCAGCCCGTGGCCGCACCGCTACGCGCTGCCGCCGGACGTCGGGGCGGTCTCCGGGCGCACGGTGGTCAACCACGCCGGCACGTTCTGCGCCGAGCGCCTCGACATCGGCACCCGCTTCTTCCTCGGCCACCTGCCGACCCCGGCGCCCGGGGCCCGGGTGGTCGACCTGGGCTGCGGCAACGGCGTGGTCGGCACGGCCGCCGCGCTGGCCGGGCCGGGTGCGGAGCTGGTGTTCGTCGACGAGTCCCATCAGGCGGTGGCCTCGGCGGAGGAGACCTTCCGCGCCAATCTGGGCCCGGACGCCCGGGCGGAGTTCCTGACCGCCGACGCGCTGGCGCCGGAGGTGGCGCCCCCGGGCTCGGTGGACCTCGTCCTGAACAATCCGCCGTTCCACTCGCACCAGGCCACCACGGACGCCACCGCCTGGCGGATGTTCACCGGTTCCCGGCGGGCGCTGCGCCCGGGCGGGGAGCTGTGGGTGGTCGGCAACCGCCATCTCGGCTACCACGTCAAGCTGCGGCGTCTCTTCGGGAACTGCCAGCTGGTGGCGGGCAACCCCAAGTTCGTGGTGCTGCGCGCGGTCAAGCGGTAGTCCGGCGTCGGCTCGGTCGGTGGCTGTTCGGCCCGCGGGCCGGTGGCGGCCCGGCCGGGTGGACGCAGGGCGGTTTTCGGGCGTTCTTCGGGGTCCTGACCGCAGCTTCTTGCATGGATGTTCCGTGCTGCGTATATTCATGCCACAACAAAGGAGGAACGCCATGGCATTGCGAGTCGCCGTCGCCGGCGCGAGCGGATACGCGGGCGGCGAGGTGCTGCGTCTGCTGCTCGGCCACCCGGAGGTGGAGATCGGGGCGCTGACCGGCGGCTCGAACGCGGGCACCCGGCTGGGCGCGCTCCAGCCGCACCTGATCCCGCTCGCCGACCGCGTCCTCGAACCCACCACCCCCGAGGTGCTGGCCGGCCATGACGTGGTCTTCCTGGCGCTGCCGCACGGCCAGTCCGCCACCGTCGCCGAGGCGCTCGGCGACGACGTCCTGGTGGTCGACTGCGGCGCCGACTTCCGGCTCCGCGCCGCCACCGACTGGGAGCAGTTCTACGGCTCCGCGCACGCCGGCACCTGGCCCTACGGCCTGCCCGAACTCCCCGGCCACCGGGCCGCGTTGAAGAGCAGCAACCGGATCGCCGTGCCCGGCTGCTACCCGACGGCCGTGTCCCTGGCGCTGTTCCCGGCGTACGCGGCCGGACTCGCCGAGCCGGAGGCCGTCGTGGTCGCCGCCTCCGGCACCTCCGGTGCGGGCAAGGCCGCCAAGACCCACCTGCTGGGCAGCGAGGTCATGGGCAACGTCAGCCCGTACGGCGTCGGCGGCGTGCACCGGCACACCCCGGAGATGGTGCAGAACCTCACCCCGGTCGCGGGCGAGCCCGTCACCGTCTCCTTCACGCCGACCCTCGTCCCGATGCCGCGCGGCATCCTCGCCACCTGCTCCGCCAAGGCGCGGCCCGGCGTGACCGCCGAGAGCCTGCGCGCCGCCTACGCCGGGGCGTTCGCGGACGAGCCGTTCGTCCACCTGCTGCCCGAGGGGCAGTGGCCGCAGACCAGCAGCGTCTACGGCGCCAACACCGCCCTCGTCCAGGTCGCGCTGGACGCCACCGCCGGGCGGATCATCGCGATCAGCGCGATCGACAACCTCGTGAAGGGCACCGCGGGCGGCGCGGTGCAGAGCATGAACATCGCCCTGGGCCTGCCCGAGGAGCTGGGCCTTCCCGTGAACGGAGTCGCACCGTGAGCAACAGTACGAACGTGGGCGTGACGGCCGCCAAGGGCTTCCGGGCCGCCGGCGTGACCGCCGGCATCAAGGCCTCCGGCACCCCCGACCTCGCCCTGGTGGTCAACGACGGCCCCGCGCTCGCCGCCGCCGGCGTCTTCACCGCCAACCGCGTCAAGGCCGCGCCGGTCGTCTGGTCCGAGCAGGTCCTCAAGGGCGGCCAGGTGTCCGCCGTGGTCCTCAACTCCGGCGGTGCCAACGCCTGCACCGGCCCGCTCGGCTTCCAGGACACCCACGCCACCGCGGAGAAGGTCGCCGAGGAGCTGGAGCTCAACGCCGGCGAGGTCGCCGTCGCCTCCACCGGCCTGATCGGCGAGCGCCTCCCGATGGACGTCCTGCTGCCCGGCGTCGCGCTGGCCGCCCGGGAGCTGAGCGCGACCGGCGGCGAGGCCGCCGCGATCGCCATCAAGACCACCGACACCGTGCACAAGACCGCCCAGGTCACCAGCCCGGCGGGCTGGACGGTCGGCGGCATGGCCAAGGGCGCGGGCATGCTCGCCCCGAGCCTGGCCACCATGCTGGTCGTGATCACCACCGACGCCGACCTGGACGCCGCCGCCCTGGACACCGCGCTGCGCGGCGCCACCCGCACCACCTTCGACCGGATCGACTCCGACGGCTGCATGTCCACCAACGACACCGTGCTGCTGCTGGCCTCGGCCGCCTCCGGCGTCGTCCCGGACGAGGCCGAGTTCGCCGAGGCGGTCCGCACCGTCAGCGCCGAGCTGGCCCGCCGGCTGATCGCCGACGCCGAGGGCGCCAGCAAGGACATCCGGATCGACGTCACCGGCGCCGCCACCGAGCAGGAGGCCGTCGACGTCGCCCGGACGATCAGCCGCAACAACCTGCTCAAGTGCGCCATCCACGGCGAGGACCCCAACTGGGGCCGGGTGCTGGCCGCGATCGGCACCACCGACGCCACCTTCGACCCGGACCGGCTGGACGTGGCCATCAACGGCGTCTGGGTCTGCAAGGACGGCAGCGTCGGCGAGGACCGCACCCTGGTGGACATGGCCGGCCGCGAGGTCGTCATCACCGCGAACCTCAACGCCGGTACGGAGAGCGCCTCGTTGTGGACCAACGACCTCACCGCCGACTACGTCCACGAGAACAGCGCCTACTCGACCTGATGCCCGACAGGTGACGCGCGCCACCCGATGCGCGCCACCTGATCCGCGACACCCGATGCGCGACACCCGTTCGGACGAGGGACACCCGTGAAGATCGCACCCAAGGGCGAACAGGCCCGCAACAACACCGCGTTGCCCAAGGCGATGACGCTGATCGAGGCGCTGCCGTGGCTGGAGCGCTTCCACGGCAAGACCGTCGTGATCAAGTTCGGCGGCAACGCCATGGTGGACGAGAGCCTCAAGTCGGCCTTCGCCCAGGACGTCGTCTTCCTCCGCTACGCCGGCCTGCACCCCGTCGTGGTGCACGGCGGCGGCCCGCAGATCAGCGCCCAGCTGGACCGCCTCGGCCTGGAGTCCAGCTTCACCAACGGCCTGCGGGTCACCACCCCCGAGACCATGGACGTGGTCCGGATGGTGCTGGCCGGCCAGGTGCAGCGCGAACTCGTCGGCCTGCTCAACGAGCACGGCCCGTTCGCGGTCGGCATGACCGGCGAGGACGCGCACACCATGACGGCGGTCAAGCGGTACGCGGTGGTGGACGGCGAGCAGGTCGACATCGGCCTGGTCGGCGACATCGTCAACATCGAGGCCGGCGCGGTGAAGGCGCTGATCGCCGACGGCCGGATCCCGGTCATCTCCTCGATCGCGCGCGGCGCCGACGGCCACGTCTACAACATCAACGCCGACACCGCCGCGGCCGCCCTCGCGGTCTCGCTGGGCGCCGAGATGCTGGTGGTCCTGACCGACGTCGAGGGCCTCTACGCGGACTGGCCGAACTCCGACGACGTGATCAGCCAACTCGCCGCGAGCGAGCTGGAGGAGCTGCTGCCGAGCCTGGCCAGCGGCATGCTCCCCAAGATGGAGGGCTGCCTGCGCGCCGTCCGCTCCGGGGTGGGCACCGCCCGCGTCCTGGACGGCCGGGTGCAGCACAGCCTGCTGCTGGAGATCTTCACCGACGAGGGCATCGGCACGATGGTCGTGCCGGACGACGAACAGACCGTGACCGGGGGACTGGCATGACCGCGAACGAGCAACTGACCGGCCGGTGGCAGCACACCTTCACCGACAACTACGGCACCCCGCGGATCGCGCTGGTGCGCGGTGCGGGCGCCAAGCTCTGGGACGCCGACGGCAAGGAGTACACCGACCTGCTCGGCGGCATCGCCGTCAACGCGCTCGGCACCGCCCACCCGGCGGTCGTCGAGGCGGTCAGCCGGCAGATCGCCACCCTGGGCCACGTCTCCAACCTCTTCATGGCCGAGCCGACCATCGCCCTCGCCGAGCGGCTGCTGCGGCTGGACGGCCGGGAGGGCGGCCGGGTGTTCTTCTGCAACTCCGGCGCCGAGGCCAACGAGGCCGCGTTCAAGATCAGCCGCCGGACCGGCCGCACCCACCTGGTCGCCCTCCAGGGCGCCTTCCACGGCCGGACGATGGGCGCCCTCGCGCTCACCGGCCAGCCGGCCAAGCAGGAGCCGTTCCGCCCGCTGCCCGGCGACGTCACGCACGTCCCGTTCGGCGACGTCGAGGCGCTGCGCGCGGCCGTCACCACCGAGACCGCGGCGGTCTTCCTGGAGCCGATCCAGGGCGAGAACGGCGCCATCCCGCTGCCCGAGGGCTACCTGAGGGCGGCCCGCGAGATCACCCGGGCCACGGGCACCCTGCTGGTCCTGGACGAGATCCAGACCGGCGTCGGCCGCACCGGGTACTGGTACGCCCACCAGGCCGTCGAGGGCGTCGAGCCGGACGTCGTCACCCTCGCCAAGGCGCTCGGCGGCGGGCTGCCGATGGGCGCGGTGCTGGCCTTCGGCGAGGCCGCCGAACTGCTCACCCCGGGCCAGCACGGCACCACCTTCGGCGGCAACCCGGTGGCCGCGGCGGCCGGGCTCGCGGTGCTGGACACCATCGAGTCCGAGGGCCTGCTGGAGCACGCCCGCAAGCTGGGCGAGCGGCTGCGCCAGGGCGTCGAGGCGATCGGCGACCCGCTGGTCTCGCACGTGCGCGGCGCCGGACTGCTGCTCGGCATCGTGCTCACCGAGCCGGTGTCGGCACGGGTGCAGGCCGCCGCGCAGGAGGCGGGCTTCCTGGTCAACGCGGCCGTCCCGGGCGCCGTCCGGCTGGCCCCGCCGCTGGTACTGACCGAGCAGGAGGCGGACGCCTTCCTCGCCGCTCTGCCGGGCGTCCTGCGGGCGGTGCGCGAGAGCGCCCCGGCCGATGCGAGCTGACCGTTGTCCGGGAGAATAACCACATGACCGTTTCCCACTCCGGCCCGTCCGCCGCAGGCCCGTCGCCGCAGGTGCCGCAGACCCGCACCGCGCGGCACCGGCGGATCGTGGACCTGCTCACCCGCCAGCCCGTGCGCTCGCAGAGCCAGCTCGCCAAGCTGCTCGCCGACGACGGACTCGTGGTCACCCAGGCGACGCTCTCCCGGGACCTGGACGAGCTGGGCGCGGTCAAGATCCGCAACCGGGACGGCGCGCTGATCTACGCCGTCCCGGCGGAGGGCGGCGACCGCACGCCGCGCGCGCCGATGGGGGAGTCGGCCAGCGAGGGCCGGATGGCCCGGCTGGCCGGCGAGCTGATGGTCTCCGCGACGGCCTCCGGCAACCTGGTGGTGCTGCGCACCCCTCCGGGGGCCGCGCAGTTCCTCGCCTCGGCGATCGACCAGGCGGAGGTGTTCGAGATCATCGGCACCATCGCCGGCGACGACACCGTCCTGCTGATCAGCCGGGACCCGGCGGGCGGCCAGGCGCTCGCCGACCACCTCATGCAACTCGCCCAGGCGAAGGCCCAGTAGCGCGCGACGACGCGGGACCCCGAGGCGCCACGACGCGCAACGACGCGCCACGACACGAAACCCCGACCGGTGGAGACTTCCCCGGCCGGGGTTTTGTGTTTCATACGGACTAGTGCATACTTATGCCTGTCGCCGTAAACCTGTACGGAAACCCTGTACGTAGAGCTGTAAGGAGAAAGCCGTGGCCGAGCGCGTCGTACTCGCCTACTCGGGCGGACTGGACACCTCCGTCTGCATCGGCTGGATCGCCGAGGAGACGGGCGCCGAGGTCATCGCCGTCGCCGTCGACGTCGGCCAGGGCGGCGAGGACCTGGAGGCGATCCGCCAGCGCGCGCTGGACTGCGGCGCCGTCGAGGCCGAGGTCGCGGACGCCCGCGACGAGTTCGCCGACGAGTACTGCCTCCCGGCGATCAAGGCCAACGCGCTCTACCAGGGCCAGTACCCGCTGGTCTCCGCGCTGTCCCGGCCGGTCATCGTCAAGCACCTGGCCGCCGCAGCCCGCAAGCACGGCGCCACCACCGTCGCGCACGGCTGCACCGGCAAGGGCAACGACCAGGTCCGGTTCGAGGTCGGCATCAACTCCCTGGCCCCCGGCCTGAAGTGCATCGCCCCGGTGCGCGACTACGCGATGACCCGGGACAAGGCGATCGCCTTCGCCGAGGCCAAGGGCCTGCCGATCGCCACCACCAAGAAGTCCCCGTACTCGATCGACCAGAACGTCTTCGGCCGGGCCGTCGAGACCGGCTTCCTGGAGGACATCTGGAACGCCCCGATCGAGGACGTCTACGACTACACCCAGGACCCGGCCGCCCCGCGCGAGGCCGACGAGGTGGTCATCACCTTCGACGCCGGCGTCCCGGTGGCCGTCGACGGCCGCAAGGTCACCGTCCTCCAGGCCATCGAGGAGCTCAACAAGCGGGCCGGCGCCCAGGGCGTCGGCCGGCTGGACATGGTCGAGGACCGGCTGGTCGGCATCAAGTCCCGGGAGATCTACGAGGCCCCCGGCGCGATCGCCCTGATCACCGCGCACCAGGCCCTGGAGAACGTCACCGTCGAGCGCGAACTCGCCCGCTACAAGCGGCAGGTGGAGCAGCGCTGGGCCGAACTCGTCTACGACGGCCTCTGGTTCTCCCCGCTCAAGCGCGCGCTGGACGGCTTCGTGAACGAGGCCAACCAGCACGTCTCCGGCGAGATCCGGATGGTCCTGCACGGCGGCCGGGCGGTGGTCAACGGCCGTAGGTCCGACCAGTCGCTGTACGACTTCAACCTCGCCACCTACGACACCGGCGACACCTTCGACCAGTCGATGTCCAAGGGCTTCATCGAGATCTTCGGGATGTCCTCGAAGCTCGCCGCCCGCCGCGACCTCGCCTGATCCCCTCCCGTCCCCACCCCCTTCCCCGTCAGGAGCCCACGCGATGTCCGCCGACCAGCACGCAGACCAGACCGCCGACGTCCGCCTCTGGGGCGCGCGCTTCGCCGACGGCCCGTCCGAGGCGCTGGCCAGGCTCTCCGCCTCGGTCCACTTCGACTGGCGCCTCGCGCCGTACGACATCGCCGGCTCCAAGGCCCACGCCCGGGTCCTGCACAAGGCCGGCCTGCTCTCCGACGACGAGCTCGCCGCGATGCTGGCCGGCCTCGACCAGCTGCTCGCCGACGTCCAGGCGGGCACCTTCACCGGGACCGTCGCCGACGAGGACGTGCACACCGCCCTGGAGCGCGGCCTGCTGGAACGCCTCGGCGCCGACCTCGGCGGGAAGCTGCGGGCCGGGCGCTCGCGCAACGACCAGATCGCCACCCTGTTCCGGATGTACCTGCGGGACCACGCCAGGACCATCGGCGCCCTGGTGCTCGACCTCCAGCACGCCCTGGTCGGCCTCGCCGAGGCGCACCCGGACACCGCGATGCCGGGCCGCACCCACCTCCAGCACGCCCAGCCCGTCCTCTTCGCCCACCACGTCCTCGCGCACGTGCAGGCCCTCGGCCGGGACGCCGAGCGGCTGCGCCAGTGGGACGCCCGCACCGCCGTCTCCCCGTACGGCTCCGGGGCGCTGGCCGGCTCCTCGCTCGGCCTCGACCCGCAGGCCGTCGCCGCCGACCTCGGCTTCGAGGGCGGCTCGGTCGGCAACTCCATCGACGGCACGGCCTCGCGCGACTTCGTCGCCGAGTTCGCGTTCGTGACCGCGATGATCGGCATCAACCTCTCCCGGATCGCGGAGGAGGTGATCATCTGGAACACCAAGGAGTTCGGCTTCATCACGCTGCACGACGCCTTCTCCACCGGTTCCTCGATCATGCCGCAGAAGAAGAACCCGGACATCGCCGAGCTCGCCCGGGGCAAGTCCGGCCGGCTGATCGGCAACCTGACCGGCCTGCTGGCCACCCTCAAGGCCCTGCCGCTTGCCTACAACCGGGACCTCCAGGAGGACAAGGAGCCGGTGTTCGACTCCTGCGACACGCTGGAGGTGCTGCTGCCCGCGTTCACCGGGATGATGGCCACCCTCACCGTGCACCGGGAGCGGCTGGAGGAGCTGGCCCCGGCCGGCTTCTCGCTCGCCACCGACATCGCCGAGTGGCTGGTCAAGCAGGGCGTGCCGTTCCGGGTCGCGCACGAGGTGGCCGGCGCCTGCGTCAAGGTCTGCGAGGCCGAGGGCATCGAGCTGTCCGACCTGACGGACGAGCAGTTCGCGGCGATCTCGGTGCACCTGACGCCCGAGGTGCGGTCGGTGCTCAGCGTGCACGGCGCCATCGCCTCCCGCAACGGGCGCGGCGGCACCGCGCCGTCGGCGGTGGCGGTCCAGCTCGCCGAGGTGAAGGCGGACCTGGCGCGGCAGCAGGAGTGGATCCAGGGCTGACCACCGGTCTGCGGGGGAGGGGCGTGACGGTCCGACCGTCGCGCCCCTCCGGCGTCCGCACCCCCGGTCGGGCGTAACCCGGCCCGCCTCGGCCCGTCATGCACGGTGTGTGCACAACCCTTCCGCCCGTCCCCTCCGCCGAGGACGTCTTCCTCGCCGAACGCCGCCGCCGCGTGGTCCGCGAGACCGTGGCCGGCCTGCCGGGCCGCTGCCCCGAGCTGGTCGCCGCCCTCGCCGAGGATCCGCCGCCGACCTACCGGGAGCTCTCCGAACGTCTCGGCATGCCGCGCGGCTCGATCGGGCCCACCCGCTCCCGCTGCCTCGCCTGCCTGCGGATCCTCCTCCACGCCGAGCGGTACCCGTGAGGGGTACCCGCGAGCGGCCGGTGACGCTCCGCACGCAGATCACCCCGGAGGCGGCTCCGCCCGAGTGACGTTCCGCCCGCCCGCCCGCCGCCCTCGGCCGCGGCCGTCGGCCGCCGCCCCCCGCGTGACCCTCGCCACGTCGAGCCGTCGCCGCCCCCGGCCACGCCCCGCGCGCGGCGCCCGCCACCGGCCCCACCGCCCGCCCCGCCCCCGCGTGACCCTCGCCACGTCGAACGCCCCGAAGGTTGAGAGCAGCTGACACACGGGTAGAGCGCTGGCGAACGTAGCTCTTGACGGTGCCGCGATCACTCGGATACTGAGCGTGAGCGCGTCGCCGTCGACCCGGTCACTTCCGGGCCGCGCGGCTGGTACGTTCGTGCGCCACCCCCGGTCAGGGCAGATCCCCGGCCGGGACATCTCCGGCAGGGCATCCGGTGCGTCACCCTCACGTTTGCGCGCCGGGCACGACGATGGGGAGGCCCCAGCACATGGGCATGAGCGTGATCATCTCGGCGGCGGACGCCGAGGACGCGGAGCAGATCCTCAAGCTCCAGTACCTCGGCTACCAGCCCGAGGCGGAGCTGTACGGCGACTGGGCGATCGAGCCCCTGACGCAGAGCCTGGAGAGCCTGCGCGCCGAACTGTCCGGGCAGTACGTCCTGGTAGCCCGGTTGGGCGACGAGGTGGTCGGCACCATCCGAGGTCACGTCGACGCCGAGGGCGTCGGCCGGATAGGGCGCCTGGTCGTCCACCCGAGGATGCAGCGGCACGGCCTGGGCGGCCGGCTGCTGGACGCGCTGGAGCGCCGCCTCGCCGAGGACGGCCGTCCGGTGACCTCCTACCGCCTGTTCACCGGCCACCGCAGCCTCGGCAACCTGCGGCTGTACACCCGCCTGGGCTACCGGCAGTCCGCGGTCGAGCAGGTCACCGACCGGCTCAGCCTGGTACACCTGGAGAAGCCCGTCGTGGTGTCGCTCGCCGCGACCGCCTGAGCCCTCCGCCCGTTCCGGCCCGCACGGCGCCGCCACCATCCGGACACTCCGGTGGCGGCGCCGAGCTACATCGTCGCTGGTGGCGGCGTCGGGTGTCCGCATTGCGGACATCACATCCAAGTAATTGGGTCCAAATCGACCCATCTGATTTACTGGCTCACATGACTGCGACGACGAAATGGACCCCCACCGGCACCCTGCCGGCAGGTGAGCGCGCCATGTGCCGTCGAATGTGTCACCGCTGAGGGCCACCGCCCCCGGCACCCGGTTGAGGGTGCCCCCACCTCGCGCCCCGAAGCGAGACCCGGCGTCGTTCCCGTCCGTGCGAGCGCGCCCAGCCTGCCACACCCCTTCTCCCGCCTGCCCACCCATGGGCGGGTGGTCGTCCACGACGACTCGTGCCCGTGACTCGTGCCCGATGACTCGTAAGGGCCACGCCGTCGCGCGGCCCGGCCGCTCAGCGGCCACGATCAAGAGGTGGCAGGTCCGGATCCCCCTGGCGAAGCGCCGTGCACGTCGCCGACCGCACCCCGGTCGGGCGGCCGCCCGCCGCCCGCCCCCGACCCACGGAAGCAGCTGTGATCACCACCACGGACCTCACGAAGGTCTACCGCTCCCGAGGCCGCGAGGTGAGCGCCCTCGCCGGCGTCGACCTGCACGTCCGCCCTGGCGAGGTCTACGGAGTCGTCGGTACCAGCGGCGCCGGCAAGTCCACGCTCATCCGCTGCGTGAACATGCTGGAGCGTCCGACCTCCGGCACCGTCACGGTGGACGGGGTCGAGCTGACCGCGCTGTCCGGAGGCGAGAACCGGGCCGGCCGGGAGCTGCGGGAGGCGCGGCGCCGGATCGGCATGGTCTTCCAGCACTTCAACCTGCTCTCCTCGCGGACCGTCCAGCAGAACGTCGAGCTCCCGCTGGAGATCATCGGGCTGGACCGCACCCAGCGCCGCCGCAAGGCCACCGAACTGCTCGACCTGGTCGGCCTCGGTGACAAGGCCCGCAGCTACCCCAACCAGCTCTCCGGCGGCCAGAAGCAGCGCGTCGGCATCGCCCGGGCCCTGGCCGGCGACCCCAAGGTGCTGCTCTCCGACGAGGCCACCTCGGCGCTCGACCCGGAGACCACCCGTTCGATCCTCAAGCTGCTGCGCGACCTCAACCAGCAGCTCGGCCTCACCGTCCTGCTGATCACCCACGAGATGGACGTCATCAAGTCCGTCTGCGACTCCGCGGCCCTGATGCGCGGCGGCCGGGTGGTCGAGTCCGGCAGGCTGACCGACCTGCTGGCCGAGCCCGGCTCCGAGCTGGCCCGCGAGCTGTTCCCGCTCAGCGAGTTCGGCACCGGCCACCCCGGCTCGACCGTGCTGGAGATCACCTTCCAGGGCGACTCCTCGGCCCAGCCCTTCGTCTCCCAGCTGGCCCGCACCTACCAGATCGACATCAACATCCTCGGCGCCGCGGTGGAGACCATCGCCGGCCGGATGGTCGGCCGGATGCGGGTCGAGCTCTCCGGCGGCCACCAGGACAACGTGGTGCCGATCGGCTACCTGCGCGAGCAGGGCCTACAGGTGGACGTACTGGGCGCGGCGGACGGAGCGGTGGCATGACCTGGGACCAGATGTGGGCCCTGATGGGGCCCGCCACGCAGGAGACCTTCCAGATGGTCGGCGTCTCCACGGCCGTCACCGTGCTGCTCGGCCTGCCGCTGGGCATCCTGCTGGTGCTGACCGACAAGGGCGGGCTGCTGGCCAACCGGGCCGTCAACAAGTCGATCGCCTTCGTGGTGAACATCGCCCGCTCGGTGCCGTTCATCATCCTGATGATCGCGCTGATCTCCTTCACCCGCTGGCTGGTCGGCACCTCCATCGGCTGGCAGGCGGCGACCGTGCCGCTGACCATCGGCGCCATCCCGTTCTTCGCCCGTCTGGTCGAGACCTCCGTCCGCGAGGTCGACCGCGGCCTGGTCGAGGCCGTCCAGGCGATGGGCGGCAGCACCTGGACGATCGTCCGCAAGACGCTGCTCCCGGAGGCGCTGCCCGGCATCGCCGCCTCGGTGACCACCACGATCATCACGCTGATCAGCTACTCCGCGATGGCCGGCACGGTCGGCGGCGGCGGCCTCGGCACGCTCGCCGTCAACTACGGCTACCAGCGCTTCGAGACGGCCTTCATGTGGGTCATCGTGGCCGAGCTGGTGATCCTCGTCACCGCCGTCCAGCTGATCGGCGACTTCGCCGTCCGGCGCCTCGCCAACCGCGGCGGCACCGGCGGCCGGACCCGCCTGCTGGGCCGCACCCCGGCCGGGCCGGCCGCCCCCGACGAGGACCTCGTCGCCCCCTAGACCTCCCGGGTCCGACACCGGACCACGGCTCCCCGTATCACGCAGAAAGGCACTTTTCGTGCGCAACGCCCTGAAGTTCACCAGCATCCTCGCCACCGCCGGCATCGCCCTCTCGCTGGCCGCGTGCGGCAGCTCCGGGTCCTCCTCCTCGGACCCGAACGCGCCGCTCAAGGTCATCGCCAGCCCCACCCCGCACGGGCAGATCCTCAAGTTCGTCAAGGACAACCTCGCGGCCAAGGCGGGCCTCAAGCTCGACATCAAGGAGGTCACCGACTACGTGACCCCCAACACGGCGGTGCAGGACGGTTCGGCCGACGCCAACTACTTCCAGCACGTCCCGTACCTGGAGGACTTCAACAAGAAGCACGGCACCGACATCGTCTCGGTCGAGCCCGTGCACCTGGAGCCGCTCGGCGTCTACTCCAAGAAGGTCAAGTCGATCGCCGACCTGCCGGACGGCGCCACCGTCGGCCTGCCCAACGACGCCACCAACGAGGGCCGCGCGCTCAAGCTGCTCGCCGACAACAAGCTCATCACGCTGAAGGACGGCGTCACCACCGCCGCCACCCCGGCCGACGTGACGGGCAACCCGAAGAACCTCAAGTGGAAGGAGCTGGAGGCCGCCCAGCTGCCCCGCTCCATCGCCGACCTCGACGCCGGCGTCATCAACGGCAACTACGCGCTCGACTCCGGCCTGAAGCCCGCCACCGACGCGTTGGTGCTGGAGAAGGCCGAGGGCAACCCGTACGCCAACATCCTCGCCGTGAAGAAGGGCAAGGAGAGCGACCCGCGCGTGAAGAAGCTGGCCGAGCTGCTGCACTCCGACGAGGTCAAGAAGTACATCGACGACACCTTCCAGGGATCGGTCATCCCGGCCTTCTGAGCCGCGGTCCGATCCACGCCCTGACCCCGACCGGGCCCCCGCCGCACCTCGGCGGGGGCCCGGTCGGGCAGGATGCACCCGGGGCGCCCTGGTCGGCGGCGTTCTGACGTACCGTCGTGCGGGCGGCGCACCGCGTGACACCCGGGGCACGGCGGGGGCGTACGGTGTTGTGTTCACGACCCGGCGAGGAGAGACGGCATGGCAGCGAGCTTCCCCGAGACCGCCATCAGCACCGAACGGCTTCTGCTGCGGCCCCTTGCGGAGGACGACGCGCCCGGCCTGGCCACGATGATGGCGGACGAACTCGTCCTGGCCTGGACCGATCTGCCGCACCCCTTCACCGAGGCGTACGCGACCGAACTCGCCCGCACCCTCGCCCCCGCCCACCGGGCCGCCGGCCGCGGCATCGTCTTCGCCGTCACCGAGCACCTCACCCAGCGCCTGGTCGGCCTGGTCGAACTGCGCAACACCGACTGGCGCCTGCGCAGCACCGAGATCTCCTACGTCACCGCCTCCTGGGCCCGCGGCGAGGGCTACGCGCCCGAGGCCGTCCTCGGCGTCAGCCAGTGGCTGTTCGAGGACCGCGACTTCCTGCGCCTGGAGCTGCGCACCGCCGCCGGGAACACCGCCGCCCAGCAGGTCGCCCAGAAGATCGGCGGCATCAGCGAGGGCGTGCTGCGCAGCGCCTGGATAGTCCGGGGTGAGTCCAGTGAGGCCGTCGTGGAGAGCCGCAGCGACCTCATCCTGTGGAGCCTGCTCCCGGAGGACCTGGACGCGCCCGAGCCCGAGCCGCAGCGGACCGGCTGGCACGGCGACCACCGCTACGTGCTGCGCGACTGAGCCGCCCCGCTCGCGCGTGCCGCCCGTGCCGCCTGAGCTGCCTGAGCCGTTCGTGCCGCTGATCCGCCACCGGCTCGTCACGGACATGTGTACGAGATGTCGGCGCCGAGGGGATCACACCCGGTAGCCTCTGCTCCGGCGCCGCACACCGGCGCGGTTTGTCGGCGCACCGAGTCGCACACCGGGTGACACCACAGGGACACCCCGGGTCGCAGGCCGGTCCGCGCACCGAGTCGAGGGAGAACGGCCGCAGATGGCTGACCGGATCACGGTCATCGGGTGGGACGGCACGCCGCTGACCGAGGCCGCCGGCGCGGCCCTCGCCGCAGCGACCCTGGTGGCCGGCGCCCCCTACCAACTGAACGCCCTCCCGGTGCCGGACGCCGCCGAGCGGATCACCCTCGGCAACGTCCGGCAGGCCGCCCGGCGGATCGCCGAGCACCGCGGCGCCGCCGTCGTGGTCGCCGAGGGCGACCCGGGCTTCTTCGGCGTCGTGCGCGCGCTGCGCCGCCCCGAGTACGGCCTCGAACTGGAGGTCCTGCCCGCGGTCTCCTCGGTCGCCGCCGCTTTCGCCCGGGCCGGCATGCCCTGGGAGGACGCCCAGGTGGTCAGCGCCCACGGCGGACGGCTGCGCCGCGCGGCCAACATCTGCCGGGCCCACCCCAAGGTCGCGGTGCTGACCGCGCCCGGCGCCGGTCCGAGCGAACTGGCCCTCATGCTGCGCGGGGTGCACCGGACCTTCGTGGTCTGCGAGGCCCTCGGCACCCCGGACGAGGACGTCACCGTCCTCACCTCCGACCGGATCGCCGACCACGTGTGGCGCGACCCCAACGTGGTGCTGGTGATCGGCGGCCACGGCGGTCCCCAGGCCGGCGGGGTCGACACGGCGGCCGGCTGGCTGGCCGGGCGCCCGGTCGGCTTCCCCGGCGCGGACCGCGGCTGGGCGCTCCCCGGTGACGCCTACGCGGGCGCCGGGCGCGCGGGGGACGAGCCCGGCGCATCGGAGGTACTCCCCGCGCACGTGCGCGCCCTGGTGCTGGCCCGTCTGGGTGCTCGTCCGGGGGACCTGGTCTGGTCGGTCGGTGCGGGCAGCGGCGCCCTCGCGGTGGAGGCGGCCCGCTTCGGCGCCGCCGTGGTCGCGGTCGAGGCGTCCCGCTCGGCCTGCGCCCGGCTGGCGGTGAACGCGCGCCGGTACGGCGTCGAGGTGGAGACCGTGCACGGGCAGGGCCCCGAGGTGCTGGGCGGCCTGCCCGAGCCGGACGTGGCGGTGGTGGAGTCCGTCGGCCTCGACGTGGTGCGCGCGGTGCTGGCCCGCCGTCCGGAGCGGTTCGTCGCGGTGCCCCGGACCCTCGCCGAGGGGGAGCAGATCCACCGGGCGATCGCCGAGGCCGGCTACCGGGCGGACGGTGCGCTGCTGCAGTCCACTCCGCTGTCGGTCGCCGGTGGCGCCGGTGGCGGGCTGGCTCTGGGGGCGGGCGGTACCGGCGTGCTGCTGCTCTGGGGTGAGCAGATCGCGTGAAGGACTGGGGTGCGTCCTGTGGATTCGGTCCGATCCGCCGGGCGCGTTCCGCTCCCGCGCTGTGCTGCTGAGGGGTCGTGGTGGGGCCGGGCGGTGATCCAGGTCGCATCCGGACACCGATTCGAGAGGTGACCGTGCTGGGCCGGTAGTGTGGCGTCCTGGGAGGCTGCGGCGGTCGGCGACCCACCCGATTCAGTCGGTTTGTCGCCTTTTTGACGTGGTGCAACCCGGTTTTGCTCGGAGTGTGGGCAATTCGACGGGCCGCGTGCCGGACCTGGAGAATGCCGTAGGGTCCGGTGCGGTCGTGCCGGTTGCTCCGGGTTGTCGTTGTTTCAGATGGTGCGCCGCCCGGTGTGGGCGGCGCGCAGGCCGGGGTGCCGCAGTGCGCCGGAAGGACTTGGGCCGCAGCGCCTCGGCGCGGCGGCCGCGTGTGGTTGAGGGACGGGCCGGTGCAGGCCCGGCCCGTGCGGATGGGCGCTGCGGTCGGTGATCGTGTCGCCAAGGGCGCGGCAGCGGCCTGGAAGGAGCGTTTGACAATGACCGATGGCGGCCACGTCCCGGGCGAGGGAATGCCGGAGCACCTGAACGCCGGGCCGGACCAGCTCGGCGGACCGGAGGGCGTCGCGGGCGTTGCACCCCTGCAGGGCGTCGCGACGGACGGCGGCATGATCCCGAACCCGACGGCGCCGGGCCACGGCCTGGCCGGTGGTGCGGTGCCCCACGGCGCGGGAGTCATCCCGCCGCAGGGCCAGCCGCTCGGCGCGTCCGGCTTCGCCGTACCGGCCCCCGGCCTGTCGGCTCCCGGTGCACCGGCTCCCGGCGCGCCCGGTGAGGGCTGGGGCGTCGACCCGGGCGCCCCGCGTCCGGCCTTCCACTTCCTCGACCAGGACGACGAGGACGACGTCCTGCTGATGCCCGGTCCGCAGGGCTCCTGGGGCGAGCCGCTGGCGCCCCTCCCGACCGAGCAGACGCCGCTCGCCCCGCAGCAGGACGGCACGCCGGTCGAGCCTTCGTGGCCGCCGCTGGAGCCGCCGGTGCTCGGCGCCGAGCAGGCGCAGCAGGCGTTCCACGCCGCCCCGGCGCACCCGCAGGCCACGGAGGCGATGACGGCTTCTCAGCCGCCGCGCCGCCCGCTGCACGCCGGTCCGCCGATCCCGGACCCGTCGCTGATGACCGGCCAGGTCCCGGTGCGCTCGCTCGCCGACCGCGGCCCGTCGCAGGGCGGCACTCCCGCGCACGGCATCCCGGTGGTCGGCAGGCCTCCGATGGCCGAGGCCGTCGCCCCGGCGCCGGCCGCCGCGCCGCAGGCCGTTCCGGCAGCGCCCGCGCCCTCGGCGGCGCCGGCGGTTCCCGTGACGGAGGCCCAGGAGTTCCAGCAGGTGCCGCTGGCCTCGCACCCGGTCGAGGCCCAGCTGGCCGTCGAGACGGTCGGGGCGATCGAGGTGATCGAGGTCGTCGAGCTGCCGGAGGCCGTCGTCGCCGAGGCCGCGGCGGACGCGGCGCAGGCCGCCGTGGCCGAGGCGGTCCCGGCGGAGTCCGGCACGCCGGCCGTCGACCCGGTCGGCACGCCGGTCGCCGGGGCCGTGGTGACGGCGCCCGCCGAGGCACCGGTCGAGGCCGCCGCTGAGGCGCCGGTCGAGCCCGTCGCCGAGGTTGCCGTCGAGGCCGCCGTGCAGGCCGCGCCCGCGGAGCAGGCCGAGGCCCCCGCCCCGGCCGGCCCGCCGCGGCGCATCTCCGCGTTCCTCGCCGCCCCCACCCCGCACGGTCTGCCTCCGGTCGCGGCGGCCGCGCAGGCCCCGGTGGCCGAGGAGGCCGCCCCGCAGCAGCCCGCTCCCATAGCGGCCGAGGAGCCGGCCCAGGCCGCCCCGCCCGTCGAGGCCGTGGTCGCGGTCGCGGTTGAGACCGGTGAGCCCGCCGAGGCCGTGGCGCCCGCGCCGGAGGCGGTCGTCGAGCCCGTCGTCGAAACGGTCGTCGAGGCGGTCGCCGAGACCGCCGCCGGCACGGGCGAGATGCCCTCCGGCCAGGCCGTCGTCGAGCCCGTCGAGGCTGCCGCCGAGGTCGCTGCCGAGCCCGTTGTCGAGCCCACCGAGGAGGCCGCGCCGGTCGTGGACCAGGCCGTCGAGGCCCCGGTCGAGCCCGTCGTCGAGCCTGAGACCGAGGCCGCCGCAGCGGAGACCGTGCCGCAGCAGGTCGCGGACGCCACCCCGGTCACCGAGGCTGCCGAGCCCGTTGCCGCACCCGCCGAGCCGGTCGCCGAGACCGCCGCCGAGCCGGTCGCAGAAGCTGCCCCGGCCACCCCGGAGGACCAGGCCCAGCCCGTCACCGAGCCGGCCGTAGAGTCCGCCGAGCAGGCCCCCGCCGCCGAGTCGGCCGCCGTCGAGCCCGTGGCTGCCGAGGCCGTCGCCGAGGAGGCCGCCGCACCGGAGGCCCCTGCCGACCAGGCCGCTGACGCGTCCGTGGCAGCCGAGGCCCCCGCCGCCGAGCAGCAGCCGGCCGAGCAGGCCGCCGAGCCTCAGCCGGAGGCATCGACGGAGGCGCCGACGGAGGACCTGGCGGAGCAGCCCGCCGAGGAAGCGCAGGCCGAGGAGCCGCAGGCCGAAGAGCCGGCCGAGCCCCGAGGCCCGGCCGCGCCCGGCTTCGACCAGGCCGAACGCGAGGCCGTCCACCAGGTGATCCGCGAGCGCCGCGACATCCGCAACGGCTTCCGCCCGGACCCGATCCCGCACGAGGTGCTGATCCGCGTCCTGGAGGCCGCCCACACCGCCCCCAGCGTCGGCTACTCCCAGCCCTGGGACTTCGTGGTGATCCGCTCGGCCAAGACCCGCCGGCGGATGCACGCCCTGGCCGAGCGCCAGCGCGAGGTGTACGCGGACTCGCTGCCCAAGGGCCGGGCCAAGCAGTTCAAGGAAATCAAGACCGAGGCCATCCTCGAAACGCCGGTCAACATCGTGGTGACCGCCGACCGCACCCGTGGCGGCCGGCACACGCTGGGCCGCCACACCCAGCCCCAGATGGCCCCGTACTCGGCCGCCCTGGCGGTCGAGAACCTCTGGCTGGCCGCCCGCGCCGAGGGCCTGGGCGTCGGCTGGGTGAGCTTCTTCGACGACGAGGAGCTGGTCCGCGAGCTCGGCCTGCCCGAGCACCTGGAGGTCGTCGCCTACCTGTGCGTCGGCTTCGTCGACTCCTTCCCGGACGAGCCCGAGCTGGAGCAGCAGGGCTGGGCCAAGAAGCGCCCGCTGTCCTGGGTGGTCCACGAGGAGCAGTACGGCAACCGCGCGCTGCCCGGCGAGGAGCCGCAGAGCCTGCTCGCCGAGACCCTGCGCGGCATCCGCCCGCTGGACGCCAAGGCGCTCGGCGAGGCCTGGGACCGGCAGAAGCGGATGACGAAGCCGGCCGGCTCGCTCGGCATGCTGGAGATCATCTCCGCCCAGCTGTGCGGCCTGTCCCGCAAGTGCCCGCCGCCGATCCCGGAGCCCGCCTGCGTGGCGATCTTCGCGGGTGACCACGGCGTGCACGCGCAGGGCGTCAGCCCGTGGCCGCAGGAGGTGACCGCCCAGATGGTCGGCAACTTCCTGGCCGGGGGAGCGGTGATCAACTCCTTCGCCAAGCAGATCGGCACCGAGGTCTGCGTGGTCGACGTCGGCGTCGCCGCCGAACTGCCGGAGGCCATCCAGCAGGGCCGCACCACCGGCCTGCTGCCGCGCAAGGTCAAGCCCGGCACCGCCGACATGACCCAGGGTCCGGCGATGACCCGCGAGGAGGCCCTCAAGGCCATCGAGGTCGGCATCGAGACCGCCCGCGACCTCGTCGCGGCCGGCAACAAGGCACTGGTCACCGGCGACATGGGGATCGCCAACACCACCGCCTCGGCCGCCCTGATCTCGGTGTTCACCGGCCTCGACCCGGCCGAGGTCACCGGTCGCGGCACCGGCATCGACGACGAGACGCACGCCCGCAAGATCGAGGTCATCCGGGCCGCGCTGGCCCTGCACCGGCCCGACCCGGCCGACCCGATCGGCGTCCTCGCCGCCGTCGGCGGCCTGGAGCACGCGGCCCTGGCCGGCTTCCTGCTGGGCGCGGCCTCGTTGCGCACCCCGGTGGTCCTGGACGGCGTCATCGCGGGTTCGGCCGCGCTGGCGGCCAAGGCGATCGCCCCCGAGGTGCTGGCGGCCTGCATCGCCGGCCACCGCTCCGCCGAGCCCGGCCACCAGGCCGCGCTGGCGAAGCTGGGCCTGCGTCCGCTGATCGACCTGGACCTGCGGCTCGGCGAGGGCACCGGTGCCCTGCTGGCCCTGCCGCTGGTGCAGAGCGCGGCCCGGGCGATGCACGATGTAGCCACCTTCGACTCCGCCGGGGTCACCGAGAAGGGCTGACGTTCTCCGTCACCACTCCGCGGACCGGCCCGAGGGCGCGCCGGTCCGCGGAGCGGCGTCACGCCGCACCCGCACCCCGGACCCTCACCCCCGATCAGGAGCACCGCCGATGACCGCGCCCACCCCGCACCCCAGCACCGAAGGCCGTACCCCGTACCCGGTCGGCCTGCTGCTCGCAGGCCGTCGCGTGGTCGTGGTCGGCGGCGGCCAGGTCGCGCAGCGCCGGCTCCCCGCGCTGATCGCCACCGGTGCGGAGCTGCACCTGATATCGCCGGCCACCACCCCGGCCGTGCAGGCGATGGCCGACGCGGGCGAGCTCACCTGGCACGCCCGCCCGTACCGGGACGGCGACCTGGCCGGCGCCTGGTACGCCCTGGTCGCCACCGACGACCCGGCGGTCAACGGTGCCGTCAGCGCCGAGGCCGAGCGCGAGCGGGTGTTCTGCGCCCGCAGCGACGACGCCTCCGCCGCCACCGCCTGGACCCCGGCCAGCGGCCGCGACGCGGGTGCCACCGTCGCGGTCCTCACCGGTGACCCGCGCCACTCCGCCGCTCTGCGCGACGCCATCGTGGACGGCCTGCGGGACGGCTCGCTGGCCGTCCGCCAGTTCCGCGCGCACGGCGTCGGCGGCGCCTCGGGGCAGCCGGGCCGGGGGAGCGTCGCCCTGGTCGGCGGCGGCCCGGGCGACCCGGACCTGATCACCGTGCGCGGCCGCCGCCTGCTGGCCGACGCCGACGTGGTGGTCGCGGACCGTCTCGCCCCGCGCGAGCTGCTCGCCGAACTGCCCGAGCACGTCGAGGTGATCGACGCGTCCAAGATCCCCTACGGCCGGTTCATGGCCCAGGAGGCGATCAACCGGACGCTGATCGAGCACGCCAGGGCCGGCAAGTTCGTGGTCCGGCTCAAGGGCGGCGACCCGTACGTCTTCGGGCGCGGCGGCGAGGAGCTGCTCGCCTGCGCCGAGGCCGGACTGCCGGTCACCGTCGTCCCGGGCATCTCCAGCTCGATCAGCGTCCCGGCGGCGGTCGGCGTCCCGGTCACCCACCGGGGCATGACGCACGAGTTCACCGTGATCTCCGGTCACGTCGGCCCGGACGACGAGCGCTCGCTCACCAACTGGGAGGCC
Organism: Kitasatospora sp. NPDC087271; assembly: GCF_044744605.1. Lineage (NCBI taxonomy): Bacteria > Bacillati > Actinomycetota > Actinomycetes > Kitasatosporales > Streptomycetaceae > Kitasatospora > Kitasatospora sp. NPDC087271. The sequence goes on from NZ_JBIUYQ010000007.1 coordinate 146,295, forward strand.
GCCGCGAAGATGCGCGGCACCCTGGTGCTGCTGATGGCCGTGGACAAGATCGGCGCGATCGCCGCGAAGCTCGTCGAGCACGGCCGCCCGGGCGACACCCCGGTCGCGATCGTCCAGGAGGGCACCACCGCCGCCCAGCGCCGGGTGGACGCCACCCTGGCCACCGTCGCCGCGACCGTCGAGGCCGAGCGGATCAAGCCGCCGGCCGTGATCGTGGTCGGCGACGTCGTCAACGTCCTGGCGGCCGCCTTCCCGCGCTGAGCGCCCGGAGTGGGAAGTCGGGCCCGTCGACTTCCCACTCCGATTCCCATCCGACTTCCCCCGTCGGCCGGCCGCTCCGGGCGGCTACTCCAGCGGCTGCTCCGTCCAGATCACCTTCCCCGTCGCCGTGTAGCGCGTCCCCCAGCGGTCCGCGAACTGCGCGACCAGGAACAGCCCGCGCCCGCCCTCGTCGGTGGTCGCCGCGTACCGCAGGTGCGGCGAGGTGCTGCTGCCGTCCGACACCTCGCAGATCAGCGCCCGGTCCCGCAGCAGCCGCACCCGGATCGGCCCGGTGCCGTAACGGATGGCGTTGGTCACCAGCTCGCTCAGGATCAGCTCGGTGACGAACGCCGCCTCGTCCAGCCCCCAGGCCGCCAGCCGCTCCGCCACCTCGGCCCGGACGGCGCCCACCGCCGCCGGTTCGGGCGGCACCTCCCACTCCGCGACCTGGTCCGGCGCCAGCACCCTGGTCCGCGCCACCAGCAGCGCGATGTCGTCCAGCGGACGCTCCGGCAGCATCGCCCCGAGCACGTCCGCACAGGTCTGCTCCGGCGTGCGCGGCGGCCCGGTCAGCGCCGCCCGCAGCAGTTCCAGCCCCTCACCGATGTCGCGCTCGCGGTCCTCCACCAGCCCGTCGGTGTACAGCACCAGACGGCTGCCCTCCGCGAGGTCCAGCTCGACGTTCTCGAACGGCAGCACCGCCAGCCCCAGCGGCGGCCCGGTCGCCAGCTCCGGGAACACCACCCGCCCGTCCGGGCCCACCACGGCGGGCGGCGGATGCCCGGCGCTGGCCAGCGTGCACCGCCGCGCCACCGGGTCGTAGATCGCGTACAGGCAGGTCGCCCCGGTCAGGGCCGCGCCCTCGCCGCTCCCGGCCTCGTCCTGGTCGATCCGGTTCACCAGGTCGTCCAGGTGCCCCAGCAGCTCGTCCGGCGGCAGGTCCAGCGTCGAGAAGTTGTGGATCGCCGTCCGCAGCCGGCCCATCGTCGCCGCCGCGTGCAGGCCGTGCCCCACCACGTCCCCGACGACCAGGGCCACCCGCGCGCCCGGCAGCGGGATCACGTCGAACCAGTCGCCGCCCACCCCGGCCTGGGCCGGCAGGTAGCGGTGCGCGACGTCCAGCGCGCTCTGCGGCGGCAGGTTGCGCGGCAGCAGGCTGTGCTGGAGCGTCACCGCCATCGCGTGCTCCCGGGTGTAGCGGCGCGCGTTGTCGATGCACACCGCCGCGTGCGCCACCAGTTCCTCGGCCAGCGTCAGGTCGTCCGCCTCGAACGGCTCCGAGCGGTCCGCCCGCCAGAACCGGGCCACTCCCAGCAGCACTCCGCGCGCCCGCAGCGGCACCCGCACCATCGAGTGCACCCCGTACGCCAGCACCCGGGCCGACCGCTCCGGATCCTGCTCCCGCCACCCCGGGGCCTGGGCCAGCCGGGGCTCCAGCCCCGACTCCCCGCTGTGCAGCGCCCCGGCCAGCGGGGTGGCCGGCACCACGTCCAGCACCGTGTCCACCGGGTAGAACGGAGCGTCGTCCCGGATCCCGGCGAGCGCGACGCGGCGCATCCGCCCCAGCGAGGTGCCCGGCGGCGGCTCCTCGCCCGTCAGTACCTGGTCCGCCAGGTCCACCGTGACGAAGTCCGCGAACCGGGGCACCGCGACCTGCGCCAGCTCCTCCGCCGTCCGCGTCACGTCCAGCGAGCTGCCCACCGTCACCCCTGCGTCGTACAGCAGCCGCAGCCGCCGCTGCGCGCCCTCGGCCCGGCCGGACAGCGCCAGCAGTTCGGTGGAGTCACGCAGCGTGGCGACGCAGCCCGGCGGGCCGCCCACCTGGTCGGTCAGCCGGACGTTCACCGCCAGCAGCCGTTCCCCGGCCAGCACCACCTCGTCGGTCACCGGAGTGTTGGCGGTCAGCAGTTCCTCGGGCGCGGGCTCCAGGCCCAGCTCGGTCACCGGCCGGCCCTCGGCGTCCGGCGGCAGGTCCAGCAGCCGCCGCGCCTCGTCGTTGCAGAGCAGCAGCCGGCCGTCCGCGCCGACGATCATGACGCCCTCGCGCACGGCGTGCAGCACGGCCGCGTGGTGCTCGTACATCCGGGTCATCTCGGCCGGGCCCAGCCCGTGGGTCTGGCGCCGCAGCCGCCGGCTGATCAGCGCCGTGCCGAGGGTGGCCAGCCCGACCGCGCCCGCGGCGGCGCCCAGCACCACCGGCAGCTGCCGCTCGCTCGCGCTGCTGACGCTCCGCACCGTGACGCCCGCCGAGACCAGCCCGGCCACCGAGCCGTCCGGCGCGTACACCGGGACCACCGCCTGGACCAGTGGGCCGAGCGAGTCGGTGACGCGCTCGGTCACCACCTGCCCGTGCACCGCGGGCAGGTAGGTGCCGACGAACTTCTGGCCGATCAGGGCCGGGTCGGGGTGGGTGTAGCGGATGCCGTCGTCGCTCAGCACGACGATGAAGCCGACGCCCGACGACATCCGCGCCGCCTCCGCCTTGGGCTGCAGGACCGCGGACGGGTCGGAGGAGCGCAGCGCGTCGACGATGCCCGGCGAGTTGGCGAAGGTCTGCGCGACCGCCACCGACCGGTTGCGGGCCTCGTGGTCGGCGTCGGTGCGCGACTGCACCACCAGCGCCACCGCGGCCGCCGCCACCAGCAGCAGGACGACGAGGACCTGCAGCGCGAACACCTGCCCGGCCACCGACCGGTTTCGCACGGGCCACGGCCGCTTGGCGCGTGGCAGCTGTAGCCGACCGTTTGGGCGCCCACCGGAGGAGCCGGCGGAACCAGTAGCACCAGAGGCCGACGGAGCCCAGGATCGGCCCGGAAAACGGGCCATACGGCCATGTTTGCACCATGGCTGGCACAGGGCCAAGGCCAGCCCGCCCCGCGGCTTGGGCCGTTTGGCCTTCCCCGCCCCGCCTTGGCAAGATCGCAGGGTGTCCGAACCCAGCGCCATCACCGACCCCGCCGACCCCCGCCTCGGCGACTACACCGGCCTCACCGACGTCGAACTGCGCCGCCGGCGCGAACCCGCCGAAGGCCTGTTCATCGCCGAGGGGGAGAAGGTCATCCGCCGCGCCCTCGCCGCCGGCTACCGGATGCGGTCGATGCTGCTGACCTCCAAGTGGCTGGAGGTGATGGCCGACGTCATCGCCGAGGCGGACGCCCCCGTCCACGTCGTCGAGCCGGGGCTCGCCGAAGCCGTCACCGGCTACCACGTCCACCGCGGCGCGCTCGCCTCGATGGAACGCAAGCCGCTGCCGCAGGCCGTGGACCTGCTCGCCGGGGCCCGCCGGGTCGCCGTCCTGGAAGGCCTGGTCGACCACACCAACCTCGGCGCGATCTTCCGCAGCGCCGCGGCCCTCGGCATGGACGCCGTCCTGCTCTCGCCCGACTGCGCGGACCCGCTCTACCGGCGCGCCGTGAAGGTCTCCATGGGCGCCGTCTTCGCGGTGCCCTACGCCCGGCTCGACCCCTGGCCGGCCGCCCTGGAGACCGTTCGCACCGCCGGATTCACCCTCCTGGCCCTCACCCCCGCCGACGCCGCCGTCGACCTCGCCGGCCTCGCCCCGCACCGCCTCCCCAAGGCGGCCCTCATGCTCGGGGCCGAAGGCGACGGCCTCACCGGCCCCGCCCTCGCCGCCGCCGACCACGCCGTCCGCATCCCGATGGCCCACGGCATCGACTCCCTCAACGTCGGCGCCGCCGCCGCCGTCTCCTTCTACGCCGTCACCGCCCCCACCGCCTGACGGGGACGTCGGCCCGCCCGACCTCCCCTCTCGCGCCGGAGGAGCCCACCCGCCCCCGCCTCCCCGGGGGCGGGAGCCTTCATCACACAGGAAGCGGGAAGCGGGAAGTCGGCCTGGCCGACTTTCCGCGCCGCGGCCTTCCCGTGCTCAGCCCGCCGCGGCGGTGGGCGGAGCCGGAGCGGCGGCCGGGGGCTGGGTGGCGGGGCCGGAGGCGCCGGGCCAGGACTCGTCCAGGGTGCCGTCGGCACGGACGGTGTAGCGGGTCGAGGTGGTCGCGCCGGTCGCGGCGACCCGCTCCTCGCGGACGACCGTCCCGCCGTCGAGCCGCCAGGTGGCCGTCGCCTGCGGGTCGGCCGCCGAGGTGCGGGAGGTGGCGGCGACCGGGGTGTCCCCGGTGAAGGAGAAGAGCTGGACGAGGTCGACCGGCACCGAGCCCTCGGCCCGCCGCAGGACGACGACCGCTGCCGGGGCGCCCTTGTACCGGGCGGGCAGCACGGAGCTGAGCACGACCTGCGGGCCGGCCCCGACCGACCGGCCGTCCCGGAGCGCGATGCCGGGCCCGCCGGCCCCGTCGGGGTAGCTGCGGTTGGGCCAGTCCACCACCGGCCCCGGTCCGTACGGGGGCGCCAACGGGCTGTCGCCCGAGCCGCCGTGTGCGGCCGCAGCCGCGGCGGACGGGGTGGCCGGAGGCTGGGCGGCGGGGGGCTGGGCCGCGGCGGCGCCGTCCGCCGAGGTCCCCGTCACGGCCTGCGCGCCGCCCGGGGCGGGCGCACTGGCGGTGTACCCGCCGGAGGGCCGCAGGCCCTGCTTGCCGCGGTTCTCGCACCCCTGGGCGGCCGCGATGGCCAGCGCGACGCCGAGCGTCACGGTGACGAAGACCACGAGCCGCTGCCGCAGCAGCCGCTGCCGCGCGTTGCCGGGCCGCCCGCCGGGGGCGGGGGTGTGCTGGCGGTCCCGGGGGTGCCCGCGGTCGCGGGTGCCGGGCCGGCCGGGGGGCGGGGTGTGCGGTCGCTCCCGCAGCGGGCGGGTCACCGGTGTGGCCTCGGGCCGGGGGAGCGGGGCGGTGGCCGCCTGCGAGCGCCGGGCCGCGGCCGCCGCGGCGGCCCGGGACCGGGCCGGGGCGGCGGGTTCGGGGGAGCGTCCGGGCGCGGGCACACCGTGCCGGGCGCCGTCGGGGGCGGGCTGGGCCGCCGGGCCCGCCGGGGCGGGTGCCGCCGCCCGCCCGTGGCCGGGCCGCGCGGCCCGGGTGGCGGTTCCGGCTGCCGCCCCGCGCGCCGCGAGTTCGCTGAGGCGCTCGTGCAGCGCGGCCGCGCCGGGCCGTTCGGCGGGTTCCTTGGCGAGACAGGCGCGGATGAGCGGTGCCAGCGGCGTGGGTACGGCGGACAGGTCGGGTTCCTCGTGGACGACCCGGTAGAGCATGACTTCGGAGGACGCCCCGGATCCGAACGGGGTGTCACCGGTGAGCGCGTAGGCGAGGGTGGCCCCGAACGCGAACACGTCGGTGGCTGGGGTGACGGCGGCGCCGCGGACCTGTTCGGGTGCGAGGAAGCCGGGGGAGCCGACGGCGGTGCCGACGTGGGTGAGGGTGCTGGCGCCGCGCGACCAGGCGATGCCGAAGTCGATGATGCGCGGGCCCCGCGGCGAGAGCAGGATGTTGGAGGGCTTGAGGTCGCGGTGGACGACCCCGGCCTCGTGCACCTTGACCAGCCCGTCGGCGAGTGCGGCGCCGATCCGGGCGGCCTCGGGCCAGCTCAGCGGCCCTTCGTCGCCGACCTGCTTGTAGAGGGAGGGCCCGGGCACGTACGCGGTGGCGAGCCAGGGGCGGTCGGCCTCGATGTCGGAGCCGACGACGCGGGCGGTGCAGCCGCCCCGGATGCGGGAGGCGGCGGCGATCTCGCGGGCGAAGCGGGTGCGGAACTCCTGGTCCTCGGCGAGTTCGGCGCGGATCAGCTTGAGGGCGACGCGCTGTCCGCGGCGGTCGGAGCCGAGGTAGACCACGCCCATGCCGCCGGCGCCCAGTCGCCGGTGCAGGCGGTACGGCCCGACGATGCGGGGGTCCTCACGCCTCAGCCGCATCATCGCCATGTTTCGTTCCCCGTCAGCCTGTGGGTGAGGCCCCGTCGGTTGGGGCATCGTCAGTTCCTGTCTGGCACAGCTTACGGACTGCCCCCTGCGGTGTGCTGATACGCAACACCTCAAGCAGCCGTGTGATTGTCGGATCGTGCGCTGACCCGCAGGTCATAGGGGTGCCGAAGCGTTTCTCGGGGTTGCCCCTCAGGGTTCCCCCGGGGGTGCGGCCGAGGCTCCCTCCCCCTGCGGTAGTACGCCTGAAGTCTGAGCGTCATCCTCCGGGATGCCCGAGGAACAGTACGACGGCATGACGCCCGGACGGCCCCCTGAGCAATAGCGTTGTGTTCAGCGGTGGACGGGGAGCTCGTCCCCCGAGGTAAGCCGTTCACCGCGCCAACTCGACCGGACCACAGGAGTAAGGGCATGGCACCGCAGCTCACGGGAGACCCCCGCCGTCGGTCGGCCGTCGTCCAGTCCCGGTCGGCCGAGCAGCCCACCAGGCACCCGGCCGTGGCGCTGGCCATGGCCCTGCCGTGCGCGGTGCTGCTGGTGCTGCTCTTCGGCGGTTGGGATCAGATGGCGAACCAGGCCCAGGCCGTCGCCGATCTGATCGGCCGCTGAGATCACGCCGGCCCCGACGGGGTCGGCCACAGAACGGGCACTGATCCCCTGGGGACGGGGAGCAGTGCCGCCGGGGAGGCCGCGCGGCCGCGATGACACGCGGACGGGCGTGAGTGGCGCGCAGAGCGCCCCGGCAGGCGGAGACGCCGCGTACGGACGTCGGTGAGGGCGACCGTACGCGGCTCTTCTCTTTTCCCGCAGCCGTCTTTCCCGCGGCCGTCGTCCGTCCCGAAGCCGTCGTCAACGCCAAACGGCCGGGGCCGCGATCCTGGCGGATCGCGGCCCCGGCCGTTACTGTGCGCGATACTGGGATTGAACCAGTGACCCCTACCGTGTCAAGGTAGTGCTCTCCCGCTGAGCTAATCGCGCCTGATGTGGCGGTCCTGCAGCAGACCCCGAAGGGCCCGACGTGCGCGATACTGGGATTGAACCAGTGACCCCTACCGTGTCAAGGTAGTGCTCTCCCGCTGAGCTAATCGCGCCTGATGTGGCGGTCCTGCAGCAGACCCCGAAGGATCCGACGTGCGCGATACTGGGATTGAACCAGTGACCCCTACCGTGTCAAGGTAGTGCTCTCCCGCTGAGCTAATCGCGCGGGGAGGTCTTCCGGTCGGAACCGGTCGAACCTCTCGGAGGTGGAGACGGGATTTGAACCCGTGTACACGGCTTTGCAGGCCGTTGCCTCGCCTCTCGGCCACTCCACCAGGCAACACACGAAGAACGATCTTACACTGTTCTCCATCGAGCGGACGACGAGATTCGAACTCGCGACCCTCACCTTGGCAAGGTGATGCTCTACCAACTGAGCCACGTCCGCCTGTCTCCCGGGACCTTCACCGCTTTTCTTCGGCTGCGCTCCCTGGCGACGTGTTGAACTCTAGCGGATTCCCGGGCCAGCTAAAAATCCGTTCCCGCAGCGTGCCGATGGGATGCCCGCCGAGCGCCTCCCCGCCGACCCCTCGGCCCGGCCACCGGCCGCCACCTGCGGCGCTTCCGGACGATCATCCGCAGGCCACCCGGCGCACACCCGCGCGATGCCGAGCAGTGCTCACGCCCCCGCGTCACACCCCCGCGCCGGGCCCGCACCCCCGACCTACACTTCAGGCACCGCCGCCCAGCACCACCGCGCAGGAGAACCGTGTCCGGCCCCACCGAACCCAGCACCCCGCTCGCCCGCTTCGGCGGCCGCCTGGCCACCGGGCTGCGCGACGTCACCTCGGACCCGGCCGCCCTGGACTCCACCGGCTACTGGGCCGTCGCCTACGACTTCGAGGGCCGGCTGACCTGCGCCCGCTTCGACGACGTCCGCCCCGCCCCCGCGCCGCCCTCGGGCGCCGGCTGGCGCGGACCGGGGGCCGGCGACTGGCACAGCTCCCTGGACCGCTCCGCCTACACCGCGGGCGTACGACGCATCCGTGAACACATAGCCGCCGGCGAGGTCTACCAGGCGAACCTCTGCCGCGTGCTGTCCGCACCGCTGCCCGACCCGGCCCGCAGCGACGTCGACGCCCTCACCGGCCTCCTCGCCCACGGCAACCCCGCCCCCTACGCCGGCACCATCCGCCTGCCCGGGCACGGCGTCGAGATCGCCACCGCCTCGCCCGAGCTGTACCTGCGCCGCGCCGGCCGCACCGTCTCCTCCGGCCCGATCAAGGGCACCGGCCGCACCGAGGACGACCTCCTCGACAAGGACCACGCCGAGAACGTGATGATCGTGGACCTGGTCCGCAACGACCTCGGGCAGGTCTGCGCGACCGGCAGCGTCACCGTCCCCGACCTGTGCGCCGTCGAGAAGCACCCCGGCCTGGTCCACCTGGTGTCCACCGTCGAGGGCACCCTGCGCGAGGGCGCCGGCTGGCCCGAGCTGCTCGCCGCCACCTTCCCGCCCGGCTCCGTCACCGGCGCCCCCAAGTCCAGCGCCCTGCGGATCATCGACGCCCTGGAGACGGCCCCGCGCGGCCCGTACTGCGGCGCCGTCGGCTGGGTCGACGCCGACCGCGGCGAGGGCGAACTCGCCGTCGGCATCCGCACCTTCTGGCTTGACCGGACCGACCCCGAGGCGCCCGTGCTGCGCTTCGGCACCGGCGCCGGCATCACCTGGGGCTCCGACCCCGACCGCGAGTGGGCGGAAACCGAACTGAAGGCCGCCCGCCTGGTCGCGATAGCGTCGGGCAGCGACACCGACCCGACGGGCGCATGAACCGCCCCGCCCCCACCTCGTCCTAGGAGCAGCCCTCGATGCAGAACCCGACCACGAGCTGGGTCAACGGGGCGCTCGTCGACTCCGCCGACGCCGCCGTCTCGGTCCTCGACCACGGACTCACCACCGGCGACGGGGTGTTCGAGACCATGAAGGCCACCGACGGCCGGGCCTTCGCGGTCACCCGGCACCTCGACCGGCTCACCCGCTCCGCCCGCGGCCTCGGCCTGCCCGACCCGGACCACGACCTGGTCCGCGAGGCCTGCGCCCAGGTCCTCGCCGCCAACCCGGCCCCGCTCGGCCGCCTGCGGGTGACCTACACCGGCGGCACCTCACCGCTCGGCTCCGAGCGCGGCACCGCAGGCCCCACCCTCGTCGTCGCCCTCGGCGCGATCAACCGCCGCCCCGACGAGACCGCCGCCGCCGTCGTCCCGTGGCGCCGCAACGAGCACAGCGCCGTCGCGGGCCTCAAGACCACCTCGTACGCCGAGAACGTCGTCGCCCTGGCCGCCGCCCACCGCGCCGGCGCCTCGGAGGCCCTGCTCGCCAACACCGCCGGCCTGCTCTGCGAGGGCACCGGCTCCAACGTCTTCGTCGTCCTCGGCGGCCGCCTGCTCACCCCCACCCTCGGCTCCGGCTGCCTGGCCGGCATCACCCGTCAGCTGGTCATCGACTGGTGCGGCGCCGAGGAGGCCGACCTGCCGCTCAGCGCCCTCCGGGACGCCGACGAGGTCTTCCTGACCTCCACCACCCGTGACGTCCAGGCCGTGACCCGGGTGGACGACCGCGAGCTGCCCGGCATCGGCGCCGTCACCGCCAAGGCCATGGCCGTCTTCGCCGAACGCAGCGGCGACGACCTCGACCCGTGATCCCCGAAGCGGCAACCAGGGCATAGGGGCCCGGGCGCGGGGAAGGGACCACCACATGACCACGACGCTGCGCCCCGAGGGCCCGGAGACACCCACCGACGCCGGCGGCCGCACCAGGCGCTGGCAGATCTGCGCCAACGGCCGCCAGGTCGGCGCGCTGCGCACCACCGCCATCCCGCACGGCAGTCAACTCTGGGGCGAGATATCGGAGTTGGAGGTCAGAGAAGGCCGCGGTCGGGGCCGCGGCACGTTCGGCGCGCTGGCCGCGGAGGAGGTGCTGCGCAACTGGGACTGCACCAGGGTGGACGCCAACATCCCCGAGACGGCGCGGATCGCCCGGGGGCTCGCCACCACCCTCGGCTACACCGAGCGGATGCGGAACCTGGCCAAGCGGCTGACCACCGCCCCCGCCCTGCCCGCCGGCATCACCGCCGACCGGATCGAGCCCCCGGAGTTCCAGGACTGGCTCGACCGGGCCGCGCGGGGTTACCTCCGCTCGCTCGTGGAGTCCGGACTCAGCGAGGAGCAGGCCCGCGCCAGGTCCCACCTGGACCACCGGCGCCTGCTCCCGCAGGGCGCCGACAGCCCCGGCGTCGCCCTGCGCCGCCTGCGCGCGGACGGTGAAGCCGAGCCGCTCGGCTCGCTCTGGGTGGACTTCCACCGGCGTGACCTGCCGAACGGCGGGCCGCTCGCCTGGGTGATGACCGTCGAGGTGTCCCCGGCCCACCGGGGCCGGGGACACGGCCGCACGCTGATGCTGCTCGCCGAGCGCGAGTGCCTGGCCGCCGGCGTGCGCGACCTCGGCCTCAACGTGTTCGCCGGGAACGAGGTCGCGATCCGCCTCTACGCCTCGCTCGGCTACCGGGTCACCAACCGCATCTACGGAAAGCCGCTGTGACCCGACATGGCGTCAGGAAGCCGCCGCCGCCTCGATGGCGGCCACGATGCGGTCCCGCAGGCCGTCCTGGCTCTGCCCGCCGTCCAGCCGCTGCCCGCCGATCACGTACGTCGGCGTGCCGGTGACCCCGATCGCCCGGCCCTCGGCCTGGTCGGCGTCCACGGTGAGCATGTGCCGGCCGTCGATCAGCGCGGTGTCGACCTCCTCGACGTCCACCCCGACCGCCCGGGCCACCTCCAGCAGCACCTGCTGCCCGCGGGCGTCCAACTCCTCGACCCGGGCCAGCAGCGCCTCCACGAACGGCCAGCCCAGCCCCTGCGCGAACGCCTCCTCGGCGGCCTCCGCGGCCGCGTAGGCGTGCTTGTGCTTCTCCAGCGGGAAGTGGCGGACCTCGACGGGCAGCGCGTCGCCGTACCGCGCGCGCAGCGCCCGTACGTCGTCCAGCGCGGTGCGGCAGTCCGGACACTGGAGGTCGCACCAGAACTCGAGCCGGGGGAGGGAACCATCGATCATTCCCCCAGTGTTTCACTAGTGGGCGCCCGCTCCGGCCGACGGTGCGCCCCTGCGAAGGCCGACAGGGAGGCAGTGATGACCAGGACGACCGGAAGCGAAGGAGTACTGCCGTGCTGACGGCGGCGATCAGCTTCGCGCTCACGGCGGGCGGGGTGGCCGTGGCCGGCCTGCGGGCCTACCGGCGGCGGTTCCTGTCCGCGACCCGCTGGTTCGCGGTGGCCCTGGTGCCCGCCGGGCTCTACCTGACCGGCCTGTTCCCGGTGGCCCGGACGATCGGCAGCGAGTTCGCCGACTGGGCGACGAGGCTGGTGTTCGACCCCCGGGTCTGGACCGGCATCGTGCTGCTCGGCCTCTCCGCGCTCCTGCTGGTGACGACCCGCTGGGTGGGCCGCCGGGGCGCCGTGGACGCCGCCCCGGACCGCCCGGCGGCCGCCGGTGCCGCGCCCGAGCGCCCGGCGGTGGCGGCCACCCCGCCGAAGAAGCCGGCGACGGGCAAGCCCGCGGCGGGCAAGCGGGACGACGGCCTCGGCGACTTCTCCGACATCGAGGAGATCCTCCGCAAGCGCGGCATCTGAGCGGCATCCGAACGCGGCATCCGAACCCCCGCGGGGGTCGGCGTCAGGCGGAGGGCACGGCCTCCGCCGAGCGCTGCCGTGCCCGGTAGGCGGCGACGTGCAGCCGGTTGCCGCAGGTGCGGCTGTCGCAGTAGCGCCGGGAGCGGTTGCGGGAGAGGTCCACGAAGACCCGGGCACAGTCCGGCGCCTCGCACCGGCGCAACCGCTCCCGCTCGCCCGCCATCAGGATGAAGGCCAGCGCCATGCCCAGCTCGGCGGCGAGGTGGTCGCCGAGCGCGGCGTGCGGCGCGAAGTAGTGGATGTGCCAGTCGTGGTGGTCGTGGTTGGTCAGCCGCGGCGTCGTACCGGCGGCCGCGACGATCCGGTTGACCAGTTCGGCGGCCTCGGCGGTGGACTCCGTCCCGAACACCTCCCGCAGCCGGGTGCGCAGCTCGTGCACCTTGCGCAGGTCGTTCTCGGTGAGCGAGTCGATCTCGCTGATCTCCTGGCCGACCACGAAGGCGTCCAGTGCGGCCACGTCCGGCAGCCGCTCGGTGCCGCACACCTCGGGCGCGGTGTTGAGCAGCTCGACGAGGATGCTCAGCGCGCACTCGGTGTCATGGGTGATCAGCACGTTGGGGACTCCTCGCGCAGGGGACTCCGGAACCCCGCGTCCACGGTTACCCCAGACCATACCGGGCCGTGCGGCGGAAGGGCGGCGGGTTCTTTCGAAGGCGTGTACGGATTCCGTCAGAGTGCCGTGAAGCGGACGGCGTCCGGGCGGCCGGTCCCGCGAAGGACCCCCCGAAATGCCGACGGCGCCCGGCAGCGAGGCCGGCCACCCGTATGGATGGCCGGCCTCGCTGCCGGGCGCCTGCGGTGTCGCGGACCCGATCCGGTGGGATCGGGCCGTCCACCGGCCCCGAGGCCGCGTCGCGCGCGGCTGAGTTGCTGCCGTGCCCCCGAGTAGGACGGCAGCGGTGACGGCAGGAGGTACCACCCCGCCGATGGCGGGGCGTGACCGCCTCCGGGCGGGATCAGCTTTCGGCGAGGATGTGGGACAGCTCCCGGTCGAGGTCGAAGTGGCGGTGTTCGGTGCCGGGGGGCACCGCGGCGTCCGTCCGCTTGAGAAATGACTCAAGCGCCCGGGCCGGGGCTTCGAGCAGGGCTTCTCCTTCCGGAGAGCTCAGCGCGATGCAGACCACCCCTTGCCCGTGGCTGCGGGACGGCCAGACCCGGACGTCGCCGGTACCGGTCGGTCGGTGCAGCCCCTCCGCGAGGAGATCTCGGGCGAACACCCACTCCACGGTCTCGTCGGCGCCCGTGTGGAACGTGGCGTGCACGGCGTAGGGGTCGGCGGTGTCGTAGCGCAGGCCCGCGGGGACGGGCAGTGAGGACTCGCTGGACACGATGAGGCGCAGGTGCAGCTCGCAGCTGACCGTGGTGTTCATAAGCGCCATGGCCTTTCGCTCAGTGTGCGCTCGGGGAATCGCACGTCGGCGAACGGACCATCCCACCCCCAAGCCCGATGTAAACCCCTCTGTCCCGATTCGGGCGCGAGTCGTACCCCTTACGGCGCATTGCGGAATCATCCCGGAGTGGCCCGGTCGGGCATTACCGGGCCGCTTCTTGGTTAGTTTCCTGGCATGACTGTGCGAAACGACAAGACGGCCAAGAACACGGGATCGGGTGAACCGGTCACGGCGGATGACGCGGCCGGCTCCCGCGCCCCGGCGTTCGTCCGCCGCTCGCGGCCGCTGCACCTCACCTGGCAGGTGGCGATCTTCCTGGCCGGCCTCGCCGTGGTCGTCCTCGGCGTGATCATGCTGCCGCTGCCCGGCCCCGGCTGGGTGGTGATCTTCCTGGGCATGGGGGTCTGGGCCACCGAGTTCGACTGGGCCCGGCTGGTGCTGCGGTGGAGCCGCCGCAAGGTCGCCGAGGCCGCCCACCGCGCCCTGGACCCGCGGGTGCGCCGCCGCAACCTCACCGTCACCGCCATCGGCCTCGCCGCGGTCGTCGGGATCGGCGGCTGGTACTTCGCCCGCTACGGCCTGGACGTCCCCTGGACGGCGGGCGAGAGCTGAGCGGCCCGGGGCCGGGGCTGCCGTGACCAGGGTGTTCGGACCACCCTCCGGGATGCGGTAATGTTTTCCCTGCACCCGGGCGATTAGCTCAGCGGGAGAGCACTTCGTTCACACCGAAGGGGTCACTGGTTCGATCCCAGTATCGCCCACCGGAATGCATTGTGATACGTGAGGCCCAGCCGATTATCGGCTGGGCCTCACGTGTATTTCCGGAATCCATCCGAAGAACCATCCGGAATGCGGCTGAGGCTCAGTCATCTTCCGCGTGGAGCGCGAGTTCTGCGGATGCGCCAGCAGTACCCGGAAGGGACGAGTTGTACGACGACCGCCAAATGGTGCTACAGTTCTTCTCGTTGCCCGGGCGATTAGCTCAGCGGGAGAGCACTTCGTTCACACCGAAGGGGTCACTGGTTCGATCCCAGTATCGCCCACCGGACAGCACGCAGGCCCTGACCAGGAAACCGGTCAGGGCCTGCGGCGCGTTCGGGGCCGGCGCCCGCCGGCCGCGCTACGCCGCCGCCTCGCAGCCGTGTTCGGGCTCCAGCCGGCGGCCGCAGCCGCACCGGGCCGGCCGCAGCGGCCAGGAGGGGTCCACCCGCTCCGGCGTCCCCGACCGGTCGAACCAGTTCTGCAGCCCCCGCGCCTGCGCCGCGTGCCAGACCGCCTGCCGCAGGTGCAGCTCCGCCGCCGTCAGTTCGCCCAGCGCCGCCGGGTAGCGGGCGCCTATCCGCCGGGTCAGCGCCAGCGCCGCCGTCGCGTCCGCCGCCGCGTCGTGCGCCCCGGCCAGCTCCACGCCGTAGTGTGCGCACAGGTCGGTCAGCGTCCGACGGCCCTTGCGGTAGCGGTCCACGTGCTTGTCCAGCACCCGCGGATCCAGCACCACCAGCCCGGCCGTACCCACCCCGCCGGTCAGCGTCAGCCCGTGATGGCGGCGCAGTTCCCGGTCCAGCAGCGTCAGGTCGTACGGCGCGTTCATCACCACCACCGGGCGCCCGGCCCGCGCCTGGTCCGCCAGCGCGCGGGTGACCTCCGCCACCACCGCGCCGACCGGGCGGCCGTGCGTCCGGGCGTGCTCGTCGGTGATGCCGTGCACCGCCCGGGCGCCGTCCGGGATCGGGACGCCCGGATCGGCGAGCCAGGTGGTGGTCTGCACCGGCCGACCCGGGGCGAGTTGGACGACCAGGGCGGCCGAGACGATCCGATCGGTCTCGACGTCCACGCCGGTGGTCTCGGTGTCGAAGGAGGCGAGTGGGCCGGTGTACCAGTGCTGCTGCATGACTGCCCCTCAGGCGAGCGTTCCGCGCGCCCGGTTGATACCCGGTTCTGACACCCGTTCAACCGTTTGGCGCAAGCCCGACCGGGGATCCTGCCCGTGGGCCCGCCGTTCCGATCCGGACGGGCCCGGAGCAGGGGGAGGCCACGGGGCGATGGCACTGACGCAGCCGCAGCCCGAGGAGGCGGCGGCCGTTCTACGGGGGAACCTGGCGGTCACCGCCTGCATGGAGACGCTGCAGGTCGGCTACCTGCACGCGGTCGCCGCCGCGGCCGGCTGCTCGCTCTCCCAGCCGTTCCCGGACAACGGGATCGACTGGCAGGTCAGCCACGGCTCCCGGGCGCACGAGGTGGACGACGAGGTCACCATCAAGATCCAGCTGAAGGCCACCCAGCAGATCGCGGCCGATCCGACCGGGCCGTTCTTCAGCTTCACCCTCGACAACGACCACCTGCGCAAGCTCGCCCGGGCGAGGGTCGCCGTGCCGCGCATCCTGGTCGTGATGCTGCTGCCGCGGCGGGTCGACCGCTGGCTGCACGCCCGCCCGGACGCGCTGGAACTGCGGCACTGCTGTTACTGGGTCAACCTGGCCGGCCACCCGGTCACCGGACAGCGGCGCACCAACGTGCGGGTCCCCACCGGCAAGGTCTTCGACGACCGCGCGCTCTGCGACATCATGGCCCGGGTCGGCGCGGGTGGCAGCCCGTGACCGCCCGCCCCGGTCCCGGCCCCCGGCAGCGAGGAGCAGCACCCATGACACCGCCGCACGCACCCGGCGAGCCGGTCCAGGCCCTGCCCGACCCCGCCGCCGTCGACCCGGCGGTGCTCGCCACCCTGCTCGCCCGGCACGGCTGGGTCCGGCGAGGCGGCCCCGCCGCCCGCTACGGCCGCTGGACGCCGCCCGACGACGAGTCCGGCACCAGCGTCCTCGTCCCCGCCGGTGGCGGCTTCGACGACGCCGTCGACCTCCTCGCCGACGCCGTCACCGCGCTGTCCCGCTCCTCCACCCCGTCCGCCCGAGCCATCCTGCTCGCACTGGCCGTCCCCGGCGACGAACTGCGTTGGCACCGGGAGCCGGCCGGCCCCGCCGAGGCCGCCACCTGGGACGACGCCGAGCGGCTCCAGCGGGCGGCCCGCGCGATGCTCGCCGCCGGGGCCAAGGCCGGCCGGGCCACGGCCGCCTACTTCGGTGCCCGGCTGGACGCGCATGCCGGGGACTTCCTGGACCGCGTCCTGGTCGTCGAGCAGGGCGCCGCCCTCACCGCCTACACCCCCGCGCCCGAGGGCCGGGCCGCCGTCACCACCCTGGTCCGCGCCCTGGAGGCACTGCGCGACGCCGTCGACTACCGCCGGGTCAGCGGGGGGCCCGAGGCCTTCGAGAACGCCGTCCAGGCCGGAGTCAGCCGGGAACTCGTCCAGTCAGTGGAGGACCTGGTCCGCGGCGCGACGGCGGCCCGGTTGACCGTCGCCTGGTCCGCCGCCGCGGGGACCCCGGGCGGCTTCGGGGACCGCCGGGTCGTCCTCGACTTCTCGCCCGGCGACCTGCCCGCCCTGACCGAGGCCGCCGAACTGCTCGAACGGATCGAGCCCGCCGTCGCCGTCACCGTCGTCGGCGTGGTCGTCCGGCTCAAGCGCGCCGACCCGGCCGGACCGGGCGCGGTGCGGCTGCGCGTCCTCGGCGGCGCCGAAGTCCGCGAACTCAAGCTCCGCCTGCCCGACCCCGACTACCGGCTCGCCGCCGAGGCCCACCTCGCGGGCCTGCCGGTCCGGGTCGCCGGCCGGCTGGAGAGCCGCGGCGGCTTCCGCCGGCTCACCCGGCCGCAGGGGCTGGAACTGTGCGGCTGGGAGGACGCCGACCGCGAGCGGCTGCTGAAGTCCCTCGGGGAGGGACTCGGCGAGGAACTCGGCGAAGAGCTCGACGGAGGCCTCGGGGAAGGGGGAGAGGGGGCGTAGGTGCGCGGCCGGGTCGACGCGCTCGGTACCATCGTCACGCGCAGCGCAGTGTTGCGTCCTCTGAATCCAGCACGTCAGGAGAGACCGGTGACGGACGTCCGGGTAATCATCAACCGCGAACCCGATCGGGAAGAGCGCGTGGTGACCACGGGCACTACGGCCGCCGAGCTCTTCGCCGACGACCGCTCGATCATCGCCGCCCGCGTCGGCGGCCAGCTCAAGGACCTCGCGTACGCCGTCCAGGACGGCGACGAGGTCGAGCCGGTCGCGATCGGCAGCAAGGACGGCCTGGACATCCTGCGCCACTCCACCGCGCACGTCATGGCGCAGGCCGTGCAGCAGCTCTACCCCGAGGCCAAGCTCGGCATCGGCCCGCCGGTCAAGGACGGCTTCTACTACGACTTCGACGTCGAGAAGCCCTTCCACCCCGATGACCTCAAGGCCATCGAGAAGCGGATGCAGGAGATCATCAAGCGCGGGCAGAAGTTCTCCCGCCGCGTGGTCACCGACGAGTCCGCCCGCGAGGAGCTGGCCGCCGAGCCGTACAAGCTGGAGCTGATCGGCCTCAAGGGCTCCGCCGCCACCGCCGGCGAGGGCGCCGACGTCGAGGTCGGCGCCGGCGAGCTCACCATCTACGACAACCTGGACGCCAAGACCGGCGAGCAGTGCTGGGGCGACCTCTGCCGCGGCCCGCACCTGCCCAGCACCCGGTACATCCCGGCGTTCAAGCTGATGCGCAACGCGGCCGCCTACTGGCGCGGCAGCGAGAAGAACCCGATGCTGCAGCGCATCTACGGGACCGCCTGGCCCACCAAGGACGAGCTCAAGGCCCACCTCGACTTCCTGGTCGAGGCCGAGAAGCGCGACCACCGCAAGCTCGGCAACGAGCTCGACCTCTTCTCCATCCCCGAGGAGATCGGCTCCGGCCTCGCCGTCTTCCACCCCAGGGGCGGCATCATCCGCCGGGCGATGGAGGACTACTCGCGCAAGCGGCACGAGGAGGAGGGCTACGAGTTCGTCTACACCCCGCACGCCACCAAGGGGAAGCTCTTCGAGAAGAGCGGCCACCTCGACTGGTACGCGGACGGTATGTACCCGCCCATGCAGCTCGACGAGGGCGTGGACTACTACCTCAAGCCGATGAACTGCCCGATGCACAACCTGATCTTCGACGCGCGCGGCCGCTCGTACCGTGAACTGCCGCTGCGCCTCTTCGAGTTCGGGACGGTGTACCGGTACGAGAAGTCCGGTGTGGTGCACGGCCTGACCCGCGCCCGCGGCTTCACGCAGGACGACGCGCACATCTACTGCACCCGCGAGCAGATGGCGGAGGAGCTCGACTCGACGCTGACCTTCGTGCTCAACCTGCTCCGCGACTACGGTCTGACCGACTTCTACCTGGAGCTGTCGACCAAGGACCCGGTCAAGTACGTCGGCTCGGACGAGACCTGGGAGGAGGCCACCGCCGTCCTCGCCAGCGTGGCCGAGAAGCAGGGGCTGCCGCTGGTGCCGGACCCGGGCGGCGCGGCCTTCTACGGCCCGAAGATCTCGGTCCAGGCGCGCGACGCGATCGGCCGGACCTGGCAGATGTCGACGATCCAGCTCGACTTCAACCTCCCCGAGCGTTTCGATCTCGAGTACACGGCGGCGGACGGCTCGCGCCAGCGGCCGGTCATGATCCACCGCGCGCTGTTCGGCAGCATCGAGCGGTTCTTCGCGGTGCTGCTGGAGCACTACGCCGGCGCCATGCCGCCGTGGTTGGCCCCGGTCACCGTGACGGGCATCCCGATCACCGACGAGCACGTGCCGTACCTGCTGGAGGTCGCGGCCGGGCTGAAGAAGCACGGGATCCGGGTCGAGGTGGACACCTCGGACGACCGCATGCAGAAGAAGATCAGGAACGCTCAGAAGAGCAAGGTTCCGTACATGCTGATCGCCGGCAACGACGACGTCGAGGCGGGCGCGGTGTCCTTCCGGTACCGCAACGGCGAGCAGAAGAACGGCGTGCCGGTGGCGGACGCCGTCGCCGAGATCGTGGACGCGGTGAGGAACCGCGTCCAGGTGTGACGCCTTCGGACCACCACGCGCGGGGCGGGCTCTCGATGAGTCCGCCCCGCGCGGCTTTGCAAGCAGCGTTGGGCGAATATGCTGATCAGCATGACGACTGAGCCGGAACTGCAGCGGGGCGTCGGGGAGCCGGACGGCTTCCGCCGCCTGTGGACCCCCCATCGGATGGCCTACATCCAGGGTGAGAACAAGCCCACCGGTCCGGCTCCGGACGACGGTTGTCCGTTCTGCTCGATCCCCGCGCTGAGCGACGAGGACGGGCTGGTCATCGCCCGGGGCGGCGCCGTGTTCGCGGTGCTGAACCTGTACCCGTACAACGGCGGCCACTTGATGGTGGTCCCGTACCGGCACGTCGCGGACTACACCGACCTGGACGAGGCGGAGACGGCCGAGCTGGCCGACTTCACCAAGCGGGCGATGACCGCGCTGCGGGCGGCCTCGGGGGCGCACGGGTTCAACATCGGGATGAACCAGGGCGCGGCGGCCGGTGCCGGGATCGCGGCGCACCTGCACCAGCACGTGGTGCCGCGCTGGGGCGGGGACACCAACTTCATGCCGGTGGTCGGCCACACCAAGGTGCTGCCGCAACTGCTGGCGGACACCCGGAAGATGCTGGCCGAGGCCTGGCCGCAGGACTGATCGGGAACGCCGGAGGGGCCCGTCACCGCTGAGTCGGTGGCGGGCCCCTCCGGCGTGCGCGGGCCGTGGTCACTCGAACTGGTCGACCTTGTACGGGCGGGTGCCCTGGGCCTCGGACTTGATGATCGAGGCGCGGTTCTTGAAGCGGTCGGTGTCCAGGTCGTGCTCCTCCAGGAACTCCAGGGTGGCGGCGTGCACGGCGCCGAGGACCGGGACGGAGGCGTTGAGCGCGTTGTCGGTCATGAACCGGCTGCCCCACGGCGGGCTCGCCCAGGCGTGCCGGAAGCCGAACGGCTCGGGCAGGCCCAGGCCGCCGCCGAGCCAGGAGAGCAGCCCGGGGGCGCGGGTGAGCGGCGCGCGCAGGGCCTGGCGGACCACCTCGTCGTTGTCGATCAGGGGGAGCTTGACGGTGCGCTCCTCCCAGAACTTGCCGGTCTTCTGGACGGTCTTCTCCTTGGCCGAGGGCTTGTCGGAGAAGACGCCGTTGACCGGGCCGAGCGCGTAGCCGGCGACGGTGACGGTGAGGGTGTTGGCGAGCAGGGTGACGGTGACGGTGAAGGTGATGATCAGCTTGCCGTCGAAGGTGATGAACTGGGTGGCGAGGTAGTGCCGGGGGCCGCCGCCGGCGAAGGTCTGCTTGTCGGCGATGGTCTGGAGGGCGAAGTCGCGCATCCGGTCGCCGTCCATGTCGGCGTTGCCGGGGCGGGAGATCTCGTCGGCGTTCTCGCCGATTTCGAGGACCGCCCACTGCTTGACGGTGATGTTGGTCATCCCGCTGTTGGCGACCTCGCTGACGGCGAGCCCCTTGAGGTGCGAGGAGATCTTCCGGACGAGGTCCCAGGGGTGGAAGGCGCGGAAGTCGGAGTGGCCCGCGGCGGGGCGCATCACGTCGACCAGGCGCCATTCGCCCCAGCGCTTGCCGACGCCGAGGATGCCCTTGGGACCGGCGTAGTGCTGGACGTTGGTCTCCTGCTCGGCCTCCATGCGGGCGAGCTTGTCGCGCAGGTCGACGGCCTTCTTGTCGAGGTCGTCGCGGGGGACGGCCTTGGAGACGGTGGCGGCGACGGAGCTGCCCTCGGCGAGGGCGAGCCAGCGCTCGCGGAGCTCCTTGGTGGAGCGCAGCACGATGCGCCGGGCGAGGATCCCGCCGATGATGGGCGGGATCATGGCGACGCGCAGGTAGACGCCGAGCGGGCCGTGGGCGGGGGGCTTGACGAGGAACAGGACGGAGACCACGGCTGCGGCCAGGAGCGCGAGGGCGCCGTAGAGCTCGTCCTGGAGGGCCTTGCCCTTCATGAGGTAGATGCGCAGGTAGAACGCACCGATCCAGATCAGGGTGCCGGGCAGGGCGAGCAGGCCGAAGAGCACGGTGACCACGGTGAGCTTGCGGTCCCGCGCGGCCCGCAACTCCTGTGCGGCCAGGCAGTGTTCGACGATCTGGCGGGTGTCGGTGCCGAACGAGGGCACGATCGGCTTGCGCCCGGCACCGACGGTGCGGGAGATGACGGCGGCGCTGAACGCCTCGCCGAGGTTCGCCTCGAAGAGCTTGAAGCGGGGCTTCTTGTGGGTCGCGGCGGTGACCTTGCCGACGAAGTCCTCGATCTTGCCGTCGCGGTACGCGACCGAGGAGAGCGCCGGGGTGACTCCGGTTTGCGGCCCGGCGTCGGTGCGGGGTATCTGCGCACCCGGAGTCATGTCGAGTGTGGTCACGGTGGCGTCCCCTCCTCCCCTTGTCAGCGGCAGGTTATCGTGCCGCGGTGTCGCCGCGCGCATGATCGTCTGAAGTGCCGTCACGATCGGGCCGCGCCTGGGCTTGAGAGGCATGATGCCCAGCTTCGGGCTGGTCGATACCCGGTCGGCGGCGGTCGTCGGGGTGGTGCAGGATGGCCGTGACGGCCAGGAAGGGAGCCCGGGCGATGGATCCGGTGTTGGTGTTCGACGGGGACTGTTCGTTCTGTTCGTCCTGCGTGCGGTGGGCGGAGCGCTATCTGCGGCAGACGCTGGCCTCGGGGGGCTGGGACGCGGTGCCGTTCCAGTTCGAGGACCTGGCGGCGCTGGACGCGCGCGCGGGCGGGCTGGGCGAGGTGACCGCGGAGCGGGCGGAGCGCGAGGTGCTGTGGGTGACGCCGGCGGGCCGGGTGTACGGGGGTGCGCAGGCGGTGGCGCGGCTGCTGATGCGTTCGGGCGGCGCGTGGGCGTACCTGGGGGCGGTGCTGGCGTCGGCGCCGGTGCGGCCGGTGGCGGGCCTGGCGTACCGCTGGGTGGCGCGCAACCGGCACCGGATGCCGGGGGGTACGGCGGCGTGCGCGCTGCCGCGGCGGCAGGGCGCTCAGTCGGTGTAGCGGGTGGCCAGGGCGGTCGGCATGGGTTCGTGGCGCAGGTAGGCGCGGGAGAACTCGGCGGTGCCGTGGGTGAGTGAGCGCAGGTCGACCGGGTAGCGGACGAGTTCGAGTTCGGGGACCTCGGCGCGCAGCAGGGTCAGGCCGGGGCCGCCGGTCTCGGTGCCGAGGACGCGGCCGCGGCGGGCGGAGAGGTCGCCGAGGACGGCGCCGAGGTAGTCGTCGGGCAGCAGGACGGTGACGGCGGCGACGGGTTCGAGCAGCCGGATGACGGCGTGCTCGGCGGCGTCGCGCAGGGCGAGGGCGGCGGCGGCCTGGAAGGACGCGTCGGAGGAGTCCACGGAGTGGGCCTTGCCGTCGGTGAGGGTGACCCGGACGTCGACGAGCGGGTGGCCGGTGGCGACGCCCTTGGCGAGCTGGGCGCGCAGGCCCTTCTCGACGGAGGGGATGAAGTGCTTGGGGACGGCGCCGCCGACGACGTGCTCCTGGAACTCGAAGCCGGAGCCGGCCGGGAGGGGTTCGACCTCCAGGTCGCAGATGGCGTACTGGCCGTGGCCGCCGGACTGCTTGACGAGCCGGCCGTGGCCGGCGGCGGCGGTGCCGAAGGTCTCGCGGAGGGCGACCTGGGGTTCGACGGTGTCGACGTGGACGCCGTGCCGGGTGCGCAGGCGGTCGAGGACGACCTCGGCGTGGGCCTCGCCGGTGCACCAGAGGACGAGCTGGTGGGTGTCGGGGTTCTGTTCGAGGCGTAGGGCCGGGTCCTCGGCGGTGAGGCGGGTGAGGGCCTGGGAGAGCTTGTCGTCGTCGGCCTTGCTGTGGGCTTCGACGGCGATCGGGAGCAGGGGCTCGGGGAGGGTCCAGCCGTCGAGGTCGACGGGGTGGCCGGGGTCGTGGACGGTGTCGCCGGCGCGGGCGGTGGTGAGCTTGGCGATGCAGACGAGGTCGCCGGCGACGGCGTGCGGGACGGGCCGCTGGAGCTTGCCGAAGGGGCTGCTGAGGGCGGTGACGCGTTCGTCGCCGTTCTGGTCGGCGCTGTGGGCGGGGCCGGCGAGGTGGATGCGGGTGTCGGGGCGCAGGGTGCCGGCGTACAGGCGCAGCAGGCTGATCCGGCCGACGTAGGTGTCGCCGGTGACGCGGACGACCTGGGCGGCGAGCGGGGCGTCGGGGTCGCAGTCGGGGGCGGGGCGGGTGCGTTCGCCGGGGTCGGGGAAGGTGTGGACGATCAGGTCGAGGAGTTCGGTGGCGCCGAGGCCGTTCTCGCTGGTGGGGACGGCGGGGTGGAGGGCGCAGCTGAGGACTTCGCGGCGCAGGCCGGCTTCGAGGGCGTCGGTGTCGAGGGTGTCGCCGGAGAGGTAGCGCTCCATGAGCGTGTCGTCCTGGCCGGAGATGGCCTCGACGAGGCTGTCGTGGGCCGGCCCGGTGTCGGGCAGCGGGGCGGCCCGGCCGTAGGTGTCGCCGGTGAGCAGGTCGACGCTGCCGTCGGGGCGGCCGTCGTGGAGGACGGGCAGGAAGAGCGGGCGGAGGGTGTCGGGGCCCAGGTCGAAGGCGTCGTGGCAGGCGGTGAGGATGTCGTCGAAGCCGGTGCGGGCGAGGTCGAGTTTGGCGACGGCGATGGCGCGCGGGATGCCTTCGGCGGCGCACTCGCGCCAGAGTGCGCGGGTGGGGGCGGTGACGGGGTCGGTGGCGGAGACGACGAAGACGGCGGCGTCGGCGGCGTGCAGGGCGGCGCGCAGGTCGGCGGTGAAGTCGGGGTGGCCGGGCGGGTCGATCAGGTTGATCTTGACGCCCTTCCATTCGAGTGGGAGCAGCGAGAGCTGGACGGAGCGCTGCTGGTGGTGCTCGATGTCCTCGTGGTCGGAGACGGTGGTGCCGTCGGTGACGCGACCGGCCCGGCCGGTGGCGCCGGCGGCGAGGGCGAGGGATTCGGCGAGCGTGGTCTTGCCCACACCGCTGGAGCCGATGAGGACGACGTTGCGCAGGTCCCGGGGGGCGGTGACGGCGGGTGCCTGGGCGGCTCGTGCCGTGCTGCGGTCGGGCATCGGGGTCTCCTCCCGTCGCGCCGGGGCTGTCCTTCGAAAGTGTAGGTGCGGGTGCTGCGGCGGCGCGTGTCGTACGGGTGGGCGGTGACCGTCCGTGTGTGGGACGTGGCCGGGGTGTCGTCGGGCGGTGCGTGCGACGGAGCGTGCCTCCGGCCTGGCTACGATGGGTGGGCCGGACGGGCTGATCCGTCCGGCCGTCTGCCGCGCGTGTTGCGCCAGGCGGGTACCAGGGAGATCGGAGCGGTCGGGAAGGCCATGCTCAACAAATACGCGCGTGCCTTCTTCACACGTGTTCTGACCCCGTTCGCCGCGTTCCTGATCCGGCTGGGCGTGAGCCCGGACGCCGTGACGCTGATCGGTACGGCCGGTTCGGTGGCCGGTGCGCTGGTGTTCTTCCCCCGCGGGGAGTTCTTCTGGGGCACCATCACGATCACGCTGTTCATCTTCTCGGACCTGGTGGACGGGAACATGGCCCGCCAGCTGGGCCGGAGCACCAGGTGGGGGGCGTTCCTGGACTCCACGCTGGACCGGGTCGCGGATGCGGCGATCTTCGGTGGTCTGGCGATGTGGTACGCGGGCAAGGGTGACGACAACCTGCTGTGCGCGGTGGCGATCTGCTGCCTGGCGAGCGGGCTGGTGGTGTCGTACACCAAGGCGCGGGCGCAGAGCCAGGGACTGCCGTGCGACGTGTCGGGGCTGGTGGAGCGGGCCGAGCGGCTGGTGGCCAGCCTGGTGGCGGCCGGGGTCGCGGGTCTGCACAAGTTCGGGGTGCCGTACGTGGAGTGGCTGCTGCCGGTGGCGCTGTGGCTGGTGGCGGTGGGCAGTCTGGTGACGGTGTTCCAGCGCATGCTGACCGTGCGCCGGGAGGCGTTCGAGGCCGACCGAGCGGCGGCCGGGAGCTGATGGGGGGCGTCCTGCGGTGACGGACCGACTGGTGTACTGGGCGTACGCGCTGGGCTGGGCGGTGCTGAAGCACCTGCCGGAGCGGGTGGCGCGGGGCCTGTTCGACCGACTGGCGGACTACGCCTGGCGCCGGCGGGGCAAGCGGGTGCTCCAGTTGGAGGCGAACCTGCGCCGGGTCCGTCCGGGACTGGACGAGGCGGGCCTGCGGGCGCTGTCCCGGGCCGGGATGCGCTCGTACCTGCGGTACTGGATGGAGTCGTTCCGGCTGCCGGTCTGGAGCAGGGAGCGGGTGGCCCGGGACGTCCGGTCGGAGGGTCTGGAGAACCTGCGCGCGCCGATCGAGGCCGGTCGGGGCGCGGTGATCGCGCTGCCGCACATGGGCAACTGGGACCTGGCGGGCACCTGGGTGGCGCAGCTGGGCTTCCCGTTCACCACGGTCGCGGAGCGGTTGAAGCCGGAGCGGCTGTTCGACCGGTTCGTGGAGTTCCGGGAGGGCCAGGGCATGGAGGTCCTGGCGTTGACCGGGGGCGGGGCGAACGTGATCGGCACGCTGGCGCGGCGGCTGCGCGAGGGCCGGCTGGTCTGCCTGGTGGGGGACCGGGACCTCTCGGAGGCGGGCGTGGAGGTGTCGTTCTTCGGGGAGGCGACCCGGATGCCGGCCGGTCCGGCGGCGCTGTGCCAGCGCACCGGGGCGGCGCTGCTGCCGGTGACGCTCTGGTACGACGGCCCGGTGATGCGGGCGCGGATCCACCCCGAGGTGCCGGTGCCGCAGGAGGGCGACCGCAAGGAGCGGACGCAGGTGATGACGCAGGCGCTGGCGCGGGTGTGGGAGGAGGCGATCCGCGAGCACCCCGAGGACTGGCACATGCTGCAGCGGTTCTGGCTGGCCGACCTCCCGGTCCGTGAGACGGTGGAGGAGGCGGCCGCGCCGCACTCCGAGGCGGCCCGGGCGGCCGCGCCGGAGCCGGCCGGCGAGCCGGCGGCCGAGGCCTCCGGGTCCTGATCCCGGCCAGCAGGAGTACCCGAAGGAGCATGAGGAACCCGTGAAGATCGGCATCGTCTGCCCGTACGACTGGGACGTCCCCGGTGGGGTGCAGTTCCACATCCGGGACCTGGCCGAGCACCTGATCGGTCTGGGCCACGAGGTCTCGGTGCTGTCGCCGGCCGAGGACGAGGAGGCGCTGCCGCCGTACGTGGTCGGCGCCGGGCGGGCGGTGGCGGTGCCGTACAACGGGTCGGTGGCGCGGCTGAGCTTCGGCGTCCTGTCGGCGGCGCGGACGCGGCGGTGGTTGCACGAGGGCCGGTTCGACATCCTGCACGTGCACGAGCCGGCCGCGCCGAGCGTGTCGATGCTGGCCGCCTGGTCGGCGTCCGGGCCGATGGTGGGGACGTTCCACACCTCCAACCCGCGCTCGCGGGCGATGATCGCGGCCTCGCCGATCCTGCAGCCCGGCCTGGAGAAGATGCGGGCCCGGATCGCGGTGTCGGAGTACGCCCGGCGGACGCTGGTGGAGCACCTGGGCGGCGACGCGGTGGTGATCCCGAACGGCGTGGACGTCGGCTTCTTCGCGGACGCCGAGCCGGATGAGCGCTGGTGCGGCGGTGCGGCGGCCGGGGAGCCGGGCACGATCGGCTTCGTCGGCCGCATCAACGAGCCGCGCAAGGGCTTGCCGACGCTGCTGGCGGCGCTGCCGAAGATCCTGGCCGAGCGGCCGGGCGTGCGGCTGCTGGTGGCGGGCAAGGGGGACGAGGAGGAGGCCGTCGCCGGCCTGGCGCCGGAGGTCCGCCGTCAGGTGGAGTTCCTCGGCATGGTGAGCGACCGCGACAAGGCCCGGCTGCTGCGCAGCGTGGACCTGTACGTGGCGCCGAACACCGGTGGCGAGAGCTTCGGGATCATCCTGGTCGAGGCGATGTCGGCGGGCGCCCCGGTGCTGGCCAGTGACCTGGACGCGTTCAAGCAGGTGCTGGACGGCGGGGACGCGGGCGAGCTGTTCCCGGTGGAGGACGCGGACGCGCTGGCCGCTGCGGCGCTGCGGCTGCTGGGCGATCCGGGGCGGCTGGGGGAGCTGAGCAAGGCCGCCTCGCGGTACGTGCGGCGGTTCGACTGGTCGACGGTCGGCGCGGACATCCTGGCGGTGTACGAGACGGTGGCGGCGGGGGCCGCGGCGGTGGTCGAGGAGGACGTGCGCGGCGGCCGGCGCGGCCGGTTCGGGCTGGCCCGGGACTGAGCCCGGCTGGCCCGGGACTTTTCCGGGGTGTCGGCGGCGTTAGGGTCGGTCGACCGTATTCGGGCACGACGCATGGGGGCACCGATGCCGCAGATCTCCGTCGACTACTCGCCGAGCCTGGCCGGCTCCTTCGACCGCCGGGCGCTGGGCGTGGCGATCAACCGGCTCGCGGTGGGGACGATCGACGCGAAGCCGGAGGCGTGCAAGACGCTGTTCCGGCAGAACGACGACTTCGTGGTGGGGGAGGGCGAGGGGGCCGCCGCGCAGGTGTACGTCGAGTTCCAGATCTTCCCGGGCCGTACGCCGGAGGCGAAGGCGGCGCTCAGCGAGGGCGTGCTGGCGCTGCTGGCGGAGCACGTCGCGCCGGCTCCGGGCACCCGGCTGCACACCGCGGTGAACGTCTCCGACATCGACCGCGGGTCCTACCGGAGCGCGAGCGCGGAGGGCTGAGCCGGTGACACCCGGTAGCGTTGCGCCCCGTGACTACCTGGATCTGGGCCGGCGTGGCCGTGGTGCTCTTCGGCATGTACCTGAGTTGGACGGCCGGTCGGTTGGACCGGCTGCACGCCAGGATCGACGCCGCGCGGGCCGCGTTGGACGCGCAGCTGGTCCGTCGGGCCTCGGTGGCGATGGAGCTGGCCACGTCCTCGCTGCTGGACCCGGCGGCCTCGCTGCTGCTGCTGGACGCGGCGCACGCGGCCCGGCAGGCCGAGGACGACCAGCGTGAGGTGGCGGAGAGCCAGCTGAGCCTGGCGCTGCGGGCGGTGTTCGCCGAGCCGGAGCAGGTGGCGGCGCTGGTGGCGGAGCCGGGCGGCGGGGACGCGGTGCGCGACCTGACGGCGGCGGTGCGCCGGGCGCCGATGGCGCGCCGGTTCCACAACGACGCGGTGCGGGCGGCCCGGGCGGTGCGCGAGCACCGTCTGGTGCGGTACTTCCGGCTGGCGGGGAAGGCCCCGTTCCCGCTGGCGTTCGAGATGGACGATGCCCCGCCGCCCGCGCTCACGCCCGAAGGGGCACCCGCCTAGGCTGTGCTCGGATACGGCCCGTTTGTCGCATCCCGTCGTCCGGGCTGGACTTGGTGGCGCATGGTTGCGTCACCCGTTCCGCCTACCATAGGGCGATAGCACTGGTTCATCTTCGAGTGAGGTCTCACGTGTCCACCACCCCCACCACCGCAGACCAGCCGCAGATCGGTACCGCCCGGGTGAAGCGCGGCATGGCCGAGCAGCTCAAGGGCGGTGTGATCATGGACGTGGTCAACGCCGAGCAGGCCAAGATCGCCGAGGACGCCGGCGCGGTGGCCGTCATGGCGCTGGAGCGGGTTCCGGCCGACATCCGCAAGGACGGCGGCGTGGCCCGGATGTCCGACCCGAACATGATCGAGGAGATCATCGAGGCGGTCTCCATCCCGGTGATGGCCAAGTCGCGGATCGGTCACTTCGTCGAGGCCCAGGTCCTCCAGTCGCTCGGCGTCGACTACATCGACGAGTCCGAGGTGCTGACCCCGGCCGACGAGGTCAACCACTCCGACAAGTGGGCCTTCACCACCCCCTTCGTCTGTGGCGCCACCAACCTGGGCGAGGCCCTGCGCCGCATCGCCGAGGGCGCGGCCATGATCCGCTCGAAGGGCGAGGCCGGCACCGGCAACGTCGTCGAGGCCGTCCGCCACCTGCGCCAGATCAAGAACGAGATCGCCAAGCTGCGCGGCTTCGACAACAACGAGCTGTACGCCGCCGCCAAGGAGCTGCGCGCCCCGTACGAGCTCGTCAAGGAGGTCGCCGAGCTCGGCAAGCTGCCGGTCGTGCTGTTCTCCGCCGGTGGCGTGGCCACCCCGGCCGACGCCGCGCTGATGCGCCAGCTCGGCGCCGAGGGCGTCTTCGTCGGTTCGGGCATCTTCAAGTCGGGCGACCCGGCCAAGCGCGCCGCCGCCATCGTGAAGGCCACCACCTTCTTCGACGACCCGAAGATCATCGCGGACGCCTCCCGCAACCTCGGCGAGGCCATGGTCGGCATCAACTGCGACACCCTGCCGGAGACCGAGCGCTACGCCAACCGCGGCTGGTAGTCGCCCCCTGTGCCGGCCCGTCGCAGCGCCTCGGCGCGCGGCGGGCCGCGTCACGTACATCCGTAGAACGATCTAACGAGGTTGAAGACCGTGAGCACTCCAGTCATCGGCGTCCTCGCCCTCCAGGGTGACGTCCGCGAGCACCTGGTCGCGCTGGCCGAGGCCGACGCGCTCGCCCGCCCGGTGCGCCGTGCCGAGGAGCTGGCCGAGGTCGACGCGCTGGTGATCCCCGGCGGGGAGTCCACCACCATGTCCAAGCTGGCGCTGCTGTTCGGCGTGATGGACCCGCTGCGCGAGCGGGTCGCCGCCGGGATGCCGGTGTACGGCACCTGCGCGGGAATGATCATGCTGGCCGACAAGATCCTGGACGGCCGGGACGACCAGGAGACCGTCGGCGGCATCGACATGACCGTGCGCCGCAACGCCTTCGGCCGCCAGAACGAGTCCTTCGAGTCCGGTGTCGCCTTCGAGGGCCTGGGCGACGCGCCGGTGCACGGCGTCTTCATCCGGGCCCCCTGGGTCGAGGGCGTCGGCGCGGGTGTCGAGGTGCTGGCCGAGCTGCCCGCCGCGGACGGTCCGGAGAGCCGGATCGTGGCCGTGCGCCAGGGCAACCTGCTGGCGACCTCCTTCCACCCGGAACTCACCGGCGACCACCGCGTGCACGCCTACTTCGTCGCGATGGTCGAGGAGCACCTGGGGCGGCGCTGACCGTGTGCGCCTTTCCGGTGACGACACCGGTAAGATCTCATCTGTTTCATTTCCCTTTGGCGACGTAAAGGAGCTGGCGAATGTCCGGCCACTCTAAGTGGGCTACCACCAAGCACAAGAAGGCCGTGATCGACGCCAAGCGCGGCAAGCTCTTCGCCAAGATGATCAAGAACATCGAGGTGGCGGCGCGCACCGGCGGTCCCGACCCGGCCGGCAACCCGACCCTCTACGACGCCATCCAGAAGGCGAAGAAGAGCTCGGTCCCGATCGACAACATCAACCGCGCCGTCAAGCGCGGTGGCGGCCTGGAGGCCGGCGGCGCCGACTACCAGACCATCATGTACGAGGGCTACGGCCCGAACGGCGTCGCCGTCCTGATCGAGTGCCTCACCGACAACCGCAACCGCGCCGCCTCCGACGTGCGCGTCGCGATGACCCGCAACGGCGGCTCGATGGCCGACCCGGGCTCGGTGTCGTACCTGTTCACCCGCAAGGGCGTCGTGATCGTCCCCAAGGCTGACGGCGTGGACGAGGACAAGCTCTTCGAGGTCGTCCTCGACCAGGAGCCCGAGGAGATCAACGACCTCGGCGACTCGTTCGAGATCGTCTCCGAGGCCGCCAAGATGGTCGCCGTGCGCACCGCGCTGGTGGACGCCGGCGTCGACTACGACTCGGCCGAGGCCAACTTCCTCCCGAGCATGCAGGTCGAGCTGGACGTCGACGGCGCCCGCAAGATCCTCAAGCTGATCGACGTGCTGGAGGACAGCGACGACGTGCAGAACGTCTTCGCCAACTTCGACATCTCCGACGAGGTCGGTGCGCAGCTCGACGCCGAGTGATCGTTCTCACTCCCCGGCCCGGCGGTCTTCCGACCGCCGGGCCGGTGTCTTTGCGGGCGCTGTCGGACCCGGACGGTAGCCTTCGCAGGTCGCCCGCCGTGGGCCGGAGGGCGGGCCCGGGCCGGAGCGCCCGGAGGCGGGCGGCGACCAACGAGAGGCGGGGCTGTGGTACGGGTACTGGGCGTGGACCCGGGGCTGACCAGGTGCGGGATCGGCGTGGTCGAGGGTGCGCCGGGGCGGCCGCTGCGGATGGTCGGGGTCGGCGTGGTGCGCACCCCCGCCGAGGACGAGATCGGGCGGCGGCTGCTGCTGGTGGAGCAGGGCATGGAGGCCTGGCTCGACGAGCACGAGCCGGAGCTGGTCGCCGTCGAGCGAGTGTTCGCCCAGCACAACGTCCGGACGGTGATGGGCACCGCCCAGGCCAGCGCGGTCGCGATGCTCTGCGCCACCCGGCGCGGCATTCCGGTCACCCTGCACACCCCGAGCGAGGTCAAGGCCGCCGTCACCGGTTCCGGCCGGGCCGACAAGGCGCAGGTCACGGCCATGGTGCAGCGCCTGCTGCGGCTGGACGCCCCGCCCAAGCCCGCCGACGCCGCCGACGCGCTGGCGCTGGCCATCTGCCACATCTGGCGCGGCGGGGC
The DNA here is from genome assembly GCF_044744605.1 of Kitasatospora sp. NPDC087271. NCBI lineage: Bacteria > Bacillati > Actinomycetota > Actinomycetes > Kitasatosporales > Streptomycetaceae > Kitasatospora > Kitasatospora sp. NPDC087271. Next base: position 177,798 of record NZ_JBIUYQ010000007.1, read on the forward strand.
GGTCAACCGCCTGGAGGCCGCGGTACGGGCGGCCCGCGCCACCCCCCTGAAAGGAAGCAGCCGGTGATCGCCTTCGTGCAAGGGCCCGTGGCGGCCATCTCCTCCGGACTCGCCGTGGTCGAGGTCGGCGGGGTCGGCATGGCCGTGCAGTGCACGCCGAACACGCTGGCCGGGCTCCGGCTGGGTGAGCCCGCCCGGCTCGCGACCTCGCTGGTGGTCCGGGAGGACTCGCTGACCCTGTTCGGCTTCGCGGACGACGACGAGCGCGCCGTCTTCGAGATCCTCCAGGCCGCGCCGGGCGTCGGCCCGAAGCTGGCGCAGGCGATCCTCGGGGTGCACAGCCCCGACGCGCTGCGGGCCGCGGTGGCCGGCGGCGACGAGAAGGCGCTGGTGGCCGTGCCCGGCATCGGGAAGGCGAAGGCTGCCAAGCTGCTGCTGGAGTACAAGGACAAGCTGGGAGCCCCGCACGGCGCGGTGCCGGCGCAGAAGCCGATCGCGAGCGGTCCGGCCCCCTGGAGCGAGCAGCTGCACTCGGCGCTGACCGGTCTCGGCTACGCTCCGCGCGAGGCGGACGAGGCGGTCGTGGCCGTCACCCCCGAGGCGGAGGCCCAGCAGACGCCGGACGTCGGCGCACTGCTCCGGCTCGCCCTGCGCGGCCTCAACCGATCCCGCTAAAGCCATCTGGCGATCTGTCCTCTTGTCGACTTTGGAGCATGTGCTGATGAGTCCGTACGACTCGGACCCGGGCGACCGGCTGGTGACGGCCGCCGCCGACGGGGAGGACCAGGCGGTCGAGGCGGCGCTGCGCCCCAAGCTGCTGGACGAGTTCATCGGTCAGGAGCGGGTGCGCGAGCAGCTGTCCCTGGTGCTCCAGGCGGCCCGCAAGCGCGGCAGCGCGCCCGACCACGTGCTGCTCAGCGGGCCGCCCGGGCTGGGCAAGACCACCCTGTCCATGATCATCGCCGCCGAGCTGGGCGCCCCGATCCGGATCACCTCCGGTCCGGCGATCCAGCACGCGGGGGACCTCGCGGCGATCCTCTCCTCGCTCGCCGAGGGCGAGGTGCTCTTCCTCGACGAGATCCACCGGATGTCCCGGCCGGCCGAGGAGATGCTCTACATGGCGATGGAGGACTTCCGGGTCGACGTGATCGTCGGCAAGGGCCCGGGCGCCACCGCCATCCCGCTGGAGCTGCCGCCCTTCACCCTGGTCGGCGCCACCACCCGGGCCGGCCTGCTGCCGCCCCCGCTGCGCGACCGCTTCGGCTTCACCGGGCACATGGAGTTCTACGCCCCGGCCGAGCTCGAACGGGTGGTGCGCCGCTCGGCCACCCTGCTGGACGTGGAGATCGACCCGGCCGGCGCCGCCGAGATCGCCGGCCGCTCGCGGGGGACGCCGCGCATCGCCAACCGGCTGCTGCGCCGGGTCCGCGACTTCGCGCAGGTGCGCCACGACGGCCAGGTCACCGCGGAGATCGCCGCCCGGGCGCTGGACGTCTACGAGGTGGACGCCCGCGGTCTGGACCGGCTGGACCGCGCGGTGCTGACCGCGCTGTTGCGGCTGTTCGGCGGCGGACCGGTCGGTTTGTCGACTCTCGCGGTCGCGGTGGGGGAGGAGTCCGAGACGGTCGAGGAGGTGGCGGAGCCCTTCCTGGTCCGCGAGGGCCTGCTCGCCCGGACCCCGCGCGGCCGGATCGCCACCGCGGCGGCCTGGCAGCACCTCGGGCTGACCCCGCCGGTCCAGACCACCCGGGGCGCCGTGCCCGCGCAATCCGAACTCCTCCGGGCCGACGAGGGCTGAACGGGTGATCGCCGCCCGCCGGTTCCCGGGAGGCGTCCGATGCGCCACCCCGGTGAGCGGCCCGCGTGCGAGCCGGGGGCGAAGTCCGGGGAAACTGTGCAGGCGGAGGGTCGCCACTTTCGGCGGCAGGATGCGATGCTTGGCGTTGTCCGATCAGTTCGGGGTCGCCTAGACTCCGCCGGACCGCCCCGCTCACCTGACGGGCCGACCAATACCACACAGGCCGCCGGTCGGCGGCCCGTAAAGGACCCTGGCTGCAGTGAACTTCATCATCCTTCTCCTCCCGATCATCGCGATCGTGCTCATGTTCCGGTCGCAGAAGAAGCGCCAGTCGCAGATGCAGCAGATGCAGACCTCGCTGGAGCCAGGGGCGGGGGTGCGCACCATCGGCGGCCTGTACGCCCAGGTGAAGGCGGTCAACGAGGAGACCATCGAGCTGGAGATCGCGCCCGGCGTGGTCACCCACTTCACCAAGAGCGCGATCGCCGCTGTCCTGGACCCCCAGGAGTACGACGCGATCATCAACGGTCGCCCCGCCGATGACGAGCTGGCCGAGCCGGAGGCCGAGGACGCCGACGCCGAGCCGGTCGAGGACAAGCCGCTGACGCTCACCAAGGACGGCGGCGCCAAGGGCGACGTCGAGGGCGGGGCTCCCGCGAGCAAGTAGTACGGTCGGGCACCAGCCCGGCCGCGCGGCCCAGTGCCGCGAGCCCACAGGACCTCAGGGCCGCAGAACCGCCATGCCCCCGTCCCGCCACAAGCCGGACGGGGGTCCGGTTGGGGGAGTGGCATGGACAGGGAGAAACGAGCAAGGTGGCAACACCCAAGTCGCGCCCGCGCGACGGCTACCCAGGGCGGGCGCTGGCCCTCATCCTGGTCGTCACCGTCGGACTGGTCGCCCTCATGTTCGGGACGGGCCACACCAAGCCCCGGCTCGGAATCGACCTCGCCGGTGGCACCAGCATCACGCTGACCGCGAAGTCGACAGACCCCAAGGCGATCACCAAGTCCAACATGGACATCGCCACCGGGATCATCGAGCGCCGCGTCAACGGCATGGGTGTCTCCGAGGCGGAGGTGCAGACCCAGGGCGACAACACGATCATCGTGAACATCCCCAAGGGCGGCAACCAGCAGAACGCGGCGGACCAGGTGGGTACCACCGCCAAGCTGTTCTTCCGCCCGGTCCTGGCGGTGGCGCCCAGCGGCTTCACGCCGCCGGCGCCCACCGGCTCCCCCTCGGCCACCGGCACCCCGAGCGCGGCCCCGTCCGCCGGGTCCACCGCCTCGCCCGGCGCGAGCGCGTCCGGCACGCCCAGCGCGAGCGGCACCAAGCAGGGCCGCCCGGCCGGTGAGGCGCTGGCCGCCGACGCCAGCCCGAGCGCCGCCGCGACGGGCGCGAGCACCGCCCCGAGCGCCGCGACCACGCCGTCCGCGCCCGCCACCCCGCCCAGCGCCGCGGACGTCAGCGCCGCGATGACCCAGGGCACCGTGCCGCCGGAGCTGGCCGCGGCCTTCACCGCCCTCGACTGCACCAAGCCTGAGGTCCGCGCGGCCCAGACCGGCCCCGAGGACAAGGCCGTCGTCGCCTGCTCGCAGAAGCCCGAGAACGGCTACTACGAGAAGCTCGCCCTCGGCCCCGTCGCCGTGAAGGGCTCGGACGTCTCCAAGGCGCAGCCGAGCCTCGACACCCAGACGGGTGCCGGCTGGCAGGTCCAGCTGCAGTTCAACGGCGCCGGCACCGACGCCTTCACCAAGGTCACCGGCCAGCTCGCCACCCAGACCCCGCCGAACAACCAGTTCGCGATCGTGCTGGACAACCAGGTCGTCTCGCACCCCGAGGTCAAGAACGTGATCCCCGGCGGCAGCGCCGTGATCACCGGCCGCTTCAGCCAGGCCGAGGCGCAGGACCTGTCCAACGTGCTGGGCTACGGCGCCCTGCCGCTGGAGTTCAGCAAGAGCGACATCACCACCGTCTCCCCGGCGCTCGGCAGCGACCAGCTCGAGGCCGGTCTGGTCGCCGGCGCGATCGGCATGCTGCTGGTCGTGCTCTACTCGCTGGTCTACTACCGCGGCCTCGGCCTGGTCTCGATCGCCGGTCTGCTCGTCTCGGCGGCCCTGACCTACTCGATCATGAGCCTGCTCGGCGCGGGGATCGGCTTCGCGCTGAACCTGCCCGCGGTCTGCGGTGCGATCGTCGCGATCGGCATCACCGCCGACTCCTTCATCGTCTACTTCGAGCGCATCCGCGACGAGGTCCGCGAGGGCGCCCCGCTGCGCCCGGCGGTCCAGCGGGCCTGGCCGCGCGCCCGGCGCACCATCCTGGTCTCGGACTTCGTGTCCTTCCTCTGTGCCGCCGTGCTCTACGTGGTCTCGGTCGGCAAGGTCCAGGGCTTCGCGTTCACCCTGGGGCTGACCACCGCGCTGGACGTCGTGGTGATCTTCCTCTTCACCAAGCCGGTGATCACGCTGCTGGCCCGGCGCAAGTTCTTCGCCAACGGTCACCCGTGGTCCGGCCTGGACCCGAAGCGGCTGGGCGCCCGCCCGCCGCTGCGCAGCAGCCGTCGTCGTAGCCCCTCCTCTGCCGCCGTGAAGGAGGCCTGACACCGTGTCACGCTTCTCCAATCTGGGACACCGGCTCTACCAGGGCGAGGTCAGCTTCGACTTCGTCGGGCGCCGCAAGCTCTGGTACTCCATCTCCGGCGTGATCGTGCTGATCGCGGCGATCGGTCTGGCGATGGGCCTGCACCTGGGCATCGAGTTCAAGGGCGGCTCGGTCTACACCGTGGCCAAGCCGGGGCTGACCGTCTCGCAGGCGCAGGAGACGTCCAACCAGATCGTCTCCTCGCACCCGCTGGTGCAGTCGACCGACAACGGCAAGATCCGCATCCAGGTCAGCACCGAGGAGTCGAAGAGCTCGGACGAGATCCGCGCTCAGCTCTCCGAGAAGCTGGGCGTGCCGCTGGACACCGTCGAGGCCCAGGTGATCGGCCCCAGCTGGGGCAAGCAGATCTCCTCGAAGGCACTCACCGGCCTGATCATCTTCATGGTCCTGGTGACGGTCTACCTGGCGATCGCCTTCGAGTGGCGGATGGCGGTGGCGGCCCTGGTCGCCCTCATCCACGACCTCCTGATCACCATCGGCGTGTACGCCCTGGTGGGCTTCGAGGTCACCCCGGGTACGGTGATCGGCTTCCTGACCATCCTCGGGTACTCGCTCTACGACACGGTCGTCGTCTTCGACACCGTGAAGGAGAACACCAAGGACCTCACCAAGCAGAACAAGCGCACCTACAGCGAGGCGGCCAACGCGGGCCTCAACCAGACCCTGGTGCGTTCGCTCAACACCACCGTGGTCGCCCTGCTCCCGGTCGCCGCGCTGCTGTTCATCGGTGGCGGCATCCTGGGCGCCGGCACGCTGAACGACATCTCGCTGGCGCTGTTCATCGGCCTCGCGGCCGGTGCCTACTCGTCGATCTGCGTCGCCACCCCGCTGCTGGCGCAGCTCAAGGAGGAGCAGCCGGAGATGAAGGCGCTGCGCAAGAGGGTCCTGCAGCACCGGGCCGCGGCCGCTGCCAAGGCCGCCGGCGAGGTGCCGGCGGACGAGGAGATCGCGGACGAGGACCTGCCTGCGGGTATGGTCGGTCAGCGCGGCCGGGCGGCCGGCACCACGCGTGCCAAGGGCCGTCCGTCCACCAAGCGCTGAACCGACCCGACCGTAAGGACACGCCGTGACCACCGCCGACACCGCACTGGCCGAGCTGTTGAACAGCCGGATCCGGGACGTCCCGGACTACCCGAAGCCGGGTGTGCTGTTCAAGGACATCGCGCCGCTGCTGGCCGACGCCGAGGCCTTCGGCGCCCTCACCAGGGCGCTGGCGGACCGGGCGCGGGAGCTCGGGGCGACCAAGGTGGTGGGCCTGGAGGCGCGCGGCTTCGTGCTGGCGGCTCCGGCGGCCTTCGCGGCCGGGCTCGGCTTCGTGCCGATCCGCAAGCAGGGCAAGCTGCCCGGCGAGGTGTTCCGGCGCTCGTACGAGCTGGAGTACGGCTCGGCGACGCTGGAGGTGCAGTGCGACGCCTTCGCGCCCGGTGAGCGGGTGCTGGTGGTGGACGACGTGCTGGCCACCGGTGGCACCATCGGCGCCTCGCTGGACCTGGTGAAGGAGGCCGGCGCCGAGCTGGTGGGCGTCGTGGTGCTGATGGAGCTGGGCTTCCTGGACGGCCGGGAACGGCTGTCCGGGCACCTGAACGGCGCCCCGCTGGAGACGCTGGTCACGGTCTGAGGGACCTGAACGAAGGGCGGCGGTCGGATCATCCGACCGCCGCCCTTCCGTTTCCGGCCCGGGTGGATGAACGCCGGGGCGCCCGGCTCGGTACCATGAAGATTCACCCCCTCCCGGTTGCGTCCGACCGTACGGGCCGCGGCAGGGGTCGGCCCCGGTGCCCCGAGGAGAGTCCTTGCCCGACGAGGTTGTGCCCACGGCCGAAGCGGCCGCCCCCGACAACCGTCCCACGCCCTCGGGGGCCACCCCGGCACGCCCGGCGCCGACCTCCTCGCGACCGACCGGCCCCACCGGGCGCGGCTCCTCCTCGGGTGGCATGCGCGCCCGCCTGGCCCGCCTCGGCGGCCAGCGCTCCAGCGTGCTCAACCCCGTGCTGGAGCCGCTGTTCCGGTCGATCCGGGCGAACGACCCGAAGGCCGACCCGGCGCTGCTGCGGGACATCGAGCGGGCCTACGCCGTCGCCGAGAAGTGGCACCGCGGGCAGAAGCGCAAGAGCGGCGACCCGTACATCACCCACCCGCTGGCGGTGGCCACCATCCTGGCCGAGCTGGGGATGGACGCCCCGACCCTGATGGCCGGGCTGCTGCACGACACCGTCGAGGACACCGACTACGGCCTGGAGACCCTGCGCAAGGACTTCGGCGACTCGGTGGCGCTGCTGGTGGACGGCGTCACCAAGCTGGACCGGGTCAAGTTCGGCGAGGCCGCGCAGGCCGAGACCGTCCGCAAGATGGTCGTCGCGATGGCCAAGGACCCGCGGGTCCTGGTGATCAAGCTGGCCGACCGCCTGCACAACATGCGCACGATGCGCTACCTCAAGCGGGAGAAGCAGGAGAAGAAGGCCCGCGAGACGCTGGAGATCTACGCCCCGCTGGCGCACCGGCTGGGCATGAACACCATCAAGTGGGAGCTGGAGGACCTCGCCTTCGCGATCCTCTACCCCAAGATGTACGACGAGATCGTCCGGCTGGTCGCCGAGCGCGCCCCCAAGCGGGACGAGTACCTGGCGACCGTCATCGACCAGGTCCAGGGGGACCTGCGCGGCGCCCGGATCACCGCCTCCGTCACCGGCCGGCCGAAGCACTACTACTCGGTCTACCAGAAGATGATCGTCCGGGGCCGGGACTTCGCCGAGATCTACGACCTGGTGGGCATCCGGGTCCTGGTCGACACCGTCCGCGACTGCTACGCGGCGCTGGGCACCATCCACGCGCGGTGGAACCCGGTGCCGGGACGGTTCAAGGACTACATCGCGATGCCCAAGTTCAACATGTACCAGTCGTTGCACACGACGGTGATCGGCCCCGGCGGCAAGCCCGTCGAACTCCAGATCCGCACCTTCGACATGCACCGCCGGGCCGAGTACGGCATCGCCGCGCACTGGAAGTACAAGCAGCGCGCCGTGGCCGGCGCGTCCAAGGTCCGCACCGACACCCCGACCCAGGTCCGCAAGGACGACAAGGCCGGCGCCGTCAACGAGATGGCCTGGCTGCGGCAGCTGCTGGACTGGCAGAAGGAGACCGCCGACCCGGGCGAGTTCCTGGAGTCGCTGCGCTTCGACCTGGCCAGCAACGAGGTCTTCGTCTTCACGCCCAAGGGCGACGTGATAGCCCTGCCGGCCGGCGCGACCCCGGTCGACTTCGCCTTCGCGGTGCACACCGAGGTGGGCTACCGGACGATAGGGGCCCGGGTCAACGGGCGGCTGGTGCCGCTGGAGTCGACGCTGGAGAACGGCGACGCCGTCGAGGTGTTCACCTCCAAGGCGGAGAACGCCGGACCGTCCCGGGACTGGCTGGGCTTCGTCAAGTCGCCGCGTGCCCGCAACAAGATCCGCGCCTGGTTCTCCAAGGAGCGCCGCGAGGAGGCGATCGAGCACGGCAAGGAGGCGATCGTCCGGGCGATGCGCAAGCAGGGCCTGCCGATCCAGCGGATCCTGACCGGCGACTCGCTGGTCACCCTGGCCCACGAGATGCGCTACCCCGACATCTCCTCGCTCTACGCCGCGATCGGCGAGGGCCACGTCACCGCGCAGAACATCGTGCAGAAGCTGGTCCAGGCGCTCGGCGGCGAGGAGGGCGCCACCGAGGACCTCGCCGAGACCGCGACCCCGACGCACGACAACCGCCGGGCGGCGCGCCGCCGGGCCAAGGGCGACCCGGGCGTGATCGTCAAGGGCGTCGAGGACGTCTGGGTCAAGCTGTCCCGCTGCTGCACCCCGGTGCCGGGCGACCCGATCGTCGGCTTCGTGACCCGCGGAAACGGCGTCTCGGTGCACCGCGCCGACTGCGTCAACGTCGAGTCGCTGAGCCAGCAGCCCGAGCGGATGATCGACGTCGAGTGGGCCGCCACCCAGTCCTCGGTGTTCCTGGTGGCCATCCAGGTCGAGGCGCTGGACCGCTCCCGGCTGCTCTCGGACGTCACCCGGGTGCTCTCCGACCAGCACGTCAACATCCTGTCGGCGGCGGTGCAGACCTCCCGCGACCGGGTCGCGATGAGCCGCTTCACCTTCGAGATGGGCGACCCGAAGCACCTCGGCCACGTGCTCAAGGCCGTGCGCGGTGTCGAGGGCGTCTACGACGTCTACCGCGTCACCTCGGCCCGCAAGTAGCGCCCCGAGCGCGAGAGAGGGCCCCGGGAGATCCCGGGGCCCTCTCTCGCGCGTTCGGCGGATCAGCCGCTGAACTCCTCCTGGCTGCGGTGCGCCTGCTCCAGCAGGGTCTGCACGCCGGCCAGCTCGTTCTCCAGCTTGGCGATCCGGCCGGCGTTGCCGGCGGCGCGGGCCTTGTCCAGATCGGCCCGGATCTTGTCGGCCTTCGCCTCGAACAGGCCGACCATGCCGGCGGCGCGCGCCTTGGCCTCCGGGTTGGAGCGCCTCCACTCGGCGTCCTCGGCCTCGCGGATGGCCCGCTCGACCGTGTTCAGCCGGCCGTCCAGCTTCGGACGGGCGTCGCGCGGCACGTGCCCGATCGCCTCCCAGCGCTCGTTGACCTCGCGCAGCGCCGCCTTGGCGGCCTTCAGGTCGGTGATCGGCAGGATCGCCTCGGCCTCGGCGGCCAGCGCCTCCTTGAGCTTCTGGTTGGCCACCTGCTCGGCGTCCCGCTCGCTGAACACCGCGGAACGGGCCTGGAAGAAGACGTCCTGCGCGCCGCGGAACCGCGCCCACAGCTCGTCCTCGATGTCCCGCTGGGCCCGGCCGGCGGACTTCCAGCGCGCCATCAGGTCGCGGTAGGCGGCCGCGGTGTCGCCCCACTCGGTGGACGAGGACAGCGCCTCGGCCTCGGCGACCAGCGCCTCCTTGGTCTGCCGGGCCTGCTCGCGCTCGGCGTCCAGGGTCGCGAAGTGCGCCTTGCGGTGCTTGGAGAAGACCGAGCGGGCGTGCGAGAAGCGGTGCCACAGCTCGTCGTCGCTCTTGCGGTCCAGCCGGGGCAGGCCCTTCCAGGTGTCCACCAGGGCGCGCAGCCGGTCCCCGGCCTCCCGCCACTGGGTGGACTCGGCGAGCTGCTCGGCCTCGGAGACCAGCGCCTCCTTGGCGGTGCGGGTCTCGTCCTGGGCCTTGGCGCGGGCGGCCTTGCGCTCCTCGCGCCGGCTCTCGATCTCGCCGGCGAGCGTGTCCAGCCGCTTGGCCAGGGCGGCCAGGTCGCCGACCGCGTGCCCCTCGGTCACCTGGGCGCGCAGGTGGTCCAGCGCGGCCTGGGCGTCCTTGGCGGCCAGGTCGGTGGTGCGCACCCGCTTCTCCAGCAGGCCGATCTCCACCTCGATGCCCTGGTACTTGCGCTCGAAGTAGGCGAGGGCCTCCTCGGGCGAGCCGGCCTGCCAGGAACCCACGACGTGTTCGCCGTCGGCCGTCCTGACGTAGACCGTGCCCTGCTCGTCGACACGGCCCCACGGGTCGCTGCTCATAGCGCGTCCTCCACATGACGTCGCGCGCGCCGGGGCGGCGCGCGTCCGTCGTCCACAGTTGATGTGCGGCGGACCGATGAGTCCGCCGTCCCCGTCCGCCGTGACTTGCTGCCGAGGGTGACGGCCAGGCGGGTGCGGGCACCCTGATACAACGCCAACATAGGCGACCAGCCCCGGTGCTGTCCGCATCCGGGCCGGGCGATTTCGGGCCGGGGCCGCGCCGAGGCGCTTCGGGCGCCCCTCGCGGGCGGCCCCGGGAGATGTCAACTCTTCGCGGTGGTAACCGAGTTGAAGGTGACGTCGGCCATCGGGTGGCCGTCCGGGGCACCCTCCAGGGTGCCCGCGGCGGCGATCTTCTGCACCGCGTCCAGGCCCCCGGTGATCTTGCCGAAGGGGGTGTAGTTCGGGGGCAGCTGGGTGTCCTTGTAGACCAGGAAGAACTGGCTCCCGTTCGTGCCGGGGCCGGAGTTGGCCATCGCCACGGTGCCCGCCGGGTAGGTCGCGCCGGTCAGGTTCTCGTCCGCGAACTTGTAGCCGGGGCCGCCGGTGCCGCCCGGGACGGTCGTGCTGGCGGTCGGGTCGCCGCACTGGAGCACGAAGATGCCGTCGGTGGTGAGGCGGTGGCACTTGGTGTGGTCGAAGTACTTCTCCCCGGCCAGGAAGACGAAGGAGTTCACCGTGTGCGGGGCCTTGGCCGCGTCGAGCGCGAGCGTCACCTTGCCGCAGTTGGTGTCCAGCGTCGCGGTGTACGAGCCGCCCGCGTCGATCGCCATGGCCGGCTCGGCCTGCCACTGCTTGCCGTTCGGCGCGCCCGGCGCCGGATCGGCGCAGCCCTCGACCGGCTTGCGGGTCGGGGTGGTCGGCTCGGCGCTCTGGCTCGGCGCGGCCTGGGCGGAGGAGGCGGCCGAAGCCGACTTGTCCTTGTCCGAGCTGAACGCGCCGGTGCCGACCAGCGCACCGCCGCCGGCCAGCACCACGACGGCGAGCGCGGCGCCCAGGATCGTGTTGCGGCGCCTGCGCGCGGACCGCGCGGCGACCCGCCGCTCCATCTGGCGCTCGTACTTCTCTCGGGCGAGCTGCCGCCGCCGCTGTTCGCTGCTGACCACCGGCCGTGTCTCCTACGGATGTGCTGGGAAAGTGGATGGGTACCGAAGCGGATCATCGCATCCATCGGCGGCCAAGTGTAGGGACCGGGCCTGTAAGAACGCGGTGAACCTGTCAGTGCGAACCGCGCGCGCCACCCCTATCTGGTTCGCAACCGCACCCGCACCGCCGGTAGGCTGCCTTTACCTCACTGGTTTGCTGCATGACTGGTGGCTGCATCCGACCCGGCAGCCGCGACCGTAGCCGCCACTGCCGACCGCATCACGAAGGACGCGCGTGTTCATCGCCGGATTCCCCGCTGGAGCCTGGGGCACCAACTGCTACCTGGTCGCCCCGGCGGCGGGCGAGGAGTGCGTCATCGTCGATCCAGGCCACCAGGCGGCGCGCGGTGTCGAGGAGATGGTCCGCGAGCACGGGCTCAAGCCCGTCGCCGTGGTGCTCACGCACGGCCACATCGACCACGTGGCCTCGGTGGTCCCGGTCTGCGGCGCCCGCGGCGTCCCGGCCTGGATCCACCCCGAGGACCGGTACATGATGTCCGACCCGGAGAAGGCCCTCGGCCGCGCCCTGGGCACCCAGCTGATGGGCGAGCTCACCGTCGGCGAGCCCGACGACGTGCGCGAGCTCACCGACGGCGCCGTGCTGGAGCTCGCCGGCCTGCAGCTCACCGTGGACCACGCCCCGGGCCATACCGGGGGGTCGGTGACCTTCCGGACGCCCGGTGCCGAGGACCTCCCCCCGGTGCTGTTCTCGGGCGACCTGCTGTTCGCCGGCTCCATCGGGCGTACCGACCTCCCGGGCGGGGACAGCGAGGCGATCATGCGGTCGCTGGCCCGGGTGTGCCTGCCCCTCGACGACACCACCGTGGTCCTCTCCGGCCACGGCGGACAGACCACCATCGGCCACGAGCGCGCCACCAACCCCTACCTCCGACAGGCAGCAGGGGCGGCCGGCGCCCAGGCTTTCCCGCGACGAGGAATGTGACGGAAGAGAAGTTGAGCACCTTCACCGCCCCCAAGGGCACCTACGACCTGCTGCCCCCCAGCTCCGCGACCTTCCTGGCGATCCGCGAGCGCATCGCCGCGCCCGCCCGCCGGGCCGGCTACGGCTACATCGAGACCCCGGTCTTCGAGGACGTGAAGCTCTTCTCCCGCGGCGTCGGCGAGTCCACCGACATCGTCAGCAAGGAGATGTACAACCTCACCACCCGCGGCGGCGACGAGCTCGCGCTGCGCCCGGAGGGCACCGCCTCGGTGCTGCGCGCCGCCCTCCAGGCCAACCTGCACAAGCAGGGCAACCTGCCGGTCAAGCTCTGGTACTCCGGCTCGTACTACCGCTACGAGCGCGCCCAGAAGGGCCGCTACCGCCAGTTCTCCCAGGTCGGCGCCGAGGCGATCGGGGCCGAGGACCCGGCCCTGGACGCCGAGCTGATCATCCTCGCCGACGACGCCTTCCGCTCGCTGGGCGTGCGCGACTACTCGCTGCTGCTCAACAGCCTCGGCGACAAGCAGTGCCGCCCGGTCTACCGCGCCGCCCTGGTCGAGTTCCTCGCCGGCCTGGACCTGGACGAGGACACCCGCCGCCGCGCCGACATCAACCCGCTGCGCGTCCTGGACGACAAGCGCGAGTCGGTGCAGGCCCAGCTGGTCGACGCGCCCAAGCTGCGCGACTACCTGTGCGAGGAGTGCAAGGCGTACGACGAGAAGGTCCGCGAGCTGCTCACCGCGAACGGCGTGGCCTTCGTCGACGACCCGAAGCTGGTCCGCGGCCTGGACTACTACACCCGCACCACCTTCGAGTTCGTGCACAACGGCCTCGGCGCCCAGTCCGCGATCGGCGGCGGCGGCCGCTACGACGGCCTGTCCGAGATGATCGGCGGCCCGGCGCTGCCGTCCGTCGGCTGGGCCCTCGGCGTGGACCGCACCTTCCTGGCGATGGAGGCCGAGGGCATCGTCCTCGACCTGCCCGCCGCGACCTCCGTGTACGCCGTCGCGCTCGGCGAGGAGGCCAAGAACGTCCTGTTCGCCAAGGTGGTCGAGCTGCGCCGGGCCGGCGTCGCCACCGACCTCGCCTTCGGCGTCAAGAGCATCAAGAACGCCATGAAGTCCGCCGACCGGTCCGGCGCCCGCTTCGCCCTCGTGGCCGGGGACCGGGACCTCGCCGACGGCGTCGTCCAGCTCAAGGACCTGACCACCGGCGAGCAGAACCCCGTCGCCCTCGACGCACTCGTCACCACCCTGAAGGAGAAGCAGCTGTGATCCGCACGCACGACGCGGGCACGCTCCGCCCGGAGCACGCAGGCACCACCGTCACCCTGGCCGGCTGGGTCGCCCGCCGCCGCGACCACGGCGGTGTCGCCTTCATCGATCTGCGCGACGCCTCCGGCACCGTGCAGATCGTGGTCCGCGACCTCGACTCGGTGCACGGCCTTCGCGCCGAGTACTGCGTCAAGGTCGTCGGCGACGTCCGGGTGCGCCCCGACGGCAACGAGAACCCGGACATCCCGACCGGCGCGGTCGAGGTCGTCGTCAGCGAGATCGAGGTCCTCTCCGAGGCCGCCCCGCTGCCCTTCCCGGTCGCCGAGTACGAGCCGGGCACGGTCAACGAGGAGGTCCGGCTGCGCTACCGCTACCTGGACCTGCGCCGCGAGGGCCCGGCCAAGGGCCTGCGGCTGCGCTCGAAGGTCAACAACATCATCCGCCGGGTGATGGAGGAGAACGACTACCTCGACATCGAGACGCCGTACCTCACCCGCTCCACCCCCGAGGGCGCCCGCGACTTCCTCGTCCCGGTCCGCCTGCAGCCCGGCCACTGGTACGCGCTGCCGCAGTCGCCCCAGCTGTTCAAGCAGCTGCTGATGGTGGCCGGCATGGAGCGCTACTACCAGATCGCCCGCTGCTTCCGCGACGAGGACTTCCGCGCCGACCGGCAGCCGGAGTTCACCCAGCTCGACATCGAGGCCTCGTTCGTCGACCAGGAGGACGTCCTGGCCCTCGGCGAGAAGATCGTCGGCTCGATCTGGCGCGAGGTGCACGGCTACGAGCTCCCCAACCCGCTGCCCCGGATGACCTACGCGGACGCCATGGCCCGCTACGGCTCCGACAAGCCGGACGTCCGCTTCGGACAGGAACTCACCGACCTCACCGAGTACTTCAAGGGCACCGAGTTCCGCGTCTTCCAGGCCCCGTACGTCGGCGCCGTGGTGATGCCCGGCGGCGCCTCGCAGCCCCGCAAGGCGCTCGACGCCTGGCAGGACTGGGCCAAGGCGCGCGGCGCCCGCGGCCTGGCCTACGTCGTCATCGACGCCGAGACCGGCGAGCTGCGCGGCCCGGTCGCCAAGAACCTGTCCGAGGAGCACCTGGCCGGCCTGGCCGCCGCCGCGGGTGCCAGGAACGGCGACGCGATCTTCTTCGCGGCCGGCAAGCAGCGCCCCTCGCAGGAGCTGCTGGGCGCCGCCCGCCTGGAGATCGGCCGCCGCTGCGAGCTGATCGACGCGTCGCAGTGGGCCTTCCTCTGGGTCGTCGACTTCCCGATGTTCGAGCCGATCGAGGACGACAAGGGCGAGTTCCAGGGCTGGCACGCGGTGCACCACCCGTTCACCGCCCCGACCGCCGAGTCGCTCGCCACCTTCGACACCGACCCGGGCTCGGCCCTGTCCAACGCCTACGACCTGGTCCTCAACGGCTCGGAGCTGGGCGGCGGTTCGATCCGTATCCACCAGCGCGACGTGCAGAAGCGGGCGTTCGACGCGATCGGCCTCTCCGAGGAGGAGGCGGCCTCGCAGTTCGGCTTCCTGCTGGACGCCTTCAACTACGGCCCGCCGCCGCACGGTGGCGTCGCCTTCGGCCTCGACCGCATCGTCACCCTGCTCGGCGGGTACGACACCATCCGCGACGTCATCGCCTTCCCGAAGACGTCCACCGGCGGTGACCCGCTGACCGGCGCCCCGACCCCGATCACCCCGGCCCAGCGCCGGGAGGCCGGCGTGGACGCCAAGCCGAAGCTGCGCGAGGACGCCGCGAAGTCCGAGGCCTGACACCGGATCCGCTAACCTTCAACGGCCCCGGACGGTCCACCCACCGTCCGGGGCCGGTCCACAATGACGTGTGACACAAGGAGGGTTGACTCATGCAGGTGATCACAAGGGTCGAGTGTCCGGATGACGCCCCGGCGACCAGACGCGTCCACATGGCCGCGTTCCCCGGCCCCGACGAGGCGGACCTGGTCGACGCGCTGCGCCGCGATCCGGCCTGGCTGCCCGGGCTGTCGCTGGTCGCGGTCGACGAGACCGGGCTGGTGATCGGGCACGCGCTGCTGACCCGGCTGCGGGTCGGCGAGGACGGTGCGGGCCTCGCGCTCGCGCCGGTCGCCGTCGCGCCCGAGTGGCAGCGCAAGGGCGTCGGCGAACTCGTCGTCCGGGCCGCGCTGTCGGCGGCCGAGGAAGCGGGGGAGAAGCTCGTGGTCGTCCTCGGCGACCCGGAGTACTACGGGCGGTTCGGCTTCAGCGCGGCCGGTCGGCACGAGGTCAGCGGGCCGTTCGAGGTGCCGGACGCCTACTTCCAGGCGCTGCCGCTGCCCGCGTACGACGGCGCTCCGCGCGGGCTCTGCCGCTACCCCGAGGCCTTCGTGGCGGTGTAGACCGTCAGGTCGGTTCCAGCGACCGCGTTCCCACCCGGGGCTCCGCTCCGCCCGACGTTCCGACCCGGGGCTCCGTCCCACCCGACGATCCCAGCCGGCCGAAGGGGACCGTGACCCGGCAGCTGCACACGAACGCGGCCATCGCCGGCGTGAGTTCGCGGTCCTTCGGCCAGTACAGCCCGACCAGGCTCGGGCTGAGCCCCCGCACCGGCCGGTACGCGACGTCATCCCGTACGGCCAGCCGGCTCATCGTCTCCGGTGCGAAGCCGACGCCCTGACCGCACACCACCGCGGCCAGCCACTCGTCGGTGTTGTGCGCCACCGCGCCGATCCGCACCGGACGCCCGCCCCGCTCCCGGCCCGCCAGCCAGTACTCGCGCCAGTGCCCGGCCTCGTGCGGTATCGCCACGAACGGCTCGTCCAGCAGGTCCTCGACGGACAGCTCGGCCCGGTCCGCCAGCCGGTGCCCGGTCGGCAGCGCCACGACCCGCGCCTCCTCGCCGAGCACGGCGACGTTGTAGTGCTCGACCAGCCACGCCGGGCCGTGCCAGAGCGTCAGGTCGATCTCGCCGGTGGCCAGGCCCGAGGTCGGGTCGAACCAGTTGTTCTGCCGCAGCTCCACCTGCCAGCCGGGCATCCGCCGGGCGAAGTCGGCGACGGTGCTGCGGGTCATCAGGTTGATGATGCCGCCCTCGAACCCCACGCGCAGCACCGAGCCCTGCTCGGCGGCGGCCGCCCGGGTGGCACGCAGCGCGTCCTCCCAGCCGGCCAGCATCGCCCCGGCGTAGTCCGCCAGCGCCCGCCCGGCCGGGGTGGGCGCCATGCCGCGCCGCGAGCGCTCGAACAGCGCGACCCCGAGCAGCGATTCCAGCTGGCGGATCTGTTTGGTGAGCGTCGGCTGGGAGACGAACAGCCGGGCCGCGGCGGCGGTCAGCTGACCCTCCTCGCAGACCGCGGCGAAGCTGCGCAGCAGGCGGGTGTCGACATCCATGCCCCAAGGTTATGGAACCGGATATTGGACCCGTCCGGCAGGTGTGGGTCAAGGTTGGTCGTTCGGCGTTCACGCCGACCGGACGGGGGAGCGCGGCAGCGGCGGTTCAGGGGGCCGCCGCTGCCGCCCACCCGTCCGCCGACCTGCGGGGGCGGCCTCCAGCGCCTACGGTGAGTGCTCATCAGCAGCAGCCGGACGGAGGACCCCAGGTGGCCGAGGAGCAGCGGACCGCGAAGCCGGAACGACTCGCGAGGAAGCCGTACGAGCGGGAACTGCTGCGGCTCCAGCAGGAACTGGTGAAGCTCCAGGAGTGGGTGCGGGTCGAGGGCGCCCGGCTGGTGGTGGTCTTCGAGGGGCGCGACGCCGCCGGCAAGGGCGGCGCGATCAAGCGGGTGACGGAGTACCTGAACCCGCGCATCGCCCGGGTCGTGGCGCTGCCGACCCCGACCGAGCGGCAGAAGACCCAGTGGTACTTCCAGCGGTACGTCGAGCAGCTGCCGGCCGCGGGGGAGATCGTGCTGTTCGACCGCAGCTGGTACAACCGGGCCGGCGTCGAGCGGGTCATGGGCTTCTGCACGGACGAGCAGTACTGGCAGTTCCTGCACCAGTGCCCGACCTTCGAGCGGATGCTGATCGAGGAGGGCGTCCTGCTGCGCAAGTACTGGTTCTCGGTGAGCGACACCGAGCAGGAACGGCGCTTCCGGGACCGGCTGGAGGATCCGATGAAGCGCTGGAAGCTCTCCCCGATGGACGTCGAGTCGATCACCCGTTGGGAGGACTACTCGCGGGCCAAGGACGAGATGTTCGTCTACACCGACACCCCGGACTCGCCCTGGCACGTGGTGGAGAGCGACGACAAGCGGCGGGCCCGGATCAACATGATCGCCCACCTGCTCTCCACCGTGCCGTACCGCGAGATCACCGCCCCGCAGATCGACCTGCCGCCCCGCCCGGCCCCGCGCGGCTACCAGCGGCCCCCGCGCGACCTGCAGAAGTACGTCCCGGACCACGCGGCCCGCCTCGATCGGCGGGAGGGCCGGGCGCGATGAGGCCGGCTGCTCCGGCGGGTGTGTCGGCGGCCTCGCATAGGCTTCCGGTGTGGACGAACCGGACCTCTTCACCGCCGCCGCCGAGGAACGCCAGAGCAGGGAGCCCGGCCGGGCGCCGCTGGCCGTACGGATGCGTCCGCGCACCCTGGACGAGGTGGCCGGGCAGCGGCAGCTGCTGAAGCCCGGGTCGCCGCTGCGGCGGCTGGTCTCGGGCTCGCGCGGGCCGGCGGCGACCAGTTCGGTGATCCTCTGGGGCCCGCCCGGCACGGGCAAGACCACCCTCGCGCACGTGATCAGCCAGGCCGTGGAGGGCCGCTTCGTCGAGCTGTCCGCGATCACCGCCGGGGTCAAGGAGGTCCGGGCGGTGATCGACGGCGCCCGGCGGGCGGTCGGCATGTCCGGCCGGGAGACGGTGCTGTTCCTGGACGAGATCCACCGCTTCTCCAAGGCCCAGCAGGACTCGTTGCTGCCGGCCGTGGAGAACCGTTGGGTCACCCTGATCGCGGCGACCACGGAGAACCCGTACTTCTCGGTGATCTCCCCGCTGCTGTCCCGCTCGCTGCTGCTCACCCTGGAGTCGCTGACCGACGAGGACGTCCGCGCCCTGCTGCGCCGCGCGGTGGCCGACGAGCGCGGCCTGGGGGGCGCGTTGGACCTGACGGCGGAGGCCGAGGACCACCTGGTGCGCCTCGCCGGCGGTGACGCCCGGCGGGCGCTCACCACGCTGGAGGCCGCGGCCGGGGCGGCGCTGGAGAAGGGCGAGGCGAGCATCACGCTGGCCACCACGGAGACGGCCGTCAACCAGGCGGCGGTGCGCTACGACAAGGACGGCGACCAGCACTACGACGTGGCGAGCGCGCTGATCAAGTCGATCCGGGGCAGCGACGTGGACGCCACCCTGCACTACCTGGCCCGGATGATCGAGGCGGGGGAGGACCCGCGGTTCATCGCCCGCCGGCTGATGATCTCGGCCAGCGAGGACGTCGGCCTGGCCGACCCGACGGCGCTCCAGACGGCGGTCGCGGCGGCCCAGGCGGTGGCCCTGATCGGCTTCCCGGAGGCGCGGATCATCCTCTCCCAGGCGGCGATCGCGCTGGCCCTGGCGCCCAAGTCCAACGCGGCCTACCTGGCGATCGACGCGGCGCTGGCGGACGTCCGGCAGGGGCTCGCGGGCGCGGTGCCGCCGCACCTGCGGGACGCGCACTACGGCGGCGCGGGCAAGCTCGGCCACGGCCGGGGCTACCAGTACCCGCACGACCTGCCGGAGGGCATCGCGGCCCAGCAGTACGCGCCGGACGCGGTGCACGGCAAGGACTACTACCAGCCGACCCGGCGCGGCGGCGAGGCCCGCTACGCGGACGTCGTGGAGTGGACGCGGGGCCGGCTCAGGGGCGAGTGAGAAGGGGCGGTCGAGCACCCGGTACAATCGGTCGGAGTGCCACGTCCCGGGACGGCGGCGGGGGAGACCCCACCGACCGGCCACACCAGCGGGGCATCGGCCGTAGGCCTCCTCCGGGAGGCCCGCACCAGGAGCGTCGCGCACCGTTTCGGTGTCGCGGACGGCCCGGGTTTCCGGGCTGTTCCGTGTGACCAGCACTTTTGTGCCCGGCTCCGGAGAGCGGCTGACCGCATCGCCTCGGCGATGGGTTGTCTCCGGGTCGCGAGATGCGACCTCCGTCAACACCTGGTGAAGCCGTATTCGTAAGCAAGGAAGGTTTGGTTCATGGCGAACCAGAAGCGTCCCAAGGTCAAGATCGCGCGTGCGCTCGGCGTGCCGCTGACCCCGAAGTCCGTCAAGTACTTCGAGGCCCGCCCGTACCCGCCCGGCCAGCACGGCCGTGGTCGCAAGCAGAACTCGGACTACAAGGTCCGTCTGCTCGAGAAGCAGCGTCTGCGCGCCCAGTACGACCTGAGCGAGAAGCAGATGGCGCGCGCGTTCGACCGCGCGAAGAAGGCCGAGGGCAAGACCGGTGAGGCGCTCGTCGCCGAGCTGGAGACCCGTCTGGACTCGCTGGTGCTGCGTTCGGGCATTGCCCGCACCATCTACCAGGCCCGCCAGATGGTCGTCCACGGCCACATCGAGGTCAACGGTGGCAAGGTCAACAAGCCGTCGTACCAGATGAAGCCGGGCTTCGTGGTGACCGTCCGCGAGCGCAGCAAGGAGAAGGTCCCGTTCCAGGTCGCCCGTGAGGGTGGCTACGCGGGCGAGGGCCAGACCCCGAAGTACCTCGAGGTCAACCTGAAGGCCCTGGCCTTCCGCCTGGACCGTGCGCCGCAGCGCAAGGAGGTCCCGGTGATCTGTGACGAGCAGCTGGTGGTCGAGTACTACTCGCGCTGACCCGCGGCGGTTCCGCATCTGCGGTACCTCAGCGAGCCCCCGTCGCCTTTCGAGGCGGCGGGGGCTCGCCCCTTTTCCGGTGGCGCTTCCTGGTGCCGGTCGGACAGGACCTAGCGGTTCTCGCCGGTCATCGCCGCGGCCAGCCGCAGGTGCGGGCGGGCCTCCTCGGCGCGGCCCTGGCGCTCCAGGGTGCGGCCGAGCATCAGCCGGGCGTAGTCCTCGGCCGGGTCGGTGTCCAGGATCCGGAGCAACTCGGCCTCGGCGCGCCCGAGTTGGGCGGAGTGGTAGTAGCTGCGGGCCAGCAGCAGCCGGACCGAGAGGTTGGCCGGCTCCTCGGCCAGCACGCCCTCCAGCATGCGGGCGGCGTCGGCGTAGGCCTTGGACTCGAAGTGGAACGTCGCGAGGCGGTACTCGTCGGCGGCGGTGGTCACGGCCACGGGGTGCTCCTTCCGGGTGGTTCCTTGCCTCCTCAAGCAATCGGCAAGTTTCAGCTATTCCTGGCCGGTGCGGGCGTCGGTGCGGACGGCACCGCGCAGGGCCCGGACCCGGGCTCCGGGCCGCCCGCCGACCCGCTGCCGCCCAGCGCCCGGGAGACCGCCGCGTCCAGGTCGAGCCGGGCCCCGGCCTGGTAGCACCGCTCGTACTCCTGCGCGGTCAGCCCCGCCCGGGCCCGCTCCGCGCACTCCTGGTGCGGGCCGAAGAAGGACCGCGAGCCCAGGAAGGGCAGGCCGACCGCGCCCCAGATCCGGTGCGCGGCGCCCTGCAGCACCCGGGCCCCGCCCAGGTCGCCCGGCGCGCCCGGGTCGCCCGGCTCGGTCTCCAGCAGCGCCAGCAGGTCGATCGCCAGCGCGATGCCCAGCAGGTCGTGGAACAGGTGGTTCAGCCGCAGGCCCTCCCGGGCCAGGGCGCGGGCCGCCCGGACGGCGCCGTCCATCCAGTGCGCGTACGCCGTCGCGTACAGCACGTACGCGTACGCCCACTGCTCGCCGTGCTCTTCGCACAGCTCGCGGGCCTGGCCGAACCAGAGCTCCCCGCTCTCCGGATCCCCCTGGAACAGGTACGCGAGGCCCAGCTCGACCATGGCCAGCACGACGTTGCTGTTGAGCTCGCCGATCGTCCGGTAGTGCCAGAGCGCCTCCTCGAACAGCTCGGCGGCGCGGTCCGGCTCGTCGCCGATCAGGGCCGCGCTGCCCTGCCGGTGGACGGCGTAGGCGAGCGCCCGGTCGTCGCCGGTGTCCAGGGCCTGGCGGCGGCACTCCTCCAGTGCCGGGCGGGCCGTCTCCAGGTCGCCTTGCAGGGTGGCCAGGTGGCCGGTCACCCAGAGGGCCTTGGCGCGGGCCTCGGTCGGCTCGCGGTCCAGGGCGAGCGCGCGGTCCAGCCAGTGCCGCCCCTCGCCGAGGTGGCCGCAGCCGACCCAGTAGAACCACAGCGTGCCCGCCAGCAGCAGGGCGATCTGCTCCTCGCCGGGCTCGGCGAGGCAGAACTCCAGCGCCGCGCGGAGGTTGGGGTGGGCGAGTTCGGTGCGCTCGGCGGTCTCGGCCTGCCGGGGCCCGAACCACTCGACCTCGCCCCAGGTGGCCACGCCCAGGTACCAGTCGCGGTGGCGGCGCAGCAGCCGCTGGTCCTCGCCGGCGGCCCGCAGCCACTGGCCGCCGTAGTCGCGCAGGGTGTCCAGCAGCCGGAAGCGGACGCCGAAGGCGCTGTCCTCGCCCAGCACCACGGACTTGCCGACCAGTTCGTCGAGCAGGTCGAGCACGTCCTCGGCCTCCAGGCCGTCACCGGCGCAGACGTACTCGGCGGCCTCCAGGTCGAAACTGCCGGCGAAGACCGACAGTCGGGCCCAGAGTAAACGTTCCTGCACGGTGCAGAGCTCATGGCTCCAGCCGATCGTGGTGCGCAGCGCCCGGTGCCGCGGCAGGGCCGTCCGGGAGCCGCCGGTGAGCAGCCGGAACCGGTCGTCCAGCCGGGCGGTGATCTGCTCCACCGACAGCGCGCGCAGCCGTCCGGCCGCCAGCTCCACCGCCAGCGGGAGGCCGTCCAGACGGCGGCAGAGCAGGCTCACCGCCTCGGCGTCGGCCTCGGTCAGCGCGAAGGAGGGCAGCACCGCCCGGGCCCGCTCGGCGAACAGCCGCACCGCGTCCGGCAGTCCGCCCGGACCGCCCGGACCGCTCGGCCGCGGGTCGACCGGCAGCGGGGCCAGGGTGAGCAGGTGCTCGCCCGAGGCCCGCAGCGCGGCGCGGCTGGTGGTCAGCACCCGGAGGCCGGGCAGCGCCCGCAGCAGTGCGTCCGCCAGTTCGGCGCAGGCCTGCACCAGGTGCTCGCAGCCGTCCAGCACCAGCAGCGTGCACCGGCCGGACAGCCGCTCGGTGAGCAGGTCCAGCGGCGGGCGGGCGGTGCCGTCGGCCAGCCGCAGCGCCTCCAGCACCGCGCGGCCGAGCAGCAGCGGGTCCTGCACCGGGGCCAGCTCGACCAGCCAGGTGCCGTCCGGGAAGGCGCCGGCCGCCCGGGCGGCGGCGCGCAGGGCCAGTCGGCTCTTGCCCACCCCGCCCGGCCCGGTCACCGTCACCAGCCGGGCGCCGGCCAGCAGGCCCGCCAGCTCGGCCAGCTCCCGCTGCCGCCCGACGAAGCCCGTCACCTCGGCCGGCAGCCGGCCGGGCTCCGGCTCGCGCGGCCGCGCCGCGGGTTCCCCGGACCGTGCTCTCCAGTCGCCGGCCAAGCGCTGCTCCCCGTGTTCCTGGCCCGGACCCTCGGGGCCCGGACGTTCGTCGGGCCGTACGGGCGACGGCCCGCCTGGCAGAACGAGGTGACCGGCCGGTAGGTTACGCGCGCGGTTCGCACATCCGACCGGTTCGGCCGGGGGCCGACGCGACGGCGGACCCCGGGGCCCGGCGACAACCCGGTCCGGAAACCGGGCGTGGGCGCGATAGGGTTCCGTTTGGAGAACAGCAAGGCGAGGGAGCGCGCAAAGGTGTCCGTGGGAGAGCTGGCCGGGTTGCTCGTCGCCGTGTTCTGGGCGGTCCTGGTCACCCTGCTCGCCGTGGTGCTGGTCCGCCTCTCGCGAGTGCTGAAGGAGGCCACCGTCCTCGTCTCCGCCGTCACCGAGCAGGCCGTCCCGCTGCTGAGCGACGCGGGCGCCGCCGTGCGCAGTGCCAACCAGCAGCTGGAGCGGGTGGACGAGATCACCGCCAACGTGCAGGACGCCGCCGCCAACGCCAACGCGCTCTCCTCCACCGTCGCCGCCACCCTGGGCGGGCCGCTGGTGAAGGTCGCGGCCTTCAGTTACGGCGTCCGCAAGGCCGTCGCCAAGCAGCAGGGCGGCCAGCCGTCCGTGCCGTCGCAGAGCGGCGAGCGCGAGGAGCTGGCCCGGCTGATCCGGGCCGAGGTGCGCGCCGCGACCGCGCCCAGGAACGGCCTGTTCTCCCGGGTCCGGCGCGCGGTGAGGGGCTGACGGCATGGTGCGACGCGTCTTCTGGATGGCGGTCGGCGCCGGTGCGACCGTGTGGGCCATGAACAAGGCCAACGAGGCCGTGCACCGGCTCACCCCGGACAGCCTCTCCGGCACCGCCACGCGCGGTGCGCTGCACCTGGGCGACCTGGCCAAGCAGTTCGCCCAGGACGTGCGGGCCGGCATGGCCGAGCGCGAGGAGCAGCTGAAGGACGACCTCGGACTGCACGGCACCGCCGTCGTCGAGCCCGGGAGCACCCGCCGGGTCCTGCGCGGCGAGCCGCAGTACCGAGCTATCTCGGCGGCGCCCGGCAGCCCGGCCGCCGCCCTGCCCCCGTCCGGCCCCCGCCCCGTATCCCGTGGGGCCCGCACCACCACCCGAGCCATTGAAGAAACGCCCCGCCGCGCCCTGCCGCAGCGGGGCGGCACCCCGAACCGGAAGGACCAATAATGGAGTCGGCTGAGATCCGCCGCCGCTGGCTGCGCTTCTTCGAGGAGCGCGGCCACACCGTCGTTCCGTCGGCGTCCCTGGTCGCCGACGACCCCACCCTGCTGCTGGTCAACGCCGGCATGGTGCCGTTCAAGCCCTACTTCCTGGGCGAGGTCAAGCCGCAGTTCTCGCGCGCCACCAGCGTCCAGAAGTGCGTGCGCACCCTGGACATCGAGGAGGTCGGGAAGACCACCCGACACGGCTCCTTCTTCCAGATGTGCGGCAACTTCTCCTTCGGCGACTACTTCAAGGAAGGCGCCATCAAGTTCGCGTGGGAGCTGCTCACCAGCTCCGTCGCGGACGGTGGCTACGGCCTGGAGAAGGAGAAGCTCTGGATCACCGTCTACCAGGACGACGACGAGGCCGAGCTGATCTGGCGTGACGTCATCGGCGTCCCGTCCGAGCGCATCCAGCGCCTCGGCATGAAGGACAACTTCTGGTCGATGGGCGTCCCCGGCCCCTGCGGCCCGTGCTCGGAGATCAACTACGACCGCGGCCCCGCGTACGGCGAGGAGGGCGGCCCGGCCGTCAACGGCGAGCGCTACCTGGAGATCTGGAACCTGGTCTTCATGCAGTACGAGCGCGGCCACGGCGACGGCAAGGACGGCTTCGAGATCCTCGGCGACCTGCCGAGCAAGAACATCGACACCGGCCTCGGCCTGGAGCGCCTCGCCGCCATCCTCCAGGGCGTCGACAACCTCTTCGAGATCGACACCAGCCGGATGATCCTCGACCGCGCCGCCGAGCTCACCGGCCACACCTACGGCGCCGACCACAAGTCGGACGTCTCGCTGCGCGTGGTCACCGACCACATCCGCACCGCGCTGATGCTGATCGGCGACGGCGTCACCCCCGGCAACGAGGGCCGCGGCTACGTGCTGCGCCGCATCCTGCGCCGCGCCATCCGCAACATGCGCCTGCTGGGCGCCACCGGCGTGGTGGCCAAGGACCTCACCGACATCGCCATCAAGGCGATGGCTCCGCAGTACCCGGAGCTGGAGAGCGACCGCAAGCGCATCGAGACGGTCGTCGTCGGTGAGGAGGCGGCCTTCCTGCAGACCCTCAAGGCCGGCACCAGCCTGCTGGACGCCGCGGTCACCGAGACCAAGCAGGCCGGCGGCGCGGTCCTCTCCGGGGACCAGGCCTTCAAGCTGCACGACACCTACGGCTTCCCGATCGACCTCACCCTGGAGATGGCCGAGGAGCAGGGCCTCCAGGTGGACGAGGCCGGCTTCCGCCGCCTGATGCAGGAGCAGCGCAACCGCGCCAAGGCGGACGCCAAGGCCAAGAAGATGGGCCACGCCGACGTCGCCGCGTACCGCGAGGTCGCCGACAAGTCCGGCGCGAGCGTCTTCACCGGCTACAACCTCACCGAGGGCGAGGCCAGCGTCGTCGGCCTGCTGGTGGACGGCGTTCCGGCGCCGGCCGCCTCCGAGGGCGACGAGGTCGAGATCATCCTCGACCGCACCCCGTTCTACGCCGAGGGCGGCGGCCAGCTCGCCGACCACGGCCGGATCCGGCTGGAGTCCGGCGCGGTGGTGGAGATCCGCGACGTGCAGCAGCCCGTCCCGGGTGTCATCGTGCACTCCGGCGGGGTGCTGTTCGGCGAGGTCGTGCTCGGCGCCTCGGCGTACGCCACGATCGACACCGAGCGCCGCCGGGCGATCGCCCGCGCCCACTCGGCCACCCACCTGA
Source organism: Kitasatospora sp. NPDC087271 (assembly GCF_044744605.1). Lineage (NCBI taxonomy): Bacteria > Bacillati > Actinomycetota > Actinomycetes > Kitasatosporales > Streptomycetaceae > Kitasatospora > Kitasatospora sp. NPDC087271. The sequence goes on from NZ_JBIUYQ010000007.1 coordinate 203,529, forward strand.
CCCACCAGGCGCTGCGCGACGCGCTCGGCCCGACGGCCGCCCAGGCCGGCTCCGAGAACGCCCCCGGCCGCTTCCGCTTCGACTTCGGCTCGCCCGCCGCCGTCCCGGGCACCGTGCTGGTCGACGTCGAGCAGAAGATCAACGACGTGCTGGGCCGTGAACTCGACGTCACCGCCGAGGTCATGACGATGGATCAGGCCCGCAAGGCCGGCGCCATCGCGATGTTCGGCGAGAAGTACGGCGACGAGGTCCGGGTCGTCACCATCGGTGACTTCTCCAAGGAGCTGTGCGGCGGCACGCACGTCGGCAACACCGCCCAGCTGGGCCTGGTCAAGCTGCTCGGCGAGTCCTCGATCGGCTCCGGCGTGCGCCGCGTCGAGGCGCTGGTCGGCGTCGACGCGTACAAGTTCCTGGCCCGCGAGCACACCGTGGTCTCCCAGCTGACCGAGCTGGTCAAGGGGCGCCCGGAGGAGCTGCCGGAGAAGATCTCGGGCATGCTCGCCAAGCTCAAGGACGCCGAGAAGGAGATCGAGCGCTTCCGCGCCGAAAAGGTGCTGGCCGCCGCGGCGGGTCTGGCCGACTCGGCCGAGGACGTGCACGGCATCTCGGTGGTCGCCGCGCAGGTCGCCGACGGCGTGGGCGCGGACGAGCTGCGCAAGCTGGTGCTGGACGTGCGCGGCCGCCTCGGCTCGCGCCCGGCCGTGGTCGCCGCCTTCACCGTGGCGAACGACCGCCCGCTGACCGTGATCGCCACCAACGAGGACGCCCGCGCCCGCGGCATCAAGGCCGGCGAGCTGGTCCGGGTCGCCGCCAAGACCCTCGGCGGCGGCGGTGGCGGCAAGGACGACGTCGCCCAGGGCGGCGGCTCCAACCCGGCCGCGGTCGGCGAGGCCGTCGCCGCGGTGCGCGGCCTGGTCGCGGAGCGCGCCAGCTGATGGTCGAGGAGCCTCAGGTGGAGCGGCCCTTCCGGCGGGGGCGGCGGATCGCCGTCGACGTCGGTGACGCCCGGATCGGGGTCGCGTCCTGCGACCCCGACGGGGTGCTCGCCACGCCCGTGGAGACCGTTCCGGCCGGGGTGAAGTCGCAGGCCAGGATCGCCGCCATCGTCGAGGAGTACGACGCGGTGGAGGTGATCGTCGGGCTGCCCCGCTCGCTGAGCGGCAAGGAGGGCCCGGCGGCGGAGAAGGTCCGCGCCTACGCGACGCGGCTGGCCAACCGGCTGTACCCGGTGCCGGTCCGGCTGGTCGACGAGCGGATGTCGACCGTCACCGCCACCCACGGGCTGCGCGCCTCGGGCGTCAAGGCGAAGAAGGGCCGCTCGGTGGTCGACCAGGCCGCCGCGGTGGTGATCCTGCAGACCGCCCTTGAGTCCGAACGGGTGAGCGGGAACCCGCCCGGTGAGAGCGTCGAGGCGGTCGGCTGACCGGCCTGATCTAACGTCCCGTCGAGGGGTCCGTGCGGACGCGTCCGCACGGACCCCTTTCGAACGTTTCGGCACTGCCGAGGGGACGCGAGCGATGACCGACCAGGACTTCCACCCGGGGCTCACGCCCGGGCACCTGGGTGCGCCGGTGCTGGAGCCGGAGGGCCGGCCGCCGGGCGCGCCCCGCATGCGCCCCGATGCGCCCGATCCGCACCGACGGCGTAACGGACTGGCCTGCGCGCTCACCGCGCTCGCCCTGGTCGCGGTGTTCGGCGGGGCGGGCCTCGCCGGGTACACCTGGCTCCAGGGGCAGCGCACACCCCCGGCCGCCGCCGACTTCGCGGGGCAGGGCACCGGCAGCGTCCAGGTCTCGGTGCCGGAGGGCGCGGGCCTGTCCCAGATCGCGTCCGCCCTGGTCCGCAACGGGGTGGTGGCCAGCTCGCTCGCCTTCACCCGGGCGGCCAAGGGCAGCGCCGCGGCCGCCGGGCGGATCCAGCCCGGCACCTACACCCTGAAGCAGCGGATGTCGGCCGCGGCCGCGCTGACCGTGCTGATCGACCCGGCCAACGCCAACGGCCTGACCATCCCCGAGGGCTGGCGCGGCTACCAGATCTACGTGGCCATCGACCACAAGCTGCGCCTGCCGGAGGGCACCACCCAGCGCACCGCCCAGGAGCAGGGCGCCGAACTGGGCCTGCCGGACTTCGCCAAGGGCAGCCCCGAGGGCTACCTCTTCCCCGCGACGTACAGCGTCACCGACGGGACCACCGCGATCGACCTGCTGAAACAGATGGTGGAGCGGGCCGGCAAGGAGTTCAGCCGGGACGACGCGAACGTCGTCGCGCAGAACCTCGGGCAGAGCCTGTACGGGCTGGTCACCGTGGCCAGCATGGTCCAGGGCGAGGCCGACAACAACGAGGACATGGGCAAGGTGGCGCGGGTCATCTACAACCGGCTCGCCAAGGGCATGCCGCTGCAACTCGACTCCACGATCAACTACGCGCTCGGCCGGTCGACCCTGAACACCACCGTCACCGACACCCGGCTGGACTCCCCGTACAACACCTACCTGCACCCCGGGCTGCCGCCCACGCCGATCTCCAACCCGGGGCGGCAGGCGATCATGGCGGCGCTGGACCCGGCGCAGGGGGACTGGCTCTACTTCGTCACCGTGAAACCGGGGGACACCCGCTTCACCGACAGCTTCGACGTGCAGCAGCGCAACGTCGCCGAGTTCAACGCCAACCGGGCGTCGGCGAAGCCGAGTGCCTCGGCCCTGCCGGAGGCTTCGGCCGACGCGTCGGCCGAAGCCTCCGGGCCGCCGGCGCCGGCGCCGGCGCCCGAGCCGAGCGCGGGCGGGTGAGGTCGGACACTGACGGCACGTCCGCCCTGCCGGGGGCACGTGTGCGGTACGGTAACGTCTCCTCCCAGGCGCTGCGCTAGCACGCCGGTTCGAGAATCAGCCGGGACCGCGTCCCGGACGGCCGGTCCGATCCTCCGGCCGTCTTCGTCGGTTAAGGGGATCAATGACCGATCTGGGTCGGGGCTACGGCCCCCAGGGCTCTGAGCCGTGGCACCCCGGTGACCCCGGGTACGGCGGCCAGCAGCCGGTCCCCGGCCAGCAGGACGGCCAGTGGCAGCAGTATCCCCAGCAGGGCGAGCCGGTCCAGCAGTATCCCCAGCAGCAGGGCCAGCCGGTCCAGCAGCCGTACGGAGACATGCAGCAGCAGGGGTACCCGCAGCAACAGCAGCAGATGCAGCAGATGCCGCAGCAGGGGTACCCGCAGGGGTATCAGCAGCAGGGGTTCCCGGGCGGACAGCAGCAGTACCCGCAGCAGCAGGTGCCCCAGCAGCAGATGCAGCAGCAGGGCTACCCGCAGCAGGGGTACCCGCAGCAACAGCAGCAGATGCAGCAGATGCCGCAGCAGGGGTACCCGCAGGGGTATCAGCAACAGGGGTTCCCGGACGGTCAGCAGCAACCGGGTATGGCGCAGCAACCGGGTATGGCACAGCAGCAGGGGATGGCCCCACAGCAGCCCCAACAGCTTCAGCAGCCCGGTGCGCAGCAGCAGCCGGGCATCCCGCAGCAGGGCGCGCAGCCCGGGCGGCGGCGTCGCGCGGCGCCGGAGCCCGAGCCGGTCGCGCCCGTCAGCGGCCCCGGCCCGGACGGCATCGACTGGGAGGCCGAGGCCGCCGCGCTGGAGGCCGGTGCCGACCCGGTCGGCGGGCGCGCGCCCGAGACCGACGAGTGGGACGGCCACCCGGACGGCTTCCAGGAGGACGGCCACCACGAGGACGCCGAGCACCGCGACGAGGACGGCCACGCCGAGCAGGAGGGCTTCCTCGGCGAGGAGGACTCCTCCCGCGACGCGCAGAAGAAGCGCAAGGAGAAGGGCAAGAAGTCCGGCCGCCGCAACGGCGGGGCCTGCCTGCTGGTCGCGCTGGTGCTGGTCGGCGCCCTGGGCGGGGCCGGCTGGTGGGGCTACGGCTTCTACCAGGACCACTTCGGCCCGCCGCCGGACTTCACGGGCGAGGGCGGCAGCCCCGTCCAGGTCGAGGTCAAGTCGGGTGCGGTCGGCGGTCAGATCGGCCTGGCGTTGAAGAGCGCCGGCGTGGTCAAGAGCGTCGACGCCTTCAGCAAGGCCTGCGACGCCGAGCCGAAGTGCAAGAGCGTCCAGCCGGGCTTCTACTCGCTGAAGAAGGAGTTGCCGGCCGCCACCGCGCTGAGCGAACTGCTCAACGGGGCCGGCGGTGCGGCGCTGGTCATCCCCGAGGGCAAGACCGCCGCCGACATCTACACCCTGATCGACGGGAAGCTGAAGCTGCCTCAGGGCACCACGGCGGGTGTCGCCAAGGCCCAGGTCGGCAGCCTCGGCCTGCCGGCGTACGCGAACGGCAACGTCGAGGGCTTCCTCTGGCCGACCCGGTACAACATCGCCGACGGCATGAAGCCCGAGGACCTGCTCAAGCAGATGGTGAAGAACGCCACCGACAAGTACGCGACCCTGGACGCCGACGCCTCCAAGGCCGGCCTCAAGAACGCGTACGAGGTGGTCATCGAGGCGAGCATCCTGCAGCGCGAGGGCAACACCCCGGCCGACTTCGCCAAGATGGCCAGGACCATCCAGAACCGGCTGGCGAGCGACACCGTGCGCCACACGCTCGGCATGGACACCACGCTGCAGTACTCGCTGGGCCGCAAGGACCTCGACAAGAAGGACATCAACGACGGGTCCAACAAGTACAACACCTACATCAACCCGGGCCTGCCGCCGACGCCGATCTCCAACCCCGGCGACGACGCGCTCAAGGCGGTGCTCAACCCGGCGGACGGCAAGTGGCTGTACTTCATCGCGATGTCCCCGGGCAACACCCTGTACGCCGACACGGACAAGGAACACGCGGCCAACGTCGAGGCGTACTGCCGGGCGGCGGGCCAGGGCTTCGACAAGGTCGGTCTCCACTGCACCACCAAGTAGCCGCCACCGCACCGCCGTTCACGGAGGAGCAGCGTTGACCAGCAAGCACCGGGCCGCCGTCCTCGGCTCGCCGATCGCCCACTCGCTCTCGCCGGACCTGCACCGGGCCGCCTTCGCGGCGCTCGGGCTGGACGGCTGGCGCTACGACCGCTTCGAGGTCGACGAGGCCGGCCTGCCCGGCTTCCTCGCCGGGCTGGACGAGGCCGAGTGGGCCGGGCTGTCGCTGACCATGCCGCTGAAGCGGGCGATCATCCCGCTGCTGGACGAGGTCAGCGCGACGGCCCGCGCGGTGGACGCGGTGAACACCGTGGTGTTCACCGCCGACGGGCGGCGCACCGGGGACAACACCGACGTCCCCGGGCTGGTGAACGCGCTGCGCGAGCGGGGCATCACCGAGGTGCCGGCCGCGGCCGTGCTGGGTGCCGGGGCCACCGCCTCCTCGGCGCTGGCGGCGCTGGCCCAGGTCTGCACCGGCGAGGTGACCGTCTACGTGCGCAGCGCGGAGCGGGCCCGGGAGATGGCCGAGTTGGGCGAGCGGCTGGGCGTCGCCGTGCGCACCGCCGACTGGGAGCGCGGCGCGCAGGCGCTGGCGCGGCCGCTGACCGTCTCGACCACGCCGGTCGGTGCGACCGACGCCTTCGCCGGGGCGCTGCCCGCGGCGCCGGGGGCGCTGTTCGACGTGCTGTACCACCCGTGGCCGACGGCGCTGGCCGAGGCCTGCGCCGCGCGCGGGGCGACCGTCCTGGGCGGGCTGGACCTGCTGGTGCACCAGGCGGTGCTGCAGAGCGAGGCCTTCACCGGGCGGGCGCCGGGGCCGCTGGCGGCGATGCGCGAGGCGGGCGAGAAGGCCCTCGCCGGGCGCTGAGGCCGGGCCGGTGGCCGGATCGCGCCGACCACCGCCCGGCCGGGTGGCCGGAATCGTGCCGACCACCGTCCCGCCGACTGGCCGGTTGCCGTCCGTCACGCGGACTGGGCCTCCGGGTGCCGCCGGGACGTGAAAGGATTCAGGGGAAAAGGCACGCCCGGGCGGGCCCCGGCAGGTGCCGAGGCCGGTCCGCTGATGAAGGAGCTCCGTTGGGTACGTTGCGCTGGCTGACGGCGGGGGAGTCGCACGGCCCCGCACTCGTCGCGACGCTGGAAGGCCTGCCCGCCGGTGTACCGGTCACCACCGCGGTGGTGGCCGACGCGCTGGCGCGCCGCCGGCTCGGTTACGGTCGCGGCGCACGGATGAAGTTCGAGCAGGACGAGGTGACGTTCCTCGGCGGCGTCCGGCACGGCGAGACCATGGGCAGCCCGGTGGCGGTCATGGTCGGTAACACCGAGTGGCCGAAGTGGGAGCAGGTCATGTCGGCCGACCCGGTCGACCCCGAGGTGCTGGCCGGTCTGGCCCGCAACGAGGCGCTCACCCGCCCCCGCCCCGGCCACGCCGACCTGGCCGGCATGCAGAAGTACTCGATCGACGAGGCCCGTCCGATCCTGGAGCGCGCCAGCGCCCGTGAGACGGCCGCCCGGGTCGCGCTCGGTGCCGTCGCCCGCGCGTACCTGAAGGAGACCTGCGGGATAGAGATCGTCAGCCACGTGGTCGAGCTGGCCGCCGCCAAGGCCCCGGCCGGTGTGCTGCCGCTGCCCTCGGACGAGGCGCGGCTGGACGCGGACCCGGTCCGCTGCCTGGACGCCGACGCCTCGAAGGCGATGGTCGCCGAGATCGACCAGGCCCACAAGGACGGCGACACCCTCGGCGGCGTGGTCGAGGTGCTCGCGTACGGCGTGCCGGTGGGTCTGGGCTCGCACGTGCACTGGGACCGCCGGCTGGACGCCCGGCTGGCCGCCGCGCTGATGGGCATCCAGGCGATCAAGGGCGTCGAGGTCGGCGACGGCTTCGAGCTGGCCCGGGTGCCCGGTTCGCAGGCGCACGACGAGATCGTCCCGACCCCCGAGGGCGTCAAGCGCACCTCCGGCCGCTCCGGCGGCACCGAGGGCGGCCTGACCACGGGCGAGGTGCTGCGGGTGCGTGCCGCCATGAAGCCGATCGCCACCGTGCCGCGGGCGCTGCAGACCCTGGACGTGCGCACCGGCGAGCCGGCCAAGGCGCACCACCAGCGCTCGGACGTCTGCGCCGTGCCGGCCGCCGGGATCGTCGCCGAGGCGATGGTCGCGCTGGTGCTGGCCGACGCGGTGAACGAGAAGTTCGGCGGTGACCACGTCTCCGAGACCCGCCGCAACGTGCAGGGCTACCTCGACAACCTGATCATCCGATGACCGTTCCGGTCGTTGTGCTGGTCGGCCCGCCCGGCAGTGGCAAGTCCACCGTCGGGCGGGCCCTGGCCGAGCGCCTGGGCGTCGGCTTCCGGGACACCGACGCCGACATCGAGGCGCTGGCCGGCAAGCCCATCCCGGAGATCTTCGTCGACGAGGGCGAGCCGCACTTCCGCGAGCTGGAGGTCCGGGCCGTGCGCACGGGCGCCACGGAGCACGACGGCGTGCTGGCACTCGGCGGCGGCGCGGTGATGGCCGAGGCCACCCGCGCCCTGCTGCGCGAGCTGCCGGTCGTCTTCCTGGAGGTCCCGCTGGCGGACGCGGTCAAGCGGGTCGGCCTGGACGCCCCGCGCCCGCTGCTGGCCATCAACCCGCGGGCCCGCTGGCGCGAGCTGATGGAGGCCCGCCGGCCCCTCTACCTGGAGGTGGCCACCGCCGTCGTCGACACCGCCGGCCGCACCCCCGAGCAGGTCGCGGACGCCGTACTGGAAGCACTGGAGCTGAAGACCCCCCATGACTGACCCCATCGTCAGGATTCACGTCGGCGGCAGCGCCGGCCACGACCCGTACGACGTGCTGATCGGGCACCAGCTGCTCGGCGAGCTGTCGGCGCTGATCAGTCCTCCCAGCCTGGGGACGAGAGGCGCCAAGCGGGTCGCGATCATCCACCCCGAGGCGCTGGCCGCCACCGCCGACGCCATCCGCGAGGACCTGCTCGGCGAGGGCTACGAGGCGATCGCGCTCCAGGTGCCCAACGCCGAGGACGCCAAGAGCGCCGAGGTCGCCGCGTACTGCTGGTCGGTGCTCGGGCAGACCGGCTTCACCCGCAGCGACGTCGTCGTCGGCCTCGGCGGCGGCGCCACCACCGACCTGGCCGGCTTCGTCGCCGCGACCTGGCTGCGCGGCGTCCGCTGGATCTCCATGCCCACCACGCTGCTCGGCATGGTCGACGCGGCCGTCGGCGGCAAGACCGGCATCAACATCGCCGAGGGCAAGAACATGGTCGGTGCCTTCCACCCGCCGGTGGGCGTGCTGGCCGACCTCGACACCCTGGCGACCGTGCCCAAGCACGACTACGTCTCCGGCCTCGCCGAGGTCATCAAGTGCGGCTTCATCGCCGACCCGGCCATCCTCGACCTGATCGAGGCCGACCCGGAGGGCGCCAAGACCCCGGACGGCACGCACACCGTCGAGCTGATCCGCCGCGCCATCCAGGTCAAGGCCGACGTGGTCTCCGGGGACCTCAAGGAGTCCGGCCGGCGCGAGATCCTCAACTACGGCCACACCCTCGGCCACGCCATCGAGCGCAACGAGCGCTACAAGTGGCGGCACGGCGCCGCGATCTCCATCGGCATGGTCTTCGCCGCCGAACTCGGCCGCCTGGCGGGCCGGTTGGACGACGAGACGGCGGACCGGCACCGCACCGTGCTGGCCTCCGTCGGCCTGCCGCTGCGCTACCAGGCGGACGCCTGGCCGAAGCTGCTGGACGCCATGAAGATCGACAAGAAGTCGCGCGGCGACCTGATCCGCTTCATCGTCCTGGACGGCCTCGGCAAGACCTCCGTCCTGGAGGGCCCCGACCCGTCCCTGCTGGTCGCCGCCTACGCGGAGGTCTCGGCGTGACCAGGGTCATGGTGCTCAACGGCCCCAACCTCGGGCGGCTCGGCAGCCGCGAGCCGGACGTCTACGGCGCCACCTCCTACGCCGGGCTGGTCGAGCGCTGCACCGCGCTCGGCAAGGAGTTCGGCTTCGAGGTCGAGGTGCACGAGACCAACTCCGAGCAGCAGATGGTGGAGTGGCTGCACGAGGCGGCCGACGGCAAGGTGCCCGTGGTGATCAACCCGGGTGCGTTCACGCACTACTCGTACGCGATGCGGGACGCCGCCTCGCAGCGCACCGCGCCGCTGATCGAGGTGCACATCTCCAACCCGTACGCCCGGGAGACCTTCCGGCACACCTCGGTGATCGCCGCGGTGGCCTCCGGCACCATCGCGGGGTTCGGGCTCGGCTCGTACGAGCTGGCCCTGCGCGCCCTGGCCGAGCAACTCACCACGCGCTGACGCCTGGTCAGCGGCCCGGTGGCGGACTGTGCCCGCCGCCGGGCCGCCGTGTAGTCTCCCCGCTGAGAGGTGTCGGGAGGTGACCGTGACGCAGTACGCCGGGGGCGGGCAGGTCCCGCCGCGTCCCGTCGCTCCGCCGGGGCCGCAGCCGTCGGGGGCCGCCGCGCCGCCGCCGGTGCCGCCCGCTCCGGCTCCTGTTCCCGCCGCCGCGCCGCCGGTTCCGGCCGCTCCGGTGCCGCCCGCTCCTGTTGCCGCGCCCGCCCCGGCCGCACCCGCGCCCGGCGCGCCGGTCCCCGTCGGGTCCACCGGGCACTTCGTGCTGCCCTCCGGCACGCCCGTGCAACTCCCCGCCCACCCGCCGCAGCGGCACGCGCCCACCAGTCCGATCGCCGTCCTGCTGATCGGCCCGGCCGGGGCCGGCAAGACCACCGTCGCCCGGTACTGGGCCGAGCGCCGGCCCAGCCCGACCGCGCACATCAGCCTGGACGACGTCCGCGAGTGGGTGCAGTCCGGCTTCGCCAACCCGCAGTCCGGCTGGAACGACGCCTCCGAGGCGCAGTACCGGCTGGCCCGCCGCACCTGCGGCTTCGCCTGCCGCAACTACCTCGCCAACGGCATCTCCTGCATCATCGACGACGCCGTCTTCCCGGACCGCCCGGCCATCGGCCTCGGCGGCTGGAAGCGGCACATCGGCCCCGGCATGATCCCGGTCGTGCTGCTGCCCAGCCTGGACTCCGTGCTGCACCGCAACGCCCGGCGCGGCGGCACCCGGCGGCTCGGTGACGAGGAGGTGGCGCGGATCCACGGCCGGATGGCCGGCTGGTACAACTCCGGGCTGCCGATCATCGACAACTCGTACCTGGACGTGGCCGGCACCGCCGCCGAGCTGGACCGCGTCATCCTGGCCCGGCTGATGGGCATGCCGGTGCGCTGACCTGCGACGATCCGGCGGTGTCGGTGCCGGCTGCGATGATGTGCGGGTCCTGTCGAACCACCCCGGGGGAGCTGACGCCCGTGCCGGAAGGCCACATCATCCACCGCCTCGCCGCCGAGAACCGGAAGGCCTTCGGCGGCCGCCCGGTCGAGGTGTCCAGCCCGCAGGGCCGGTTCGCCGACGAGGCCAAGGCCATCGACGGGCAGCTGCTCACCGCGGCCGAAGCCGTCGGCAAGCACCTGTTCCTCGGCTTCGAGGAGGGCGCCTGGGTGCACGTCCACCTCGGCCTCTACGGCGGCTTCGCCTTCGGCACCGGGCCCGCGCCCGAGCCGGTCGGCCTGGTCCGGCTGCGGCTGGCCAACGACGACGGCTACGCAGACCTGCGCGGCCCCAACACCTGCGCGCTGGTCACCGGCGCGGAGAAGGCCGCCGTCGCGGCCCGGCTGGGCCCCGACCCGCTGCGCGCCGACGCCGACCCGCAGGCCGCCTGGCGCCGGATATCGGCCAGCCGGACGACCGTCGCCGCGCTGCTGATGGACCAGAAGGTGCTGGCCGGGGTGGGCAACGTCTACCGGGCCGAGGTGCTGTTCCGCCACGGGATCAACCCGCACCGCGCCGGCCGCGACCTCACCCGGGGCGAGTGGGACGCGATCTGGGCCGACCTGGTCGCCCTGATGCACGAGGGCGTCGGCGCGGGCCGGATCGACACCGTCCGCCCCGAGCACACCCCCGAGGCGATGGGCCGCCCGCCGCGCGTCGACGACCACGGCGGCGAGGTGTACGTCTACCGGCGGGCCGCGATGCCCTGCCTGGTCTGCGGCACCGACGTCCGGACGGAGCAGCACGCCGCGCGCAACCTCTTCTGGTGCCCCGCCTGCCAGGCGGCCTGACCGCGTTCGAGGGTTGCTCCGGCCGGGCCCCGGCGCGTCCTCCGGGGGGGGGGGGGGGGAGCCGGTCAGCCGACGGCCGTGTTGGGCTCGTGGTGTTCGGCGGCGGCGCACGCGTCGAGGAGGGGGCGCAGGGCCTCGTCCACGAGCCGGTAGCGCACGACCCGCCCGTCCTTGTCTCCGGTGACCACGCCCGCGGTGCGGAGCAGCCGCAGGGCCTGGGACACGGCGGGGTCGCGCATGCCGGTGGCGACGGCGAGGTCGGAGACGGCGAGCGGGCCGGCCCGGTGGAGGGCGAGCAGGAGGGCGAGCCGCCCGGGGTCGGCGAGCAGGGAGAACCGCTCGGCCCAGGTGCGGACGTGCGCGGGGTCGCCGATCGCGGCGATGGCCTCGCAGACCCGGTGTCCGTCGATGGTGCGGTGGCCCGCGCGGTCGGCCGGTACGAGATGCATGCGCACATTGTTGCAGGAGGGGGCCTGTGATCCTGGACACCTGCGCAGGTGCGCAGCCTTGCAAGGGTGGGTCCTGGCCCCTACGGTGTTCCCCGCCGTGGTGCTCGGGAAGACCGGTGACGGATCCTCAGGGGTCCCAGTCCGGAGCGGCCCTCGCCACTGTGATCGGGCCATCGTGATCGTCGACGATGGAGAGACGTCCGTACCCACGACGCCACTGGGAGCCTCGCGCACCTGGGAAGGCGGGTACGGGACCCCCGTAAGCCAGGAGACCGGCCACGGCATCTCACGAAGTGTTTCCACGAGGTGCTGGAGCGTGACCCGAATGACCCTGCCCGAAACCGCCGCCGCCGCCGAGGCGCCGGCGACACCGTCCGTGCTGCCCACGTTCCGCTGGAAGCGCGAGGACACCGTCCGCACGGCCGGGCTGATGGGGGTGATCCTGGCCATGCACGTGGTGGCCTTCGGGACGCTCGTCTTCCTGGTCGCGCCCCACAACTACGCGGTCGGCACCCAGGTCTTCGGGGTGGGCCTCGGGATCACCGCGTACACCCTCGGCATGCGGCACGCCTTCGACGCCGACCACATCGCGGTGATCGACAACACCACCCGCAAGCTGATGGCGGACGGCAAGCGGCCGGTCTCGGTCGGCTTCTGGTTCGCCCTCGGGCACTCCTCGATGGTGGTGCTGATGGCCGCCCTGGTGGCGGGCGGCGCGCAGCTGGCCAGCACGCTGATGGACGACGACTCGGCCACCCACAAGTGGCTCGGGATGGTCGGCACGACGGCCTCCGGCGCGTTCCTCTACCTGATCGGCGCGCTCAACCTGGCCGCGCTGCTCGGCATACTCAAGGTGTTCCGGGCGATGCGGGCCGGGTCGTACGACGAGGCGCAGCTGGAGGAGCACCTCAACTCGCGCGGCTTCATGGCCCGGGTGCTGAACCGGGCGACCCGGTCGATCACCCGGCCCGGGCAGATGTTCCCGGTGGGCATGGTGCTGGGGCTGGGCTTCGACACCGCGACCGAGGTCACCCTGATGGTGATGGCCGGGTCGGGCGCGGCGGCCGGGCTGCCCTGGTACGCGATCGTCTGCCTGCCGCTGCTGTTCGCGGCCGGGATGAGCCTGTTCGACACCCTGGACGGGACGTTCATGAACTTCGCGTACCAGTGGGCCTTCGCGAACCCGGTCCGGAAGGTGTACTACAACCTGACGATCACCGGGCTGTCGATCGCGGTGGCCTTCGTCATCGGCACCATCGAACTGGTCGGCGTGCTGCACGAGAAGCTCGATCTGACCGACCCGGTCACCGGCTGGATCGCGGGCATCTCGCTGGACAACGTCGGCTACGCGATCGCCGGGCTGTTCGTGGTGGTCTGGGCCGCGGCGATCGCCTACTGGAAGCTGGCCCGGGTGGAGAAGCGCTGGGTGGCCGCCGAGTAGCGACGGCTGCGATCAGCGACGGCAGCGAGCAGCGACGGCGCCTCCCCCGGGATCCCGGGGGAGGCGCCGTTTCGTCGCTGCGGGTCGGTGCCGGTCGTCGGGCGGGCGGGGTTCAGCGCTCTTCGCGGAAGTCGACGTGCCGGCGCGCGACCGGGTCGTACTTGCGCAGGATCATCCGGTCAGGGTCGTTGCGGCGGTTCTTGCGGGTCACGTACGTGTAGCCGGTGCCGGCGGTGGAGCGGAGCTTGATGACGGGGCGCAGTTCGCTGCGGGCCATGGGTGTCCTCCCGGGTTGGCGGGGTGTTCGGGGCTGGGGCGAAACCGTACACCGAAATGGAAGTCATTTTCATCTGGTGTAACGTGAGCTCCGTCCCGCCCATTCCCGGACGTCAGGGAGCACCCATGTCCGCCCACTGCCAACTCACCGGCCGCCGGCCCGGATTCGGCAACGCGATCTCGCACTCGCACCGCCGCACCCGCCGCCGCTTCGACCCCAACATCCAGCACAAGCGCTACTGGCTGCCCGGTGAGGGCCGGTACGTCCGGCTCACCCTCAGCGCCAAGGGCATCCGCACCATCGACACGATCGGCATCGAGGCCGCCGTCGCCCGCATCCGCGCCCGAGGGGGGAAGGTCTGATGGCCAAGCAGAGCAAGATCGCCAAGAACGAGCAGCGCCGCGCCGTCGTGGCCCGGTACGCCGAGCGCCGCGCCGAGCTCAAGCGGATCATCGCCCACCCCGGCACCGCCCCCGCCGAACGCGCGGACGCCCAGGCCGAACTCGCCCGCCAGCCCCGCGACGCCAGCGCCACCCGGATCCGCAACCGCGACGCCGTCGACGGCCGCCCCCGCGGCTACCTGCGCGCCTTCGGCCTCTCCCGGGTCAACCTCCGCGTCCACGCCCACGCCGGCCACCTGCCCGGCGTCCGCAAGGCCAGCTGGTGAGCGGCGTGGACGGGATCAAACTGCCCGTGGTGGTCGTCGCCGGACTGCACGCCGACGAACGCCGCGCCGCCGTCCGGGAGTTGGCGGCGGCCGCGGTGGACGCGGTGGTCCTCCACCATGACCTGCGGGAGGCCTCGCAGGGCGTCGTCCACCGTGAACTGCGCGACGCGGGAGGCGGGTTCGACGCCGCCGACGTCCCGCTGGTGAACGACTGCCCCTGCTGCGCCCTGCGCGAGGACCTGCTGCCGCGACTGCTGCGGATCGCCGACGAGGGCCGGTACGGGCTCGCGATCGTCGAACTGTGGGGCGGCAGCGACCCGCACCCGGCCGTCGAGGTGATCGCCGGGGGAGAGGCGGACGGCCGCCACCTGGAGGACGCCGTCGAACTCGCGGGCGTGGTCACGGCCGTCGACCCGGACCGGCTGATCGGCGAACTCTCCGTCTCCGACGACCTGGTGGAGCACGGCGAGCACACCGCCCGCCAGGACCAGCGGACCCGCGCGGAGGCGCTCGCCCACCAGGTCGAGTACGCCACCACCCTCGCCGTCCCGCGCGCGACGGCGCACGCGCCCGGGCTCGCGTTGCTCCGCCAGCTCCACCCCACCGCCCGGGTCGTCCGGCTCGGCACCGGGGCGCTCACCCGGGCCGCCCTCGGCGGCTTCGACGTCGCCGCCGCCCGCGACCGGGTCAACCCGGCGATCGCGCTGCTCCCGCAGGAGAGCGACGAGGCCGGCGTCACCACGCTGGTCTGGGAGCGCCGCCGCCCGCTGCACCCCGAGCGGCTGCACCGGGCGCTGGAACTGCTCGTCCCCGCCGCCCAGCGCAGCCGCGGCCGCTTCTGGCTGGCCAACCGGCCCGACCTGATGCTCGCCTGGGACGCCGCCGGGGCCAACCTCGCCGTCGAGGAGTGCGGCCCCTGGCTCACCTCCCTGCCCGACGCCGCCTGGGAGCTCTACCCGCCCGCCCGCCGGGCCGCCGCCGCCCTCGACTGGCACCCTCTGCACGGCGACCGGGTGCAGCAGCTCAGCTTCACCGCGGAGGGCCTCGACGTCGACGGCGTCACCGGGCTGCTCGACTCCTGTCTGCTCACCGACGCCGAACTCGCGGCGGGCGAACCCGGCTGGAAGGCCCTGCCGGACGCCTTCCGGGACCTGCTCGACCCCGTTCACTGAGGAGCCGTCACTGTGCGTAAGCGACCGAACCCGCCCAAGGCCCGGCCGAACCCGTTGTTCGCGGCCGGCATCGAGTACCTCGACTACAAGGACACCGACCTGCTGCGGCGCTTCGTCTCCGACCGCGGCAAGATCCGGAGCCGCCGCGTCACCCGGCTCACCGTCCAGCAGCAGCGCGCCGTGGCCAGGGCCGTCAAGAACGCCCGCGAGATGGCCCTCCTCCCGTACGCCGCCGGCACCACCCGGTAACCGGTCCCACCGTCACCACTGCCACCACCGTCACCACCCGTCAAGGAGCCCCCGATGGCCGTCCCCAAGCGCAAGACGTCCCGCAGCAACACCCGGCACCGCCGGGCCCAGTGGAAGGGCAAGGCCCCGAAGCTCGTCCCGATCACCCTCAACGGCCGCGAACTGCTCGTCCCCCAGAACCTGGTCCCCGCCTACCGCCGCGGCCTGATCGACCCGGAGGGGGCGTAGCGACCACGGAGGGGGCGTGCGGGGGTGGGGGCGCGCCCTGTCGGGGGTGCTCGGCGGGCGGATCGGAGTGGGGGTTCGTAGGCTCGACGCATGTCTGATGCGTACGCGGGTCGGCGGGAGCGGGTGAGGGAGCACTGCAGTGCGGCCGGGGCCGATGCGGCGCTGATCACCCGGGCGGCGAACGTGCGGTATCTGACGGGCTGCGCGCCCTGCGGGGCGACGCTGCTGCTGACCCGGGAGCGGGTGCTGCTGGCAGTGCCGGACGATCTGCCGGCGGACGACACCGGGGAACACCTGATCGCGCCGGACGTCACCCAGGTACCGGTGGCGGCGGCGGCGGACACCGCCCTGGCGGCGGCCGCCGCCGCCGTGCGACTGGGCGTGGCGGACCTGGCGGTGGAGGAGCACGACCTGACCGTCAGCCGCCACCGCGCGGTGGCGGGCCTGGCGGAGGGGGCCCGGCTGGCCGACCTGGGGCAGGTGGTCGAGCGGCTGCGGGTGGTCAAGGACGAGCACGAGATCGCCGACCTGCGGATCGCCGCCGAGATCGCCGACCAGGCGCTCGGCGAGCTGCTGGAGTCGATCCTGGTCGGCCGCACCGAACGGCACCTGGCGATGGAGCTGGAACGCCGGATGATCGACCACGGCGCGGACCGGGCGGCCTACCCGGTGTCCGTCGGCACCGGCAGCCACTCCGGCCAGCCCGCCCACCAGCCGACCGACCGCCGGGTGGAGGAGGGCGACTTCCTCACCGTGGTGATGGGCGCCCAGTACCGGGGCTACGGCGTCTCCACCGCCCGGACCTTCGTGATCGGCGCCGCGCCCGCGCCCTGGCAGGTGGAGCTGCACCGGCTGGTGTTCCGGGCCCAGCGGGCCGCCCGGGAGGCGCTCGGGCCGGGCGTGGAGCAGTGCGTGCCCGACCGGGCCGCGCGGCAGATCCTGGAGGCGGCCGGCCACACCGAGACCTCCCCGCACCCGGTGGGCCACGGCATCGGGCTGGAGATCCGGGAGGCGCCGCGCCTCGGTCCGTCGGACATGGGTAAACTGGACAGCCGCGTGCCGGTCACCGTCGGCCCAGGGGTCCACCTCCCGGGCAAGGGCGGTGTCCGGATCGAGGACACGCTCGTGGTGCGTCCCCCAGAGGAGGGCGGGCCGGAGCTGCTCACCATCACCACCAAGGAGCTCCTCGCCCTGTGACCG
Organism: Kitasatospora sp. NPDC087271; assembly: GCF_044744605.1. Lineage (NCBI taxonomy): Bacteria > Bacillati > Actinomycetota > Actinomycetes > Kitasatosporales > Streptomycetaceae > Kitasatospora > Kitasatospora sp. NPDC087271. The sequence continues at coordinate 220,254 of NZ_JBIUYQ010000007.1, forward strand.
CGGCCGCCCGTCGGCCGTCGGCGGCAGGACGCAAGCCTTGGTTCCTTGACAGCTATATCCAGGAGTAAGTGCGCCCGTGGCTTCCACGAACGATCTCAAGAACGGCATGGTCCTCAAGCTGGAGGGCGGCAAGCTCTGGTCCGTCGTCGAGTTCCAGCACGTCAAGCCCGGCAAGGGCCCGGCCTTCGTGCGCACGAAGCTCAAGGAGGTCCTGACCGGCAAGGTCGTCGACAAGACCTTCAACGCCGGCACCAAGGTCGAGACCGCCAACGTCGACAAGCGCGGCATGCAGTTCTCGTACAAGGACGGCGAGAACTTCGTGTTCATGGACACGGACACCTACGACCAGATCGTGGTCGAGCCGGCCGTCGTCGGCGACGCCTCCAAGTACCTGCTGGAGGGCTTCGAGGCCCTGGTCGCCATGTACGAGGGCTCCCCGCTGTACATCGAGCTCCCGGCCTCCGTCGAGCTGCTGATCTCCCACACCGAGCCGGGCGTCCAGGGCGACCGCTCCACCGGCGGCTCCAAGCCGGCCACGTTGGAGACCGGTGCCGAGATCGCCGTGCCGCTCTTCATCGTCACCGGTGAGAAGATCAAGGTCGACACCCGCGACGGCAGCTACCTCGGCCGGGTGAAGTAAGTCCGTGTCGGCCGCACGTAGCAAGGCCCGCACCCGGGCCTTCCAGATCCTCTTCGAGGCCGACCACCGCGGGGTCGACCCGCAGCGGGTCCTCGCGGACTGGGTGGCCCGCGCCCGCGAGCCGAAGCCCGACGAGGGCACCCCGCAGGTCGGCGAGTACACCATGGAGCTGATCGAGGGGTACGTCCAGCACGCTCGACGGATCGACGACCTGATCTCGCAGTACGCGGTGGGCTGGACCCTCGACCGGATGCCGATCGTGGACCGCAACGTCCTGCGGCTCGGCGCCTACGAGCTGATCTGGGAGGACGGCGTCCCGGACGCGGTCGTCCTGGACGAGGCCGTGGAGATCGCCAAGGAGTTCTCCACGGACGACTCCCCGGCCTTCGTCAACGGCCTGCTCGCCCGCTTCCTGGAGCTGAAGCCGAGCATCCGCCGGTAGGTCCCGACCACCGGTGGCGGTGAGACCCGCAGAACGGCCGCTGGACCCGGATTCCGGGTCCGGCGGCCGTCGCGCGTTTCACCCGGGCGGCGTAAGGTGGTGCCCTACTCGCCAGTAACTTGGCGTTCGGAAACCCGCAGTGAAGGGCAGGCCACCCCCATGACCACCGCGACCCGCAGCGAGTTCGACCAGGGCATCGCCCTGACCCGGCACCCTGACGAGCCCGGCCGCTACGAGGCCGAACTCGGTGCCGGCTGGCAGATCGGCGGCGGGGTCAACGGCGGGCTGCTGCTCGCCGTCGCCGGACACGCGCTGTCGCTGGAGCACGGTGACCACCCCGACCCGGTGTCGATCAGTGGTTACTACCTGTCCGCCTCCACGCCCGGCCCGGCCACCGTCCGCACCGAGGTGCTGCGCACCGGCCGCGGGCTCTCCACCGGCACCGCCTCGCTCAGCCAGGACGGCGTGGAGCGGCTGCGGGTGGTCGCCAGCCACGGCGACCTCTCCACCGCCGACGGCGAGGTGCGCACCAGCGCCGTGCCGCCGCAGCTGCCGCCGCCGGACCAGTGCGTCGGCGTCGAGCACGCGCCCCGGGAGCTGATCGCCCAGGCCGAGCTGCTGGAGCGCTTCGACCTGCGGCTGGACCCGGCCACCATCGGCTGGGCGCTCGGGCAGCCGTCCGGCAACGGGCGGATCCAGGGCTGGTTCCGGCTCGCCGACGGCCGCGATCCCGACCCGCTGCTGCTCCTGCTGGTCGCCGACGCGCTGCCGCCGGTGACCTTCGACCTGGGCATGCCCGGGTGGGCCCCGACCGTCGAACTGACCGTCCACCTGCGGGCCAGGCCGGTCCCGGGCTGGTTGCGGGTCACCCACGCCACCCGCAACGTGGCCGGCGGGTACTTCGAGGAGGACGCCGAGGTCTGGGACGAGTCCGGCCGCCTGGTCGCGCAGTCCCGCCAGCTCGCCCGGGTGCCGCGGACGGCGTGAATCACATCGTCTTACCGTCGGTTACATTTCTGTGACACGCCGTACGTGTGCGGCGCGCGCGGATGGGGAGATAGACGGTCAGCGGCGAGCCGGCCGCTGACCGTCACCCGCCGACGGTACCCGTCGATGCCAGGAGCCATCCCGTGAGCGAGCGCAGCGAGCGAACCACCGAGAGGCGCGCAGGGGCGCAGGCCCGTGCCGAGCGCAGCGAGGTGGGCGCATGAGCCGCAACGGCCGTGCCCGCCGCAACTCCGACTGCATCGCCGGCGGCCCGCGACCCACGGTGCGGGCGCCGCACCAGCGGCGGCGGGCCGAGGGGGCCGAGCAGGCGTTCGTCATCGGGATCCTGACCAGCGCGGCCGACTTCGCCCGGGCCCGCGCCTGGGGGCTGTCGAACGCCGCCGACCACGAGCACTACCTGGCCGAGACCGCCGAGCTGCTGGCCGACGCCCTGGACCGCTTCGACACCGTGCGGGCCCGGATGTTCCACCCGCAGGACTTCGCGGAGTTCTGCGTGCTGCACGGGCTGGACCCGGCCGAGCCGCTCGCCCGCGACCGCTACCTGGTCAATCCGCCGTTGCAGACCCAGCTGTTGGCCTATCAGGGCGAGGAACTGGCCGGGGACTTCGTGCCGCGCCTGGTCCGGGCCCGGGAGAACGGGCTGACGCTCTGCCACGCCGACCTGCTGCTGGACGGCGGCCTGTCCGGGGCCGCGGGCGAGGTCGACGAGGAGCACGCCCGCTGGGTGCGCGCCGCCCGCCAGCGCGGCGCCGAGGTGTTCCGCCGGATGCTGGTCGGCGCGGGCGCCGGGGTGTACGAGCTGCGGCTGCGGGTGGACGCGCCGGGCGGGCGGTTGACCGCGGCGGCCCGGGTGCTGCAGTGGGAGGACGGCGTGGTCCGGATCAACGACGAGGACCTGGAGCTGGTCTGCGCGGTGCTGTGCGCCGGATTGGCGCTGGAGCTGCCGGGGGTGGCGGTGCTGCACGGCTCGCAGGGCTCGGTGGCGGCGGGCGGCGCCCGTGGCGGAGCCGCCGACGAGCACTTCCTGCCGGCCTCCTGGGCCTGGTCGAGCGGCGGGCAGGACTGGGCGCCGGCTGCCGGGCCGGTGCGGCTGGACGGCGTGGCGGCGCAGCCCGGCTACAGCCTGGGGACGGTCTGCTGAGCCGGCCGTGGACGCGCGACGGCGCGGCCCCCGGGATGCGGGGTGCCGCGCCGTGACGTTTCTGCACGGCCCGGGGCGTGGCCCGGACCGCGGACCGAGCCGGCGGGAGCCGGTGCGGCGAGCGTCAGCTCGCCTCCTCCTCGCGCACCGCGCGGCGCGCGTCGGGGTTCAGCACGCCCCAGGAGATCAGCTGCTCGGTGAGGATCGACGGCGACTGGTCGTAGATGACCGCCAGGGTGCGCAGGTCGTCCTGGCGGATCGACAGCACCTTGCCGTTGTAGTCGCCGCGCTGGCTCTGGATCGTCGCCGCGTAGCGCTGCAGCGGGCCGGCCTTCTCGGACGGGACCTGGGTCAGTCTCTCCAGGTCGAGCACCAGGCGCGGCGGCGGCTCGGCCGCGCCGCCGGGGGTGCCGCCGGGCAGCAGCTCCTGCACCGGGACGCCGTAGAACTCCGCCAGCTCGGCCAGCCGCTGCACGGTGACCGCACGGTCGCCGCGCTCGTACGAGCCGACGACGACTGCCTTCCAGCGCCCCTGGGACTTCTCCTCGACACCGTGCAGGGAGAGACCCTGCTGAGTGCGGATCGCTCGGAGCTTGCCTCCGAGTTGCTTCGCGTAGTCGCTGGACATTGATCTCCCCGGACGAGATTGCTTCGCGTTCAGTGGTGGGTCACGGACGATTGCCGACGCCGTTACCGGTGGGTTCGACGTCCGTCTCGTAACTCACTGTGAGGTTACGTAGAGTAAGGTAGCTGCGTCAAGCCGAATGGGGCAGTCGTGCGAATGGCCCGCATCCGCGGCGTCCGGGGCGTGAACCCGGCGAAGCGGAATGGTGCGTGTCCGGTTGCCTCCCGGCCCGCTGCTAGGATGGCTCGAAGCCCGCGCCCGGTCGGCGGGGGCAGTCCCAGACATCCTTTAAGGCCCGTCCAGTGAGGCGGGGAAGGAGGTCCGCTTCGGCATGACCACACACCAAGATTCGACGCCGCGACCGCCGCACCAGGTGCTGGACGGCACGGACATCGCCCGGGTCGTCACCCGGATAGCGCACGAGATCGTCGAGCGCGCCAAGGGCGCAGAGGACGTCGTGCTGCTCGGCATCCACACCAGGGGCGTCCACCTCGCCCGCCGCCTGCACGGCCGACTGGCCCAGATCACCGGGCGCGAGATCCCGCTCGGGGCCCTGGACATCACCATGTACCGGGACGACCTGCGGCTCAAGCCCGCCCGCGCCCTGGAGCACACCGAGATCCCGTCCGGCGGCATCGACGGCAAGCTCGTCATCCTCGTCGACGACGTGCTCTTCTCCGGCCGCACCATCCGGGCCGCGCTCGACGCGCTGAACGACATCGGCCGCCCGCGCGCCGTCCAGCTCGCCGTCCTGGTCGACCGCGGCCACCGCGAGCTGCCGATCCGGGCCGACTACGTGGGCAAGAACCTCCCCACCTCGCTGCGCGAGGCCGTGCAGGTGCGCCTGTCCGACAGCGACGGCGTGGACGCCGTGCTGGTCGGCGACCGCGACTACACCGATGCGTCGCGCTCCGCGCGCGATGAACAGGGTTCGCAGGCCCTGGCCTCCCAGCCGTCCGAACCGCACCTCCCGGAGTAACCCGCGTGAAGCGCCACCTCGTCTCCGCCGCCGATCTCACCCGCGACGACGCGCTGCTGATCCTGGACACCGCCGAGGAGCTGGCCCAGCTCTCCGGACGGGCCGTCAAGAAGCTGCCCACGCTGCGCGGCCGGACCGTCGTCAACCTCTTCTTCGAGGACTCGACCCGCACCAAGACCTCCTTCGAGGTCGCCGAGAAGCGGCTCTCCGCCGACGTCATCAACTTCTCCGCCAAGGGCTCCTCCGTCTCCAAGGGCGAGAGCCTCAAGGACACCGCGCTCACCCTCCAGGCGATGGGCGCCGACGCGGTCGTCGTCCGGCACCACGCCTCGGGCGCGCCGGCCCGTCTCGCCCAGTCCGACTGGCTGCACGGCAGCGTGATCAACGCCGGTGACGGCACCCACGAGCACCCCACCCAGGCGCTGCTCGACGCCTTCACCATGCGCCGCCACCTCAACGCCGGGCTGGGCCACGACCTCGCCGGGCGCCGGGTGACCATCGTCGGCGACATCCTGCACAGCCGGGTCGCCCGTTCCAACGTGCACCTGCTGACCACCCTCGGTGCCCAGGTGACCTTCGTCGCCCCGCCGACGCTGCTGCCGATCGGCATCGAGAACTGGCCCTGCGAGGTCAGCTACGACCTGGACCGCGTGCTCCCCAAGACGGACGCGGTGATGATGCTCCGGGTGCAGCGCGAGCGGATGAACGCCGCGTTCTTCCCGACCGAGCGAGAGTACAGCCGCCGCTACGGCCTGAACGGCACCCGGATGTCCCAGCTGCCCGAGCACGCCATCGTGATGCACCCCGGCCCGATGGTGCGCGGCATGGAGATCACCGCCGAGGTCGCCGACTCGCCGCGCTGCACCGTGGTCGAGCAGGTCGCCAACGGCGTGTCGGTCCGGATGGCCGTCCTGTACCTGCTGCTCGGGGGAGCCACCCTCAACGACGCCCGCACCGACTCCGTGGAGACCGCTCAGTGACCACCTACCTGATCCGCAACGCCCAGATCCTCGGCGGTGCCCCGCAGGACCTCCACCTCGCCGACGGTGTGATCCAGGCGATCGGCACCGACCTGGCGGTCGAGGCGGACATCGAGATCGAGGCCGGCGGCCTGATCGTGCTGCCCGGTCTCGTCGACCTGCACACCCACCTGCGCGAGCCCGGCCGCGAGGACGCCGAGACCGTGCTCACCGGCACCCGGGCCGCCGCGATGGGCGGCTTCACCGCCGTGCACGCGATGGCCAACACCACCCCGGTGGCCGACACCGCCGGCGTGGTCGAGCAGGTCTGGCGGCTCGGCCAGGAGGCCGGCTACTGCGACGTGCAGCCGGTCGGCGCCGTCACCGTCGGCCTGGAGGGCAACAAGCTCGCCGAGCTGGGCGCGATGCACGAGTCCGCCGCGAACGTGCGGGTCTTCTCCGACGACGGCAAGTGCGTGGACGACGCGGTGCTGATGCGCCGCGCCCTGGAGTACGTGAAGGCCTTCGACGGCGTCGTCGCCCAGCACGCCCAGGAGCCGCGGCTCACCGAGGGCGCCCAGATGAACGAGGGCCAGGTCTCCGGCGAGCTCGGGCTCGGCGGCTGGCCGGCCGTCGCCGAGGAGTCGATCATCGCGCGGGACGTGCTGCTCGCCGCGCACGTCGGCTCCCGGCTGCACGTCTGCCACGTCTCCACCGCAGGCTCGGTCGAGATCATCCGCTGGGCCAAGGCCAAGGGCTGGGACGTCACCGCCGAGGTCACCCCGCACCACCTGCTGCTCACCGACGAGCTGGTCCGCTCCTACGACCCGGTCTACAAGGTCAACCCGCCGCTGCGCACCGCCGAGGACGTCCAGGCGCTGCGCAAGGCGCTCGCGGACGGCACCATCGACGCCGTCGCCACCGACCACGCGCCGCACCCGGACGAGGACAAGGACTGCGAGTGGGCCGTCGCCGCGATGGGCATGGTCGGCCTGGAGACCGCGCTGTCGGTCGTGCAGCAGACCATGGTGGACACCGGCCTGCTGAACTGGGAGGGCGTCGCCGACCGCATGTCGCACCGCCCGGCCCGGATCGGCCGTCTCGCCGGACAGGGCCGTCCCGTCTCGGTCGGTGAGCCGGCCAACCTGGTGCTGTTCGATCCCGCGTACCGTGGTGCCGTGAACCCGGACAGCTTCGCCACCCGTAGCCGCAACACCCCCTACAAGGGCCTTGACCTGCCCGGACGGGTGCACGCCACCTTCCTGCGCGGGCGCGCCACCGTGCTGGCCGGCGAGCTGGCCGAGCAGGGCGGGGCGGCGTGACCGGCCCGGCCGCGCTCGCCCAGGAGCAGGCCAAGGTCACCAACTGGCCCGGGTACATCGGCTGGGCCGTCGGCCTGCTGATCGTCATCGGGCTCGTCTACTGGCTGATGCGGCAGGGCTGGAACTGGCGGCGCACCCTCCAGTCCGGCATCCCGCCGCTGCCCGCCGTGCCGGCCGGCGCCGGGCGGACCATCCTGGAGACCAGCGGGCGCTACCACGGCTCCACCACCGCCGGGAACTGGCTCGACCGGGTCGTCGCGCACGGCCTGGGCACCCGCAGCCGCGCCGACCTCACCCTCGGCGAGGACGGCCTGCTGGTGCGGCGCCCCGGTGACGTCGACCTCTGGATCCCGGCCGAGCACCTGACCGGTGCCCGCACGGACTCCGGGATCGCCGGCAAGGTCGTCCCGGCCGGGCTGCTCGTCGTCACCTGGACGCACGAGGGCACCGAGCTGGACTCGGGCTTCCGGGCCGACCACCCGGACGAGCACGCCGCCTGGGTCGAGGCGATCGCCCAACTCGCAACACGTACGAAGACGAAGACGGAAGAGGCCGCTCAATGACCGCACCTGCCCCCACCACGCAGCGCCGACGGCGGGAGCGCACCCCCGCCGTGCTCGTCCTGGAGGACGGCCGGACCTTCCGCGGCGAGGCCTACGGCGCGACCGGCGAGACCTTCGGCGAGGCCGTCTTCAACACCGGCATGTCCGGCTACCAGGAGACCCTCACCGACCCGTCGTACCACCGCCAGGTGGTCGTGATGACCGCCCCGCAGATCGGCAACACCGGCTGGAACGACGAGGACGACGAGTCCAAGCGGATCTGGGTCGCCGGGTACGTCGTGCGCGACCCCGCCCGGGTGGCGTCCAACTGGCGCTCCACCCGCTCGCTGGACGAGGAGCTCGTCCGCCAGGGCGTCGTCGGCATCAGCGGCATCGACACCCGGGCGCTCACCCGCCACCTGCGCGAGCGCGGCGCGATGCGCTGCGGCATCTTCTCCGGCGAGGCGCTGACCGACCAGGCCGAACTGCTCGCCCGGGTGCAGCGGTCGCCCGAGATGAAGGGCGCCGACCTGTGCGCCGAGGTGGCCACCACCGAGGCGTACGTCGTGCCCGCGATCGGTCCCGGCGGCGAAGCCCTGCCCATCGGCACTGCGGAGTTCACCGTCGCCGCGCTGGACCTCGGCATCAAGGGGATGACCCCGCAGCGGATGGCCGAGCGCGGCATCGAGGTGCACGTGCTGCCGGCCAACTCCACCCTGGAGGACCTCTACGCGGTCCAGCCGGACGGCGTGTTCTTCTCCAACGGCCCGGGCGACCCGGCCACCGCCGACCACCAGGTCGCCGTCGCGCAGGGCGTGCTGGAGCGCGGGACCCCGTTCTTCGGGATCTGCTTCGGCAACCAGATCCTCGGCCGCGCGCTGGGCTTCGGCACCTACAAGCTCAAGTACGGCCACCGCGGCATCAACCAGCCGGTGCAGGACCGCACCACCGGCAAGGTCGAGGTGACCGCGCACAACCACGGCTTCGCCGTGGACGCACCGCTGGACCGGGTGAGCGACACCCCCTTCGGGCGGGTCGAGGTCTCCCACGTCTGCCTCAACGACGACGTGGTCGAGGGCCTCCAGGCGCTCGACGTCCCCGCCTTCAGCGTGCAGTACCACCCCGAAGCGGCGGCCGGCCCGCACGACGCGGCCTACCTCTTCGACCGGTTCGTCGAGCTCATGCGAGGCGACGACAAGCACAGCGTGAAGCTCATGGAGGGCCAGCGTGCCTAAGCGCACTGACATCAAGTCCGTCCTGGTGATCGGGTCCGGCCCGATCGTGATCGGCCAGGCCGCCGAGTTCGACTACTCGGGCACGCAGGCCTGCCGCGTCCTCAAGGCCGAGGGCCTGCGGGTCGTGCTGGTCAACTCCAACCCGGCCACGATCATGACCGACCCGGAGATCGCCGACGCCACCTACGTCGAGCCGATCACCCCGGAGTTCGTCGAGCGGATCATCGCCAAGGAGCGCCCCGACGCGCTGCTGCCGACCCTCGGCGGGCAGACCGCGCTCAACACCGCGATCTCCCTGCACTCGGCCGGGACGCTGGAGAAGTACGGCGTCGAGCTGATCGGCGCCGACGTGGTGGCGATCAACAAGGGCGAGGACCGCGAGCTGTTCAAGGGCGTCGTCGAGGCGGTCAACGCCAAGATCGGCCACGGCGAGTCCGCCCGCTCGGTCATCTGCCACTCGATGGACGACGTGTTGGCCGGCGTCGACACGCTCGGCGGCTACCCGGTCGTCGTGCGCCCCTCCTTCACCATGGGCGGCGCCGGCTCCGGCTTCGCCCACGACGAGGAGGACCTGCGCCGCATCGCCGGCCAGGGCCTGGCCCTCTCGCCGACCACCGAGGTGCTCTTGGAGGAGTCCATCCTCGGCTGGAAGGAGTACGAGCTGGAGCTGATGCGCGACAAGAACGACAACGTCGTGGTCGTCTGCTCGATCGAGAACTTCGACCCGATGGGCGTGCACACCGGTGACTCGATCACCGTCGCCCCGGCGATGACCCTCACCGACCGTGAGTACCAGATCCTGCGCGACATCGGCATCGCCGTGATCCGCGAGGTCGGCGTCGACACCGGCGGCTGCAACATCCAGTTCGCCGTCAACCCCGACGACGGCCGGGTCATCGTCATCGAGATGAACCCGCGGGTGTCGCGCTCCTCCGCGCTGGCCTCGAAGGCGACCGGCTTCCCGATCGCCAAGATCGCCGCCAAGCTGGCCGTCGGCTACACGCTCGACGAGATCCCCAACGACATCACCGAGCAGACCCCGGCCTCCTTCGAGCCGGCCCTCGACTACGTCGTGGTGAAGGTCCCCCGGTTCGCGTTCGAGAAGTTCCCGAGCGCCGACGCCACGCTGACCACCACCATGAAGTCGGTCGGCGAGGCCATGGCCATGGGCCGCAACTTCCCCGAGGCGCTGCAGAAGGCGCTGCGCTCGCTGGAGAAGAAGGGCTCCCAGTTCTCCTGGACCGGCCCGGTCGGCGACAAGGCCGAGCTACTGGTCAAGGCGGTCGTGCCGACCGACGGCCGGATCAACACCGTGATGCAGGCCATCCGGGCCGGCGCCACCCCGGAGGAGGTGTTCGAGGCCACCAAGATCGACCCGTGGTTCGTCGACCAGCTCTTCCTGCTCGACGAGATCGCCGGCGAGCTGACCGAGGCCGCCGAGCTCACCCCCGAACTGCTGCGCCACGCCAAGCGGCACGGCTTCTCCGACCAGCAGATCGGCGAGATCCGCGGCCTGAAGCCGGACGTCGTCCGCGAGGTCCGGCACGCGCTCGGCATCCGCCCGGTGTTCAAGACCGTCGACACCTGCGCCGCCGAGTTCGCCGCCAAGACCCCGTACTTCTACTCGTCCTACGACGAGGAGAACGAGGTCGCCCCGCGCACCAAGCCGGCCGTGATCATCCTCGGCTCCGGCCCGAACCGCATCGGCCAGGGCATCGAGTTCGACTACTCCTGCGTGCACGCCTCCTTCGCGCTGGCCGACGCCGGGTACGAGACCGTGATGGTCAACTGCAACCCGGAGACCGTCTCCACCGACTACGACACCTCCGACCGGCTCTACTTCGAGCCGCTCACCCTGGAGGACGTGCTGGAGATCGTCCACGCCGAGCAGCAGGCCGGCCCGCTGGCCGGCGTGATCGTCCAGCTCGGCGGCCAGACCCCGCTCGGCCTGGCCCAGGCGCTCAAGGACAACGGCGTGCCGATCGTCGGCACCCAGCCCGAGGCGATCGACCTCGCCGAGGAGCGCGGCGCCTTCGGCCGCGTGCTGCGCGACGCCGGCCTGCCCGCCCCCAAGCACGGCACCGCCTTCTCCTTCGCCGAGGCCAAGGCCATCGCCGACGAGATCGGCTACCCGGTGCTCGCCCGCCCGTCGTACGTGCTCGGCGGCCGCGGCATGGAGATCGTCTACGACGAGGCCTCGCTCGCCTCCTACCTGGAGCGCCACGCCGGCCTGATCTCCGAGCACCCGGTGCTCATCGACCGCTTCCTCGACGACGCGGTGGAGATCGACGTCGACGCGCTCTACGACGGCACCGAGCTCTACCTCGGCGGCGTCATGGAGCACATCGAGGAGGCCGGCATCCACTCCGGCGACTCCGCCTGCGCGCTGCCCCCGATCACCCTCGGCGGCTACGACATCAAGCGCCTGCGCACCTCCACCGAGGCCATCGCGCGCGGCGTCGGCGTCCGCGGCCTGATCAACATCCAGTTCGCACTGGCCGGGGACATCCTGTACGTGCTGGAGGCCAACCCGCGCGCCTCCCGCACCGTGCCGTTCACCTCCAAGGCGACCGCCGTGCCGCTGGCCAAGGCCGCCGCCCGGATCTCGCTCGGCGCCACCATCGCCGAACTGCGCGCCGAGGGCCTGCTCCCGGCCGAGGGCGACGGCGGCACGCTGCCGGCCGACGCGCCGATCGCGGTCAAGGAGGCCGTGATGCCGTGGAGCCGCTTCCGCGACATCCACGGCCGCGGCGTGGACACCGTGCTCGGCCCGGAGATGCGCTCGACCGGCGAGGTCATGGGCATCGACAAGGTCTTCGGCACGGCCTACGCCAAGGCCCAGGCCGGCGCCTACGGCGCGCTGCCGACCAAGGGCAAGGTCTTCGTCTCGGTCGCCAACCGCGACAAGCGCAACCTGGTCTTCCCGGCCCGCGCGCTGGTCGGCCTCGGCTTCGAGGTGCTCGCCACCGCCGGCACCGCCGAGGTGCTGCACCGCGGCGGCATCCCGTCCACGCTGGTGCGCAAGCACAGCGAGGGCGAGGGCCCCAACGGCGAGCGGACCATCGTCCAGCTGATCCACGACGGTGAGGTCGACCTCATTATCAACACGCCGTACGGCACCGGCGGGCGCCTCGACGGCTACGAGATCCGCACCGCCGCCGTGTCCCGCGGCGTGCCCTGCCTGACCACGGTCCAGGCGATGGGCGCGGCCGTCCAGGGCATGGACGCGCTGCTGCGCGACGAGGTCGGGGTGATGTCGCTCCAGGAGCACGCCGCGCTGATCAACGCCGGCCGCAAGTAGCACCACCGCAGTGGGGGGCACCGAGGCCGGCCGGGTGCCCCCCACTTCCATGCCCTGATCCGGGTGCTCACGCTCAGATCCGGGCCCTGATCCGGGAGTTGGGTTTTTGTACAAGCTGCTGTTCGACCTCGTCTTCAAGAAGATGGACCCCGAGAAGGCCCACCACCTCGCCTTCTTCTGGATCCGGCTCGCCTCCTCGGTGCCCGGCCTGCGCACGCTGGTGCGGCTGGTGCTCGCCCCGCGTGACCGGGCGCTGCACACCACCGCCCTCGGCCTCGACCTGCCGGGGCCGTTCGGCCTGGCGGCCGGCTTCGACAAGAACGGCGTCGGCATCGACGGCCTGGCGATGCTCGGCTTCGACTACGTCGAGATCGGCACCATCACCGGCGAGCCCCAGCCGGGCAACCCGACGCCCCGGCTGTTCCGCCTGGTCGAGGACCGCGCGCTGATCAACCGGATGGGCTTCAACAACCAGGGCTCGGCCCGGGTCGCCGCGCGCCTCGCCGCCCGCCCGCACACCAGCTCCACCCCGGTGATCGGTGTCAACATCGGCAAGACCAAGGTGGTCGAGGAGGCCGACGCCGTCGCCGACTACGTCAAGTCCACCGAGCGGCTGGCCAAGTACGCCGACTACCTGGTCGTCAACGTCAGTTCGCCGAACACCCCCGGGCTGCGCAACCTCCAGGCCGTGGACCACCTGCGCCCGCTGCTCGCCGCCGTCCGCGAGGCCGCCGACCGCACCACCGCGCACCACGTCCCGCTGCTGGTCAAGATCGCCCCCGACCTGGCCGACGAGGACGTCGACGCGGTCGCCGACCTCGCCCTGGAACTGGGCCTGGACGGCATCATCGCCACCAACACCACGATCGGCCGCGAAGGCCTGCGCGCCGACGCCTCCCGGGTCGAGGAGATCGGCATGGGCGGCCTGTCCGGCGCCCCGCTCAAGGCCCGCGCCCTGGAGGTGCTCCAGCGCCTGCGCGCCCGGACCGGGGGCCGGCTGACGCTGGTCTCGGTCGGCGGCGTCGAGACCGCCGAGGACGCCTGGCAGCGGATCGTCCACGGCGCGGACCTCGTCCAGGGCTACAGCGCCTTCATCTACGAGGGCCCGTTCTGGTGCCGCCGGATCCACCGGGGCCTCTCCGCCCGGATCCGGGCCGCGGGTTTCCGCGACCTGGCCGCCGCCGTCGGCAGCGCCGTCGACGGCACCAGGGCCGCCTCCTGAACCCACCGTGCGGCCCCGGCCCGTACGACGCCCCGTACGAGCCGCGCACGACCTCCGTACGGCCTCCGTGCGGCCTCCCCACGACCTTCCGGAAGGACGACATGACCCTCGCCCCGTTCGGCGCCCGGCTGCGCCAGGCCCTCGACACCCGCGGCCAGCTCTGCGTCGGCATCGACCCGCACGCCTCCCTGCTCGCCGCCTGGGGGCTCGGCGACGACCTCGCCGGCCTGGAGACCTTCAGCCGCACCGTCGTCGAGGCGCTGGCCGACCGGGTGGCCGTGCTCAAGCCGCAGGCCGCCTTCTTCGAGCGCTTCGGCAGCAAGGGCGTCGCGGTGCTGGAGAAGTCCGTCGAGGAGGCCAGGGCGGCCGGCGCGCTGGTCCTGATGGACGCCAAGCGCGGCGACATCGGTTCCACCATGGCCGCCTACGCGGAGGCCTTCCTGTCGCCCGGCAGCCCGCTGTTCTCGGACGCCGTCACGGTCAGCCCGTACCTGGGCTTCGGCTCGCTGCGCCCGGCCCTCGACCTGGCCCGCGCGCAGGGCTGCGGCGTGTTCGCGCTGGCGCTCACCTCCAACCCGGAGGGCCACGAGGTGCAGCGGGCGGTCGGCGCGGACGGCGAGTCGGTCGCGGCCTCGGTGCTGCGGCAGCTGGCGGCGGAGAACGGCGACGCCGCCCCGCTGGGCTCCTTCGGCGCGGTCGTCGGCGCGACGCTCGCCGACGCGGGCGTGGAACTGGCCATCAACGGCCCGCTGCTGGCCCCCGGGATCGGCGCCCAGGGCGCGACGATGGCCGACCTGCCGCGGGTGTTCGGCGCCGCGGTGATCAACGTGGTGCCGAGCGTCAGCCGGGACGTGCTCAAGCACGGTCCGTCGGTGGCGGCCCTGCGCTCGGCGGCCGAGCGGTTCGTCGGCGAGTACGCGGACGCGGTGAAGTAGCGGCGATCGAGGGCGCGAGCGCGTAGCGGGGCGATGACCCTGCGCAGTGTGCGCAGCCCGGCGAGGGTCCCCGGACCTCCCCGGAGTTGACGTGAGCGCCGTCACATTGGCGGTGTCAAAGTTTCGCAATCGCGGTCATTTTGCCCTGGAAAGTCCTGGTCGGCCTTGGCTGACCAGGACTTTTCGTGTTCTTTTCCTGACGTGGCGCCGCAATCCGGGTAGTGTCCGGCGATAGGTCATCGGCGAGCCGCGAAACCCGTAGCTCCCGCAGGTCAAGGGCCCTCTGGTTCCCCTTGCGGACGGTGTCCTGGGATCCAAACCAGTCATAGCTCAATCCCTTCCTTCCACACCCTGAGGTGAACGGCGTGGCTCTTCCGCCCCTTACCCCTGAACAGCGCACCGCCGCGCTCGCCAAGGCCGCCGAGGCTCGCCGGGAGCGCGCCGAGGTCAAGAACCGGCTCAAGCACTCCGGCGCCTCCCTGCACGAGGTGATCAAGGCCGGAAAGGCCGAGAACGACGTCATCGGCAAGATGAAGGTCTCCGCACTGTTGGAGTCCCTTCCCGGCGTCGGCAAGGTCCGTGCCAAGCAGATCATGGAACGCCTCGGCATCAGCGAGAGCCGGCGCGTCCGCGGCCTCGGTACGAACCAGATCGCCTCCCTGGAGCGGGAGTTCGGCGGCGGTGCCGCCTGACCGTGCCCCGTGGTCCCGGGACCGTCCGCGATCCGGGATAATCGGTGCATGAGTGAGCGTCCGCGGCTGACCGTGCTCTCCGGCCCTTCGGGGGTCGGCAAGAGCACGGTCGTCGCTCATATGAGGAAGCAGCACCCCGAGGTCTGGCTCTCGGTGTCGGCGACGACCCGGCACCCGAGGCCGGGCGAGCAGAACGGGGTCCAGTACCACTTCGTCGACAACGACGAGTTCGACAAGCTGATCGCCAACGGCGAGCTGCTGGAGTGGGCCGTCTTCGCCGGCAACCGCTACGGCACCCCGCGCTCGGCGGTGCTGGAGAAGCTGGAGCGCGGCGAGCCCGTCCTGCTGGAGATCGACCTCCAGGGCGCCCGCCAGGTGCGCGAGTCGATGCCCGAGGCGCAGCTGGTCTTCCTGGCCCCGCCGAGCTGGGACGAGCTGGTCCGGCGGCTGACCGGTCGGGGCACGGAGTCGCAGGACGTGATCGCGAAGCGGCTGGAGGCGGCCAAGGTCGAACTCGCGGCCGAGCCCGAGTTCGACGCGACCCTTGTCAACACCTCCGTCGAGCAGGTAGCGGCCGAACTGCTAGCCTTGCTCGGTGTAGCCTGACCTGTCTGTCTTTTCCACCCTTTCGGAAGGTTTTCGCGTGTCCTCTTCCATGACCGCGCCCGAGGGCATCATCAACCCGCCGATCGACGAGCTGCTTGAGGCCACCGACTCCAAGTACAGCCTCGTGATCTACGCCGCCAAGCGCGCGCGCCAGATCAACGCGTACTACTCCCAGCTCGGTGAGGGCCTGCTCGAGTACGTCGGCCCGCTGGTCGACACCCACGTGCACGAGAAGCCGCTGTCGATCGCGCTGCGCGAGATCAACGCGGGCATGCTGACCGCCGAGGCGATCGAAGCCGCCTGAGGCGGTGCTCCGAAGCTTGTGGAAGGGCCCGGCGGAATCGTTTCCGCCGGGCCCTTCGGCGTTCCCGGGGGCTGTGGGACCGACCACGGTGCGCGCGGCGGCTGAGGGGCCGTAGGGTGTGCACGTCCCAGGAGTGGAGGAGAGCGGGAGTATGAGCGCGACTTCGGACCGGAGCGGGTCGGCGGACGCGCCGCGCGTCGCCCTCGGCGTCAGCGGCGGCATCGCCGCCTACAAGGCGTGCGAGCTGCTCCGCCGGTTCACCGAGTCCGGCCACCAGGTCACCGTGGTGCCCACCGAGGCCGCGCTGCACTTCGTCGGCGAGGCCACCTGGGCCGCGCTCTCCGGCCGCCCGGCCGCCACCGAGACCTGGGAGCGCGTGCACGAGGTGCCGCACGTGCGGATCGGCCAGCAGGCCGACCTGGTCGTGGTCGCCCCCGCCACCGCCGACCTGATCGCCAAGGCCGCCCACGGCCTCGCCGACGACCTGCTCACCAACACCCTGCTCACCGCCCGCTGTCCGGTCGTCCTGGCGCCCGCCATGCACACCGAGATGTGGGAGCACCCCGCCACCCGGGACAACGTCGCCACGCTGCGCCGCCGGGGCGTGATCGTGCTGGAGCCGGCCGTCGGGCGGCTCACCGGCAAGGACACCGGCAAGGGGCGGCTGCCCGAGCCGTCCGCGATCTTCGACGCCTGCCGGGCCGTGCTGCGCCGGGGCGGGGCCGCCCCGACCGACCTGGCGGGCCGGCACGTGGTGGTCTCGGCCGGTGGCACCCGCGAGCCGCTGGACCCGGTGCGCTTCCTGGGCAACCGCTCCTCCGGCAAGCAGGGCTACGCGCTCGCCGTGACGGCCGCGGCCCGTGGGGCGCGCGTGACGTTGGTCTCGGCCAACGCGGAGCTCGCCGACCCGGCCGGGGTCGACGTGGTGCACGTCTCGACCGCGCTGGAGCTGCGCGAGGCGGCGCTGAAGGCGGCTGCGTCGGCCGACGCCGTGGTCATGGCCGCGGCCGTGGCGGACTTCCGGCCCGCCGAGTACGCCAGTGGCAAGATCAAGAAGGTCGAGGGGGTCGAGCCGGCGCCGGTCGCCCTCGTCCGCAACCCCGACGTCCTGGCCGAGCTGGCGGCGCACCGCGCCCGTTCGGGCCAACTCGTGGTGGGTTTCGCGGCGGAGACCGACGACGTGCTCGCCAACGGCCGCGCCAAGCTCGCCCGCAAGGGCTGCGACCTGTTGGTCGTCAACGAGGTGGGCAACGGCAAGGCCTTCGGGACGGACGTCAACGAGGCCGTGGTACTGGGCTCGGACGGCAGTGAGACGGCCGTTCCGGTGGGCCCGAAGGAGGCGTTGGCGGACGTGGTCTGGGACCTGGTCGTCAAGCGGCTGGAAACGGTCGGCGACTGATCAAGCCCTGCTGGAGATCGGTCGCGATTTCCGGAAGCGGGTGACGTTCGGCGGAGGCATCCCGTTAGACTCCAGGAATCAAGTCTTTCCGGATGTCCCCGGTTCGCCGGGGGCCTTCAGTCAGCAGCCGCTGCAACCCCAGGGAGCGCTGTGTCTCGCCGCCTGTTCACCTCGGAGTCCGTCACCGAGGGACACCCCGACAAGATCGCTGACCAGATCAGCGACACGATCCTTGACGCTCTCCTCCGGGAGGACCCGACCTCCCGGGTCGCCGTGGAGACGCTCATCACCACCGGCCAGGTGCACGTGGCCGGCGAGGTGACCACCAAGGCGTACGCGCCGATCGCCCAGCTCGTCCGGGACAAGATCCTGGAGATCGGCTACGACAGCTCCAAGAAGGGCTTCGACGGCGCCTCCTGCGGCGTGTCGGTGTCCATCGGCGCGCAGTCGCCCGACATCGCCCAGGGCGTCGACACCGCGTACGAGGCTCGGGTCGAAGGCGACGAGGACGACCTGGACAAGCAGGGCGCCGGCGACCAGGGCCTGATGTTCGGCTACGCGTCCGACGAGACGCCCGAGCTGATGCCGCTGCCGATCACCCTCGCGCACCGCCTCTCGCGCCGCCTGACCGAGGTCCGCAAGAACGGGACCATCCCGTACCTGCGCCCCGACGGCAAGACCCAGGTCACCATCGAGTACGACGGCGACAAGGCCGTCCGCCTCGACACCGTGGTGGTCTCCACCCAGCACGCCAGTGACATCGACCTGGAGTCGCTGCTCACCCCGGACATTCGCGAGTTCGTGGTCGAGCCCGAGCTGAAGGCGCTCGCCGAGCAGGGCATCAAGCTGGTCACCGAGGGCTACCGCCTGCTGGTGAACCCGACCGGCCGCTTCGAGATCGGCGGCCCGATGGGCGACGCCGGCCTCACCGGCCGCAAGATCATCATCGACACCTACGGCGGCATGGCCCGCCACGGTGGCGGCGCCTTCTCCGGCAAGGACCCGTCCAAGGTCGACCGCTCGGCCGCGTACGCGATGCGCTGGGTGGCGAAGAACATCGTCGCCGCCGGCCTCGCCCGCCGCGCCGAGGTGCAGGTCGCGTACGCGATCGGCAAGGCCGAGCCCGTGGGCCTGTTCGTCGAGACCTTCGGCACCGAGACCGTGCCGGTGCTGACCATCCAGAAGGCCGTCACCGACGTCTTCGACCTGCGCCCGGCCGCGATCATCCGCGACCTGGACCTGCTGCGCCCGATCTACTCCCAGACCGCGGCGTACGGCCACTTCGGCCGTGAGCTGCCCGAGTTCACCTGGGAGCGCACCGACCGGGTGGAGCAGCTGAAGGCGGCCGTGAAGGACTGAACGGCCTGATCGTCCGGAAGCGGCGCCTACCCCCGGGCGGGGTGGGCGCCGCTTCTGTGCGTTCTGTCGGTGTGACCTGGTAGTACTGGGAGCGATGAGCAGCACAGGGGAGACGGAGAACACGGAGAACGGGGCCGAGCCGGAGCAGCTGGCATTCATCCGGGAGACGGTCAAGCGGGCCAAACCCCGGACGTGGCGCGGCGCCAAGCGGGCCGAGCACCTGCCGGTGGCCCGGGTCGTGGTGGACAAGGGCGTGCTCACCATCGACAAGTTCTTCGACTACGAGGTGCCGGCCGCGATGGCCGAGGAGGCCCGCCCGGGCGCCCGGGTGCGGGTGCGCTTCGGCGCGCGCGTGGTGAAGGGCCAGCGCGAGGGCGGGGAGCTGCACGACGGGTTCATCGTCGCCCGGCTGGAGAAGAGCGACTTCCCCGGCCCGCTCGCCCCGCTCGCCCAGGTGCTGTCGCCCGAGCCCGTGCTCACCCCCCAGCTGCTCCGGCTCTGCCGGACCGTCGCCGACCGCTACGCCGGCACCCTCGCCGACGTCCTCCAGCTGGCCGTCCCGCCCCGCCACGCCAAGGCCGAGGCGGAGCCCTCGCCGCCGGCGCTCCCGCGCCCCCCGGCCCCCGCCCCCGGGGGCTGGCAGCGCTACCCGGCCGGGCCCGACTTCCTCGCCGCGCTGGCCGACGGCGGCTCGCCGCGCGCCGTCTGGGCGGCGCTGCCCGGCCCCGGCTGGCCGTACGAGATCGCGCGCGCCGTCGCCGCCACGCTGGCGGGCGGGCGCGGCGCGCTCGTCGTGCTGCCCGAGGGGCGGTCGGTGGCCCGGGTCGACCAGGCGCTCACCGAACTGCTCGGCGCGGGGCGGCACGTGGCCCTGGAGGCCGACCTCGGCCCGCGCGAGCGCTACCGGCGCTGGCTGGCGGTGAGCCGCGGCTCGGTGCACGCCGTGATCGGCACCCGCGCCACCATGTTCGCGCCGGTGCGCGACCTCGGGCTGGTCGTCGTCTGGTCCGACGGCGACAACAGCCACAGCGACCCGCGCGCCCCGCACCCGCACGTGCGCGAGGTCGCGCTGCTGCGCGCCGCCGACGAGGGCGCGGCCGTGCTGCTCGGCGGCCACGCCGTCACGGTGGAGGGCGCGCAGCTGGTCAGCACCGGGTGGGCCCGCCCGCTGACCGCCGACCGGGAGACCGTGCGCCGGATCGCGCCGCGGGTGCGGACCGTCACCGACCAGGACCAGCACCGCGACGGCGCCGCCCAGGCCGCCCGGCTGCCCTCGGTGGCCTGGGAGGCCGCCCGGGAGTCGCTGGCCGCCGGGCGCCCGGTGCTCATCCAGGTGCCCCGGCGCGGCTACGTGCCCCGGCTGTCCTGCGGGCGCTGCCGCACCCCCGCCCGGTGCCGGCGGTGCGAGGGCCCGCTGGAGGCGCCCGCGGCCGACGCCGCGCTGAACTGCGGCTGGTGCGGGGAGGCGGAGACGGACTGGCACTGCCCCGAGTGCGGCTCGTTCCGGCTGCGCGCCCAGGTGGTCGGCGCCCGGCGCACGGCGGAGGAACTGGGCAAGGCGTTCCCGCGCATCCCGGTGCGCACCTCCGGGCGGGACGCGGTGCTGGCCACCGTCCCGGACGAGCCGTCGCTGGTGATCTCCACGCCCGGTGCGGAGCCGGTGGTGGACGGCGGCAGCGGGTACGGGGCCGCGCTGCTGCTGGACGGCTGGGCGCTGCTCGGCCGGCCCGACCTGCGGGCCGGGGAGGAGACGCTGCGGCTCTGGCTGGCGGCCGCCGCGCTGGTCCGGTCCGCCGAGGAGGGCGGCTCGGTGGTCGTGGTCGCCGAGCCGTCGGCGCGGCCGGTGCAGGCCCTGGTCCGCTGGGACCCGCTGGGCCACGCCGGGCTGGAACGCGACGAGCGGGCGCAGCTGCACTTCCCGCCGGTGTCGCGGATGGCGTCGGTCAGCGGCAGCCCGGCGGCCGTGGCCGACCTGCTGGGGCTGATCCGGCTGCCCTCGGAGGCGGACGTGCTCGGGCCGGTACCGGCCCCGGCCCTGCGCGGGGAGGAACAGGAGCGCGCGCTGCTGCGGGTGCCGCCCGGGCAGGGGGCGGCGCTGGCGGCGGCCCTCAAGGCGGCGCAGATCGCGCGGATCGCGCTGCGGACGCCGGAGGCGGTACGGGTGCGGGTGGATCCGACCGACATCGGGTGAGGCCGGCGGGGGCGGGGTGAGTGGCCACCCCGCCCCGGATGGCGCTGGTCGGACGGCGGCGTCAGCCGCGCAGCGGGATGCCGGTGCGGTCGACCGGGGTGCGCTCGGGGGTGGTGCGGTCGACCGGGGGGCGGTCGAGGGGGCCGCGCTCCGGGGTGGTGCGGTCGAGCGCGGTGCGGTCGAGGTTGCCGCGCTCCAGGGCGGTGCGGTCGAGGCTGCTGCGGTCCAAGCCGCCCTGGCGGGCCGCCGGGACGGTCGCCGCCAGGCCGACGGACGGCGCGGCGGGCAGCTCCTCCGAGCGGTCCGGGCGGCTCTGGCCCGGGACGGCGCCGCTGGCGGCGAGGAGTTCGCTGGTCGGGCGGCGCATCCCGTACCGGCGGTGCACGGCCTGCTTGGTGACCCCGAGGGCCGAGCCCACCGAGTCCCAGGAGAAGCCCAGCGCCCGGTCGAACTCGACCGCCGCCGCGACCAGGGTCTCCACGCTCTCCCTCAGCTCCTGCGCCAGGCGCACGGTCGGCGCGGGCGCCCGCCCGTACACGACGAAGCCGGCCGACGTGCTGGGCCGGCGCGGACGGTAGACGTTGCCCAACTGGGCGGTGAGCGTCCGCAGCGCGTCGACCTGCCGCCTCACCCGCTCGATGTCCCGCACCAGCAGGTGCAGGCTCGCCCGCGCCCGGGCGTCGTGGTTGATCTGCTCGGCCATGGCCTACGTGCCACCTTCCGTACGGTTCGGCTCGGCCGGGGCGCGGTGTCCCGTGCGCCCGGCCCCGGTCAATCTCACTTGACCAACGCCGAAGCGGGGGCCGGGGTAACGCCGCCGGGCACACTCGGGATATGCCAGAAGCCGGTGCCGGGGTGGGGGAGGGGCGTCCGGGGCCGCGCGAAGCGTGGTGCGAGGGGCGCTGTGAGGGGCGGTGCGAGGGCATGGGCGGCGGGCGCGGTGCGTTGCATAGACTTGCCGGAAACCCGTAGTTGCCCGCAGCCCCGCACCCTCGACGGACAGGAGCCCGTACCCGTGGCGATCCAGCCGATCCGGCTCTTCGGAGACCCCGTCCTGCGGGCCACCGCCCAGCCGGTGACCACGTTCGACAAGGAACTGCGCACCCTGGTCGGCGACCTCACCGAAACCATGCTCAACGCCCCCGGCGCCGGCCTCGCCGCGCCCCAACTCGGCGTCTCCCTGCGGGTGTTCACCTACCACGTGGACGGAGTCACCGGGCACCTGATCAACCCGGACCTGTCGCTGACCGAGGAGGAGCAGGACGGCCCCGAGGGCTGCCTCTCGCTGCCCGGGCTGCGCTACGACACCAAGCGCGCCTACGGCGTGGTCGCCAAGGGCTTCACCATGTACGGGGATCCGGTCACCCTGGAGGGCACCCAGCTGCTCGCCCGCTGCATCCAGCACGAGACCGACCACCTCGACGGCATCATCTTCATCGACCGGCTCGACCGCGAGCAGCGCAAGGCCGCGCTGAAGGCGATCCGCGACACCGACTGGGGCGGCGCGCCCGCGCCGGTCGTCAAGGTCTCCCCGCACAGCACGTTCGGCGCCGCGCGCTGAACCCTCTGATCTCCAACGTTCTCTTGCAGAAAGGCACTTGATGCGTCTCGTCTTCGCCGGCACCCCCGAGGTCGCCGTTCCCGCCCTGGACGCCCTGCTCGCCTCCGACCGGCACGAGGTCGTCGCGGTGGTCACCCGCCCCGACGCCCCCGCCGGGCGAGGGCGCAAGCTGGTCGCCAGCCCCGTCGCCCAGCGCGCCGAGGAGGCCGGGATCGAGGTCCTCAAGCCGGCGAAGCCCAGCGACCCGGAGTTCGTCGCCCGGCTCACCGAACTCGCCCCCGACTGCTGCCCGGTGGTCGCCTACGGCGCGCTCCTGCGCCCCGGCACCCTGGAGATCCCCAAGCACGGCTGGGTCAACCTGCACTTCTCGCTGCTGCCCGCCTGGCGCGGCGCGGCCCCCGTCCAGCACGCCGTGCTGGCCGGCGACGAGGTCACCGGCGCGGCCACCTTCCTGATCGAGCAGGGCCTGGACTCCGGTCCGGTCTACGGCGTGATCACCGAGGAGATCCGCCCGACCGACACCAGCGGCGAACTGCTCACCCGCCTCTCGGTGTCCGGCGCGCGCCTGCTCACCGCCACCATGGACGGCATCGAGGACGGCTCCCTGCACGCCCTCCCGCAGCCGGCCGAGGGCGTCACGCTCGCCCCGAAGATCACCGTCGAGGACGCACGCGTCGAGTGGAGCCACCCCGCCCTGCGGATCGACCGCGTGGTGCGCGGCTGCGCCCCGGCGCCCGGCGCCTGGACGGAGTTCCGCGGCGAGCGGCTGAAGATCACCGGGCCGGTGAAGCTGCTGACCGACTCGTCCGCCCTGGCGCCCGGGGAGCTGGCCGTGGTCGGCAAGAACAGCGTGCGGGTCGGGACGGGCAGCCACGAGGTCGAACTCGGGGAGGTCCGCCCGCAGGGGAAGAAGGAGATGCGGGCGGCGGACTGGGCGCGCGGGGCGCGGCTGGAGTCCGGGGAGCGCTTCGGCTCCGAGGGCTGAGGCTCAGGTTTAGCGTTACTGTTCGTCTGATAACCACCGATAACCACCGCAGCACCTTGAGGCACCCTGTGACCACCCCCAGCGCCCAGCGCGCCCCCCGCCCGCACCGCCGCCCGAAGAAGGACCCGGCCCGGATCGTCGCGTTCCGCGCGCTGCGCGCCGTCGACGAGCGCGACGCGTACGCCAACCTGATCCTGCCGTCGCTGCTCCGCGAAGCCGAGCAGAAGGGCATGGACCGGCGCGACGCCGCCCTCGCCACCGAGCTCGTCTACGGCACCCTGCGCCTTCAGGGCACCTACGACGCGATCATCGCCGCCTGCATCGACCGGCCGCTCGGCAAGGTCGACCCGCCGGTCCTGGACGTGCTCTCGCTCGGCGCCCACCAGCTGCTCACCACCCGCATCCCCAGCCACGCGGCGGTCTCGGCCACCGTCGAGCTGGCCCGGGTGGTGCTCGGCGACGGCAAGGCCAAGTTCGTCAACGCCGTCCTGCGCCGGATCAGCGCCCACGACCTGGACGCCTGGATCGAGAAGGTCGCCCCGCCGTACGAGAAGGACGCCGAGGACCACCTCGCCGTCGTCCACTCGCACCCGCGCTGGGTCGTCTCCGCGCTCTGGGACTCGCTCGGCCGCTGGCAGCCCGACGCCTCCGGGCGCAGCGCCCTGGAGGACCTGCTGCGCGCCGACAACGCCCGGCCCGAGGTGACCCTCGTCGCCCGCCCCGGCCGGGTCGACGTCGGCGAACTCGCCGACGCGCTGCCCGAGGCCGAGCCCGGCCGCTGGTCCCCGTTCGCGCTGCGGCTCGCCGAAGGCGGCGACCCGGGCTCGCTGGAGGCCGTCCGGGACAACCGGGCGGGCGTCCAGGACGAAGGCAGCCAGCTGGTCGCCCTCGCCCTGGCCAACGCCCCGCTGGACGGCCCGGACCGGCTCTGGCTGGACGGCTGCGCCGGCCCCGGCGGCAAGGCCGCGCTGCTCGCGGCGCTGGCCGCCGAACGCGGTGCCGGGCTGGTCGCGAGCGAGAAGCAGCCGCACCGCGCGCGGCTGGTCGCCCGGGCGCTGGAGGGCAACCCCGGCCCGTACACGGTGATCACCGCGGACGGCACCCGCCCGGCCTGGCGCTCCGGAGGCTTCGACCGGGTGCTGGTCGACGTGCCGTGCTCCGGCCTGGGCGCCCTGCGCCGCCGCCCGGAGGCGCGCTGGCGCCGCCGCCCCGCCGACGTCGCGGCCTTCGGCCCGCTCCAGCGGGACCTGCTGCGCTCGGCGATCGACGCCACCCGGGTCGGCGGGGTGGTCGGGTACGCGACCTGCTCGCCGCACCTCGCGGAGACCCGGGCCGTCGTGGACGACGTGCTGCGGGCGGAGGGTGGCCGGGTCGAGTGGATCGACGCGCGCCCGCTGCTGCCGGGCGTCCCCGCGCTCGGGGACGGGCCGGACGTGCAGCTCTGGCCGCACCTGCACGGGACGGACGCGATGTACCTGGCGCTGCTGCGGCGGACGGCGTGATCCCGTGATCCCGTGATCCCGTGATCCCGTGATCCGGTGATCCGGGGGGACTGGGGAGGGCGGTGCGCTCAGCCGGGTGAGGGGGGCTGCGGCCGGGCGGGCGTGGGGCCGGGGAGGTCGGTGAGGAGGGCGTGGGCCTGGGCGCGGAGGCGGTCGACCGGGGGGTCCTCGCAGATCACCTCCAGGCCGAGCCCGCTCGCCTGCCCCCAGTGGTAGTACGACTGGTAGGCGAGGTAGGGGCGGTGGCCGTCGGTGGGGTCCAGCCCGACGGCGAGCGTCGCGAAGTGGGTGCGCTCGTTCTCGGTGCGCTCGAACTCCGTCCGGGAGAGCCGCCATTCGAACTCGTACGGCTCCGGATCGGACGGCAGGTCCAGCAGCGCCTGGGCGAGCCGGCGGACGTCGTCCGGCCCGGCGAACGGGAGCGACTCGGACCAGCGGGGCGCGGCGGCGAGCAGCTCCCAGCCGTCGCCGTTGCGGCTGACGGACAGTGCCCACTCGCCGTCCTGGTCGTGCCAGTGGCAGCTGAGGATCGGATCCATGGTGGTCAACCTCCCTGTGAGGCTTGGCCGTTCGGCTCTCCCCATCGTGGCACACCGGACCGCCGAAGGGATCCGGGCGGCCGGCGGTGGGCGGGGGCGCGTGGGGCTTTCGGGCCGAGGGCGGGAGCCGGGGTGGTCAGTCGGTGGCCGGGGTCGGCGCGGGGTGCCAGGGGCGGTCGGCGCGGGTCGGGCGGGCCGCGGCGGTGAGGCGCAGGGCGTACACCTCGCGGTCGGTGGCCGGGTGCGGGACGGGGCCGAGGTAGTCGTGGCCGGTCAGGTGGCACCAGGCGGGCAGGTCGAGGGGGGCGGCGGGGTCGGTGGTGTGGATGTGCACCACCGCGCCGGCGGGCAGGTCGGCGATCCGGGCGCGCAGTCGCAGCAGCAGTTGGACGCAGAGCAGGCCGGTGCCGTCGACGGCCAGGTCGGGGGCGGGTTCCTGGCCGGGCTGCTGTCCGGGGGTGTGGGTCATGGGGTTGCTGCCCTTCGCGGTGGTGCGGCGGTGCCTGGGTGCATGGGTGCAGGGGTGCCGGGCTCAGCCTAGGCGCCGGGACGGTGCGGTACGCGGCGCCGTTCGGGATCTGACGGTTTCATAGTCCGACAGTCCGACGGTTCAACAGTCCGTTAGTCGCGGGCTGTGGCCGCCCCCGGCCGCTGGTCGGGGGCGGTGCCGCCGAGGCGGGCGAGCAGGACGGCGAGGCGGTCGAGGTCGTCGGGGCTCCACTGGTCGGCCGCGAAGAGGTCGGCGGCGACCTTCCGGGCCGTGTACAGCATCTCGGCGAGCCGTTCGCGGCCGGTCGGCGTCAGGGCCGCGTAGGCGACCCGGGCGTCGCGGGCCGCCGCCTCCCGGCTCACCAGGCCGATCCGCTCCAGCGGTGCCAGTCCGCGGGTGACGCCCGAGGCGGTGAGGCCGAGGGCCCCGGCGAGGTCGACCCGGCGCATCCGGCCGCCGGGGGCGTGGCCGAGGTGGAGCAGCAGGGTGAAGTCGGACAGGCTCACGCCGTGCAGGCCGCCGAGGCTCGCGTCGAAGCGCTTGGTCACGGCCGCCTGGGCGCGGACCAGCCGCAGGGCGGTGTCCAGCGGGTCGGGTCGGGTGCCCGGGTCGGCCTGCGGGTCGACCTGTGGGTTCGTGTGCGGGCCGGTGTGCGGATCTGTCATTGCTACCTCCTTGACTACTCAAGCATACCGGTGCGGCGAGCCGTCAAGGAGGTAGCGGGAGGGGGGAGGGGGCTAGCCGGCGTTGGCGGCGCGGCGCTGCCGCTTGCCGAGCGGTGCCTGCGAGAGGTCCTCGGCCTGGGACCGCAGGTTCTTGTAGCCGTAGCCGCGCTCGGCCAGCCAGGCCCGCGCCGCCTGCTCGGCCCGCTCGGCGGCCGCCAGGATGTCCTCCTCCGCCTCGCCCGAGTCGAGGAAGCGGAAGGTGAAGGCGGCCCGCGCGCCGAGGTCGTAGCTGAGGTGTCCCTCGCGGGTGAAGGCCGCGCGCAGCACGTCGTGTTCGGGCGCGCGGGCGAGGAGTTCGGCGTGCTGCTCGACGCTGAGGTCGTCGAAGACGCCGCGCACCATGATGCGGAAGGTTCGAGTGGTCATCCCCCGACCATAGGCAGGACGGGCGGTCGACCGCCAACCCGATTTCATGCCGCTCGCTGGTCGACAGTGGGTTCCCGGGCGGACCTAGGCGCGTCTGCCGGGCAGGCGGGTGCAGACGGTGCCGGAGGCGAGCGGGGCCGGTTCGGCCTTGAGGGCGTCGAGGGTGAAGTCGGTGGTGAGGGCGCTGATGTCGGCGGTCTGCCGGATGAGGTAGTGGTTGGCGCCGGGGGCTTCGTAGCGGGCGAGGTCGGGGACGACCGGGCGGGCCCGCAGGGCGTATTCGAGGGACTGGTTGGCGTTGGCGGCGCTGTGGTCGCCGGTGCCGTGGACGATCAGGACGCGCCGGCCGGCGAGGTGGTCGACGGGGTCGCCGCTGGGCAGCCAGGGCGCGATGCCGGCGACGCCGACGACGTTCGGGTGCCCGGCGCACCAGAAGGCGGCGCGCCCGCCGAGGGAGTTGCCGATGAGGACGACGGGTACGTCGCCGTAGCGGCGGGCGAGTTCGTCGAGGGCCCAGCGGGTGTCGACGGCGGTGTCGGCGTCGGCGCCGTTCCAGCCGCTGTAGCGGTAGCGCAGCAGGTGGACGGCGAGGCCGTGCGGGCGTCCGCGGGCGGCGAGTTCGGCGGTGAGGTCGCGCAGGCCCAGTTCGGCGACCTTCAGCGGTCCGCGCCGGCTGCGCAGGAACCCGCCGGGCAGCAGCAGGGCGACGCCGTCGACCCGCCCCGTCCCGTCGTCGCCGAGTCGTGGGGTCAGTTGTGCGGTGCGCGGCCGCTGCGCCTGGAACACGCGAAATCCCTCCCTGGTGTCTACCTGCGGATTCTACGGTTCCGCGGGCGGGTCGCGGTGCGGGTGCGGGGGTCGCAGGGCCCAGCCGGTGGAGCGGGTGCGGGGCCCCGTGGACTCGGCCTGGCGGGCCGGGGGAGGGCGTTGGGTGGGCGGGCCAACTCGCCTGCGGGTGCGAGGCGTTGGGGCGAGGTCAGGAGCGGCGGCCCGGCTGGTCGCCGCCGCCGGTGGAGCGGCTCCGGCCGGAGAGCAGTTCCTGCATGCTCGGGAGCTTCCGGCGCTGCGAGCCGGTCTGCGGGCCGCTCTGAGAGCCGGCCGGCGCGCTGGCGGGCGGGGCGATCGAGCGGCGGGGTTCGGGGGCCGGGCCGAGGCCGGCCTTGGCGGCCGCGTCGGCGAGGAAGTCGGAGGCCTGGCGGCGGGCGTTGTCGACCGTGCGGCGCAGGCTCTCGGCGTCGTTGCGCAGCTTGTCGGTCTGCCGGCGCAGCAGGTCGGTGCGCTGTTCGGCCTCGGTGAGCTGCTTGAGGCTGGCCGCCGCCCGGGCGGCGGCCTCCCGTTCGAGCTCCTCGCCGCGTTGCTGGGCTTCGGCGACGATCTGTTGTGCCCGGGCCTCGGCGCGGGCCCGCTGGTCGGCGAGGTCCTGGTCGAGCCGGCGGCGCCGCTGGGCGATGCTGGTCTCGAATTGCAGCGCGACCTGGGCGGCCTGGTCGCGGGTGCGCTGGAACAGCGCGTCCGCCTCCTGCCGGCGGGCGAGGACGTACGGGTCCTCCTCGGCGGCGGGGACGTCCCGGACGGTGGCGTGGTAGCCGGCCGGGGGCCGTTCGGCCTGCTCGGCGAGGTGGAGCAGGCGTTCGGCGACCTGGTCGGCGTGTGGCGGCCGTCGGTCGGGGTCCTTGGCGAGCAGTTCGAGGACGAGGGTGTCGACGTCGGCGGGCAGGCCGGGCCGGAGGGTGCCGGGGGCGGCCGGGTGGACCTCGCCGTGCTGGCGGATGAGTTCGTAGAGGGTGCCGCGGAACGGGGTGCGGCCGGTGAGGAGTTCGTACAGGAGGCAGCCGAAGGCGTAGAGGTCGGAGCGGGCGTCGAGGCCGCCGCTGTCGAAGCGTTCGGGGGCCATGTAGGCGGGTGTGCCGACGATGACGTTGGTGCTGGTGATGCCGTCGTCGGCGGTGCCGACCCGGGCGATGCCGAAGTCGACGACCTTGACCTCCCCGGACGACTGGATCATCACGTTGGCCGGCTTGACGTCCCGGTGGACGACGCCGGCCCGGTGGGCGGTGGCGAGGGCCTGGGAGATCTGGACGGCCCAGGTGAGGGCCTGGTGCAGGGGCAGCGGTCCGTCGCCGAGGTGGCGGCTGAGCGGGGCGCCGTCGAGCAGTTCCATGACCAGGAAGTAGAGCGGCCGGCCGGCCTCGTCGTGCCGGCCGAAGTCGTGCACGGTGACGATGGACGGGTGGTTGAGCGCGCCCGCGGTGGCCACCTCGCGGACGAACCGGGCCGCGTCCTTGGGGGTGTTGTTGCTGCCCGGGAGCATCACCTTGACGGCGACGAGCCGTTGGATCCGCGCGTCGCGGGCCTTCCACACCGCGCCGAAGGCGCCCTCGCCGATCTGCTCGACCAGCTCGTACCGCCCGTCGAGTACGTCGCCCGGCTGCATCCCCGCCCCTTTCACGCCCCGGTGCCGCGCCCCGGCCCCCCGGGCCAACCTACCGTCCGTCGCCGGGGCCGGGAGTTTTCCGTTGTCTTTGTTCAGGATCGAGCCAGGCTCTGCGATCATCCGATGATCGTCGTTCGTGCGTGGGCGGCGCTTGACGGGGGAGTGACCGACATGGCCGAGGGGCCCGTGGACAGTGCCGCCGGGGCCGGGCGGGCCCGCAGGTCCGTCCGCCTCGCCAGGGGCGGGTTCGCCATGGACAAGGAGGCCTGGATGGTGGTCTCCGGCGGGGTGCTGGGGGCCATGTTCGCGAGCATGGGCCTGGCCGTGCTGATCGGGCCGTCCCAGGGGTACGGCGGCGAGAGCCTCGACTTCATGGGCATCGTCAGCATCCTCGGCCTGATGCCCTGCGGGGCCGGCCTGCTGTGGGCGCTGCTCCACCCCCGGCGCGGCTTCCCCGCGGTCGCCGTCGGGATCCTGTTCGGGCTCGCCGCGTTCGTCTCCTTCGCCGGGACCGGCCTCAACGACGCCTGGGAGGCGCCGCTGGACCGGCCGTCGTCGATCCGCGCCGTCGGCAGCTGGACCAGCGGGGACGTGGTGGTGCGGGTCCGGCCCGACCAGGTGGTGGCCTACCGCGGCACCACCGGGCAGGTCGCGTGGCGGTGGACGCCGCCGGGCGAGGACTCCGTCTGCGCCATGAGCCGCGGGACGGGCCACGGCCTCGGACTGCTCGGCCACTCCCCGCACGACCGGCCGTGCGCGGCGGTGACGGCGCTCAACCTCGCCGACGGCAAGGCCGCCTGGACCGCCGCGGCGGACGCGCCCGGCCGCGTCGGGGACACGGCGGCGCCCGATCTGCTCGCCGTCGCCGGGGACGAGGCCGTCCTCCAGGAGCGGACCGGCTGGCGCGCGGTGCACCTGGCCGACGGGCGCGCTTCCTGGCGCGGCGACGCGGATGCCGGCTGCACGCCGTTGCAGGTGGCGGGCGGGGCGGCGGAGGTGGTGACGGTCGCGCAGTGCGGCGACGCCGCGCCGGTGCTGCGGTCGCTGGCCCCGGCGGACGGGCGGGAGCGGACCCGGGTCGCCCTGCCGGTCACGGGCGGGCTGAAGGACGTCGCGGTGGTCTCCACCGAGCCCCTCGCGGTCTGGGTCGACGCGCAGGGCGAGCGGGGGACGCACGCCGTGCTCAGCTTCGACGGGGCGGGGCGGCAGCGGGCGTCGATCCCGGTCGCGGGGGACGAGTACGACCTCGACGTCATGCTGGGCGGCGCCCACGCGTACGACGCGTTCGCCGCCCGCCCGCTGTTCGGCGGGGTGGTCGTCGGCGACCAGCTGATCGTCCCCGGCGAGAAGCCGGACGACGTCCGGATCAGCGGGGGGAAGAACCCCAGCCGCATCGCCACCGGGCGCCTGGTCGCCTACTCGCTCGCCGACGGCGGGAAGCGCTGGACGTCCGGGCTGGACGACCAGGTGACGGGGCTGCTGGTGGACGGCGCGTCGGTGTGGGCGCTGACCCGGGACAAGCTGACCCGGGTCGACGCCGCGACCGGGCGGAAGAGCAGTGAACTGGACGTCAACGACTCCAAGTCCGTCCACCCGGTGGACCTGTCGGTCTCCGGGCCCGGCCGGTTCACGGTGGTGGCGGAGGACGGCACGCGGGACGAGCCGCCGGCCCGGGGCATGGGCTGAGCCGGCTCGGGGCCTGAGCTGAGCCTGCGAGGCGCTTGATCGCCCGTTGTTCGTCACGCTCGGTCACGGCCACGGCCCGGGGGTGCCGCCCCGAGCGGCTGTGTCAGGCTGGTGGGGGAGCACCGCCGAGATCGGGAGGCTCGTGATGGCCGAGATCAGGGTGAACGGGGTGTCGCTGCACTACGAGGCCCGAGGCGAGGGGCCCGGCGTCGTCCTGGTGCACGGCTCGTGGAGCGACGCCGACAGCTGGGCGCGCGTGATGCCGGGCCTGGCCGAGTCGACCACCGTCGTCGCCTACGACCGGCGGGGCCACAGCCGCAGTGAGGACCCGCTCACCCAGGGTTCGGTCCACGAGGACGCGGCCGACCTGGCCGGGCTGATCGACGGGCTCGGACTCGCGCCGGCGTTCGTCTGCGGGAACTCGTACGGTTCGCTGATCACGCTGCGGCTCGCCGCCGCCCGGCCCGACCTGCTGCGGGGGATCGCCGTGCACGAGCCGCCCGGCGCCGGCATCCTGCTCGCCGACCCCGAGCTGAGGCCGGTCGCCACCGCGCTCGCCGACCGGATCACCGCCGTCCGGGAGCTGCTGGAGCAGGCCGAGTCGGCCGCGGCGGCGGAGCTGTTCGTGGAGACGGTCACCTTCGGGCCGGGGGCCTGGGCGCAGCTGCCCGCGCCGGTGCGGCACACGTACGTGCGCAACGCGCCGACCTACCTGGACGAGCTGCGGGACCCGGACGCCCTGGACCTCGACCTGAACGCCTTGGCCCGCTTCACGGAACCGGCTCTGCTCACGCAGAGTGACAACAGTCCGCCGATGTACGGCGAGGTGCTGGACATCATCGACCTCACCCTGTCGAAGGCGGAACGGCACCTGTACCGGGGTGCCGGTCACGCACCGCACCTGTCGCAGCCGGAGGAGTGGGTGCGGGTGGTGCTGCCGCGCGCCCTGGCGTGAGCCCCCACTCCGGGAGCGCGCCCGGCCCGTTGCGCGTTGGGGCGTAACGGGCCGGGCGCAACGGGCCGACCGCACGCGTCAGTTGGGCGAGGCGCCCCAGCCGTCGTCCGGGAGGGTGCGGTCCGGCTCGGGGCAGTCGGTGTGGTCGTAGCCCCACAGCAGGGCCTTGTTCAGCAGCCAGTCCTCGGGCGGCGGCGCGTCATGGCCGTCGCGGTCCGCGTGGCCGTCGCGGGCCTGGTGACCGTCGTGGTCCGCGTGGCCGTCGCGGTCGGTGAGGACGAACGCCACCCGGACCTCCTCGGCCACCGCCACCTCCAGGGTGCGCTGATCGGGGACGTTCTCGTACGTCACGGTCTCCCAGCGGCAGCCGGCGGCGGTCAGCGCGGCGATCAGGGCCGACTCGGTGACGTGTGTGTCGAGTGTCACCAACCCGCCACCGGCCAGCGGGAGTTCGAGTTCACCGTGCCACACGGGCAGGGACAGCGACTGGAGCCGGCGGCAGTGGCAGAACACCGTCTGCACGTCGCCCCAGCTGAAGCCGTGCGGCCAGCGGGACTCGCGGTGGATCCGCCCGCCGTCCCAGGGATCGCCGTAGTGGGCGGCGAGTTCGGGCAGCGAGGCGTTGTAGCGCAGCCCGTCCGGACCGTCCAGGCCGCCGGTGGCCGCCAGCGCGGTGAGCCGCGCGAGGAAGTCCGTCACCCCAGGCATCCGCGCACCGCCTCGATCAGCCGGTTGGCGCGGGCGTCGCCGTGGCCGATCATCCGGTTGGCGACGTAGCCGAAGCCGACGCCGAACTCGTCGTCCCCGAAGGCGAACTGGCCGCCCGCGCCGTCGTTGCCGAAGCTGCGCGCGCCCAGCAGCGGGCGGAAGGCGGGGGAGTCGAGCAGCAGGCCGGAACCCCAGCGGGCGCCCATGTCGAAGCCCAGGAAGCCCGCGCCGGAGGAGACTTCGCGCACCGCGTCGGTGACGGTCTCGTGCGAGAGCAGGCGCGGGCCGCCGTCCAGGCCGGTGGCGGCCGCCGCGTACAGCCCCGCCAGCCCGGTGGCGGAGGCGACCGCGCCCGCGCCGGGCAGCTCGATCGCGTGCAGGGCCGGGTCGTTCCAGCCGTGCGGCACGTCCAGGCCGGGGAAGACCAGGGCGCCGTTCATCGTCACGATCCGGGTCAGCAGGTGCTCCGGGCCGGGCATCGGACGGCGACCCTCCGCCTCCACCAGCCGGGCCAGGCGCGGGAGTTCGCTCTCCGACAGGCCGATCCGGACCGGCAGGCCGAGCGGTTCGGCGATCTCCTTGCGGAGGAACTCGCCCGGCGTGAGCCCGGTGATCCGGCGGATCACCTCGCCGACCGCGAAGCCCAGGACGTGGCCGTGGTACTCGTAGGCCGTGCCGGGCTCCCAGAGCGGCTCCTGGGCCTCGATCGCGCGGACGACGGGAGCCCAGCCGGCGATCTCCTCGAAGGAGAGCACCGCGTCCAGGGCCGGGATGCCCGCGCGGTGGCCGAGGACCATGCGGGTGGTGATGTCCTGCTTGCCGTGGCGGGCGAACTCGGGCCAGTAGCGGGCGATCGGCGCGTCGAGGTCGAGGCGGCCCTGCTGGGCGAGCAGGTGGGCGCTGATGCTCACCGCACCCTTGGCGCAGGAGAAGACCGGGACGAGGGTGTCCTGCGTCCAGGCCCGGCCGGTGCGTTCGTCGGCCGTCCCGCCCCACAGCTCGACCACCTTGCGGCCGCCGGAGAACACCGTGACGGCGGCGCCGAGTTCGGGGAACTCGTCGAAGTTGCGGGCGAAGACGTCCGCCACGGCGCCGAACCGTTCGTCGGTCCAGCCCTGGTACTGCTGCATGGTGTTCCGCCCCGTTCCTTCGTTCACGTGGAGCCGCTGACCCCAAGATCGTCGACCGGACCACGGTACGGCGTCGGGGCGGTCGCGACGAGGGGTTTTCGTAGGCCGGGTCCTACGGGGCAGGGGGAGTCACGAGGCTTGAGTGGGAAGTCGGGCCGGCCGACTTCCCACTCCACCAGGGGGGCGGGCTACTGACTGCGGCCGCTGACGTAGAGGGGCTTCATGTCGACGGCCGTCGCGGTGGCGGTGTGCCCCAGGCCCTCGCGGGCGGCGTTGGTGAGCACGCCGGGGTCGGCCTCGGCGTGCTCGGCGAACAGGCCGCCGAGGCCCCGGGCGCGGGCGTACTCGGCCTTGGCGCGGACGGAGCGCGGGGTGTCGAGGGAGAGGAAGACGCCGGTGCTCGGGTTGTGGAGGTAGTCGGCGTCGGCGGAGATGTCCGTGTACAGCTCGAAGCCGTTGCGGCCCTCGCCCTGCTCCAGGTCGAGGTAGTTGCGCAGCACGTCGGCGTAGGTGCTCGTGCCGGGTGCGAAGGAGCCGACCGTCTGGCCCGACGCGGTGTCGTACGTGCCGCGCAGGGGCGAGCTGCGGGTGAGCCGGGCCCGCTTGGCGTTGCGGGTGGTGGTGGCGTAGCCGAGGTGGATGCGGTGCGGGGCCACGCCGGCGTGCTCGATCAGGTGGGTGACGGCGTTGTCGACGCAGTCCGTCTGGCTGCTGCTCGGGTCGCGGCGCAGCGAGGTGTGGTGCCCGAGCCCGGCGGACCAGGGGCTGCCGAAGAAGTCGAAGGACATCAGGTCCAGCCGGTCGGCGCCGGCCTCGACCAGGAGCGGGACGTTCATCGCGTCCAGTTGGGCGGCGGAGGCCGGCACCGCGACGGCGATCGTCGCGCTCCGGTCGGCGGCGGACAGCGCGGCCCTGGTCTCGCGGATGAGCTCGGCGAAGTTCCCGGCGTCCTCCGGGCCGTACCCGGCCTCCGGGGCGCCGGCCGAGCCGGGCCAGCGCCAGTCCAGGTGGAGGGTGGAGAACATCGGGAAGGCGCGGAAGATCCGTACCACGGACTGGGCGAACCTCCGCCGGGAGGCGGGCTCCTGCGCGATGGCGTGGAAGGCCTCGCTCAGGTCCCAGCCGCCGATGTGCAGTCCGACCGCGAGGTCCGGGTTGCGCTCCTTGAGACGACGGGCGGCGCCCAGCAGGCCCTGGGCCTGCTGCTGGGTGAACAGGTCCTGGTAGTCGTTGGAGACCCAGCCGTCGAACCCGTAGCCGAGGTAGGCGGCCGCCGCGCTCCAGGCGTCGATGAAGGTCACGGCGCCGCGCTCGGAGGCGGCGATGCCGAAGTCCTGGGCGGCCTGGGCGGTGGCGGGCCCCAGGCTGCCCCGGCCGCCGACGAGGCCGACCAGGCCGACCACGATCTCGTCGAAGGCGCCGTTCGCGGCCTCCAGCCGGGTGACGTCCGCGCCCGGCCCGCCGGTGGGGCCTCCGCTGTCGTCGGTCAGGCGGCTGTCGTAGGCCCAGGTGGTGTCCAGGAAGCCGGACACGGTCTGCTCGCCGCTGCGCCGGTAGGTGTTGAAGGCGGGCTTGGCGACCCGGCAGGGGGTGAAGGAGAGCTTCGAGTCCTCCCGCGCCGGGTCGAAGCCGTTCATCTCGTACGTGCGCTCGGCCGCGTCCACCGCCTGGCCGTTGAGGCCGGGGTCGGACGGGTACACCAGCTCGCTCATGGCATGCGCTCCCTGTGGTGGGGATGACGGAATGCGCCCGGATCGACGCCGGGCGTGATCACGCTTGGGAGCGTAATGGCGGGAGCTGTGCGTGTGGGGCGGTTCGGACGAACTGGTTGACGGTCGATCAGATGAGCGGTAATGCCGACGCCGCTCACCGCAGGGCATGCGGTGAGCGGCGCAGGGTGGTGCGGGGCGGTGGGTGGTCAGGCGGTGAAGCGGGGGTCGCGGGCTTCGATGGCCTGGACGAAGGCGGTCCATTCGGCCTGGTCGAAGGCGAGGTGGGGGTGGCCGGGGTTCTTGTCGTCGCCGAGCCAGACGTCACCGTTGTCGAAGCGCGCGATGATCACGCAGTCGCCGTTGCCTTCTGCGGAGAAGGGGGACTTGGTCCAGTCGGCGTCGGCGGGGTTGTGATCGTAGGGGTCGTGCCTGTTGCTCACGTCAACTCTTCCAACTTGCGTTCAAGGGCGGCGATGGTGTCTTCCGGAGACAGCGAGCACCGCTTGACTCGGGCAAACGCCCTTTCGGCTCGGCGCACTTCGCGTCCCGCTCTACGCGGGAGCATACCGCCGACGGCTTCAACGAAGACGAAGCCGTTGTCGGGATCGTCCGGGAATCGCATGACCGTGACGCCTGACGCCAGGATTCCGGGTCGTCCTGCGCTCAACGGCACCATGCGCAGTGAGACGTTCGGGTATTTGGCTACCTTGATGGCGTGCTTGATCTGGCCGATCAGCACTTCTGGGTCTCCAGCAACGAGCAGTGCGACTTCGCCGAAGTAGGCGTCGTAGTCGAGAGTCGGCTCATCGGTCAGGCGCCGTTGGCGGAGCACGCGGACCTCGGCTCCGGCCTCGATCAGCTCCTCGTTCGGAGCGTCAACTCCAGCGGCGATCATCTCCTTGGCGTAGTCCATTGTCTGGACCAAGCCAGGGAACGCTGAGGGAAAGTAGTTCAGCATGCGTGAAGCGTCGGCTTCGAGGGCGATGTACTCGGCGAACGCCGGCGTGATCGTCTCGGAGTAGTCAAGGTCGCGCCACCACTGCTTCGGAGGTCCGGAACCGAGGAACGCTTCGAGATCCTCCCGCTCCTGACCAGTAACCCCGGCGTGGTCAAGCAGCGTGGCCAGGTCGGCCGCACTGATTGGCTGTAGGGCTCGTTCGATTCTGCTGAGCCGACCGGGACTCCACCCCTTGAGGCCGGCCGTCATGTCGGTGAGCGTTCTGTTGTTCTCCAGCCGCCAGGCGCGCAGTTCGTCGCCAAGGCGGATCTGCCTGATGGCCGATAGGTCCTTGCTCAAGTGGCGCCCCTCCCTGCGATGTGTGGGGTCCAGTCTCGCCAGTTCGTAGGCCTGGGCTCAAGCCCAAACCATGATCAATTAATTTATTTGGCATTGAGGTTGCGTTTTCGAATTTCGAGGCCCCACACTCACTGTGACCGCACGAACACGCCACTGAAGGTGTGGGGTGACTCATGTCCACCTTGCGTAACCCGGTCCTCCGAACCTGGGAGACCACCCTCACCGAGCACGAGACCTCGGTCCGTACCGCCCGCCGCCTGGTCCGTGACCAGCTCACCTCCTGGGGCTGGGCCGGTGGCCCGGTCGACGACCTCGTCCTCATCGCCTCCGAGTTCGTGACCAACGCCGTCGTCCACGCCTGTCACGGCGACGGCGAAGTCCGGCTCTACCTCCAGGAGTTCGACGGCGACTGCCGCCTCGAAGTCTGGGACCCCCGCAGCGACCTCCCGCTCCTGGAGCGGCGTCCGGGCCGTTTCAACGAGTGCGGCCGTGGGATCGAACTCGCCCGCCGGCTCGCCGTCGACTTCGGGGTGATCGCGCGGTGCGGCACGGGCAAGCGCGTCTGGGCGCGCGTCCTCCGTACCGCGAACAGCAACGTTCCCTCGCCCGAAAGTTGAGCGTCATCAAGCTCGCCACCACGGCTGCGATCACCGCCGCCAGCCTCGCCCTCGCCTGCTTCGCCTCGGACCTCGTTCCGCCGCGCGAGCCGGCCACCGCCGACGTCGTCTGGTGGACCACCCTGGCCGCCGCCCTGATGACCGGCATCAACCGCCACAGCGACAACTCCGACGACGACAACGACTGAACCGAGGCCGCTCACCCCATGACGACCATGCACCCCGCCGCCATCGCCTTCCGCGACCCGGCGGCCCTCCGCGCCCGCTGCGACATCGGCAACGTCCGCAGAGTCCACGGCGAGCCCGACTACGAGAACGGAGCCGTCGTCCCCGCCGGCGACTGGTCCCCGCTCCCCGAGGACCACCCCGAGCGCTACACGCCGGGCTCCTTCACCAAGGACAGCGGCCTGGTCGAGTTCTTCCGCCTCCCCGGGACCGTCACCGACGTCCACACCGTCGCCGCGCTCGTCGGCCTCCTCGGCGATCCGCTGCACGTCGCCCTGGACGAGGCCGACGACCCGCCCGGCGAACTGGTCACCCACCGGTTGCCCGAGAACGGCCTGTGCCTCGGCCTGCATGTCGACAACCACCAGAACCTGCCGTACCCGGACCGCGACACCGCCCGCCGCCGCCTCTGCGTCAACCTCGGCCCCGGCAGCCGCTACCTCCTGCTCGCGGACACCGACATCAAGTCCATCTGCCGTACCGTCCACGACCGTTACGAGACCCACTGCCCCCACACCGACGACCTGCGGATGTTCGTCGCCCTGCGCAAGCCGCTCAAGCTGCTGCGGGTCCGCATCGACCCGGGGGAGGGCTGGCTCGCCCCGACCGCCGTGCTGCCGTACGACGAGTCCACGGAAGGTGTGGAAGGTCAGGGCCGGTGGTCCACCACCGCGTCCTGGCTCGGCCACTGGGGGCGCGACCTCTTCGACCCGCTGATCTGATCGCGCGCCGATCACTCTCCGCACACACCCCGATCGGTGGGGCGGGCGCGGGCCGCACCGTTGCGCACTTTGGAGCGCGGCAAATCCGAGGGGCGCGCAAGAGGTACCACGCGCCTTTGTTCGCGCCCCTTTACGGTCGAGAACCCTCGCGTGCCCGGCCTCGACGATCCGGGGCTGCCAGCGACTATCTGACCGCGCGTTCGGGCAGGCTCGGGCGGACACCGATCGAAGGAGGCCGTGATGGCCGCAGTGCACGAATCCGTACTCGACGCGATCGGCGGGACACCGCTGTTCCGCCTCGCCCGGCTCGGCGCCGGGCTGCCCGCGCCGATCTACGCCAAGGCCG
Organism: Kitasatospora sp. NPDC087271; assembly: GCF_044744605.1. Lineage (NCBI taxonomy): Bacteria > Bacillati > Actinomycetota > Actinomycetes > Kitasatosporales > Streptomycetaceae > Kitasatospora > Kitasatospora sp. NPDC087271. The sequence continues at coordinate 259,156 of NZ_JBIUYQ010000007.1, forward strand.
AGTTCCTCAACATCGGAGGCAGCGTCAAGGACCGCGCCGCGCTGTCCATGGTGCTGGCCGCCGAGCGGGACGGCCTGCTGCGGCCGGGCGGGACGATCGTCGAGGCGACCTCCGGCAACACCGGCATCGGGCTGGCCATCGTCGGGCGGCAGCGCGGCTACCGGGTGATCGCCGGGGTGTCCGACAAGTCGGCGCCCGAGAAGTCCGACATCCTGCGGGCGTACGGCGCCGAGGTGGTGCTCGCCCCGACGGCCGTGCCCGCCGAGGACCCGGCGCACCTGTTCAACGTCGTGCAGCGGCTGGTGGAGGAGATCCCCGGCGCCTGGCTCGCCAACCAGTACGACAACCTGGCCAATCCTGACGCCCATGTGCGCACCACCGGTCCCGAGATCTGGGAGCAGACCGGCGGCCGGGTGACCCACTTCGTCGCGGGCGTCGGCACCGGCGGGACCGTCACCGGCACCGGCGGGTACCTCCAGCAGGTGTCCGGCGGCTCCGTGACCGTGGTCGGCGCGGACCCGGAGTCCTCGATGTACGGGGGCGGGGACGGCAGCCCGTGGTTCGTCGAGAGCATCGGGCACTTCCTCCACCCCGGCACCGTCGAGGACCGCTGGCCGCAGGCCTACCGGTCGGAGGTGGTGGACGCCTTCGAGCGCATCCCGGACCGCGAGTCGCTGCTGACGGCCCGTCGGCTCGCCCGCGAGGAGGGCATCCTGGCCGGTCCTTCCTCGGGCACGGCGGTGGCGGCGGCGCTGCGGGTCGCGCGGCGGCTCGGGCCGGACGACCTGGTGGTGGTGCTGCTGCCGGACTCCGGGCGCTCGTACCTGTCCAAGGTGCACAGCGACGACTGGATGCGGCAGTGGGGCTTCCTGGAGGCGGAATCGGGGTCGGAGGCGGCGAACAGCCTTCGGTCGCTGCTCGCCGGGGCCGGCCCGCTGGTCGCGGTCGACGCCGGCGCGACGGTCGGCGAGGCACTGGAGGCGCTGCGTGCCGTGCCCGGCGGGGTGGCGCCGGTGGTGCTGGCGCGGGCGGCGAGGCCGTACGGGGTGAGCGCGACGGAGGTGGTCGGCTCGGTGTCGCGGGCGGTGCTGGCGGCGGCGCTCGCGGACGGCAGTGCCAAGCCGGGCGATCCGTTGGGTGGTCCGTCGGGTGATTCGCCGGGTGATTCGCCGGGTGGTCCGTTGGGCGCACTGCTCGGGCCGGCGCTGCCGGCGGTGGGCGTCGGGCAGTCGCCGGCCGAGGCGCGGGCGGCGCTGGGGGGCGCGCACGAGGCCGTGTTGGTGCTGGTCGACGGGCGGGCGGTGGCGGTGCTGTCGCGGGCGCGGCTTGGGGGCGGGGCCTGAGGGCGGGGCCGTTCGGCGGGCTCAGCGGGGCGTCGGCGGGGCCAGGATGGCCGTGATCACCCGGTCCAGCGAGCGGTCGAAGGCGGCGTCCGGATCGGAGGGCGGTCCGGACGCCGCGAACGCCTGGGCCAGGTGCGGGTATTCGCCGCTCATGGCGGCCCGGGTGAGGTAACCGACCAGCTCCGCCTGCCACTTGGCGCCTGAGGCCGCCGTCTGCTCGTACTGGGCGTACTGGCAGACGAAGCCGTTGAACAGGGCCATGGCCTCCATCCGGGCGCCGCCGTCCAGGCCGGTGGAGGCGGTGACGGCGAGGAAGTGGTCGGTGTAGCGCAGGGCGTTGGGGCCGATGCCCGGGCGGGCGAGCACCAGGGCCGGCAGCCAGGGGTGGCGGCGGAAGATGGCGAGTTGCTGGCGGGCGAGCGCCGCCAGGTCGGCGCGGACGTCGCCGCTCGGCGCGGCCGGCAGCTCGTACTCGGCGGTGACGGCGTCGAGCATGAGGTCGAGCAGGTGCTCCTTCTTCGGCACGTAGTTGTAGAGCGACATGGTGCCCGCCCCGAGGGCGGCCGCGACCCGGCGCATGGAGGCGGCGTCCAGGCCCTCCGCGTCGGCGATCTCGACGGCCGCGGCGGCGATGGACGTCCGGCTGTGGGCCGGTTTCGGTCCGCGGCCGGTGCGTTCGGGGCGCAGCCAGATCAGTTCGGGCGCCTCGGGGGCGGCCGGGCGCTCGCTGGTGCTGGGGGGTTCGTTGGACGGCACTGGGTGATCACCTCGCCCCCCATCTTAGATACGTACGACGTACGTAGTAGCATCTGACCCACGCTTCTACGTATGCTGTACCTAGAGAAGGGGCAGAGCCATGTCCGACACCGCCCGACCCGCCATCGAGATGGCAGGCGTGGAGAAGCGATTCGGGACCACCGAGGCCCTCCGCGGCCTCGACCTCGCCGTTCCCGCCGGCACCGTCTGCGGGTTGCTCGGCCCCAACGGCGCCGGCAAGACCACCGCCGTCCGCGTCCTCGCCACCCTCGTCGCCCCCGACCGGGGCACCGTCAGCGTCGCCGGCCACGACGTCGTCAGCGCCGCCGAGGACGTCCGCCGGGCCATCGGCCTCGCCGGGCAGTACGCCGCCGTCGACGAGGGCATCACCGGGCGCGACAACCTCCACCTGTTCGGCCGGCTGCACCGCCTCGGCGCCCGCCGCGCCCGTGCCCGCGCCGACGAACTGCTCGAACGCTTCGACCTCACCGAGGCCGGCGACCGGCTCGTCCGCACCTACTCCGGCGGCATGCGCCGACGCCTCGACCTCATCGCCAGCCTGGTCACCAGCCCCCCGGTGCTCTTCCTCGACGAGCCGACCACCGGGCTCGACCCGCGCAGCCGTCAGGAAATCTGGGACACCGTCAAGGAGTTGGCCGACGGGGGCACCACCGTGCTGCTCACCACCCAGTACCTGGAGGAGGCCGACCGGCTCGCCGACGACATCGTCGTCGTCGATCACGGCGCCGCCATCGCCACCGGCCCACCGGCCCGGCTCAAGGCCGCGATCGGCAGTCAGCTGTCCGTCACCCTCGCCGACCCGGCCCAACTCGCCGCCGCCGCCGTGGTGCTGTCCACCCTCTCGGGCGGCGACGCGCACGTGGACGCGGCCGAACGGACCGTGACGGTGCTGACCCAGCCCGGCGTGTCCGTCCTGCTGCCCTCGCTGGTACGGGAGTTGGACACCGTCGGGATCACCGCCGAGGACGCCGCCGTACGGGCCCCCTCGCTGGACGACGTGTTCCTCGCGCTCACCCGCGAATCCGCCGAAACCCTGAGGAGGGCCGCCTGATGGCCGCCGTGTACGCCCCCGCGCCGATGCCGTCCCGCCCCGCCCGGCTGGCCGTCGACACCTGGACGTCGATGCTCCGCATCCTCCTCAACTACCGCCACTCGCCCGGCCTGTTGGCCGCCTCGCTGGGCGTCCCCGTGATCATGGTGGTGGTCTTCGGGTACGTCTTCGGCAGCGCCATGCGGATCCCGGGCGGCGGCGACTACCGCGAGTTCCTGATGCCCGGCCTGTTCGCCATGGTCGCCACCAACGGCGTCATGGTGACCATGGTCGGCGCCGCCCGCGACGTCGGCCGCGGCATCACCGACCGGCTGCGCTCCATGCCCGTCTCCCGCACCGGACTGCTGCTCGGGCAGACCCTCGCCGACCTGCTGGTCAGCGTCGTCGTCCTGACCCTCCTCGCGCTCGTCGGCCTCGCCGCCGGCTGGCGCGTGCGCGAGGGCGCCGGGGACGCGGCGGGCGCGTTCGCCCTGCTGCTGCTCTTCCGCTTCGTGATGACCTGGGTCGGCACCTGCCTCGGCCTGGCCATCGGCAAGGAGGACGCCGCCGGGCAACTCTCCGTCGCGGTCTTCCCGATCGCGATGGTCACCAACGCCTACGTCCCCACCGGCGGCATGCCCGGGTGGCTGCGGGTCGTCGCCGACTGGAACCCGGTCAGCGCCGTCGTCCAGGCCTGCCGCGAACTCTTCGGCAACCCCTCGGCGGCCGGCGACGCCTGGCCCATGCAGCACGCCGTCCTCGTCGCGCTGCTCTGGAGCGGACTGCTGCTCGCGCTCTGCGTGCCGCTCGCCGTACGGAAGTTCGCCACGCACGGACGCTGAGCGGGCGGTCGGCTGTTCGTTCGTCCGTCCGTCCGTCCGTCTGTCAGTCCGTCAGTCCGTCAGTCTGTCGGTCCGTCCGTTCGTTCGCCTGTTTCGTCTGACGGAATGTGCTGGACACCGACGCCGGTACGGCCGAAGGTGGGCGCCATGGAGTACACCCACCTCGGCCGCACCGGCCTGACCGTCTCCCGACTCTGCCTGGGCACCATGAACTTCGGCCCCCACACCGAGGAGTCCGAGGCCCACCGCATCATGGACACCGCCCACGAGCGGGGCATCAACTTCTTCGACACCGCCAACGCCTACGGCCGCGACAGCGAGGGCAACCTCAGGGGCCGGACCGAGGAGATCATCGGCCGCTGGTTCGCCCAGGGCGGCGGCCGCCGCGAACGCACCGTCCTCGCCACCAAGGTGTACGGGGCGATGGGCGACTGGCCCAACGAGGGCAAGCTCTCCGCCCTCGCCATCCGCCGCGCCGTCGAGGCCAGCCTGCGGCGCCTGAACACCGACCACATCGACCTCTACCAGATGCACCACATCGACCGGGACACGCCCTGGGAGGAGATCTGGCAGGCGATGGAGGTCCTGGTCGCCCAGGGCAAGATCATCTACGTCGGCTCCAGCAACTTCGCCGGCTGGCACCTCGCCCAGGCCCAGGAGGCCGCCCGCTCCCGGCACTTCCTCGGCCTGGTGAGCGAACAGTCGCTCTACAACCTCCTCGACCGCACCATCGAACTGGAGGTCATCCCCGCCCTCCAGCACTACGGCCTCGGCCTGCTGCCCTGGTCCCCGCTGCGCGGCGGCCTCCTCGGCGGCATCCTCCGCAAGGAACGCGAAGGCACCCGCGTCCGCGGCGCCCTGCCCCAGGCCGACGCACTCCTCGCCACCCACCGCGACCGCCTCCAGGCCTACGAGGACCTCGCCGCCGACCTCGGCACCGAGCCCGCCGACCTCGCCCTCGCCTGGCTCCTCACCCGCCCCGCCGTCACCGCCCCCATCATCGGCCCCCGCACCCCCGCCCACCTCGACGCCGCCGTCGCCGCCCTCGACCTGAAGCTCGACCAGAAGACCCTCGACCGTCTCGACGAACTCTTCCCCGGCCACCAGCCGGCCCCGGAGGACTACGCCTGGTAGCCGCGCACGGGCGCTGTCCTGCCCCGGCGGTACGACCGGGGCAGGACAGCGGGGCAGGACATCGGCGAGGTCAACCGGCGCCGTTCGAGGAGGCGTCGGGCCAGTCGGTCAGGCCCAGCTGCGGCCATCTCGTCGCCGGTACCCTCCGGTTAGTCGATGGCCCGGGGCACGGCAGTGTGTGGACCGAACCCGAGTCGAGGACGCAGTACGACGACCAGCTCGCTGCCCGCGCCTCACCTGGGTCGACCAGCGTCACGGCCCAGAGCAGCACGTTGTCGTCCCCGGGCAGGCGGTCGACGGCGGATCCTGCGAGGAGGATGGCGTTGGGCCCTCCGCCGGCGAACCCGGGATCGGTCAGTAGGAGGTCACCGGTGGACGGGTCGGTGAAGTCCAGATGGTGGCCGGTCCAGTGACCCCTGAGCGCCTCCGTGAGCCGGCGGCTTGGGACGGGCTGGGAGACCGGGTCGGCGAAGCGCCCGTACGCCGGCGGTCCGGCGTGGCTCCCCGGGTGATTGACGACGGTCGGCAGTGGGACGGACCAGTCGACGCGCGGCACGCCGAACTCGGGTCGGGTGTAGTACTCCGCCAGGAAGCTCTGGCCCGGCCAGTTCTCCAGAGGCCGCAGCCGCCTCGGCACGCCGTCGCCCTGCGTCAACGCCCCGCTGAGTGCGCTCCGTGGCACCAGGTGTGACTCGACCCGCAGCACGGGAGGGATCCGGGGGATCCGGTGCGCGGGCGAGGCACGCCGCCAGGAGTCGGTGGGGCGGATGATGTGTGGCGGTAGATGCAGGCGTGGCAGGTCCTCCTTCGGCTGGTCCTCGTCGCTGCGCAGGTGGTGGAGACCGTTGAGCAGCAGCCATGGTGCGCCGTTGGGATCGGATCGGATGAGCACCTCTGCCAGAGATGCCGGAGGTCCGACCGTCGAGGCCACCGCCTCGGCGGCCGAGAACGGCGGTGTCCACCAGTTCCCTGATCGTGCAGAGGTGTTGAGCTGGGTCCTCCACCCTGCGCCAAGGGTCGGATCGACGGCGCGCCGACAGTATCGGGCCTCCTCCTGTTCTTCCGGATCCGGCGGGGACGCCGTCTGCAGGACACGGGTGGCCTGTTCGGCGAACCACTCCTGTTGAGCACGCTGGAGGGCCTTGGCCACGGCGGGGCTGGAGGTGTCGAACTCCCCGGCGTCGGTTCTGTGGAGAAGTCGGCTGGGCAGTCCGAGGGTGAGGAACCACGCCCGAGAGGCCAGCCAGGACTGACGGGGCCTCGGGCTTTCTTCCTCGAACGGACACCAGGAGAGCGTCGAGGCCGCCCGCGCGATGATTCGGCTTCCGAAGGGGAGGACCGCTACACGCGGGCGGCGCAGAGGGACGGCGGGGAAGGTGCTGTCTGCGATGGCGTCCGGGCGGAGCACCCCCCGGACGGAGAGGACCGCGTCGTGGATGCGCAGGTGCGGCCGAGCGATCGCACGCGTGATCGCAGCTGTGATCGGATCCGTGATCCGGTGGTCCGAGCCCGTGGGCGAGCTGCGGGCGAGGGCCCCGTATGCGGCGAGCCAAGTCGCCTCCGCCACGAGTTCGTCCCGGTGGTGGCCCGATCGGGTGAGCTGTCGGCCGATCAGTTCCGGCCGGTTCACCCAGAGGTCCGCCGCCGTGCGAATGCAGGCGTCGCGGAAGCTGTGGTGGCCGACGCCGGAGAGCCAGAGCAGCAGCGAGGTGACCTCTTCGACCACTGCGTCGCCCCGAGGGCCGATGGATTCGGCCCAGTGGACGAGCCTGCGGAGAAGGGCGATTCCGTTCGGATCGGCGAGGAGGTCGACGATGGGCCCCGCGAATCGGCGCTCAAACCGGCTACGGCGCCAGGCGGTCAGCTGATCCTGCAGGAACTCCACGCCCAGCGGGTGCTTGTGGCAGGTCGCGTTCACCAGGATGGAGTACAGCGCACTCGGGGCGGGCCCGGGGTCGCGGAGCTGCCGGATCAGGAAGGCCCGGGATGAGCGGCCGGCCCGCTTCGGGTCCCGGCCCTCCAGTGACTCCAGAACCGCGCCCGCGACGAGGGACCGATGTCGACGGGGCACCAGGTCCGACAGCTCGGCGCCCTCGACGACATGCGGTGCCGCACCCGCCAGCGCCTCCAGCATCCTCTGATGGTCGGCACGTTGGCCGGACTCCGGATCGCCGTCGCGCGCCCGGTGCACCGCGTGAACGATCCGGGCGACGGCCCTGGAGGGACGTCGGCCACGAAGCAGGTTCACGGCTCGGACGTGTTCGGCGAACCGCTGGATCGCGAAGCGGACGCGCCGGGTGTTCGGATCCAGGGCCAGTACGCCCGCGTTCTCCAGCCAGCGCAGGAGCACGGCCGGATCGCTCAATCCGGGTGTGTCTGACAGGGCTTGGCAGGCGGCGCGGTATTCGAGGGTGCCCTCCTCGCCGACCCGTTCGGACAGGACCTCGCAGGCGAGGGTGACCAGGGGCGGCGGGGCCGGCGACGGACCGGCGCGGAGCGCGTGCGCCTCGTCCAGGTGTGCGGCGTAGTCGCCGTCGAGGATGAGCAGCCAGGACTGGAAGAGGTCGCCGACGGTCGGTGTGACGATCGGCCCGGGGGCCGGCTGAGGGGAGCGGTGCAGACACCAGGCCAGCACGGCGAGCATCAGCGGTCGGCGCAGTTCGGAGACGTCTGGCGGGAGCAGCAGTTCCGGGAGCCCGTACATGTCCTGGTACACCCGCCAGGCCTGGCCTGGGCGGGAGATCCCGGGATTCCAGAGGAAGCCATGGACCAGGGTGCCGGCCGCCTCCGAGGTGCCCACGGGGCCGGCCGGTCGGGTGTCCATCCGGACGGTGCCGACCAGAGTCACCAGTGGGTAGCACCGCACCAGTTCGGCCAGGGAGGCGAACGCCGTCCGGACGTCCCCGTGCAGGCAGCGGGCCTCGTTCAACGCGTCGATTGCGAGCACGGCGCGACGGCCGGTCAGCAGGGCCTGTTGTTGGAGGGCCGCGAGCAGGTCGCGCAGGCCGTGGGCCCGGGTGCCGGGTGAGACCCGAAGGGGGAGTTGGGCCTCGAAAGCCTCGTCCGGACCGAACTCGTGTCCACAGACGAAGGCCGTGGGCGCGCCGTCCGTGATGCGTTCCTGGACCCAGCCGCCCAGCCCGTAGGACTTGCCGGTTCCCCAACCGCCTCCGACGAGGAGGGCGCCGGTCTGTCGGGCCGCGAGGGCGGGGTCGTCGCATACGGTCCGGAGCCGGTGCCCGCAGGTCTGGAGGTCGTCGAGCGCGGCGAGCAGACGGCCCGCGGAATCGCGTTGCACGTACGGGAGCGAGTCGAACGGCTTGGCGGCGCACACGGCGGCCAGCAGCTCGTCGTACATGGCGGTGATGCTCCCGGTCACCCGGCCGCAGAGTCGGAGCACCTGGTCGATCTGTCTGCGAACGGACTGCGGGTCGGTTCGGCTCTCCGTGTTGAGCAGGTTCGCGGTCGCGTCCAGCTGTTCGGCGCAGAGGGCGCGGTCGCTGTCGGAACGGGTCCATCTCCGGCCGGCCTGCGCTGCCGGACCGGCGGACGGTGCGGGCAGGTCGTCGAGCGCCGGGCGCCAGCCGTCCCATACCCGAAGGACGGATGCGGTCTCGGCAAGCCGGTTCGCGAGTGCCGAAGGGTCGTCGAGCTCGGCGAGGGCGTCGGACAGGAAGGTGGCGAGCGGCGGAGGCTGGATGTCGACCCGCCCCCGATGGCGGCGAACGGTGCGGGCGGCGGCCACGGCGTGCCGGTGAAGGTCGGACAGCCGCAGGTAGGCGGGGTCGAAGTACGCCGGAATGGCCTCCTCGGCGAGCGATACGAGGGCGCGCTCGATATCGCTTCTGGTGTAGGCGAGGAACCGCATGGGCGCACCGGGGCGCGCACGGTCGACCTGCGCCGCCCACCGCTCGGCCGCCGCCCGCCACTGCTTCGTGCCAGGTGCGGCGCCTCCCCCGGCGGTGAGGTCCTGCGGGAGGAAGACCAGGAGGTCGGTGAGGTCAGGGTGGTGGGTGAGGGCCGATTTGACGGACTCGTCCACGGCACCGAGTGCGGAGCTCAGTTTTCCGTGGTACTTCGCCTGGATCCCGACCATCCGACCGTCCGCGAGCCGCGCGCAGGCCTCCAGTCCGCCGTCCGGGGGCCGGAGAGCCAGCAGCGTCCCGGCGATGGCGGGGGCGAAGTCGCGTTCGAGGATCGCGGGGAAGAGATGGACGCAGAGCTTCTCGAACACCTGGGCCGGTGCGGCCCCGAGGTCGCTACGGAGCCGGGTGAGATCTACTCCGAGAGGCAATTCGCAGTCCTTTCCGCGGAGCTTGGCCTGTGGAGGGGGACGGCGCGGGGAACCGACGGCCCCCGCGCCTCAGGTCACGCCAGAGAACGGGCGATGCGGTCCCAGGTCTCGACCTGGGCCATCGCATCGGTGACGAGGTCGAGCGCGGCGGCGATGTCTCGGCCCGGCCCGTGGAGAGTGGGAGCGGTGGTGGTGAGCCAGTCCAGGGTGATGCGGAGGAGCCGGAGGGTTTCGAGAGCCTCGCGGGCGAACCGGGACATGTCGGTGAGCTGGCGTGCGACGTCACGGTTCTGGATGTTGTCGCGGGTCTGCGGGTGGTGGTCGAGTCTGCTGAGCGCGGTGTGTACGGCGGCATCGATGTCGGGAATCAGCGCGGCGAACTCCGCAGCGCAGGACCTGAGTTCCACGGCGGGGCGGGCGATCGCGGTGCTGAGGCGTTCGGCTGCCGTGCCGTCCGGTGCGGTGGCCAGGTCCGGCACGAGCTCCTCGGCGAGCGCGGCGATGTCGTTCACCAGCCCGGTGACCGCCTTGAGGCCCTCGGTCAGTGGGGGCATGGTCGTCTGGAACGTGGCGAAGAGGTCGGTCGGGGTGGTGACGGCGGTCGGCGTCGGCTCCTGCCGGGAACGGAGGCCGAGCAGGATCCGCACGGGGAGGAACGGCGTGAAGCCGTCCCGGAGGGCTCGGGCCAGTGCGCCCTGGAGATCCCGGCGGGCGTGTGCGAGACCGGTCTCGGATCGCTCGAACACGACCCTGCCAGTGCGTGGAAGGCCGGGCGGTTGCCGATTGCGTTCACCGATCTGGAGGGTGGGCCGCCCGGTGGTGTGGCGCAGACCGAGCTCGTACATGACGGACGGCCTGCCGTCGGTCACGTCGGCGATGACGATGTCGGCCCCGAGTACCTGCCGGTAGCGCAGCTCGTCCGGCTGGGCAGGGTCCGAGCGGAGTGGCCGGAGACCGAGGGCGGTACAGGCGGGGCGGACGATCCGCTGGTAGACCTCCAGGCCGGCGTCGTACGCGTTGCGGTCCCCGGCGGGACCGATCACGACACAGGTCAGGTGGCCCTGGGAAGGCTCCGGGACACTGGGCTTGGGTACCGTGGCCGCAGCGATCATGCGAGGTCCTTCCAGCTGAGCCCCGGGAGCGGTGGCGCAATTGTCAGGTGGGACAAGTCATCCTCATAGATGGGGAGTTCATCGATGCCGAGGGCGCTGAGCAGTCCGACGGTGGGCACCCGGTAGCGGTGCCCGGCGCGGACCACCGGGCAGGGGAAGACTCCGCGGTGAACGAGGTTGTAAGCGGTGCCCAGACAGATGCCGAACGCGCGCGCGGCGGTCCGCAGGTCGACGGCCAGCGGGAGCCCGAACAGCTCGGGGAAGGTGAGTGCCCCCTGGGCGTGGGTGGTCATCGGTCGGCCCCCGCCGGGCGGAGGGGGAGCGTCCCGAGCCGCGGGCCCCGGCGGCGCCGATGGGCGTGCTGGACGACCTCGCGCAGGCCGAGGTGGTCGGCGAGTTCGCCGAGCCGCGCGCCCTCGATCGCCGAGCGGGAGGAGAGGCGCAGCGGTGCGGTCAGGCCGTCCGGGCGGTCCGGCGGGGTGATCGCGAGATCCCACAGGTCCTCGGCCGACTCCGAGGTGCGGGCGTCGGCCACCGCGACGATGTCCTCGACCGGCCGTCCGCCCGAGGCCGAGCGGCGGGCGAAGTCCCATCCCCGGCGGCCCGCAGCCTTGAGCAGCTGCGGGCCGACGTCGGGGTCGTCCGGGGAGACCTCGGCCAGCCGTTCGATCAGGGCGAGCATGACCTCGGATTCGACATCGCGCCGGTCCGCGCCCAGCCGGGCCGAGGCCTGGCGGGCGACCCGCTGAAGCCGAGGCAGGGCGAGCCAGACCACGGCCTCGACCCACCCGGCTACCTCCGTCGAGCCGATGGCCATGGCCAGCGAGTCGTGCTGAGCGAGTGCGACGGCACGACGCCAGATCTCGCGGCGCAGCGACTCGTCAACCGGCTGCTCGTACAGGGCTGCGCGCGCCTGCGGCAGCTCGAGGAGGCGGGTTGCTCCGCCGACCTCGACCTGGAGAGCGTTCGGCCGCAAATGGGCGGCGCTGGTCACCCGCTGGTGGATGACGTCGAGCACACTGTTGTACGTGATCAGAGCCATGGGCCGGTTCCTCCAGTCGAACGGTGCGGGTCGATGTAGGGCTTGAGCGCCGAGTGAAAGCGGTTGATCGCTCGGGAAAGCCTTCCGACTTCCCTGGGCGGCTGGTGTGGGGCGCTGTCGGGGGCGATGAGGAGGTTGCCTGAGGGGGTGGGGATGTACAGCCACGCCCGACGGGCGAACTCCTTGTCGGGGACGGTCGCCAGGATGCGGCGGAACCGGTCGGGGTGCAGGCCGGTGTGCCGGGACACGACCGCGTCCTCGTACACCCGGTCGGAGACGATCGCCACCAGGTGCGTCGTCTCCTCACTGGCCTTGGCCAGGACGGCCTTGACCTCCTGGGAGTCGAGCAGTCGGTGCAGTTCGTTCCTCGCAGGCCCGTTCCCCTCGCCGGGTACGCCTTCGGGCGCCACGTGGCCGGAGTGGACGCTGACCCGCATCCGCAGTCGGACGTGGCCCGAATCGGCGTTGTGCTTGGCGAGCTTCTCGTCGAGGCGGTCGAGGAAGGGGTGGACGACGAATCCCAGCAGTGTGGGATCGAAGCCGAACGTGACCCCGTCGCCGGAGTTGACGGGGAACCGCTTTGTGGTCCGGAGGTCGTCGAGGCCGGCAGCGGTGAGGGCGGCGTCCAGGATCTCCTCAAGGTAGGCACTGACCGGTGCGTGGACGGCGCCGGGCAAACTGGTGAAGCCCTTCAGGTCGACGCAGAGCAGGCCGGAGAGCGGCGGCAGGGGCCGACTGACGATGCCGGGGAGTGACGGGGGTTCGGGCATGGCGGTCTCCAGGAACGCAAGGTTCGGCGGTCGCCGGGCTGACGACGAAGAGTCTGCGGTCGGCCGGCGAGGATTAGGGGGCCCGCGACCCCTTAGCGGTGTGTCCTGCGCCACACCTGGTTCGTGGCCGGCGAAGGGGCGCGGCAGGGTAGCAGCCGGTGCCGGGCGGATCGCGCCTCACGCGCCAACTCGTCCTACCCGGGCCTTGGTTGGCGATCGCTCCCCTAATCTCCCGCCATGAACTTGTGCAACAACTCCTCGTCGGGGCTGCTCATGGGCCCGAACCGGACCTTTCAGGCGCTCGTGGGCCCGGCCGCGTGGAACGGCGTCCTCAAGGGCACCGAGCGGAGGAAGCTTCCGGCGGGCCGGAAGCTGGTGGGGCAGGGCGACGTGGGCGCCTTCGTGATCGTCGTGATCAGAGGTGTGGTGAGGGTCGACCAGATCGGGGGTCGTGCCGGTGCGGGTAAGCGGCTGCTCGCCTTCCGGCGTGGCGGCGACCTCATCGGGGACCTCGCCGTGCTCGGTTTCGGCGTGCGGACGGCCACGGTGACGGCGTACACCGACTGTGAGGTGGCGATTGTGCCCGGGGAGACGTTTCGGAGCCCCGGTTTCCAGCGCGACTACGGCTTGGCGATCTCGTCGTACATCGCCGGCCGACACTGGGAGGCCCAGATGCTGGCGCAGCCCGGCGACAACCGGGCTCGGGTCGCATGGGTCCTTGTGCCGCTGCTCGACCACGAGGAGGGGATTACGCGGAGTGTGGCGAATGACGTCCAACTTCCGGTTGTCCAAAGGGATCTCGCAAGTTGCCTGGGCATCGGCGCCAAGCAGGTGCGGCAGGTCGTGTCGGTGACGCCGTTCGGCGGGACGCTGGCCGGTCGGCGGGGGCGGCTCGTGGTCGAGGACCCCGAGGGTCTGCGCGCGGCCGCCGCGCGGCTCGGCGGACTGTCGTGAGCGGTTGACGGTCGTTGTCACGTCGCGGCGATCAGGGCGGCGCCGGTCTCGAACACGTGGTGCCAGGCCTGGTCCAGGAGGTAGGCGCCGTTCATGCCGTGGTCGGCGAGCCGCACGAAGTCTCCCCGCCGGGTGAAGTCGGCCGCCCGGCGGAGGGGTTCGCGGCGGTCGGCGAGGTAGTGGGTGGCGGCGGACAGCGCGAGGGCGGCGAGGAGGCGGCGGGGTTTGGGGCGGAGGCCGAGGGCGCGGGTGCCGAGGAGGAGGGCGGCGGCCTGGGTGGCGGTGTAGGCGGCGACGTGTGCGGTGCAGGCGCGGCGGCCGGCCGGGGTGGGCCGGCCCTTGGTGCCGGCCTGGTGGTCGGTCTGGATCCAGTGGTCGGCGAGGGTGGCGGAGGCGCGGAGGAGGGCGTAGGCGGCGGCGAAGGCGGCGGCGCGGGAGGCAGGTTGGGGGGTGGGGGCCGGCGTGGGCACGGGCATGGGCGTAGGTGCGGGCGTGGGCATGGGGCTCCGATCGGTGGGGTGAAGGTTTCCTGGTGGGGCGGCCTGCTGTGGTAGCAAGGCAGGCATGACGGAACGGCCTGGCGGGCGTAGCTCGTACCACCACGGATCGCTGCCGGAGGCGCTGGTCGCCGCGGCGTTCGAGCTGCTGGACGAGTACGGGCAGGAGAAGGTGAGCATGCGGGAGGTGGCGCGGCGGGCCGGGGTGTCGGCGGGGGCGCCGTTTCGCCACTTCGCGGACCGGCAGGCGTTGTTGACGGCGCTGGCGGACCGGGTGCTGGCGGACTTCGCGCGGTGCCAGGAGGCCGAGGTGGCGGCGGTGGCGGCAGTGGATCCGGCCGGGGGGTCGGCCGGGGGGTCGGTGATGCGGGCGGTCGGGCTCGGGTTCGTCCGGTACGCGCTGCACCATCCGCACCGGTTCGATCTGGTGCGTTCGCGGGTGTTCGTGGCCTCGCGGGAGCCGGAGCTGCGGGATCAACTGGACGGCATGGACAGGGCGTTCACCGGTCTGATCGTGGCGGACCAGGAGGCGGGCCGGTTGCGCCCGGGGGATCCGGGGCTGATGGGGCTGGCCGGGCAGGCGCTGGTGTTCGGGCTGGCGCAGATGATCGTGGACGGCTACCTGCCGGAGGAGGAGGCGGAGGATCTGGCCGGGAAGGTGCTCGACACCTTCGGCCAGGGAATCGCCAACCTTCCTTCGCAGTAACCGATTTGTGCGTGCAGTGAGCCTTGACCGGGTTTCCCGGCCCTGATGTAATCACCGATTACATGGGGTGCGGGAGGCTGAGATGTCCATGGGAACGACGTTCGTCCGATCGATGTTCGCCAAGCCGACGCCGGGCTACACCACCGCGGGCGCCACCGGCGACACCGTGGTGCTGCTGATCGGCATGCGGATCAACCGCTTCTGGGCCGTCCACCACTGGGGCCCGGTGATGTTCGCGATGTTCCGGATGCTGTACGAACTGGGGCGCAGCCCCGAACGCGGCCTGCGCGGGCGGATCCTGCTCACCGCCTCGCCGCGCACGTACTACGTCGTCCAGTACTGGGAGTCGAAGGAGAAGCTGTACGGCTACGCGAGCGCGCCGGACGGCTTCCACCACAGCGTCTGGGGCATCGTCAACCGCAAACTGCGGGAGGGGAAGGCCCGTCGGCACGTCGGGCTGTGGCACGAGACGTACGTGGTGCCGGAGGGCGGGTACGAGTCGATCTACTTCGACATGCCGCCGTTCGGTCTCGCGGGCGCCACCGGCTCCCTGCCGCTCGAGGCGCGCGGGCGCCGCGCGTCGCAGCGGCTGGCCTACCGGTCGGGGGAGGGCCCGCAGGGCGGCTCGAAGGAGGGTCGCCAGGAGGGCGCGAAGGAAGGCCCGCAGGGCGGCTCGAAGGAGGGCTTGAAGGAGGTCTCGGGGGAGCGCGTGCCCGAGTAGGGGTGCTCACCGGGCGCTCAGGGAGTGTCGCGGGTCGGCCCGGGCGCCGCGGCGTGAGAGCGTCGGGGGATGGCGGAGGAGCAGGGCGGGATGCCGGCGGGCACGCCGAGAGGTGTACGGGCGGGCGCGCCGACCGGCGCATCGACCGGAGCACCGGCGGGCGCACAGACGGGCGGCGCACCCACGGGCGGGCCGGTGGTGCACGAGGTGCCGTACCACGCGCAGTGGGAATCGGCCGAACTGGTGCGGGTGATCATCGACGGGCAGGTCGACGCGGCCGAGGACCCTCGGTGGGGGCAGTCCGGTGCGGCCACCCCGGAGGAGTACGCGTGGTGGTCGTGGCGGCTGTGCGGGGTGGCCTGCCTGCGGATGGCGCTCGACCACTGGTGGGGCCTGGCGCCGCCGGCGCTCACGCTGGCCGGGGAGTGCGTGGCGGCGGGGGCCTACGTCCGGGACGGCGAGAGCCTGCGCGGACTGATCCACACGCCGTTCGCCGACTACGTCCGGCGGCGGTGGGGACTGGCCGCACAGGCAAGGGAGTTGGCGCCCGCGGAGCTGGCGGCCGAGGTGGCCGGCGGGCGGCTGGTGATGGTGTCGGTGCATCCCGCGATCCGGGAGCCGGCCGGTCCGGCACCGGTGCGGCGGGGCGGACACCTGGTGCTGGTGGTGGGCGCCACGGACACGGCGGTGGTGATCCACAACCCGTCCGGATTCCCGGGGGAGTCGCAGTCCTTCGCGCACGTGCCGTGGCGGTCGTTCGAGCGCTTCTACGCCGGGCGGGGGATCGTCCTCGGCCCGCCGGGCACGGGTGGCGCGGGTGGCGCCCGATCGGTTCCCGACCAGCAACCGGTCGGGAGCTGACCGGCGGCTGGTCGGGACCTCATCAGCCCCTGATCAGGAGCTGATCGGGGGCCGATCGGGGGCTGATCAGGGGTTGTCCGGCAGGCCGGCCGGGTTGACCGGGAGCTGGCTGCGACAGAGCGCCGATATCGGCTTCAACGCGGCGGCCAGGCGGTCGAGTTCGGCGCGCGGGTAGTCCTCCCAGACCCGTGCGGCGGCCAGGTCGGTGGCGGCCTCCAGGGACTGGTGCCGGATCCGGCCGAGTTCGGTCACCGAGCCCGCCGTGGTCAGCCAGCCCCGCTCGACCAGGCGCGCCGCGGCCGCGTCCCACTCCTCGTCCGTCCAGCCGCGCATCGGCTGGAGCATCTCGCGCCGGACGTCCATCGCGCACCGGACCACCAGCGCCTCGCAGCCGTCCAGGCCGGCCGCCACCAGGGCCGCCACGTGGCCGTCCCCGCGGTGCTCGCGCATCACCGTGGCGGCCTGCCACAGCCGTTCGTACAGGCCGGAGGGGCGGGGCAGCGCGGCGTTGGCGGCGGCCAGCACCCGGCCGACGCAGTCGAGCCGGCCAGCGGCCCGCTCCAGGGCCTCCACCACCAGTTCGACCTGCGCCGGGTCCACGTGCTCCAGCAGCCGGGCCAGCGCCCCCGCCGAGCCCTTCAGCCGGGCGGCCAGCGCCTCCTCCGGGCTGGCGTGCGTCCACACCTCCGGCAGCGCGCGCTCGACCATCGCCGGGGAGAAGCTGAAGAACGCGGCGATCACCGGCGGCGCGTCCACCGCACCCAGCGGTGCCGACCGGCTGGCGAAGTAGCCGCGCCAGCCGCCGTGCAGTCCGGCCGCCTCGTAGGCCTCGCGGCTCTCGGGCAGGAAGTAGGTGACGGAGTGCACCGGTTCGAAGAGCCACCACAGGGCACGGGCGGGGTGGACGAGATCGGCCATCGAAGGACCTTCCTCGGAGAGGGGCGGGGCGAACCCGGCCGGACGGGGCGGCTCGGCGGGCGCCGACGGATCGGGCGCGCGCGGGCCGCTTCAGTGCTGATGACCACGGCGGCGGCCACGGTAATCCCGCACCGGGTGTGATGACGGTCACGGGGAGGTCCCGGTGTGCGCCCGGCGGGGCGGCGGCGCGAGATGATGGGACGAGGTGCCCGCTCCCGGGACGCCGCAGCCCTCCAGTGAACCCTCGTGTGAAGGTAGTCGGTAATGGCGCAGATCAACCCCAGCATCCTGTCCGCGGACTTCGCCCGGCTCGCCGACGAGGCCGAGGCCGTCAGGGGCTCGGACTGGCTGCACGTCGACGTGATGGACAACCACTTCGTCCCCAACCTCACCCTCGGCATCCCGATCGTCGAGTCGCTCGCCCGCGCCACCGACATCCCGCTCGACTGCCACCTGATGATCGAGGACCCGGACCGCTGGGCCCCCCAGTACGTCGAGGCCGGCGCCGGCTCCGTCACCTTCCACGTCGAGGCCGCCGCCGCGCCCGTCCGCCTCGCCCGCGAGATCCGCGCCAAGGGCGCCCGCGCCTCCATGGCCCTCAAGCCGGGCACGCCCATCGAGCCGTACGAGGACCTGCTGCCCGAGCTCGACATGCTGCTGATCATGACCGTCGAGCCCGGCTTCGGCGGCCAGGCGTTCCTCGACATCATGCTGCCGAAGATCCGCCGCACCCGGGAGCTGATCGCCAAGCACGACCTGGAACTGTGGCTCCAGGTCGACGGCGGCGTCTCCGCCGCCACCATCGAGCGCTGCGCCGAGGCCGGCGCCGACGTGTTCGTGGCCGGCTCGGCGGTGTACGGGGCCGAGGACCCGGCCGAGGCCGTGCGCAAGCTGCGGGAGCTCGCGACCAAGGCCTCGGCGGACGCCTGGTGGGCCTGCGGGCACTGAGCCCGGGCGGAGCCGTTCAGAGGCGGAGCCGTTCAGGGGCGGGACCGTTCAGAGACGGGGCTGTTCAGGGGCCGGGCCGTTCAGGGGCCCGGCCCGGCCTGGCCCCGCCCGGCGAGGGGTGGAGGATCCGGCGGTCGTCAGGGATGATCGTTGGCGAACGCCCCTCGCCCGGCCCCTCTCCGCACGGTGGTGGAACCGCACATGAGCAACCTCGACCGCAAGCCCTCCCCGACCACCTGCGGCCGCGAGGCCGACACCGGACCGGTCAAGGACCTGCTGACCGGACGCCAGGTCCAGCTCGGCGAGAGCACGATGGTCCGCCGACTGCTCCCCAATCTGGGCCGCCGGATGGTCGGCGCCTGGTGTTTCGTCGACCACTACGGACCCGACGACATCGCCGACGAACCCGGCATGCAGGTCCCGCCCCACCCCCACATGGGCCTCCAGACGGTCAGCTGGCTCCACCAGGGCGAGGTGCTGCACCGCGACAGCCTCGGCAGCCTCCAGACCGTCCGCCCGTACGAACTGGGCCTGATGACCTCCGGCCGGGCGATCTCCCACTCCGAGGAATCCCCGCGCCCGCACGCCCGCTACCTGCACGGCGCCCAGCTCTGGGTCGCCCTCCCGGACGCCCACCGGCACACCGCCCCCACCTTCGAGCACCACGCCGACCTGCCCGTCGTCACCGCCCCCGGCCTGCACGGCACCGTCATCCTCGGCACCCTCGACACCGCCACCTCGCCCGGCACCGCCTACACCCCCCTCGTCGGCGCCGACCTCGCCCTCACCGAGGGCGCCGACCTCAAGCTCCCGCTCGTCCCCGACTTCGAGTACGCCGTCCTCTCCATGTCCGGCAGCGTCGACGTCGACGGTGTCCGCGTCGAACCCGGCTCCATGCTCTACCTCGGCTGCGGCCGCCCCGAACTCCCCCTCCACGCCCGCACCGACGCCGCCGTCCTCCTCCTCGGCGGCGAACCCTTCGACGAGCAGATCCTCATGTGGTGGAACTTCATCGGCCGGTCCGGTGAGGAGATCACCCGGGCCCGCGAGGACTGGATGTCCACCGCCCGCTTCGGTGACGTCCACGGCTACGCCGGCGACCGGCTGCGGGCTCCGGAGCTCCCCGCCCTTCCGCTGAAGGCGCGGGGGCGCGTGCGCTGAGGCGGGGAGACGGGGTTCGCGGTCGCTAGCGTTCGTCGGTGAGGTCGCGGACGAGGGTGCTGCTCATCTGGGGGAGTTCGCCGTACTCGGGGTCGTCGCCGGCGACGGGGAGTTGGTGGATGACGGCCGCGAGGCGGGGGGGCAGCTTCACGTCGAGGCCGTAGTGGCACCGGGCGAGGATGTCGGTGAGCACCTGGGCCGGCAGCAGTGCGTGAGGAGTGCTCAGGACGCGCTGTGGCGGGCGGGGGTTGGTGGCCAGTGCTTCGGCCTGTTGGCGCCAGACTTCCGCGTCCAGGAACTCCCCGAGGCTGCGGTGCAACAGGCTCAGGAACGACGCGGAGGTGTAGGAACCGCCGCCGGCCGCGAACTGCCACCAGAACTGGGCGCCGTCGCGATGGCCCGCGACGTACAGCAGCGCGCCGAGGACGAGGGCGCCCTCGGGGTGGATCTGCTCGGCGTTGACGAGGAGGCCCAGGGAGGCCGCGGCGGACGGCATCGAGAGGACCAGGGACGCGGCGAGGTCGAGTTCGTGGGCCGCCTGCTTGTGCTCGGAGGACAGCGGACTCGGGGCGGTCAGCAGCCGCTCCCAGGAGACGCCCGTGCCCCCTGGCTGCGGCCGGGGGGCCCGGGTGGGCAGGTGGATGCCGGCCATGTTCGGGTGCAGGGCCCGGTCGTGCTCGGTGCTCACCGGCTCTCCCCGCGTCGGCCGCCGAGCGCCGCGGCCAGACGGTCGAGAGCCTGGCTCGCGGTCGAACGGACGTTGGCCTCGGTCGTCCCCAGGCAGTCGGCGATCTGCTCGTCCGGCAGGTCGAGCAGGTAGCGCAGCACGATCACGTCGTGCCGCCGCTCGGACAACCGCCGCAGCGCGACGTACAGTTGCTCGTGAGTGCCCCCGGTCTCCATCAGGTGCTGCGCCCGCTCGGCGGCGATCCGCACGGCGTAGACCCACCCGGGGACGCTCGCCTGGGTGGGCAGCGGCTCGCCGTTCATCATCAGTTCCGCCAGGGTGGCGCCGATCTCCTCCTTGAGGATCGTCCAGGCGTGGAACGGTGGGATCTTCTCCCGCAGGATGCGCGGCCACTCCTTCCACACGCGGACCTTCGCGATCTCCACCGCTCTGTGTGCGGCGGTGTCGTCGCGAAGGCGCGCGCGGGCGAACCCGGTCCACGCCCCCTCGTGCGTGTCGCAGAACGCGTCGAACGTCAGGCGGTCCCGGTCTCCGACCACCCAGTCGCTCTCGGTCACGTCCCATTCCTCCCCTGCGGCACGCCTGTCGGCTGCCGTCCGGCGCGGGCCGTCGACCGTGGCTGAGCCCCACGGCCGTGCGGCGGTCACAGTGGGAACTCGCTTCCCTGGTAGGAACATTAAGGCGGATTGGATGCCGAGATGTTAAACCGCGACAAGGTGTTTCGAGATCAGACATAAGGTGCGGCGGATGATGGAGATACCGTGCGGAACATGGTCAGAGTGAGTCACTACATGCTCTGATTCGGTCGTCCTGCTTCACGGTCGCGTCGTCACCGGTGGCGGCCCTTGCTTGGCCGTTCGGGCGTGTGGGCATAGTGGAAGGGGCCGCGCCAGGGTCCGCCACCGCTCGCCACTGTGGCGCGGGCGCGGATCGGTCCTGTCCTGCGCAGGGCGAGTCGATGACGTATCAGGGGGAACGCATGACGGACGGCACCGCCAGGACCGACGACGTAGAGGTCAACCTCGACATACACCTGGCCCACTCGGCACGGATGTACGACTACTACCTCGGCGGCACGACGAACTTCCCCGCCGACCGTGAGGCCGCCGGCCGGGCCCTGGCGGTCTTCCCCTACGCCCGCTCCGCCGCGCGCGCCAACCGTGCCTTCATGCGCCGGTCGACGCAACTGCTCGCCGAGGCCGGGATCCGGCAGTTCCTCGACATCGGCACCGGGATCCCCACCTCGCCGAACCTGCACGAGGTCGCGCAGTCGGTCGCACCGGACGCCAAGGTCGTCTACGCCGACAACGACCCGATCGTGCTCCTCCACGCGCAGGCGCTCCTGCGCGGTACCGAGCAGGGCGTCACCGCCTACGTGCAGGCCGATGTGCGCGAGCCCGGAGACCTGTTGGACTCGGCCCGGGCGATCCTGGACTTCACCCAGCCGATCGCGCTCAGCATGAACGCCCTGCTGCACTTCGTGCCGTTCGAGGCCCAGCGGATCACCGAAGGCCTCAAGGCACAACTGCCCAGCGGTTCCGCGCTGGTGGTCAGCCACTTCACGCAGGACTTCGCCGCCGAGGAGACCGCCCGGCTCATCCAGGTCTACACCGCCGCGGGAACCCCCGTCGCCGCCTGCACCCGTGACGAGTTCGCGCAGTTCTTCACCGGCTGGAACCTCCTGGAGCCGGGCGTCGCGGCCACTCCGCGCTGGCACCCGGCGGCGCCTGCGGACGACACCGAGCACATCACCGACGCAGCGGCCTCCTGCTACGGGGCCGTCGCCATCCGCCCCTGAGCCGTCCTCCCAGTCCGGCAGCTTCCAGTCTGGCAGCTTCGAAGCCCGGATGTTCAAGCCCGGACATCAGCAGGATCCCGCAGGCGGTGATCACCGCCGAGCCCGCGGCGATCGCGACGAAGGAGCCGACGAAGCCGCCCTTGCGCCCCCTGATCGTGCTCCAGGCCAGTGACAGGCCCTTGCGGTCCGGCACCACGAGGCGGACCAGCCGTCGGACGCGGCGGATCACCACGCGCCCAGGTACGTCACGCGCGCCGCGACCTGCCCCGAGGCGGGCCGTTGCGGCTCGCCCGCGAGCCGCAACGGCGGCGTGACGATCTCCTCCACGGCCGGCGTGGTCATCGGGTCGCACGCCCGGGAAAGGCACTCCTGCCGGAATCGGACGGTCCCACTCCGGGAGTGCGAGCGCCACGATCCAGTCCGACGCGTACGGCATATGGCGCCGGTATCAGGCTCCTTGACGAACCGTAACTCCTCGACGCCGCACCCCAACGGATCGACCAGTCGGCGGATGCGGCACGCCACGCAGGTCGAGACACGCTCGGGGAGCCTCCCCGAGGCCCCGCCGCGCCCCGTCGTCGTGGCCGAGGAACGCGCGGGGTCGGCCGTCTGAAAACCCCATGGACGAGATTGTGGCGCCGCAGCAATCACTGACAAGATTTCAGCACGGCATCCTGTCGCGGGAGATGCCGCCGAACCGACCGTGGCTCGACGCACGTCTGGAGGCCGCATGGCACGGGTGAACCTGAGGGCTGCATTCATGAGCGGCCTTTCGTCCACCGTCACGGCTCAGCAGGTCTTCACCAACCGGGTCGACGAAGTGGCCGCATTCGCCCGGTCGGTCGACGAGCTTCACCGGATGCTGGACGAGGCCGAGGTCTCGCCGGTCGTGGACCGCGGGCAGGGCCGCCGCAATGTGCTGACCTTCTACGGCGTGGGTGGCATAGGCAAGACGACGCTCTCCCACGAGCTGGAGCGCCGCCTCCTCGCCGAAGCGCGGGAGAAGGAGCGCGACGACGTGGTGACCGTGCGGATCGACCTCTCGGAGGAGGGCGCCGGCGACATCGAGAGCCTGTTGCTGCGTCTGAGGGCCGCCCTGGGCCAGTTGGGGAGCCGTTGGCCGGCCTTCGACCTGGCCCTGGCCTCCTACTGGGCTCGCGCTCACCCCGGCGAGGCCTTGCAGGAGTTCCTGGACGCCTCGCCGGCGCTGCGGCGCGCCTCGCGGAGCATCGCGCTGGGCGACCAGATCGCGGAGGCCGTGAAGCAGGTCGACCCGGGTGGTCTGGGAGGTCTGACCGGACTGGCCCACCGGGCCGCGCTGGTCACGTACCGCGCTGTCCGGGACCGGGTGCGGGAGGGCCGGCTGCTGGCCGACTGCGATCTGTTCGCCGAACTGGTCGAGGCGGACGCCGACTACGAGACGCTCTCGTACTTCCCGTACCTGCTGGCCTGGGACTTGGAACGGCAGCCCCGGGGCGGTCGGCCGGGCCGGCGGCCCCGGGTGTGCGTCTTCCTCGACACCTTCGAGGTGGTCAACGGTCAGGCCGATCGCGCAGTGGAACGGTTCGTCCAGCGCTGCGCCTATCTGATGCCGAACGTGCTGTTCGTCATCACCGGCCGGAACCGGATCGACTGGGCCGACTCGGGTGCGGGCGGCGAGCTGGACTTCACCGGCCCGGAGTGCTGGCCCCATCTGCACTTCAGCAACGACACGGCCGAACCGCGGCAGCACCTCGTGGGGTACCTGTCGGACTCCGACGCGGACAGCTATCTCCGTGAGGCCCTCGTCCGGGACGGTGAGCCCGCGATGTCGGCGGAGATCCGGGAACGCGTCATCTCCGGCGGCCAGGGGCTTCCCCTGTACCTGGACCTGTCGGTCTCCCACTGCGCCGCCCTGCTGGCACGCGGTGGGCAACCTTCCGTGGCGGACTTCGGCGGCTCGTTCACAGCCGTCGCGACCCGGTCGATCAGGGACCTCCCCCGGGAGGAACGCGACCTGGTCCGAACAGCCGCGCTCACCGACCGGGTGGGCGCGGAGCTGCTGCGCGCCGGTCAACCCGGAGTCTCCGACGGGAGCGTGGCACGGTTCCTTCGCCGACCGTTCCTGACACACGACGACGCCTACGCGTTCCCGTACGCGTTGCACGTGGCGTTGCGGCAGGCCATCGGCGAGGCGGACCGGACGCTTCCTGACGGTTGGTCGGATCGTGACCGCAGTGAGGTCGCCGCCCGGCTGCTGAGCTGGCTGGGCGAACGCCTGGGCGCCTCCGGCGGGCGGGTGGCGACGGCGCAAGCCCTCGAAACCGGGCTCAAGCTCTCTGCCGAGCACGGTGTCTTCGACGACTGGATGGCGCTGGCCACGCAGCGACTCGTCGAGGCCGGCCAGTGGTCGGAGCTCGGAGCCGGTCTTACCGGCGCCCCGGTGGGCCTCCCCGAGTACCGGGCGATCCGGGCCGCCATCCGAGGAGTCCAGCTCCGCCGGACCGGCCGCGTCGAGGAGGCGATCGAGTTGCTCGGCGGCGCGGCCGGAGGCGTGCGGCACGGTGGCCGAACGGCACAGCTGGTCCGCATCCACCTCGCCCACGCCCTGCGCAACCACGGCGACTACACGCAGGCCGCGGAGATCTACCGGGGCTTGGTGGGGGGCGAGTTCGACGCGGCCGCCCGCTACTGGCTCAGCGACTTCGACTACCTCAACGGGCGGTTCGCGGCCGCTCTCGCCTCCCTGCATGAACAACCGGTCCGTGGCCCGGAGGACGAAGGCGAACGGCTCCGGCTGACCGGGCACATCTGGCGGGTCAACGCCCGCTTCGAGGAAGCGACTTCCGTCTACCACGAGGCGATCGGCCTGGCGCGGCGCGAGGGACTGGCCGCCGCAGAGGCGAAGGCACTCGCCAACCTGGCGCAGACCGCCTGCTGGTCCGGGGACACGGCAGCCGTCGCCGACGCGGCGGGCCGGGCCCGGGAACTGCTCGACCTGGTGCCCAACCCCGTCGAACTGGTCAAGCTCCGGTCCGCCGAGGCGGTGGCCCACGCCATGGCCGGCGACGTCAGCGCTGCCCGGTCCGCAGTAGGAGACACCCGGCACCTTGCGGACGGGATCGCTTACCGGGGCGGCCACAACCTGGCGGACGTGGCCGAGATCCTCCTCGGCGTCCTCGCCGGTGACCACGAGGGTGCTCGTCGCACGCGATCCGAGCTCGATGCGCGCACCCGTACGTCCGGAGGCAACACCTACTGGGTTCCCATCGCGACCTCCTGGATCGACGGCTCCCTCGCCGCCGCGGAGCACCTGCCTGCCGTCGGCTGGGTGGACGGCCCCGTCGCGTCGTTGGGTCGCTGGGCAGCGGTGGTGACACGTCGATGACTCTCCCCGGCCCCCGCACCTCGGCCGAGTCGTCCGGAGAAAGCAGAGTTTGATGACTGACCTCGTGAGCGTCGGCCTCGTCGGCGTCGGCACCATCGCACAGACCCATCTCGCAGTCCTGGCCGAACGGGCCGATGTGCTGGTCGAGTTCACGGTCGATCCGAACCGGCCGGAACCGCCCTCGTTCCGTGGAACCACCCCGCGTCACTACGCCGGCCTGGACGACGCGCTCGCGGAGCACCGACCCGATCTGCTCGTGCTCGCCACTCCCACGCACACGCACGCGGAGCTGGCGGCCCAGGCTCTCCGGCTCTCCACGGCCAAGGTGCTGGTCGAGAAACCCCTCGTCCACGACCTCGCCTCGCTCGGGCGGCTCCGCGCGCTGCACGAAGCGGTCGACGTGCGGGGCCGGTTGTTCACCGCGCACCACTTCGCCTTCTCTCCGGAGGTCGGCTGGGCGGCGGAACTGCTTGCCGAGCACCCCGAGTGGGGGCCCGTCACGGCCGTCACCTCCGCGTTCTACGACCCCTACGTCCTCAAGGGCAGCGGTGCCTACGAGTCCTACGGCTCCAGCTGGATGGACTCCGGGGTGAACCAGCTCAGCATGCTCACCCGCCTGGTCGACCTCACGGCGCTCACCTCCGCCCGGCAGCTGGACGGCGGCGCCAGCGCGTGGTGCACCGCCGAGTACCGGTCCCGGGGCGAGTCGGGCACCGCACGACTGCGCAGCAGCTGGCTCACGGGCTCCAGCAGCAAGGAGAGCAGTCTGGTCTTCGGCCGGGCGGGCGTGGAGGTGTGGATCGACCACACCTCCATGACCGGCTTCGCAGCCCGGGACGGTGACCTGCTCGCCGCCTTCGGGACGGACGGTCGGACGGCCCGGAAGGTGGCCCATTACCGGCCGCTGTACGAGAGCCTGCTCTCCGACCGCCCCGACCCGGTCCTCGGGTTCGACGCGGCTGCGAGGATCACCGAGATCCATCACGCGGCGCCCGGCGCGGAGTAGTCCCCGGGGCGGGACGTTGCGACGAGCACCCGCGGGCGCTACCAGGGGGTCAACTCGCCGGCCTGGTCGGCGGCCTCCTTCCTCGGGCCGGTCGTGGCGGTTGGAGAGCCGCAGGGCCCGGCGGTTCGCCTCCAGCCACCGGACGGTCTGCGCGTGGGGCCTGCGGGGCCTGCGGGGCCTGCGGGGCCTGCGGGGCCTCCGGCCGGTGGGCCGTGCGCAGTGACAGTTGTCATGTGGTTCGGGAAACAAAGATCACTGACGAAGTGCCAGGCCGGCGGGGGAGGCTGGCGGGACGGCGGATCGCGGCGGATCGCGGTCGGTGACCGCAGGGCACGCGACAGACGGGGGAGTGGGCACGAAGGTGTTGGTGGCCGGGGCCTGGCTCGGGGGGCTCTGCCTGGCGGACGGGCTGCTCCGGGCCGGCGTGGAGGTGCGGGTCCTTGAGCGGGAGGAGGGGGCGCACAGCCGGTACCAGGGCTTCCGGATCGGCCTGAACGAGCATGGGCGCGCCGCGCTGCGCCAGTGCCTGCCGCAGCGGCTGCACCCCCTGCTGGAGGCCGTCACGGGCCCGATGGCGGGCGAGCGGCGCGTGGTCGACCAGCAGTTGCGCGAGCTGCGCCGGCTCGGCGCGGTGGACGGGGGAACCGCCGTCGACCGGCACGTGCTGCGCCAGCTGCTGCTGGCCGGGCTGACCGCCGTCGCCGGGTACGAGCGGCAGATGATCGACTACGGCTTCGCGGCGGTCGCCGACAGCCTGGAACGCCTGCCGGACTTCGCCCCCCGCGCACCGGTGTCCTGACCGCGCGCCCGCGGGCGCACCCGCGCACCCGCGCACGCGGGCACGGGGGCGTCACGGGTTCCTGAAGGTGTGCTCAGACTTCTTCAGCGGATCTTCAGCGGGTTGGTCGGAGGCTTCTGGGGTCACTCCCCCGTCCGCCTCGTCGCAAGTGAGCCCCCGTTGCCCCTGAGCCCGATCCGTGCAGCCCGCGCCACGGCCGAGACCCGGCCCGTGCCCGAACGGCGGCGGCCCGCCGCCGAGGGGGCGGGTGCGACCCTGCTGCCCTGGGCGCTCGCCGCCGTGCTGTTCGCCGCCTACACCGCGCTGTCCGTCTCCCGCCACCTGCACCTGCGGACGAACGGCTTCGACCTGGGCATCTTCGAGCAGGCCCTCCGCGGCTACGCCGAGGGCCGCGCGCCGGTCTCCGAGCTGAAGGGGCCGGGCTTCCACCTGCTCGGGGACCACTTCCACCCGATCCTGGCCACCCTCGCACCGCTCTACCGGGCCTTCCCCTCCGCGCTCACCCTGCTCGTCGCCCAGGCGGCGCTGGTCGCCGTGTCGGCCGTCCCCGTGACCAGGGCCGCGGTGCGGGCGGTCGGCCGGTGGGCGGGCGCGGGCATCGGGGTGGCGTACGGGCTGTCGGTCGGCCTGCAACAGGCCGTCGGCTTCGACTTCCACGAAATCGCCTTCGCCGTACCCTTGTTGACGTTCTCTCTGGAGCGGCTGATGCTCCGGCAGTGGCGGTCGGCGGTCGGCGGTCGGCTTCGCCCTGCCGCTGCTGCTGGTCAAGGAGGACCTCGCGGCGACGGTCGC
This sequence comes from Kitasatospora sp. NPDC087271, assembly GCF_044744605.1. Lineage (NCBI taxonomy): Bacteria > Bacillati > Actinomycetota > Actinomycetes > Kitasatosporales > Streptomycetaceae > Kitasatospora > Kitasatospora sp. NPDC087271. The sequence continues at coordinate 286,716 of NZ_JBIUYQ010000007.1, forward strand.
CGTCATCGGCTGCTACCTGTTCTGGCACGGCCGCCGCCGACTGGGCGCGAGCGTCGTCGCGCTCTCCGCCGCCACCCTGCTCCTGGTGCTGCTGGTCGTCATCCCGGCCCTCAACCCGGACGGCGCCTACACCTACCTCTCCAGCGTCGACGGCCCGGCCGGCAACCCCGTGACCAGGCTGCTCCTGCCCGGCGAGAAGTGGCACACCGTCGTCACGATTCTGGCCCCCACCGCGTTCCTGGCGCTGCGCTCCCCGCTGATCCTGCTCGCCCTGCCGACGCTGGGCTGGCGCTTCTGGTCCACCAACCCGTCCTACTGGGGGACGGACTTCCACTACGGCGCCGTCCTGATGCCGATCGTCTTCCTCGCCTTCGTCGACGCCCTGTCCCGGCTTGGGCTGCGGTTCCGGGCCCGGCGCGGCCTGCGGCGGTGGACGGTCCGCGGTTCCGTGGCCGCCGGGCTCGCCGTGACGGCCGCCGCCCTGCCCACCCAGCCCCTCGCGGAGCTGGTCCGCCCCGCCACCTGGCAGCGTGACGCGACCGTCGACGCGGTGAGCGCGCTGCTGCGCCGGATCCCGGACGGTGCCGAGGTGGCCGCCGCCAACGGCTTCGCGGCCCAACTCACCGGCCGCACCCGGGTCTACCTCTTCCCCCGCTACCCGGGCGCCCCCGGCGCGCGGCCCGACTGGGTGGTGGCAGCCGACCACCCGCGGGACGGGCTCCTCTCCGCCCGCGACGAGGCCGAGGCCCTCCGCGCCCTCCCCGCCGCCGGCTACCGCCCCGTCGCGAGCGCCGCCGGCATCACGGTCTACCGGCTCACCGACCCTGCGGGCTGACCCGGGGCGGTGGTCGGACGGCGGGAGGCATGGCGACGACTCGACGCCAACGTGCGGTGGTTGCGCCGACGCGCGCAGGGCCCGCCACTTGCGGGGCGGCCCCGCGCGGGTCGGAGGGACGACAGGTCAGCGGGACGGAGGGTCGGAGGGACGACAGGTCAGCGGGACGGAGGGGCGGAGGGGCGGAGGGACGGAGGTCGGAGGGACGGCAGGTCGGCCTGGTGTCAGCTGAAGGCGGCGTCGGCGGTCAGCGTCGACTGGGCGATGGGCTGGCCGACTCCGAGCAGGACGTCGACGCAGTTGTCCAGGATCGGCTGGTCGCTGTCGATGTTGAGGACGGTGGTCAGGTTCTCCCCGGCCAGACGGGTGGAGGAGCCGGTGACGGTGCCGGTGAGGGTCCCGGCCCCGTCGACGTCGACGACGGCGAGGTCGGTGATGGTGCTGCTCGCCTGCGTGCCGTCCTTCAGGTTCCAGGTGAAGGTCGCGGTGGAACCCAGCGCCATGGCCGGCGGCGTCAGCGGGTTGCAGCTGAGCGTGCCGAACTTGAGCGTCGCGGTGACGGTGCCGCCCGTCACGGCCGTCGGGCCGCCCTGGGAGTCGAGGCAGCCGCTCACCGTCCCGCCGATCGCCACGGTGGTGGCCTCCGGGCCGGCCGAGAGCGGCGGGCCGAAGGTGACGGCGGCGTTCACGGTGCAGTTCAGGATTTCCGCGGCGGCCGTCGGGGCGGCGTCGGCGACCGGTGTCACGGCGGTGCACAGGGCGGCGAGAACGGCGGACACGGTGACGGCGCTTCGGCGTACGGACACGTGGATTCCCTTTCTTTCGTCGGACCGGGGGTGTGGCCCTCGCACTCGGAGCGGGGCGGGCCGAAGGGGGACGGTGGCACGGCGCGAGGAATTCCGGCTGTCGCCATCCCGGGGATCCCGCCGATACGCCTCGAATGGTCCAGCGCTGCGGTCCGACCCTCCGGCGTGGGCGGACACCGGCGGGCGGACACCGGGAAGGTGGCGGCCGGCCGGTCGACGGAGGGGCGCCGGGCCCTGGTCGACCTCGGCACCGTGAAGTGGTTCAACGGCCGTCGACGTCGTCGGCCGCTGAGGGCGCGCGGTGTCCGTCAGGCCACGTGGTCGAGGGTCGGCGCGGCCGTCGGCTGTGCCGTGGCCCCGGCACCCTCGGCCTGCGCGCCCCAGCGGCGGGCCAGGACGGCGCAGACCATCAGTTGCAGCTGGTGGAAGAGCATCAGCGGCAGCACCATCAGCCCGGCCGCCGGGCCCGGGAAGAGGACGGTGGCCATCGGGACGCCGCTGGCCAGGCTCTTCTTGGAGCCGCAGAAGACGATCGCGACCAGGTCGCCCCGGCCGAACCCGAGCCGGCGGCCGACCAGCAGCGTCGCGGTCAGGACCAGCCACAGCAGCGCCGCCTCCACCCCCAGCAGTGCCGCCAGTCGGGGCAGGGAGAGGGCACCCCACACCCCGCCCACCACGGCGGCGCTGAAGGCGCTGTAGACGACCAGCAGGATCGAGCCGCGGTCGACCAGGCCGAGGACGGCGCGGTGGCGGGCCATCCAGGCGGCGATCCAGCGGCGCAGCACCTGGCCGGCGGCGAAGGGGAGCAGGAGTTGTTCGGCGATCTCCAGCACGGTGCCCGGCGAGACGCCGCCCTTGGTGTGCAGGAGCACGGCGGCGAGCAGCGGGGTCAGGACGATGCCGAAGAGGCTGGAGAAGGTCGCACTGCAGACCGCCGCGGCCGTGTTGCCGCGGGCGATGGAGGTGAAGGCGATCGAGGACTGCACGGTGGAGGGCAGCAGGGTCAGGAACAGCAGGCCCTGGTAGAGCTGCGGCGACAGCACCGCCGGCACCAGCAGGTGGGCGGCGATCCCGAGCAGGGGGAAGAGGCCGAAGGTGACCGCGAGCACGGTGCCGTGCAGCCGCCACTGCCTGAGCCCCTCCCAGGCCTCGCGGGCGGAGAGCCGGGCGCCGTAGAGGAAGAACAGGACGGCGACCGCGCCGGTGGCGGCGTCCGAGAAGGCCGGTGCGGCGCTGCCGCGGGCGGGGAGCAGGGCGGCCACTGCCACGGTGCCCAGCAGGGCGGCGATGAACGGGTCGACCCGGAGGCGGGCGGGGCGACGGGGCAGGTGGGAGCGGAGCGGGTGGTTCGGGCGAGGCATGGTTCTCCGCGGTGGCGGTTCGGGTGGGATGGCCCCAGCCTGCCGCCCGCCGGGGTGATTGTGAATCCCGCTGGCGGCACTCACTGTCATCATGATCCGTGATATCAGCGGATAGAATGGCCGGATGTTCGATCCGGTGCAGTTGAGGTCCTTCCTCGCGGTGGCCCAGACCGGCGGCTTCACCCGGGCCGCCCAGCGGCTGGGGCTGCGGCAGTCGACGGTCAGCCAGCACGTCCGGCGGCTGGAGACGGCCGCCGACCGGCAGCTCTTCCTGCGCGACACCCACTCCGTGCGGCTCACCGGCGAGGGCGAGGCCATGCTCGGCTTCGCCCGGACGATCCTGGAGGCGCACGAGCAGGCGCTCGGCTACTTCGCGCGGACGCAGGTGCGCGGGCGGGTGCGGTTCGGCGCCTCGGAGGACTTCGCCCACACCGAGCTGCCGCAGATCCTGCGGAGCTTCCGGCGGAGCAACCCCCAGGTCGACCTCGAACTCACCGTCGGCCTCAGCGCCGTGCTCTACGAGCAACTGGCAGACGGACGGCTCGACCTGGTACTCGGCAAGCGCCCGCCCGGCGGCGGCTCACAGGGGCAACTGGTGCGGCAGGACAAGCTGGTGTGGATCGCGGCGGAGGACTTCCGGACGGACCCGGCGGAGCCGCTGCCGCTGATCGTCTACCCGCCGCCCAGCTTCACCCGGGTCCGCGCCCTGGAGGTCTGCGAACGCGACGGGCGGCCCTGGCGGATCGCCTGCACCAGCACCAGCCTCTCCGGGGTCCGGGCCGCCGCGCTGGCCGGCCTCGGGGTGGTGCCGCACGCCCGCAGCCTGATCCCGTCGGGCCTGCGGGTGCTGCCCGACCAGCCGGGCCTGCCCGGCCTCGGCACCATCGAGTTCGCCCTCACCACGGGGCGCACCACGGCGCGCGGCCCGGCCCGGGTGCTGGCCCAGGCGGTCCTCGCGGACGCGTTCCGCCTGCAACGCGCACCGGAGCGGGCGGAGCCGTGACAGGCGGAGCCGTGACGGGGGGCGACGGCCGGGGGTCGCCCCGGCTGTGGGCGAGCGCGCGGCCGTGGCGAGGCGGCGTGCCGGCGGGTTCCTTCCGTCGACGGTGACAGAGAGTCAAGGGCGGTGACTTGAGGCGGACTTCACGCCGCTTGGCCGTTGAACCCGACGGTTCCCCGGTCGCGTTACGAAGGCTAGAGCAGCCGGCTGGCGCGGACAGGGAAAGGTCGGGAAAGATGCGATTTGGCGACATGCTGCACGGACACCGGAAGCACCGGGGCCTGACCCAGCAGCAACTGGCCGATCTCGCCACGCTGAGTGTTCGCGCGGTGCGCAACCTGGAACGGGGCGGGGCGCTGCGGCCCCGGCGGGAGACGGTGCGGCTGCTCGTGGACGTGCTGCGGCTGGACGCCGACCAGCGGGCGCAGTTCGAGTCGGCGGCGTTCGAGTCGGCGGCGTTCCCCGAGGCCGCGCCGGGCGCGGCGCCCCGTGACCGCGGCCCCGGCTTGCGGGGGCCCGGGGCGCGCGTTTGAGTGGGAAGGTACCGGCGGAATCGGGGGCGAGGAGGCGCCATGTCGCACCACAAGTCCAACAAGGACGTCGAAGGCGACCCGGACACCGGGCACGGGCGCGGTCTGCCCCGGCGGCCCGACGAGGAGGATCTCGACGAGCGCACCGAGGAGGACCGCGAGGAGGTGGGCCTGCCCCCGGACCCGGACGCGGACGACCGGCCCGAGCAGGGCCGGCGGTAGGGGCCGGGGCCACTGCCGAGCCCGGTCGGAGCCGGGCTAAGGGCCGGTGGGGTCGCCCGTCTCCCCGGTCCTGGTCGGCCGGGTGTGGACCTTGGCGACGCAGGCCGGGAGGGCGGCGGCGTGGTCGTGGTCCCGGGCCCGGTACGCGCTGGGGGTCTCGCCGACCAGCTGGGTGAACCGCGAGCTGAACGAGCCCAGCGAGGTGCAGCCGACCGCCATGCAGACCTCCGTCACGCTCAGGTCGCCGCGCCGCAGCAGTGCCTTGGCCCGCTCGATCCGGCGGGTCATGAGGTAGCCGTACGGGGTCTCGCCGAAGGCGGCGCGGAAGCTGCGGGAGAAGTGGCCCGGCGACATCAGTGCGGTGTGCGCCAGCGCCGGCACGTCCAGTGGCTGGGCGTAGTCGCGGTCCATCCGGTCGCGGGCCCGCCGCAGCCGGGCGAGGTCGGGTAGGGGGAGTCGGGACACCTGGGGCACGTCTGCCACGCTACCCGCCCGGTCCGACAGGGTCGCGCGGAGGCGTGCGCCGGCCGCTGCCCCGGGCCGCCTCCCCGGGCCGCCTCCCCGCCCCGTCCGGTCCCGCGTCCCCGTTCCCGTACCCCCGTTCCTGCGCCCTGCTCTGCCCTGCGCCGTCCCCGCGCCCCGCCCCGTCCGGTCCCGCGCCCCCGCTCCCGTACCCCCGTTCCTGCGCCCTGCCCTGCCCTGCGCCGTCCCCGCGCCCCGCCTCCGCACCCCACCGCCTCGTCCGGACGAATTCGGTCGAAGGCGCTGTTTTCGAGCAGAGCGGCCGGTATCGGACGAACGGGTCCGGATTCGAACTGATGGTGGAGTGGGTGTGCCGCTCTTGTCGCGCGTGCACATGAACTTTCGTCAATTCCCTTGCGGATATATTAGATTGCCGGTCTGCTGATGAACTCCTGATCGGCCCGGGTGTGATAACCCGTCGATGATGAGAGCGGGACATTGGGACGAACGAGGAAGCGAACGAGGTGCGCCGCGCAGGTCGCGGCGCTGACGGTGGGACTGTCCGCCGCAGCGCTGGTGACGGCGCCGGCGGCTTTTCCACAACCCGGCGACGGGACGGTGACCGTCCGGGTGATCCGGGCGGTGGACACCAGTGGAGTGTGGACACCGGCCCTGGAGCCAGGGCTCGCGGGCGTGAAGGTGACGCTCACGGATGACGCCGGGGTCGCGATCGAGGGGGTGACGGCGGCCGACGGGACGGTCACGCTGGCCCCGGCGACGGCCAAGCCGTCCGGGGGCAAGTACCGGGTGCAGGTGGTGAATCCGAAGCCCGGGGTGCTGTTCCCGGCGTTCGCCTCGCGGCAGGGGCTGGACGGCGCGCCGACCCAGCTGAGCAGCAACGAGGAGTTCGTCGACCTCTCGGGCGGCAAGAACGTGGCGTACACCACCGGGCTCTGGAACCCCGGTGACTACTGCCAGAAGAACGCCCCGCTGGTCACGACCTGCCAGCCGATGGACCGCGAGGGCGGGGCCCAGCGCACGCTGGTCTCCTTCCCGTACAGCGCGCGCGGCCAGGACGGCGAAGGCGTGACCGCCACGAACCTCGCCACCAACGCCGATACCGGCACGTTGTACGGCATCGCCTGGAACAAGGCCGACCGGCGGTTGTTCTCCTCGGCGGTGGCCAAGCGCACCACCGACTACGGCCCGGGCGGTGCCGGGGCGGTCTACGTCACCGACATCGCGCAGAAGAAGACGACGCTGTTCACCACCGTCCCGAACGCGGGCTCGACGGCCCACGGCGGCGGTACCGACGACGCCTTCCTCGACACGCCGGGCAAGGAGAGCCTCGGCGGCATCAAGATCACCGACGACGGCAAGGACCTGTTCGTCGTCAACCTCAACGACCGCAGGCTCTACCGCTACAACGCCACCCTGCCGGCCGCCGGGAGCCCGACGGCCTCCTACCCGATCCCCGACCCGGGCTGCCCGGCGGCGGGGGACTGGCGTCCGTTCGGCCTCGGCCTCCAGGACGGCACCGGCTACCTCGGCGGAGTGTGCTCCGGCGAGTCCACCGGCAAGCTCACCGACCTGCGCGCGGTGGTCCTGCCCTTCGACCTCGCCACCGGCGTGTTCGGCAAGCCGGTGCTGGACCAGCCGCTGGACTACCCGCGCCAGTCCACCGTCGGTTCGGGCCCGTGCGACGGTGCGGGCTGGTTCCCGTGGACGAGCACCTACCCGACCACGCAGAACGGCCGCCCGTGCGGCAGCGCCACCATCGCCAAGCCCGAGCCCGAGTTGGGCGAGATCACGTTCGAGACCGACGGCTCGATGCTGCTGGCCTTCCGCGACCGCTTCAGCGACCGCGCGCCGGGCGCCCCGGTGCCGGGCTTCGTCGCCGTCGTCATGTCCGGCGGGGACCTGAACAAGGCCTGCCGGGCGAACGGCACGTACGTGATGGACACCAACAACGGGTGCGGGCTCGCCCCCCGGGGCACCCGGTTCTTCGATACGACCTGGGGCGGCCACCGCAACACGGCGTTCGCCGGCATGGCGCTGTCCAAGGTCGAGAGCACCGTCGCGGTCTCCGCCTTCGACCCCAACCACACCGCTCTCGGGTACGGCACGTCGTTCCTCCAGCGGGCGAACGGCCAGCAGGACCCGCAGTTCGGTTTCCGGCTCAACCCGGCCGGGACGATCGCGCCGTTCGGCAAGGGCGCCTCGATGGGCGACCTGGAGGTGCTCTGCGACCAGGCGCCGCTGCAGATCGGTAACCGGGTCTGGTACGACCCCGAGCGCAAGGGCGTCCAGAACCCGGGCCAGCGCCCCGTCGAGGGCGCGACCGTCCACCTCTACGACGAGTCGGGCAAGCTGGTCGGCACGACGAAGACGACGAAGCGCGGCGAGTACTACTTCGACGACTCGAACGTCACCGGCGGCCTCAAGCCGAGGACCAAGTACACGATCCGGCTCGACAACCCGGCGGACTACGCCAAGGGCGGGCCGCTCTACCAGTGGGTGCCCACCGACGCGGACGTCGGCGACAACCACTTCATCGATTCCAAGGGCCTGGTGCCGCCCGGTACGAAGTTCCCCGAGCGGGCGCTGACCACCGGCGGGCCGGGCGAGAACGACCACACCTTCGACTTCGGGTTCCGGCAGCAGGAGGGCGCGTTGCGCCTGGTCAAGCACGACCAGGACGGCAAGCCGCTGGCGGGGGCGAAGTTCCAGCTGTGGCACGACACCAACGGCACCGACGGGTTGCAGACCGGCGGTGACAAGCCCGACACGGCGGTGGGCGGCCCCTGCACGACCGGCGCCGACGGCCTCTGCCAGGGCGCCGGGGTGCCGGGGACGTACTACTGGCAGGAGCTCAGCCCGCCCGACGGCTACGCGGCTCCGGACACCACCGTGTTCGGCCCGCTGGCGCTGACCTCCGACAACCTCGCGGACGGTGTCTCGGTGACGGCGGTCAACCGGCTGCTGCCCACCCCGACGCCGACCCCGACCCCGACGCCGACCAACTCGTCGAGCTCGCCGAGCCCGTCGAGTTCGCCGAGCACGCCGGAGCGGACCACGCCGCCGGGGCCGACGGAGTCGCCGAGCCCGTCGACGGCGAACCCGCTGCCCCCGCCCGGGGGACAGCTGCCCAGCACCGGCGCCAGTGCCCTGGTGCCGCTGGGGATCGTCGGCGGCGCGGTGCTGGTGGCGTCCGGCGGTGCGCTGGTCCTCGTCGCCCGTAAGCGCAGGGCGCGGCACCAGTAGGAATAGGAAGCGGTGAGTTGGGGCGGGCCCGTGGCGCGAGTCATGCCACGGGCCCGCCCGCCGCTCGTTCGCACGACGGTGACGACGAGCACGACGGCGACGACGAGCACGACGGTGATGACAAGGAGGAGGGCTGCCAGATGGCCCGCAGGAAGATCGGGAAGAGGGCGCGGTTGCGCCTGCTCGTCGGGGTGGTCGGCGCGGTGGTGGTCGCCGGGGCCACGGTCCTCGGGGTGACGGCCTGGGGCGAACCGGAGGAACGGCCGGTGACCATGGACGAGGCGTCCCGGCTGGCGCTGTCCCGGCTGACGCTGTACCAGGCCAGCCCGGCGGCGGTGGCGCTCACCGCGGCGGAGGGCGGCGGCGTGCAGATCCGGGTGGAGGGGGTGGTGGACTACCGCACCCGCCGGGGAGTGGGCCGCTACCAGGTCTCCGGGGCCTCGGGTCAGCTCGACCACGGCCTGATCATCTGGGACGGCGACGGCCTCGGGCTGGCCCCGGAGCCGGCCGGCTCCGGCCCCGCCTGGGAGCAGGCCGAGCACGTCCCCCGCTCCGGCTGGTCGCCGCGCTCCTACACGGCGGACCCGCTGGACGCCGGGCTCGGCCTGCTGGTCCGCCTCGGCGCCGACCGGCCGGACAACCCGCTGCTGCTCGCCCAGTCCGGGGCGCGCCTGCTCGGCCGGGACCGCATCGACGGCCGCGACTACGACCGCTTCTCGGGCCCGCGTGCCCAGGGCGCCGCCCCGGACGGCGGGCCGTCGCCGCTGACCTACTGGGTCGACGGCGCCGGCGCGCTGCGCCGGGTCACCATGCGGATGTCCGGCCTGGGCACCCCGACGACCGTCGACCTCACCGGTCGGCAGGACGGCGTGCGGATGCCGGAGGCGCCGTGGGCCGCCGGGTGAGGCCCCGGGGCCGCCGGGGCTGCGGCTCACCGGGGCCCGGGCTCACCGGGGTTGCGGCACGGCGGCGGTGTCCGTGGGCAGGGCGTAGCGGTCCGGGTCGACGGGCCCCGGAAGGTCCGTCGCCGGCCGGCCCGGCGCCGACGGGTCGGGCAGGGAGGGCTGCGCGTCCGGGGCCCGCACCTGGTGGAACGGCACGCCGGGCGGCGCCATGACGGTGGCGGGCCGGCCGCCGGGGAGCGGGCCGCGGCCCTGCGCCCCGCACGCCGCCAGGCCCTCCAACTGCTCCGGGCTCTGGGTGTCGGGCGTGTTGCCGGTGAAGCAGTTGCCGGGGTCGGTGGAGGCCAGCACGAGGTCGACGCCGTTGCCCGTGGCGCGGTTGCCCTCGACGCGGTTGCCGCTCGCCGGGTGCCCGGGCGGGTCGGTGACGATGACCCCGGCGGCGCGGTTCCCCTGGACGAGGTTGCGCAGCACCTGGTTCGCGGTGCCGCCGCCGATCCCGAGGCCGATGCCGAAGCCGCCGTCCGCCTGCTCCGGGGTGTCGGCGGCGTTGTTGTCGGCGATCACGTTCCCGGCGATCACCGCGCCGTGCTGCGGGGCGAGGGATTCCAGGTCGTTGGAGTTCACCGTCACGCCGACCCGGTTGCCGACCACCCGGTTGCCGAGGATGCTGAGCCCGTCGGAGGCGTTGGTCAGCTCGATGCCGACCGCGTTGCGCTCCACGGTGTTGCCGTGCACGAGGGTGTCGCAGGGCTTGCACTGGCCGACGTAGATCCCGGAGTCGGCCTGCCCGGAGGCGTAGGAGTCCTCGATCACGCCGCCGCGCGCGTCGAAGGCGTAGATGCCATACAGGCCGTTGTCGTACGCCGTCACCCGGGAGGCCCGGAAGCCCTGGACGGGCGGGAAGCGGTTGGTGTCGAGCGGGTCGTACGCGGAGCCGCCGGCGCCGTGCCGTTGCAGGTGCTCGTCGGTGACGCCGGTGAACAGGACGCCGTTGGCGAGGTAGCCGTGCACGGTGAGGTTCTCCACCACCGAGCCGGCGCCGGTGACGGTGATGCCGTTGACGAGCCGCACCCCGCCGTCGAGGACGACGCCGTTGCGGTCCGTCCCGCGCAGGACGATGCGCGGCTTGGTGATCCGGACGCTCTCCGGGTACACGCCCGGGTGGACCAGCACCGTGTCGCCCTCGCGCGCGACGTCCACGGCCTGCTGCACGGTCGGGAAGTCCTCCGGGACCTGGACGACCGTACCGGCCGGATGGCGCGCCTCGTCGGAGGAGGAGCCCGATGCCGCGCAGCCGGCCAGCGCCAGGGTGGCGGCGAGCAGCGCCGCGGACAGCCGTCGCAGCGGTCTCGTCGCACGTGCAGGTGAGGGTCGGTGGGTGAGTTGACGCATCATCGGGATTTGCATGAGAGGTGTTCTATCGTCTCCAATGTCGCCCATGCATGCCGAAACCGGAAAAGTGCGGAAACAGACGGAAGCCGCCGGATCCGGTGTGGAGCGGAGGGCGCTGCTCGCGGCCGGAGCGGTGCTCGCCGCCGGACTCGGCGCCGGCGTCCAGGCGTTGGCGCACGGCGGCCACGAAGGCGCCGCGCCGCACCCGGCGGCCCCGCCACCCGGACCGGCACCCCTCTTCCACGGCCCCCGCCAGGCCGGCGTGACCACACCGCCGCAACCCGCCACCCAGCTGCTGGCCTTCGACCTCGCACCCGCGACCACCGCCGGCGGCCGGGACGCCCTGCGCGGCCTGCTCGCGGACCTCACCCGGTTGCTGGCCGCCGCGACCGCCGGGAGCTCGCCGGACCTGCGGCTCCAGGGCGCCGAACCGGCCCGGCTCACCAGCCTGGTGGGCGTCGGCCCCGACCTCGCCGCCCGGCTCGGCCTGAACGTCCCGACCGCGCTCGCCGACCTGCCGGCCTTCGCCGGCGACCGCCTCGACCCGGCGCGCGGCGGCGGCGACGTTCTCCTCCAACTCTGCGGCGCCGACCGCTGGACGCTGACCGTCGTCGCCGAACTCGCCACCACCGCCGCCCGCGCCGCCGGGGCCACGCCCCGCTGGACCCAGTCCGGCTTTCTGCCCGCCACCGCCCCGGGCACCACCGCCCGCAACCTGTTCGGCTTCAAGGACGGCACCGCCAACCCCGACGAGCCGACCGCCCGGCAGTGGGTCTGGGGCCCGGCGGGGGCGCACGAGAACGGCACCGTCCTGGTCTACCGGCGGATCCGGATGGACGTCGCCGCCTTCGCGGCCCTCCCCGCGGACCGGCGCGACCTGGTCATCGGCCGCCGCGCGGGCGACGGCGCCCCGCTCACCGGCAGCGCCGAACACGACGAACCGGACGTCTACGCCAAGAACCCGGACGGCTCCTACGTCATCCCCGCCACCGCCCACGTCCGGCTCAGCAGCCCCCGCCTCGACGGCGGCGCGCGCATGCTCCGCCGCGGCTACAGCTACGACGACGGCCCGGACGACCGCGGCCTGCTCTTCTGCGCCTTCATGCGCGACCCCGCCCAGTTCACCCGCGTCCAGACCCGCCTCGCCACCCGTGACGCCCTCAACCCGTTCGTCCAGCACCAGGCCTCCGCCGTCGCCTACGTCCTCCCCGGCGCCCCCGAGGGCGCCACCCTGGGCGAGCAGCTCTGGGGCTGAGGGGGAGCAGGGGCTTGCCCGCGACGGCCCGGGGGCCGTCGCGGGCTGCTCGCCGCGGGCGGCCCGGCGCCCCCGGCTACCAGGTGACCGGCAGGTGGGCGGGGCTGCGGGTGGTGGTGCCGAGTTGCCAGGTGAGCCGGTCGACGGGGGTGGTGAGGCGCAGGCCCGGGAGGGCGGTGGCGAGGCGGCGGAGGGATTCGCGCATCTCCAGGCGCATCCGCCAGGCGCCGAGGCAGTAGTGGGGGCCGGCGCTGAAGGCGAGGGTCGGGGCGGGCAGCGGGTGGTCGAGGCCGGTGTCGAGGCCCTCGGGGAAGACGGCGGTGTCGCGGTTGGCGCTGCCGAGGCTGACGGCGAGGACGGCGCCGGCGGGGATCCGGACGCCGCCGAGGTCGACCGGTTCGGTGGCGCGCCGGGTGGTGGCCTCGTCGTCGCCGAGCGGGATGAAGTGGAGGAGGCGTTCGGTGACGCGTTCGGTGGTGTCGGGATCGGCGAGGCGGGGCCACTGCTCGGGGCGTTCGCCGAGCAGGTAGACGAGGGCGTTGCCGAGCGCGCCCGTGACGCTCTCGTTGCCGCTGGCGGTGAGCCCGCAGACCAGGTAGACGAGTGATTCCTCGGGGACGCCGCCGTCCTGGTCGGCGGCCTGGACGAGGCGGCTGACCAGGTCCTCGCCGGGGTGGTGGCGGCGGCGGGCGATCAACTCGCCGGTGTAGGCGGCGTATTCGGCGAGCGCCTCGGCCGGGTCCAGGGCGCCGTCGGCCGCGTCGCCACTGTCGTCCGGGGTGCCGCCGTCGTCCGGGGTGCCGTCGGCGAGGATCGCCCTGGTCCAGCGGCGGAGCCGTTGCTCGTCGAGGCGGTCCGGGCCGTCGCCGTCGAGCCCCATCAGGCGGCTGGTGACGGCGAAGGGCACCGGCCGGGTGAAGGCGGTGACCAGGTCGGCGGGGGTGCCGCCGGCCGCGAGGGCGTCGACGGCCTGCTGGACGCTCTCCGCGACCCAGGGCTGCCAGCCGGCGATGGCGCGTGCGGTGAAGGCCCGTTGGACGGTGCTGCGCAGCCGGCGGTGTTCCGGCCCGTCCTGGTTGAACATCGACGCCGGGTTGCTGGAGACGTCGGCGCCGCCGCCGGGGGTGCCGACGGTGGCCAGGTCGCCGCGGGTGAAGCGGGGGTCGGTGAGGGTCTGGCGGACGTCGTGGTAGCGGGTGACCAGCCAGGCGGGGGTGCCGTCGGGGAGGGTGGTGGGGTGGGGCGGCTGGGCGGGGGTGACGGGGAGTCGGTGCAACGGGGGGAGGGCGGGTGCGGCGGTGGACATGGGTCCCTTCGGGGTCGGCGGTCCGGCGCGGGATGAGAATCCAACTGTCTTATTTACGTAGATCGTTGGATTCCGCTGCTGCTTGTCCCGTTGGTCCCGATGGTAGCGATTTCACCTCCCCCGGTCAGGGTTTCACCGGGCCCGGCCCGTCAGCCCGTCAGTGGGCCGGTCCGTCGGTCGGCCAGCCCGAGGTCGCGCAGGTGGGCGGTGAGCGCGGCCGGGTCGACCGCCCCCGCGGTGAGCCCGACGTGGCCGTCGGGGCGGACCAGTACGACGGCGTCGCCGTCGATCCCGTAGGCGCGGCGGGCGTGGCCGCCGGGGTCGAGGACGCCGGCCCGGCGCACGCCCGGGAGTTCGGGCAGGGCGGTCAGGGCGGGGTGCTCGCCGAAGGCCAGCAGAGTGGCGTGCGGGCCGCGGAAGAGGTCGAACAGGCGGGTGGGGGCGCCGTCGGCGGTGGCGCAGGGGGCGTCCGGGGCGCGGTCCCCGGCGCGGATGCCGGTGGCGTCGTCCAGGTCGCGGCCGAGCGGCCCGCCCCGGTAGTGGACGGACAGCCCGGTGAGGTCGGCGCCGGCCGAGTTGGCCAGGCTGAGGAGCTGGTCGGTCAGGGCCCGGGCCCCGCCGTCGCCGCTGAACAGTGCCCGGTGCTGGGCGGAGGAGGCGGCCAGCACGGCGCGGGCGACGGGCAGCCGTTCGGCCTGGTAGCTGTCGAGGAGCGGGTCGGGGGCGCCGCGCAGCGCCGCCGCCAGCTTCCAGCCGAGGTTGTGCGCGTCCTGGATGCCGGTGTTCATGCCCTGGCCGCCGGCCGCGGACTGGCAGTGGGCGGAGTCCCCGGCGAGGAACACCCGGCCGTCGCGGTAGCGCTCGACCATGCGTACGGTCGGCCGCCAGACGGTGGACCAGGTCGGCTCGTGCAGCCGGGCGCCGGGCAGGCCGGCCCGTTCGGCGAACAGCTGCCGGAAGGTGTTCAGGGTGGGGGCGGGCAGCCGCCCGTGCCCGTCGGGGGTGACGGAGGCGTGGACGGCCCAGGTGTCGTCCTGGCGCAGCGGGACCAGTACCAGGGCGCCGACGCCGAACCGGGGGTCGTCCCAGACGTGCAGGGCGTCCGGCGCGAACCCGTCCAGGCGCATCGTGGCCATCAGGAAGCGCTCCTCCTCCCAGGTCTCGCCGAGGAACGGGATGCCGGCGAGCTTGCGGACGGTGCTGCGGCCGCCGTCGCAGCCGACCAGGTAGCGGGCGGCGATCCGCTCGGTGGCGGCCCCGGTGTGCTCCCCGTGCTGGACGGTGGCGAGGACGCCGTCCCCGTCCTGGGTGTGGTCGACGAGCCCGGTGTCCAGTTCGACCGTGACGCCGTAGTCGGCGAGCCGGTCGCGCAGCACGGCCTCGGTGTGGTGCTGGGCGAGCATCAGCAGGCCGCCGTAGGGGCGGTCGGGGGTCGGGGCGTTGGCGGGTGCCGGGTCGACCTCGTGGCGGAGCCGGTCGCCCCGGTAGCTGCGGATCTTGAGGTTGAGGTCGCCGCGGGCGAGGATCTCGCCGGCCACGCCGAGGTCGTCGAACACCTCCAGCGTCCGGGGGTTGACGCCCTTGCCGCGGACGCCGCGGTCGCGGAAGGCCGGGTCCCGTTCGATGATCCGGCAGTCGACCCCCGCGCGGGCCAGTCCGACGGCGAGCGTCAGTCCGACCGGGCCGGCGCCGACCACGAGGACGTCGGTCGTACGGGCAGTGCTCATGGCGAGTCCCTCCTCGACATAAGATACGAAGCGTTTCTTAATCTCGACTGTAGACTCGGCCCGATAAGAAACGCAACGTATCTACAAGGATGGGTGCGGACCTCGGTGACGACCGGCAGCGCAACGGAGGACGGACCGGCGGGCGGCAGGGCCTCCCGCCGGCGCGGCGACGAACTGGAACAGGCGATCCTCGACGCCGTCTGGGCCGAACTCGCCGACCACGGCTACGACCGGCTCACCATGGACGGTGTCGCCGCCCGCGCCCGGACCAGCAAACCGGTGCTCTACCGCCGCTGGCCCAACCGCGCCGCGCTGGTCGTCGCCGCCCTCGGCCGCAACGCCCCCGACTACCGGGAGCCGCCCGACACCGGCGAACTGCGGGCCGACCTCGCGCTCTTCCTGCGCAGGCTGCTGCACCGCTTCGACGACCTGCCGCAGGAGGCCGTGCACGGCCTCCTGGTCGACCTGATGCGCGACCCCGAACTGCGCGAGCACTTCCGCGGGCTGGTCTCCCAGGGGCCGGTGGGCGGCCTGACGGCGATGCTGCGCCGCGCCGCCGACCGGGGCGAGATCAACCCCGCGCGGCTCACCCCCCGCACCTGCTCCCTCCCGCTCGACCTCCTGCGCGAGGCCGCCCTGCTCGGCGGCGGCGTCCCGCCCGACCGCGTCGTCGACGAGATCCTCGACGAGGTCGTCCTGCCGCTGCTCAGGGCACCCTCCGCGGGCTGACCCGCGAGGCCGGGGTCCTATGCTCGGAGCCGGTCGAACATCCGTACGCGAAAGGGGTCCGCGCATGAGCGGCAGCGTGGTGGCGGTCAGCAGCAGCGCCGAGTATTCGTTCACCAAGCCGAACCGTGACGGCATCGTGCTGCTCACCGGGCTCGGGGTGGAGGGGGACGTGCACGCCGGGGTGACGGTCAAGCACCGTTCGAGGGTCGCCCAGGACCCGGACCAGCCCAACCTGCGCCAGGTCCACCTCATCCACGAGGAGCTCCTCACCGAACTCGGCGAGTCGGGCTTCGCGGTGGCGCCGGGCGCGCTCGGCGAGAACATCACCACCCGGGGCCTCGACCTGCTCGGCCTGCCGGTCGGCGCGGTGCTGCGGATCGGCCCCGAGGCGGTGCTGGAGGTCACCGGCCTGCGCAATCCGTGCCGGCAGATCGACGCCTACCGGCAGGGGCTGTTGAAGCAGGTCGTCGGGCGTGACGAGAACGGCGCCGTCGTCCGCCGGGCCGGCATCATGACCGTCGTGCGCGCGGGCGGACCGGTCCTTCCCGGCGACGCGATCTCGGTGGAGCTGCCGCCCGGCCCGCACCGCCCGCTCGACCGGGTCTGACCGGCTGCCCGGCCCGCATCCCGCCAGGTATACCCCCACCCCGTACACCGAACGCCCCCGACGGCCCTGCCGTCGGGGGCGTTCGGCCGACAGGGCCTAGCCGAGGCGGCCGACCAGGTCGTAGCCGGCCTCGTCCACGGCGGCGGCGACGGCCTCGTCGGCGAGCGGCAGGGTGCTGTCGACGGTGACCTGGCCGACGGCGAGGTCCACGGCGACGTCGGTGATGCCGTCGATCTTCCGCAGTTCGGCGGTCACCGAGGTGACGCAGTGGCCGCAGGTCATGCCCTTCACCTGGAAGACGGCCCGCCCGGCGGTCCCGGTGGCGGGGGCCTCGGTGGCGCCGGTGCCGCAGGAGCCGCAGCAGGAGGCGGTGGTCCCGGCGGCGGTCTCGGTGGCGGGGGACTCGACGGTGACGGTGGTCTCGGACATGGGGGTGCTCCTGTCATCAGTGCCCGGCGCCGGCCCGCGGGTGCGGCCGGCCGCTTCGCCCGGAGAACGTACCATACCCCCCAGGGGTAATTGAGAGCGCCGCCCGCGACGGCTGCGAACGGACTCGACCGATCGTCAACCGATCCTTGTGGCACTCTCGTTGCGCCCTTCCGGCAGGGTGGAAGCGGCCGCCCGCATCCCGGCGGCCGGCGCCGGCAGGCGGCCGATCCCATCACCCGAGGTGACACCCCATGGACCACACCACCCGACCCGGAGCGCGCGGGCCGCGCGGACTGCGCGAGATCCTGGCGGCCGGCGAGCGGACGTACTCCTTCGAGTTCTTCCCGGCCAAGGACGACGCCGGTGAGCGCTCCCTGTGGGCCGCGATCCGGCGGGTGGAGGCGGTCGCGCCGACCTTCGTCTCCGTCACCTACGGCGCCGGCGGCTCCTCGCGCGACCGCACCATCGAGACCACCGAGCGGATCGCCGCCCAGACCACGCTGCGGCCGGTGGCCCACCTGACCGCCGTCGGCCACTCCACCGCCGAGCTCCAGGCCGTCCTGCGCCGCTACGCGGACGTCGGGATCCGCGACGTCCTCGCCCTGCGCGGCGACCCGCCCGGCAACCCGAACGGCGTCTGGCAGCCGCACCCCCGGGGCCTGCGGCACGCCGCCGAACTGGTCGAACTGGTCAAGGGCTGCGGCGCGTTCACGGTCGGGGTGGCGGCCTTCCCGGAGCGCCACCCGCGCTCGGCGGACTGGGCGGACGACATCCGGCACTTCGTCGCCAAGTGCCGGGCGGGCGCCGACTACGCCGTCACCCAGATGTTCTTCGACGTCGAGCACTACCTGCGGCTGCGCGACCGGCTCGCCGAGGCCGGCTGCGACACCCCGGTCATCCCGGAGATCATGCCGGCCACCGACGTCCGCCAGATCGCCCGCTTCGCCGAACTCAGCGGCGCCTCCTTCCCGGCGGGCCTGGCCGCACGGCTGGAGGCGGCCCGCGGCGACCGGCCGGCCGCGCACCGCATCGGCGTCGACCACGCCACCCGGATGGCCGATCGTCTGCTCCGCGAGGGTGCGCCCGGCCTGCACTTCATCACGCTGAACCGCTCCACCGCGGCCCTGGAGATCCACCGCAACCTCGGGCTGGACCGGTCGGCGCGGCCGGCCCCGCTGGCGGCGGCCTGACGGGGGAGCGCCCCCCCCCGGCGAGGTGCGAGGGGTGATACCCGGTACGGGTATATGGTGCTCGGCGCTGGCGAACCGGGGCACCAGGGAAGGCGGACCCACCATGCACGCGATCCTGCACGCGCTGTCCATCGCCGGATCGATGACCTGGGAGATCACCTGGGCGCTGATCCTCGGCTTCCTGCTCTCCGCCGTCGTCCAGGCCGTCGTCCGCAAGTCCACCGTCGTCCGGCTGCTCGGCGACGACCGCCCCCGCACCCTCGGCGTCGCCGCGCTCCTCGGTGCGGCCTCCTCCTCCTGCTCGTACGCTGCCGTGGCCCTCGCCCGCTCGCTGTTCCGCAAGGGCGCGGACTTCACCGCCGCGATGGCCTTCGAGATCGCCTCGACCAATCTGGTCGTCGAACTCGGCGTCATCCTGGCCCTGTTGCTCGGCTGGCAGTTCACGGCGGCCGAGTTCGTCGGCGGGCCGGTGATGATCCTCGCCCTCGCCCTGCTCTTCCGGCTGCTGCTGCGTGACCGGCTGCTGCGCGAGGCCCGCGCCCAGGCGGAACGCGGCCTGGCCGGCTCGATGGAGGGCCACGCGGCGATGGACATGTCCGTCGCCGGGGAGGGCTCCTTCGCCCGGCGGCTGCTGTCCCGGCGGGGCGTCACGGCCGTGTCGCACGTGTTCGTGATGGAGTGGGCGGCCATCCTCAAGGACCTCGTCCTCGGGCTGCTCATCGCCGGTGCCATCGCCGCCTGGGTGCCGGACTCCTTCTGGCAGGCCTTCTTCTTCGCCGACCACCCGCTCGCCGGCCGGCTGTGGGGTCCGCTGGTCGGTCCGGTGGTGGCGATGGCGTCCTTCGTCTGCTCGATCGGCAACGTGCCGCTCGCGGTGGTGCTGTGGAAGGGCGGGATCAGCTTCGGCGGGGTCGTCGCGTTCATCTTCGCGGACCTGCTGATCCTGCCGATCCTCAACATCTACCGGAAGTACTACGGGCGCCGGACGGCCCTGTTCCTGCTCGGCACCTTCTACGTGGCCATGGTGGTGGCCGGCTACACCGTCGAGTTCCTCTTCGGCGCGCTCGGCCTGGTCCCCGACCGGCGCGAGGCCGAGATCCCGATGGCGGGCATCGAGTGGAACTACACCACCTGGCTGAACATCGCCTTCCTGCTCCTCGCCGCCGCCCTGCTCGCCCGCTTCCTGCGCACCGGTGGCCGGGCCATGCTCCGGATGATGGGCGGCGAGCCCGCGGCCGGGGACGGGCACCGGCACGACCAGCGCTGACGCCCGGCAGCGGGTACCTCCCGGGGGTTTCGGGCCGGGCGGATCGCCGGACCGGAAGATACCAGCCTGGGGTATCGGTCCATGCTTGCCTCGGGTACCCCTGGGGGGTATAAAGGAACCCGACGCCGACCGATACCCCCCTGGGGTATAAAGGCCGGGCCGGAGACGCTCAGCGCGTTCCCGGAACGACGACTGTCACGAGGAGCAACGATGACCACCCAGGCACCCGCCTCCACGGAGGTGGAACTCTCGATCGGCGGCATGACCTGCGCCTCGTGCGCGGCCCGGATCGAGAAGAAGCTGAACCGCATGGACGGCGTCTCGGCGAGCGTCAACTACGCCACCGAGAAGGCGAAGGTCGCCTTCCCCGCGGGCGTCGACGTCGCCGACCTGATCGCCACCGTCGAGGCCACCGGCTACAGCGCCGCGCTGCCGAAGCCGCCGGCCGCCGAAGGCCCGGCCGGGCAGGCCGAGCCGGCCGACGAACTCGCCCCGCTGCGCCAGCGGCTGGTCACGGCGGTGGCGCTCGCGGTGCCGGTGATCGCGATGGCGATGGTGCCGGCCCTGCAGTTCGACAACTGGCAGTGGCTGTCGCTGGTGCTGGCCGCTCCGGTGGTCACCTACGCCGCCTGGCCGTTCCACCGCGCCGCCTGGACCAACCTCAAGCACGGCGCCGCGACCATGGACACCCTGGTCTCGCTCGGCACCGGCGCCGCGTTCCTCTGGTCCCTGTGGGCGCTGTTCCTCGGCGACGCCGGAATGCCGGGCATGCGGCACGGCTTCGAGCTGACCATCGCCCGCAGCGACGGCCCGTCGAACATCTACCTGGAGGCGGCGGCCGGCGTCACCGCCTTCATCCTGGCCGGCCGCTACTTCGAGGCCCGCTCCAAGCGCACCGCGGGCGCCGCGCTCCGGGCGCTGCTGGAACTGGGGGCCAAGGACGTCACCGTGCTGCGCGGCGGGGCCGAGGTCCGGATCCCGGTCGGCGGTCTGGCCGTGGGCGACCGGTTCGTGGTGCGGCCGGGCGAGAAGATCGCCACCGACGGCGTGGTGGCCGAGGGGGCCTCGGCGGTGGACGCCTCGATGCTCACCGGCGAGTCCGTACCGGTCGAGGTCGGCGTCGGCGACCAGGTCACCGGCGCCACCGTCAACGCCGGCGGCCGGCTGGTCGTCGAGGCCACCCGGATCGGCGCGGACACCCAGCTGTCCCGGATGGCCCGGCTGGTCGAGGACGCCCAGAACGGCAAGGCCGCCGCCCAGCGCCTCGCCGACCGGATCTCCGCCGTCTTCGTCCCGATCGTGATCGTCCTGGCGGTGGCCACCCTCGGCTACTGGCTGGGCACCGGCGAGGGCTGGACCGCCGCCTTCACGGCAGCGGTCGCGGTGCTGATCATCGCCTGCCCGTGCGCCCTGGGCCTGGCCACCCCGACCGCGCTGCTGGTCGGGACCGGCCGCGGCGCCCAGCTGGGCGTCCTGATCAAGGGCCCGGAGGTGCTGGAGTCCACCCGCAAGGTCGACACCGTCGTCCTGGACAAGACCGGCACCGTCACCACCGGCCGGATGACCCTGCTCGCGGTGCACACCGCCGAGGGCGTCGGCGAGGCCGAGGCGCTGCGCCTGGCCGGCGCCCTGGAGCACGCCTCCGAGCACCCGATCGCCCGGGCGATCGCCACCGCCGCCGCCGAGGCCGGTGAGCTGCCCGCGGTCGAGGGCTTCGAGAACGTGCCGGGCCTGGGCGTCCAGGGCGTGGTCGACGGCCACGCGGTGGTCGCCGGTCGGGAGGCGCTGCTGAACGACTGGTCGCAGTACCTGCCGGAGGGCCTGGGCGAGGCCAAGCGCGCTGCCGAGGCGGCCGGGCGGACCGCGATCGCGGTGGGCTGGGACGGCGAGGCCCGGGCCGTCCTGGAGGTCGCGGACGCGGTCAAGCCGACCAGCGCCGAGGCGATCACCCGGCTGCGCGCGCTGGGCCTGCGTCCGGTGCTGCTGACCGGCGACAACCGGGCGGTCGCCGAGGCCGTCGCCGCCGAGGTCGGCATCGCCCCGGAGCACGTCATCGCCGAGGTCATGCCGCGGGACAAGGTGGAGACCGTCAAGCGGCTCCAGGCCGAGGGCAGGGTCGTGGCGATGGTCGGCGACGGCGTCAACGACGCGGCCGCCCTCGCCCAGGCCGACCTGGGCCTGGCCATGGGCACCGGCACCGACGCCGCGATCGAGGCCGGCGACCTCACCCTGGTCCGCGGCGACCTGCTGGCGGCAGCCGACGCCATCCGGCTCTCCCGCAAGACCCTGGCCACCATCAAGAGCAACCTGTTCTGGGCCTTCGGCTACAACGTCGCCGCCCTGCCGCTGGCCGCGGCCGGGATGCTCAACCCGATGATCGCGGGGGCCGCGATGGCCTTCTCCTCGGTCTTCGTGGTCGGCAACAGCCTGCGGCTGCGCCGCTTCCGCTGAGCCCGTTCGAACACTGACCGTCCGAACGCCGACCGTCCGAACGCCGAACCGCCCACCCTGCTGGACCCGCCCGAGCCGCCGGCGCCCCGGAACCGCACCAGGTTCCGGGGCCCCGGCGCATCCCGGGCCCCGGCCTGTCGCCGGACACTCCGCGAAGCCCCGCTCAGCCCTGCTCGGGCAGCGCCACCGCCTGCCACCGGTACGCCGCGTCCTCCTGCCAGCACTGCAACTCGCCCTCCACCACCGCGGCCAGGCACAGCCGCCAGTCCTCGCCCATCGCGAGCGCGACCCGGGTGGCCGGGCGCAGCGTCGGCCGCCACCACCGCGGACGCCGGGAGGCGCCGCCGGCCGGCAGTCGCAGCCGGACGCCGCCCGCGCCGGCCAGCGCCACCGTCGGGCCGCCCCGGTGGCCGGCCATCGCGACGCCGAGGGAGGGCTCGCCGTC
Organism: Kitasatospora sp. NPDC087271; assembly: GCF_044744605.1. Taxonomy (NCBI): domain Bacteria; kingdom Bacillati; phylum Actinomycetota; class Actinomycetes; order Kitasatosporales; family Streptomycetaceae; genus Kitasatospora; species Kitasatospora sp. NPDC087271. The sequence continues at coordinate 308,899 of NZ_JBIUYQ010000007.1, forward strand.
GCCGATCTCGGGGGCAGGGCCGGCCGTACCGAGGGTGTGCAGCTGGACGGAGCCGTCCGGGCGCAGCGTCGCGGCCTGCGGGCCGGCGGAGGTGCGGGCCAGCGCCCCGGCGCGCAGGGCGCCGGGCGGCCCCAGCGGGGCGGGGCCCTGCGCCGAGCCCGGTCGCCAGCTCAGCACCCGCTCCCGGTGCTCGACCAGGACCAGCCAGGATCCGGACCGCTCCTCCAGGGCGGCGAGCACCCGGTCGGCCGGGCAGCCGGGCAGCTCCTGGCCGGTGAGGGTGAGGCCGGGCGCCCAGCGGTAGGAGCGCAGGGCGCCGCCGGCCGCTGTCCAGACCGTCATCTCCCCGGCGGAGTTGACCGCCCCGGCGAGCCCGCTGACGCCGCGCGCGGCCTCCCACCAGCCGGCCGAGGTGCCGACCCAGAGCGTTCCGCCGCGGTCCTCGGCGCAGACCACCAGTTCGCCCTGGCCGCCGGCCCAGCCGGCCAGCAACTCCCTGACCGGGCCGGGCCCCTGGCCGGCCGGCAGGCGCTGCCCGTGGTGTCCGGGGCCGGCCAGTGCGGTGCCGTCGGCGCCGCCGGTGACCAGCAGCGGCCGGCCGGCCCGGTCGGGCAGGACGGCCAGGCCCGCGGTGCGCGCCACCGGCCGGCGGGAGCGCAGGAGTTCGCGGCCGCGGCCCACCCAGGGGCCGAGCGGGGAGGGGCGGCGGTCCGGTTCGCGGGCGAGCGGTTCGCAGGCCCAGCGCGCCAGGTCCTCGCCGTAGCCGGCGGCCAGGAGTTCGGCGCGGGCCTGTTCGGCGGCGAGCCGGTGGTCGAGCCGGCCGTGGTCGGGCAGCAGCAGGGTGCGGGCGAGGGTGCCGACCGCGAACAGGTCCTTGGCGGTGGTGGGGAAGCCGCCGACCTGCTCGGCCTCCGGCGGGACGTGCCCGGGGGTGAACACCGCGACGGTGAGGGTGTGGTCGAGCGGGGCCAGGAAGGTCAGGTCGATCAGCTTGACCTGGTTCTGGGCGTCCACCAGGACGTTGGCGGGGGAGATGTCGCGGTGCACCCAGCGTTTGCGGTGCAGTTCGTCGACGATCCGGCAGAGCCGGGCCAGCACCTCGGCCACCGCCGCCGGGCCGCCGCGCTGGGTGCGGGCCCAGGTGTGCAGCGGCACGCCCTCGACCCAGGGGGAGATCTGGTAGCCGAGCAGCCCGGCGGAGGGCGCGGCGCCGGGCCGGTGCGGGGAGGGGCCGAGCAGGAAGCTGGGCACCACCAGGTCGGTCACGCCCAGGCGGTGGGCGTTGTGCGAGACGTCGTCCCAGCGGCCGAGCCAGCGCCGTACCTCGGAGGGGTCGCGCTCCAGCATGATCTTCGCGGCGACGAGTTCCTTGAGCCCGCTGTGGCCGGTCCGCACCGCCCGCCACACCTCGGCCTCGCCGCCCCGGTGGTGGAATTCCAGGAGCTCGTACTGCTCGGGGTCGAACTCCGGCCCGAACCGGAGCCCGGGCACCCAACGCGACTCGGACACGCATCCCCCGACTGGACCCTGTTGGCCTGTTCGCCCTGACCCGGCCTCGGGCCGGTTCCCGCGCGGTGGTTCTCGCACCGCTTCCGCTGCGTCGCCCAGGATAGTGCTCAATTCTGTTCGTCTGTCCGGTGGAGGGCCTATTCTGATGGGCGCCCGAGCAACATCGAAACAGCGTCAAGTCATGATCACACACCGTGTGTTGATCATCGAGTGGCGTATTTCCAAACGCAGGGGGACGGTGCATGGTGCAGCTCGCGGTGCTGCTGATCGTGGTGGCACTGGCCGGTGCGGCAGCCGTCGTACTGGCCCGCCGCCGACGGAGCCTGGACGCCCAGGCCGTGGCCAAGGCACTGGCCGCGGCCGCCGAACGGCTCGCCGCCGGCAAGGCCCCGCAGGCCCGTCGCCGCTACGCGCGCCTCGCCCAACGGCTCGCCGCCGGCCCCGAGGAACTGCGCCCGCAACGCGGCCTCGCCCTGCTCGGCCAGGCCGAGGCCACCGTCCCCACCGGCGACCAGCAGGCCACCCTCGCCCTGCACCGCGAGGCCTTCCCGCTGCTCGCCGACCCGGCCCGGCAACTGCCCCGGTGGAGCCTGCACCGCCTCGCCGAGGAGCGGATATCCGCCCCCGAGGGCGACCTCGGGCCGCTGCTCGCCTTCCTCCAGGCCACCGCCGACGGCGCCGAACCCGGTGAGGAGGCCGCAGCCGCCGCCCGCGCCACGGACTGGCTCCAACGGCTCTGCCGCGAGGGCTCCCCCGAGCAGCGCGAGAGCGCCACCACCCGGTCGCTGGCCGCACTGCCCGGCCGGGACTGGCCGGTCCTGGCCCGGGCCGCCCTGCTGCGCGGCACCGACCGCGCCGCCGAGGCCGAGACCCTGCTCGCCGCGGCCGCCCCCGGCGGCAGCGGCGAACTCTGGTTCCGCTGGGGCGCCCAGCTGTTCACCCTGCACCGGGACGAACCCGCCGTCGCCGCCTTCGACGAGGCGCTGCGCCGGGGCTCCGGCGAGCCCTCCGCGTGGGGGCGCGGCCCGGCGCTGCGCACCGAGAGCCTGCTCTTCCGGGGCCTGGCCCGGCAGCGGCTCGGCGCCACCGACGCAGCCTGGTCCGACCTCGCGGCCGCCGCCACCGAGACCCCCGGCGACCCCCGCCCCCGCTACGCCCTCGGCAGGCTCGCCCTGCTGCTCGGCGCCGACGATCAGGCCCGGGACCAGTTCACCGCCGCCCTGACCGTCCAACCCTCCTTCGCCCCGGCCCGGTTCGGCCTCGCCCTGGTGCACGAGCGGGCCGCGCGCGCCGCCGAGGCGGCCGCCGACTACCGCACCGGCCTCGACCTCGCCCCCGACTGGCGCCCCGCCCGGGTCCGGCTCGGCGCGGCCGTGCTCGCCGCCGGGCAGGCCGCCGAGGCCGCGCCCGTCCTCGGCGCCGAGGCGGACGTCGAACCGGACTCCCGCTGGGCCCGGATCGCCGCCTTCCACCACGGTCTCGCCCTCGCCCGCACCGACGACCCGGCCGGCGCCCTCGCCCGATGGGAGCCGCTGCACGACGAGGACCTGCGCGAGCGGCAGGCCCTGGCCCGCGACCGGCTCGCCCGCACCCGGCTGGCCGACGACCCGGTGGCCGCCCGGGAGCTCTGGCAGCAGGCCGCCGCCGACCACCCGGCCGCCCCCGGCTACCGGGCCGCGCTGCGCGAGGCCGCCCTGCGCGAGGCCGCGCACCTGCTGATCACCGGCCGCGACCGGCCCGAACCTCGCGAGCGGGCCGCCGCCGCCCTCGCCCTCGCCGACACCCTGCCCGGTTCCGTCACCCACCGGCAGGCCCGGCTGCGCGCCGCCCTCGCCCTGGCCGGGGGCTCCACCGAACCGCTGGGCACCCTGCTCGACGCCACCACCGGGCCGCGCGACCGCTACCACCTGGCCGCCGCCGCCCTGCTGACCGGCCGTCCGGTCCAGACCATCGCCCTGCTCGCCCCGCTCGCCCCCGACCCGGCCGGTGACCCGGCCCTCGCCCGGCTGCGGGCACTGCTCGCCGAACGGGCCGGCAACTGGGCCGCCGCACTGGACTGGTACCGCCACTTCCTGACCGCCGGCCAGGCCCCCGAACCGCCGCAGCCCCCGCCCGCGACGGCCGACTGCGCCGTCTGCCCCGCCGCCGCCCCCGCCACCGGCACCTGCGCCGGCTGCGGCCGGGAGGTCTGCGCCGCCCACCTGCACCGCCCCGCCGACGGCGCCTCGCCGCGCTGCGTGCGCTGCGTCGGCCCCGCACTGCGCGCCGTCCTGGACTGCGCCCGCCGGGCCGGGGTGCCCGAGCAGGCCGAACCCGTCCTCGCCGCCTGGGCGCAGGCCCTCGGCGACAGCCCCGCCGCCGCGCCCGCACGACTGGACCTCGCCCTGCTGCGGGCCGAACTCGGCCGACTGGACGAGGCGTTGGCCGACCTGCCGGCGGACGCGGCCGCCGCGCGCGGGGCCGTCCTGATCCGCCGGGCCGGCGCCGCCCTCGACGCCGGGGAGCCCGGACGCGCGGCCGGCGACCTGCGCCAGGCCCTCACCCTCGCCCCGGGCCGGCCGCAGGCCGCCGCCGCGCTCGTCCTGCTCGCCGAGCACGAGGCCCACCAGCACGCCGTCGAGGGCCGCCACCGCGAGGCCTGGGACGGCTACCACGCCCTGCTGCTCAAGGACCCGGCCCACCCCCGGCTGCTGCACGCGCTCGGCCTGGCCGGCTACCGGCTCGCGGTCTCCCTCCAGTCAGGCCCGGAAGCCCCGGAGAGTCCGGACGGCGCCGGGCCGGACGAGCGGATCTGGACCTGGACGCTCGGCTGCCTGGTCGCCGCCCTGCACCAGCCCGACCTGTGGGCGGAGTCCGCCCGGATCACCGGCCGCCCGGCCGAACCGCAGCGGATGTCCACCGCCCGCAGCGCGCTCACCGACCGCCTCCGCGAGGACCTGCGCGCCCTGGACCGGGCCGCCGGCCGCACCGGCGACGAGGTCACCGCCTGGACCCTGCGCCTCGGCATGGAGGCGCACAGCGCCGAAGCCTTCGCCCAGGAGGACGTCCGGATCGCCCTGCCCGGCCGCCCCGCCCGGCGCCTCGCCCTCGGCCCCGCGCTCGACCGGCTGCTCCGCCAGGAGCCCGAACTCGCGGCCTGGGCAGCCGGGTTCGACGAGGCCGTACGGGCCTGGCGGCGGCCGGAAACCCCCGACGGGCACCCGCTGACCAGGGCCCTCGGCCTGTTCGGCGACCTCGGCCCGCAGCGCTACCTGCTCCTCCAGGGCCGCCAGGCCGCCGCCGTCGGCGCCCTGGACGCGGTGCCCGAGGCCGAACGCGGAACGGGCTGGCGGGACCTGCTCGGCGAGAGCCTGGTCAGCGAGGCCCGCGAGCACCACCGCAACCAGGACTGGCGCGAGGCCCTGGACTGCCTCACCCGCGCCCGGGCCGTGCCCGGCGCCCTCCTGCCCGCCGACGCGCCCGCGATCGCCGCCGAGTCCGGCGTCCGGGCCGCCCGCGCCCTGCTCAAGAGCAGCGACGACGACCAGGCGGGCGCCACCGAACTCCTGGAGAAGGCCCTCGCGCTGGCCCCCGACCACCCCGAGGTGCGCGGCGACCTCGGCGCCACCTACGCCCAGTGGGCCCGCAAGATCAACAACGAGGACAAGGACTACCCCCGCGCCCTGGTCCTGCTGCGCAAGAGCATGGAACTCGCCCCCGGCGACCCGACCGCCGTCCACTTCCTGGAGGCCGCCCTCGGCAACCGGGCCGGCCAGCTCAGCCGCCCCGACGCCCCCGAAGCGGAACTGGAGGAGGCCGCCGACGCGTGGCGGGAGCTGATCGCGCTCAACCCCGACCCGGACCACCGGCTCGGCCTCGCCTTCGTGCTGCGCCACCTCTCCCGCATCGCCGCCTTCGCGGACCACCGCGCCCTCGCCGTCGACCGGATGGCGCAAGCCCTGCGCGCCGACCCGGAATGGGACGGCGACACCGAGGAGGAGGCCCCGCGCCGGGTCGCCGTGATGCTGGCCAACCACATGCTGGACAACCTCCAGGGCAGCCCGTTCACCACCCAGGCCGCCATGCTCCAGAAGGCCCGGTCCTACGACGACTCGGCCGAGATCCGCCGCCTGATGGTCAGCGTCTGGCGCGGCGAGGCCATCGGCCACTACGAGGCCCACCGATACCCCGACGCGATCCGGCTGCTGGAGGAGGCGCGCGCGCTCTCCCGCACCCCGGAGGACGTCGCCAAGCTGCACGTCGAACTCAGCGTCGTCTACAGCTCCTACGCCGTCAGCCGGGCCAACCTGCGCCAGTTCCGGGAGGCCCGCTCGCTGATCGGCAAGGCCGTCGAGTACAACCCGGACGACCGCGACCTGCGCGCCCTGCAACGGAGGATCGGCGCGCTGCGCTGACGGCAACCGCGGCGCCGTCGTCGTCGTCGTAGCCCATGCACCCGTCCCTGATCCGCAGCCGAAGCCAATCCCTGAGCCACAACCGACCCCTGAGTCACCGTCAGCCGTGAGGAGAGAAGCCGCCCGCCATGCCACTGCACGAACCGTCGCCGTACGAGGTCCTGGGCGTTGCGCTCACGGCCGGCGTGCGGGAGATCAACCTCGCCGTCGGCCCGGCGATGAAGGCCGGCCGCTACAGCCGCCAGCAGATCCAGGACGCCGCCGCCCTGCTGCGCAACCCCGACCGGCGGCTGGAGCTGGACCTCCAGCGGCCCCTGCCGCCGGAGCCGGTCGACCAGGCCGCCGAACTGTTGGCGCCCGCCCTCGCCGAACCGCTGCTGGTCGTCGAACGCCCGCCGCTGCCGCCCGCCGCCGCCCTCCTGGTGCTGCACCGGGCCGAGGCGGCGGCCGACTTCGCCGAACCCGCCCCCGGCGGCGCCGACCCCGAACCGCCCGTCCCCGCCCGCTACGCGGCCGACCTGTCCGTGCTGCCGCAGATCGAGGTACCCGAATGACCGACACGCCGACCGCTCCCGCGCCCGCCGGCCACCGGCCGCTGGACGTCCCGCAGCGCGCCCTGGAGGTTGACCTCGACCAGGCGTTCAGCCAACTGCTGTACCGGGCCTCCCTCCTGCAGCGCCTGCGGGCCGAGGAGGCGCAGACCGCCCGGGCCACCCAGCGGGACCTGCTGGGCATCCTGGTCGAGGTGGACGACGCCCTCGCCGCGCTCGGCCTGGACCGGGAGCTGGTGCTGCTCGGGCGCGGCACCGGGATCGAGGCCACCCGCCGACGGCTGCTCGGCCGCCTCGCCAAGGCCGGGGTGCGCCCGATGCGGCTGGAGGGGCTGGCGGCGGACCCGGCGCTGACCGAGATCGTCGGCACCGAGCCGCGTTCCGGAGTGGCGCCGGAGACGGTCGTCCGGACGGTGGTCACCGGGTTCTTCTGGGAGGAGGAGGTGCTGCGCCGCGCCCAGGTCGTCGTCGCCGCGGTGCCCGAGCCCGCCCCGGTGGGGGAGCCGGTCCTCGCGGAGGACGTCGAGCGGGCCCTGGAGCCCGCGCCGGTGGAGACCGAGGCCGAGGAGGCCGGGCCCACCGAGGAGCCCGCACCGGCGGGTCCCGAACCTGCGGACGCCGGGCCCACGGACGCCGACCCCGCGGACACCGAGCTGGAGGACGGCGGCCCCGAAGCAGCCGCCGCGCCGGTGAACGCCGCCGCCCGGGCCACGGCGGCCCCGCCCCGGGCCCGCCGGAAGGGAACGGCCGCGGGCGGCCGGCGCAAGCGGAAGAAGTAGCCAGGACCACGAGGGGCAAGAGGGGAACGACATGTACCGCACACTCGGCATCGACCTGGGCACCACCAACTCGGTGGTGGCCCACCTGCGCCGGGGCGAGCCGGAGATCATCTTCAACCGGCAGAACCAGGAGGCCACGCCCTCCGTGGTCGGCAGCGGCCGCAAGGGCGAACTGCTGGTCGGCTCCACGGCGCGCAGCCGGGTCGCCATCGACGGCGCCAACGTGATCCGCTCGGTCAAGCGCTTCATGGGCCGCAAGTTCAAGGACCCGCAGGTCCAGGCCGCCCTCAAGGAGGTCGACTACAAGGTCACGGCAGGCACCGACGGCGACGTCAACGTCTGGTTCAACGGCCGCTCCTACACCCCGATCGAGATCTCCGCGATCATCCTGCACCGCCTCAAGGAGGACGCCGAGCAGCGCTTCGGCGAGCCCTTCCACCGGGCCGTCATCACCGTCCCCGCGTACTTCGGCGAACGGCAGGTCGCCGCCACCCAGGAGGCGGGCCGGATGGCCGGCCTGCACGTGCTGCGGATCATCAACGAGCCGACCGCCGCCGCGCTCGCCTACGGGATCACCTCCGAGGCCGGCGACGAGGGCCGGACCGTCCTGGTCTACGACCTCGGAGGCGGCACCTTCGACATCTCCATCCTGCTGCTGGTCCCCGGCTCGGTCTCGGTGCTCGGCATCGAGGGCGACAACCTGCTCGGCGGCGACGACTTCGACCGGGCCATCACCACCGCACTGCTGGAGGACATCCGCGAGGAGTACGGCGCGGACTACCAGCCCGACCTGCGGGACCGCCCCAAGATCGCCTCCACGGCCGAGACCATCAAGATCGAGCTCTCCCACCAGGAGGCCTCCGAGGTGATCCTGCCCGGCCTCGGCGCCGGCCAGCTGGTGCTGGAGACGGAGTTCGAACGGGCCCGCTTCGAGGAGCTGATCGAGGCCCAGATCGAGCGCACCATCGAGCTGACCCACAAGGCCATCATGCAGGCCAACCTCACCGTCGGGGACATCGACGAGGTGGTGCTGGTCGGCGGCTCCACCGCGATCCCGCTGGTGGCCCGGCGGCTCGGCGAGGTCTTCGGGCCGCGCCGGATCCGGCGCGGCGTCAACCCGATGCAGTGCGTGGCGCTCGGCGCGGCCGTGCAGTCCGCGCTGGTCGGCGAGGTGGAGTGCCCCGAGTGCCGGGCCCCCGGCGACCTCTCCGCCTCCAACTGCGCCAACTGCGCCACCACGCTGCTCGGCGGGCCCCGGGTCTCCTGCACCGGCTGCCACCTCCCGGTCGACGCCGAGGCCGCCGCCTGCCCCAAGTGCGGCCAGGAGCTGGGCGGTTCGGCCGCCGGCGCGGCCATCCCGGCGCAGTCCCAGGCGGCCACCGCCGTGCGCAGCGACAACTGCCCGCGCTGCGGCACCCCCGCCGCCCCCGGCGTCACCGCCTGCGAACTGTGCGGCGAGGCACTCAACTCCGCCGCACCCGGCCAGACCAGGGTCGCCTCGACCGCCGCCGAGGACGTCGGCCTGCGCTGCGCGGCCTGCGGCGTGGTCAACCCGCCCGGCAGCGAGGCCTGCCAGGGCTGCGGCGAGCTGATGCAGGTCACCAACCCGTTCGACATCACCCCGAAGAACCTCGGCATCGAGCTCAACGACGGCCGACTGGCCGTCATCATCCCCAAGAACACCAGCTACCCGACCAGTTCCCCGGTCAGCCGCGAGTTCGTGGTCTCCGGCAGCGGCCGCCAGCGGCTGGAGATCGCGGTCTACGAGGGTGAGCACGAGATCGCCCAGCAGAACGAGCTGATCGGCCACCTGACCCTGCGACTGCCCGCCGGGCTCGGCGGCCGCACCCCGGTGGAGGTGTCCTTCGGTCTCGACCGGGACCGCACCATCACCCTGTCGGTGCGGATCCAGGGCGGCGGCGAGAAGACCGTCAAGCTGGAGCGCGTCACCCTCGACCCCGAGCTCAAGGTCCAGGTCGAGGAGCAGCAGCGGCAGATCGAGACCTTCACCGACCGCTGGGGCGGCGAGCTCACCGAGGCCGAGATGCGCGAGGCGCAGCGCCTCATGGACAGCCTGGACGACCTGGCCGCCGGCCAGACCCGCGGCCAGTCGGTGGACGAGGCGCTGGAGCGGGCCCAGCGCCAGCTGAAGGCCCAGCGCTGGGTGCGCGGCTCAGAGGCGTACCTCAGCCTGTTCATCCACTACTGCGAGAAGCACCTCGACCCGAGCGACCTCGACCGGCTGCGGTCGGTGGCCGCCGACCTGCGGCTGCGCCGCGAGGCGGCCGACTGGGACGGCGCCATGCGCGCCGCCCAGCGGGCCGACGAGCTGTGCGACTCGCTCGGGCACACCTTCCGGATGCTCACCATGTGCAACGTCTACGTCAACCAGAACATGGTCTCGCCGGCGCTGGCCCAGCGGATCATGGCCGAGCTGCGCGGGCTGGACGAGGCGGTGGAGTCGGCCAACATGGAGGCCGCCAACCAGCACAGCTCGGCGCTGCTGGCGCTGTACGCGCAGGCGCAGCGGGAGCTGGGCAGCGAGCCGCTCGCGGAGTCGCTCGGCCCGGTCCGCCCGGAGGAGGCCGGTCCGCGATGAACTCCGACGTGACTCCGTCCGAGGTACCTCCGTCCGGGGTGTACCGGTCCGAGCTGTCCCCGGCCGACGTGCACCCGATCGGCGGGCGGGCTGCCGACGTTCCGCCGATCGAGGTGCTCTGCCCGCAGTGCGCCGTCCCGGCGGACCCGCAGGGCCTGCGCTGTCCGTCCTGCCGGGAGGATCTCGGCGTGCTGTTCCGGCTGCGTTACGCCGCTCGGATCGACTACAACCGGGCGCTGGCGGCGCTGGCGGCCGGCGACGGGGCGTTCGCGCTCGGACTGCTGCACCGCGCGGTGGCGGCCGAACCGGGGCTCGAACCGGCCCGGGACCTGCTGGAATGGGTGAGCGCGTCCGGGTCCGCGGGGCCGGAGCCGGGGGAGCGGGAGGGCGACACGCCCTCTGAGTGACCAATTCGGCCGTTCCCGGCCTGCCATCGAGTTCGATCGGTGCGAGTGTGTTCGTCACATGGATGTTCGCTGCCCTCACAAGGAGTGACGCAATGCGTATTCGTACCACCCTCGCCGCCACCGCACTCGCCGCCGTGGCCGTCCTGGCCGGTGCCGGCACCGCCGCCGCGGGCGACGCGACCGCGAACGGTGTCGCGTTCGGTTCCCCCGGTGTGCTCTCCGGCAACCAGATCCAGATCCCGATCAACCTCGAGGCCAACGTCTGCGGCAACTCGATCGGCATCATCAGCATCCTCAACCCGGCCTTCGGCAACACCTGCGTCAACGGCTGACCCGACTGCTGGGGCCGTCCGTCGAACCCGACGGGCGGCCCCAGCATCGTGTCCGCACCCCCGTTCGGGGGTGGCGGCGCGGGGCGCGCGGTGGAGACCATGGGGGCCGACCCGCACGCGCCCACCCAGGAGCCAGAACGTGCCGACCACGCCGACCCCGCGCAGCTACGCCTCCGGCACCTCGGACGTGCCGCTGCTCGGTGACACCATCGGGGAGAACCTCGACCGCGCGGTGCGCGCCTTCCCCGAACGGGACGCCCTGATCGACCGGGCCACCGACCGCCGCTGGACGTACGCCGAACTCGCCGCCGACGTCGACGCGTTGGCCCTGGGCCTGCTCGACCTCGGCATCGCCAAGGGCGACCGGGTCGGCATCTGGGCGCCCAACCGCGCCGAGTGGACGCTCACCCAGTACGCCACCGCCAAGCTCGGCGCGATCCTGGTCACCATCAACCCGGCCTACCGCTCGCACGAGTTGGCGTACGTGCTGAACCAGGCCGGGATCCGCCTGCTGGTCGCGGCCGAGCGTTTCAAGACCTCCGACTACGCCGGAATGATCGAGGAAGTGCGGTCCCGGTGCCCCGAGTTGGAGCGCAGGGTGCTGATCGGCGGCCCCGACTGGGACGCCCTGCTCGCCGCCGGGCGCCGCGCCGACCCCGGCCTTCTCGCGCAGCGGCAGCGGGAGTTGGCGCCGGACGACCCGATCAACATCCAGTACACCTCCGGGACCACCGGCTCTCCCAAGGGCGCGACCCTGTCGCACCACAACATCCTCAACAACGGCTACTTCGTCGGCGAACTGCTCAACTACACCGAGCAGGACCGGATCTGCGTCCCGGTGCCGTTCTACCACTGCTTCGGCATGGTGATGGCGAACCTCGCGGCCATCTCCCACGGCGCCTGCACGGTGATCCCCGCACCCTCCTTCGACCCGGGCGCCACCCTGGCCGCCGTCGCCGCCGAGCGCTGCACCTCGCTGTACGGGGTGCCCACCATGTTCATCGCCGAACTCGCCGACCCGGACTTCGCGCGCCACGACCTCACCAGCCTGCGCACCGGCATCATGGCGGGCTCCTCCTGCCCGGCCGAGGTGATGAAGGACGTCATAGGTCGGATGGGCATGGCCGAGGTCGCCATCTGCTACGGCATGACCGAGACCTCGCCCGTCTCCACCCAGACCCGCGCCGACGACACGGTCGACCGCCGGGTCTCCACCGTCGGCCGGGTCGGCCCGCACCTGGAGGTCAAGGTCGTCGACCCGGCCACCGGCCGGACCGTCCCGCGCGGCGAGCCCGGTGAACTCTGCACCCGCGGCTACTCCGTCATGCTCGGCTACTGGGGCGAGCCCGAGCGCACCGCCGAGGCCGTCGACGCCGCCCGCTGGATGCACACCGGCGACCTCGCCGTCATGGACCAGGACGGCTACCTCGCCATCACCGGCCGGATCAAGGACATGGTGATCCGCGGCGGCGAGAACCTGTACCCGCGCGAGATCGAGGAGTTCCTGTACACCCACCCCGACGTCCTCGACGTCCAGGTCGTCGGCGTGCCCGACGCCCGGTACGGCGAGGAGCTGATGGCGTGGATCCGCATGCGCGCTGGCGCCGAGCCGCTCACCGCCGACACCGTCCGCACCTACTGCGCCGGCCGGCTCGCCCACGTCAAGATCCCGCGGTACGTGCACGTGGTCGAGGAGTTCCCGATGACCGTCACCGGCAAGGTCCGCAAGGTCGAGATGCGCGCGGAGGCCGTGCGCCTGCTCGGCCTCTGACCCGACCCGCAACCGGTCGACGGGCCGCCGCCCCACCGTCCTACCGCCACCCGGTCCGAGCCCGCCCGCACACGCCGAACGGCCCCGGGCCGGCGGTTCTTCCGCCGGCCCGGGGCCGTTCGTCCTGCGGCTGCTTCTCCTGCCGCTACCGGGCGCCCCAGGCCTGGTCGGTGGGGACGACCTCGCGGCCGAGCGGCATGAGGGAGATCGGGATCATCTTGAGGTTCGCCCAGCCGAAGGGGATGCCGATGATCGACAGGAACAGCGGGATGCTGGTCACCAGGTGCGCGATCGCCAGCCACCAGCCCGCGAAGATCAGCCAGATGACGTTCCCGACGCAGGACGCCGCCCCGGCACCCGGCTTCTCCACGGTCGTCCGCCCGAACGGCCAGAGGATGAACCCGGCGATTCGGAAGGACGCGACGCCGAACGGGATGGTCACGATCAGCACGCAGCAGATGATTCCGGCGACGGTATAGGCAATAGCCATCCAGATACCGCAGAAGATCAGCCAAATGACATTGAGGACGAACTCGATCACCTTCATGGCCGACACCTTCTCACGGCTGCTGCTCGGGGTTCCACGATCCAGCCATGCCCGCCCCCGGGCGCGTCTACGCCCTTAGGGGACGTTCCTCGGGGTTTGTTCCGGGGTCGGCGCGGGCGGACGTGCCGGGGCCGCACCCTCCGGAGGGTGCGGCCCCGGTGTGGCGGCTCGGATCAGGCCGGCGGGGTGCCGTCGGGCCAGACGCAGGGGGAGCTGACCCGGAGGGTGAGGTCGTGGCTGGCGTCGGAGACCCCGTCCAGGGTGGCGAGGAAGTCGTCCTTGGGGTTCTTCAACCTGATCCAGTCGTTGTGGAAATTGGGGGGATCCTGAACCGGTTGGAAGCCCTGGCCGGTCAGGAACGTTCGGAAGGCGTTCACCGACTCGGCTTTGGGCGCGGACGGGACGTCGCCGAAGTCGTATCCCCGACGGGTCTGCGTCCTGCCGTGCGGGCCGATGTCGTTGGCGTCGCATTCCATGTCGAAGAAATCGTCCGAGCTCGCGGTCGGCTTGACCGGCAGCTTGGCCAGGGTGTCGGCGAGGTAGGCGTCGATCTGCTTCTTGGCCTGGTCGAGCGTGATCGTGGACTTCGACCGCTCGTCCAAGGTCTGCACGCCGCAGGAGTTCAGGGCCAGTACGGCGACCGCCAGTACGGCGGTGGCGGTGACCCGTTTGATCAGTGGGGTGTGCTCGGTGGTGCTCATGAGACCCGCTTTCCGGCGATGATCTGGCCCATGGAGGTCAGGGTGGGCGAATCGTCGTTCCAGTAGTCCGAGTGCCCCGCGTTGGGATTGGTGGGCAGGATCTGCGCGCCGAACTGGGGGACGGTGGTCTGTCGGCCGTGGATCAGGTGGTGGTCACCGTCGCCGAGGCCCCACGAGCCGGCGACGTTGTCGACGATGTTGTCCGTCATCCCGCCGGGGTCGGTGGCGGCGGCCCAGCCGATCGCGTCGGCCGGGCTCTGCGCCACGTACACGCGGGACGGGTCGATGTTCAGGTCCTTGGCGTTTTCGACGCCGCAGCCGGGGCTGGCGATGAGGACGACGTTGTCGACGGGAAGGCCCTTGTCGCGCATGGCGTAGCCCACGGTCGTGGTGCCGTAGCTGTGGGCGAGGACGGTGTTGTTCGACAGCTTCCCCTCGTGCGTGGCGTGCAGCCCGGTCTCGAAGGCGTGCAGCTTGTCCTCCGCGTTCTTCGCGTACTTGTCGTCCGCGGCCTCGGGGATGATCGTCTGCGGAGCGTCGTAGCCGACCCAGGTGATCGACGAGGTGGTGCCCGGGTCCTGCGCCTTGCGGTTGGCGTCGTTGGCGGACTTGACCATCAGATCGGAGCGGTTGATGTCACTGCCGATGCTGCCGAGCCGGGCGCCGGTGCCGGGTACGTACGTGGAGACGTTGTCGGCGGTGTCGGGGTTGTTGGCCGCGATGATCGCGTGGCCCTTGCCGTTGGTGTCGAAGCCCAGCAGGAAGGTGGGCGGGTGTTCGGCGTTGACCGGGGTGTTCAGCCGGTTCTCGATGGCCGTCACGCCCTTCAGCTTGTCTTCGAGGTCGTCGCGCTTCTGCTTCCACACCGTGTAGTCGGGGTTCTGGACGGGCCCGCCGTTGGTCTCGGCGACGGACAGGTAGTGCTTCGGCTCCGGGCCGAGGCCGTCGAGCTGGTGTTGGAGGTCCTGCTTGCCACGCTGGAGGTTGATCCGGTTGGCCTGGTCCCGGGCGAGTGCGGGGACGCCGTCGAGGGCGCCGACCTGATCGGGGTGGTTGAGGATCATCCGGTGCTGCTGCTCGTCGGTCAGGCCGTTCCACCAGCCCTTGACGCTGTTCGGGTCGGTGCCGGCGGCGGGGACCTGTTCGAGCGCGTTCGCGGCGGCCAGGTCGGTCTTCGCCGTGGCGGCGTCGAGCCCGGTGCCGTCGCTCGCGTTGCCGGCCAGGTGGGCGAGCCGGGCGCTGATCGTCTGGTCCGCGTGGGCGGCTTCGGTGAGCGCGGCCGTGATCCGGCTGCTGATCTGCTGGGCCTGCGACTCGGCGTCGGTGCCGGCGAAGGTGGCGGATCCGGGGTCGTTGTCCCAGGTGATCCCGCCGTCGGCGGCGACGGTCAGCTTGTGGGTCTTGGCGTCGTCGAGGGCGTTGATCAGGTGCGCCTGGGCGGCGGCGAAGCCCTCGGCCGCGTCGTGCAAGGCCCTGCTGACGAGGCCTATCTCCTGTTGGGCGGCTTGGAGTTCGTTCTCCAGGAGCTGGATCCGGGCCTGGGCGTGACCGGCGGCGTTCCCGGTCCACTGCGAGTGGTTCAGCCGGTCGACGACCTCGTGCTGCCAGTTCTCCACGTGCTGGCCGAAGGCGGTGGCCAGGGTGTCGAAGGCGGTCTTCGCGGTGGTGAGGTTGATGAGGTCGGCGTCGTGGAGGGTCTTGATGTCCATCGCCTACTCGGCCGCCTTCGCGCCGGCGGGCTTCACGGGGCCCGGGACGAAGGTCGTGCTGAAGGGGTCCGGTTCGTCGGGGACCGGTGCGGCCGGGTTCCGCATGCTCCCGTGGATGTCCTTCTCGACCTGGCGGTAGTAGGAGGCCGACGTGGCGAGCTTGGTGCCGACGTCGCCCATGTCGCCGCCGAGCCTGTCCAGCAGCGTCTTCCAGTTCGTGCCGCAGTTCTGGATGGCGGCGGCGGTGAGCCAGCCCTTCAGGCCCCCGGCGGCCTGGTTGCACGGATCGGTGATCTTCGAGGTCTCGCCCGGTATGAGACCGCCGATGTGCTGAGCGCTCTGTCCGCAGCCGTCCAGTTCGGCTGGGTTGACCTTGAACTCCAAGGCCAGATCAGGATCTGCCATGTCTTTCCCCCGCTGATGAGCCCCCGGGCCGGCGCGCCGCCCGGGTCCGTGTCGACAAACTGCTGACGGATGCTAACGGATCGATCTTCGGCGGCCGCGAGGGCGTGGCCCGGGCGACCTGCCCCGGCTCGGCCGGGGGGCGCGGCCGGGATACCCTGCGGGGGTAACTGGTGGCGAGGTCGGTCGGGAGGTGGACGATGGCGGAGCCGTGTCCGACCGCCCCCCGGGCCCTGCGCCTGCTGCTCCTCGCGGCGCTCCTGCTCGGCATCGTGACGATGCACACGCTCGGCCATCCGGCCGCCGGCGGGCACGGGGTGGAGCACGGGACGGACCGCGGGCCGGCGCGGCACACCGTGAGCGCCGGTCACCCGGCGGACGCCGGGGAGACGGTGCACACCGCCGCGGCCGACGGCATGGATCCGATGACGGTGTGTCTGGCCGTGCTTGCAGGCTGGACGTTGCTGCTCCTCGCCGTCGGCCCCCTGCTGCGGCACAGCGGTGACGCCGCCGCCGAGGTGAGGGCCCGGCTGCTGCGGGCCGTTCGCGCGCTGCCGCCGCCCGGAGGCGGGCGGATCCTCCTCGCCCGGTTGTCGGTGCTGCGTCAGTAGGCGTACGCCGGCCGCCCCGGGTCCGCGCTCCGGCGCGGGCGGGACGGCCGTCGCGACGTCCTGCTCACCCACACCCACCGCACGAGGTGCACTCCGTCATGCGCACACCCACCCGTCGTACCGTGCTCGGCGCGGCGCTCGCCGCCGGCACCGGTCTGCTCGCCGCCTGTTCCGCCGATCCGATGAAGGGCATGGACCATGGGGGCGCCGCCCCCACCACCCCGGGCGGCTTCGTCGCCCCCGGCGGCCCCGAGGTCGCCGCCGCCGAGGCGCGGCGCGGGCCCGGGCCGGAGCGCAAGGTCGCGCTCACCGCCACCGAGACGACGCTCGACCTGGGCGGCCGCACCGTCCGCAGCTGGGCGTACGGCGACCGCCTGCCCGGCCGGGCGGTGCGCGCCACGGTCGGCGAGACGCTCGCCGTCAGTCTCGCCAACCACCTTCCGCAGCCCACCTCGTTGCACTGGCACGGCCTCGCGCTGCGCAACGACATGGACGGCGTACCCGGGCTCACCCAGGACGCGGTGCGGGCGGGCGCCGGCTTCGAGTACCGCTTCGCGCTCGCCCACCCGGGGACGTACTGGTTCCACCCGCACTCCGGCGTCCAGCAGGATCGCGGCCTGTACGCGCCGCTGATCGTCGAGGACCCGAGGGAGCCGCTGCGCTACGACCAGGAGTGGGTCGTCGTCCTGGACGACTGGGTGGACGGGGTCGACGGCAGCACCCCGGACGCCGTGCTCGCCGAACTCGCCCGGGGTATGGGCGGGATGGACCACGCGGGGACGGACCACCCGGCGATGGGCGGCCACGACATGGCAGCCATGGGCGGCACTCCAACCGGCACCCCGAGCACCGCCCCGCCCGCCGCCGGCCCGTCCCGGATGCTGATGGGTGCCCGAAGCGCGCTGCTCGGCGGCGACGCGGGCGACGTCGGCCACCCGTTCCACCTGGTCAACGGCCGGCTCGCCGGCGCGCCCGAGACCTTCACCGCCAAGCCCGGCGACCGGGTCCGGATCCGGATGGTCAACGCGGGCGGCGACACCGCCTACCGGGTCGCGCTGGGCGGCCACGAGCTGACCGTCACCCACACCGACGGCTTCCCGGTCGAGCCGGCCACCACGCAGGCGCTGCTGCTCGGCATGGGCGAGCGCTACGACGTGCTGGTGACCGTCCAGGACGGCGTGTTCCCGCTGACCGCGCTCGCCGAGGGCAAGAACGCCTCCGCACTCGCCCTGCTGCGCACCGGCGGCGGCGCCGCGCCGGACGCCTCGGTGCGCCCGGCGGAGCTGGACGGCAGGCTGCTCGGCGCGGCACAGCTCAAGGCCGACCCGAGCGTGCGACTGCCCGCCAGGGCGCCGGACCGGACGGTGCGGCTGGAACTCACCGGCGGCATGGCGAAGGCCGACTGGGCGTTCAACGGCCGCCGGTACGACCCGGCGCAGCGCTACCCGGTGGCGGCGGGGGAGCGGGTGCGGCTGGAGTTCCGCAACACCACGGGCATGTGGCACCCCGTCCACCTGCACGGCCACACCTTCGCGCTGCCCGGTGACGGGCCCCGCAAGGACACCGCGATCGTGCTGCCGGGCGCGACGCTCGCCGTCGACTTCGACGCCGACAATCCGGGCCTGTGGATGGTGCACTGCCACAACGTCTACCACGCGGAGACGGGCATGATGACCGTCCTCGGTTACCGGGCCTGACCTTCGCGGCACGCGGCGTCGGGGCGGGGGAGCGGCCCCGCCCCGACGCCGCCCTGCCGCCGGTCGGAGCCCCGTCGCGGGCGCACTGTCACCGGCCGCACCACCTGCCGCGACCTGCGGGGCAATGACGCTTTCTTAACGCGGGGCGATGACGCGTCCTTAACGCCGGTCGCATAGCCTGTCGCACTGCCGTCGCCCGACGGCGCTTTTACGGGGTCTTTAACAAGAGGTGCAAGGTGGTTTCGTCGGGTTCGACGGAGGCGGCGACGGCGGAACCGTCGTCGGCGCGAATACGGTTGCGGGGCTGGCTGCTGGAGGGCGTGTCGGCGGACAAGCCGGCCACCGGGGAGGCCGGTCAGGACGGTTCGCAGGGCGGCGCGCAGGCGGGGGACTCCGGCGCGCACAAGGGCCAGCGCTGGTGGCGGGTGATGTGCCTGACCGGCCTGGACTACTTCTCCACGCTCGGCTACCAGCCGGGCATCGCCGCCCTGGCGGCGGGCGTGCTGTCGCCGATCGCGACGATCGTGCTGGTGGTCGTCACCCTGCTGGGCGCGCTGCCGGTCTACCGGCGGGTCGCGCAGGAGAGCCCGCGGGGTGAGGGCTCGATCGCCATGCTGGAGCGGCTGTTGTCGTTCTGGAAGGGCAAGCTGTTCGTCCTGGCGCTGCTCGGTTTCGCGGCGACGGACTTCCTCATCACGATCACCCTGTCGGCCGCCGACGCGAGCGCGCACCTGGTGGAGAACCCGCACCTGACCAGCGTCCTCGGCGGCAAGCAGGTGCTGATCACGCTGATCCTGGTCGCGCTGCTCGGCGCGGTGTTCCTGAAGGGCTTCAGCGAGGCGATCGGCCTGGCGGTGGCCCTGGTCGGGGTCTACCTGGCGCTGAACGTGGTCGTGGTGGCCGTCGGCATCTGGAAGATCATCGAGGCGCCGCACGTGGTCACGGACTGGACCACTGCGCTGACCGCCCAGCACGGCAACCCGGTGATCATGGTGGGCGTGGCGCTGGTGGTCTTCCCGAAGCTGGCGCTCGGCCTGTCCGGCTTCGAGACCGGCGTCGCCGTGATGCCGCACATCGAGGGCGACCCGGACGACACCGAGGAGAAGCCCACCGGCCGGATCCGCGGCACCCGCAAGCTGCTCACCACGGCCGCCGTGATCATGAGCTGCTTCCTGATCACCACCAGCTTCATCACCACCCTGCTGATCCCGGCCGACCAGTTCAAGCCCGGCGGCGACGCGAACGGCCGCGCCCTCGCCTACCTGGCCCACGAGTACCTGGGCGGCACCTTCGGCAGCGTCTACGACCTGTCCACCATCGCCATCCTCTGGTTCGCCGGCGCCTCCGCCATGGCGGGCATGCTCAACCTGCTGCCGCGCTACCTGCCCCGCTACGGCATGGCCCCGCACTGGGCGCGTGCGGTGCGGCCGATGGTGATCGTGCTGACCCTGATCGGTTTCCTGGTCACCTGGCTGTTCGACGCCGACGTGGACGCCCAGGGCGGCGCGTACGCGACCGGCGTGCTGGTGCTGATCAGTTCGGCGGCCATCGCCGTCACCATCGCCGCGTACAAGGCGAAGCAGCGGGGCTGGACCACCGCCTTCGCGATCATCGCGGCGATCTTCCTGTACACCACCGTGCTGAACTGCCTGGAGCGGCCGGACGGCCTGAAGATCGGCGCCTGCTTCATCGCCGGCATCATCCTGGTCTCGCTGCTCTCCCGGCTGCGCCGCGCCTTCGAGCTGCGCGTCACCGACGTGGTGCTGGACGACGTGGCGGAACGTTTCGTCAGGGACTACGCGCACCGCCCGCTGCGGCTGATCGCCAACGAGCCGACCCACCGCGACGTCGCCGAGTACCGCGACAAGATCCGCCAGATCCGCGCCGACAACGACATCCCCGGTGAGGACGACCTGGTCTTCGTCGAGGTGACCGTCCGGGACGCCTCCGACTTCGAGACCGAGCTGACCGTGCGCGGCGAGGTGCTGCACGGCCGCTACCGGGTGCTGACGCTGGAGAGCTCCAGCATCCCGAACGCGATCGCCGCGCTGGCCCTCACCATCCGGGACCGCACCGGGCAGCAGCCGCACCTCTACTTCGAGTGGACCGAGGGCAACCCCTTCGCCCAGTTCCTGCGGTTCTTCCTGTTCGGCCAGGGCGAGGTGGCCCCGGTCACCCGCGAGGTGCTGCGCGAGGCCGAACCCGACCGCAG
The DNA here is from genome assembly GCF_044744605.1 of Kitasatospora sp. NPDC087271. Classification (NCBI taxonomy): domain Bacteria; kingdom Bacillati; phylum Actinomycetota; class Actinomycetes; order Kitasatosporales; family Streptomycetaceae; genus Kitasatospora; species Kitasatospora sp. NPDC087271. The sequence goes on from NZ_JBIUYQ010000007.1 coordinate 329,120, forward strand.
CCGCCGCCCGCGCGTCCACGTCGGCTGACGCTCCGCCGCACGACGTCGTCGGCCCGCCCGGTCCTGTGCGACCGGGCGGGCCGACTGCTGTGCGGGAGCCGGGTTCAGGACGGCAGGCGCAGCGCGGTGCCCGGCTGGATGAGGTCCGGGTCGTCGCCGATGGCGGCGCGGTTGAGCGCGTAGAGGGCCGGCCAGCCGCCGGGCACGCGCAGGGTCTCGGCGATGTCGCCCAGGGTGTCGCCCTCGCGGACCGTCCACCCGCCGTCGCCGGCCTCGGCGCCGGCGCCGTCAGCGGCGGGTGCGGGTGCGGGCGCGGGTGCGGGCGGCGGGGGAAGGGCGGCGTCGCGCTCGCGGTCGTGGCCGCGGGTGGCGCGGGCGCCGCAGGCGGGCCAGGGGGAGAGGCCGCGCCGCCCGGCGAGGTGCTGGGCCACCGCGATCTGCTCCTCGCGGCTGGCGAGGTCGGCGCGCGGGGCGTAGGCGAGGCCGCCGTTGTCGCGCCAGGTGGGGGTGTCGAACTGGAGGCCGCCGAAGTAGCCGTTGCCGCTGTTGACGTGCCAGTTGCCGCTGCTCTCGCAGGCCGCCACGCTCTCCCAGTCGTACCTCCCTCCGTCGTACCCCCGGCCGGGGTCGGTGCCCGGGCCGCGGCCCGGGGGAGCGGCCTGGGCCGCGGGAGCGGTGAGGGCCACGGCGAGCACGCACAGGGCGGCGGGGACGAGGCGGCGAAGACGAACGGTGGGAGGCATCGGCGGCTCTCAGCTTCGGGAACAGGGCGCGCACCGCCCGGAGGCGGCGCACACCCACCGACGCACGCCGGGTGGGGCGCGTCGCCGCCGACACGTCCGGCAGGTCACCCGCTCGGCCGCCCCGGACCACCCCGTCGGCCCGCGGCCATCCGGCCCCGCCCGCCGTCCCGGAACCGTAAGGACCCGTGCCGCCGCGTGGACCCTAGAGTGGCCGGGACGCCTCCCCGAGGAAGGGTACGAACGATGACGATCGATCAGGGAACCGGTGCTCCGCGCGCCGAACTGGGCGTGATCGGCGGCTCAGGGCTCTACGCGCTGCTCGACGACGTGACCGAACTGCGCGTCGACACGCCGTACGGGCCGCCCAGCGACGCGCTGTTCCTGGGCGAGGTGGCCGGCCGCCGGGTCGCCTTCCTCCCCCGGCACGGGCGCGGCCACGGCCTGCCGCCGCACCGGATCGACTACCGGGCCAACCTGTGGGCGCTGCACTCCCTGGGCGTGCGCCAGGTGCTCGCACCGTGCGCCGTCGGCGGGCTGCGCCCGGAGTACGGGCCCGGCACGCTGCTGGTGCCCGACCAGTTCGTCGACCGCACCTCCGGCCGGGTGCAGACCTACTACGACGGCCTGCCGCTGCCCGGCGGGGCGGTGCCCGAGGTGGTGCACGTCTCGATGGCCGACCCGTACTGCCCGGACGGGCGGCGCGCCGCCCTGGACGCCGCCCGGGACGCGGCCTGGGAGCCGGTGGACGGCGGCACCCTGGTGGTGATCGAGGGCCCGCGCTTCTCCACCCGCGCCGAGTCCCGCTGGTTCACCGCGAACGGCTGGTCGGTGGTCGGCATGACCGGCCACCCGGAGGCCGTCCTCGCCCGCGAACTCGGCCTCTGCTACACCTCGTTGGCGCTGGTCACCGACCTCGACGCGGGCGTGGAGAGCGGCGAGGGCGTCACCCATGCCGAGGTGCTGGAGGTCTTCGCCGGAAACGTCGACCGGCTGCGCACGGTGCTGTTCAAGGCGCTGGAGAGCCTGCCCGTCGCCCGGGACTGCGTCTGCTCGCACGCCCTGGACGGGCTCACGACGGGTCTGCCGGGCGTCTGACCCGCGGGCGCCGCCGCCACCACCGGACGAGTGCGAACAGCAGCACCGGCCCGGCGGTGGCGGCCAGCACCAGCAGCCAGTTGCGCAGGTACGGCAGCGGCAGGAGGGAGGAGTTGCCGTGGTTCTCGCCGTCCCGCAGCACCGCCGGCAGCCCGATCGCGCTCACCGCCGCCGCGACGACCAGCCAGCCGCGCAACGCCCAGTCGCGCGCCAGTCGCGCGCCGACCAGGCAGAGCAGCGGCACCCACAGCCCGTCGTGCAGCAGCACCCCGCCCACCGCCCAGACCAGCACGTCGAGCGGGGCGGTGATGTAGGAGTCGGTGAGCAGGCCCGACAGGCCGAAGCCGATCAGGGCGAGGCCGCCGAGCAGCAGTACCGCGCGCAGCCACCGGGGCATCAGATCACCTCCAGGCGCGCGACCCACTTGGTCTGCAGGACCCCCGGCCGGTTGGGCGCGATGATCCGCGCCGGGAAGCCGTGGTCCGCCGTCAGCACCTCGCCGTTGATCCGCAGGGCGAGCAGGGTGAGCGGGTCGACGGCGTACTCGGCGGGCATCCGCATCTCGCGGTACGGGCCGTCCGCCTCCAGCGAGGTGATCAGCAGACCCGAGCCGGCCGGGGCCCCCGCCCGGACCAGCAGATCGGCCACCCGCACCCCGGTCCAGCGCGCCGAGAAGCTCCACCCCTCCACGCAGGAGATCGGCAACTCGACCTCGTACTGCGGGAGTTGGTTCAGCTCGACGAGGGAGAGCCGGTACGGCTGCGGGCCGTCCACCCGGAGCCGCCAGTCGGCCGGCACGGTGACCGTCCCGGCCTGCGCGGCGGTCCGGTTGACCGGCAGCCCCTGCGGGCCCAGGTCGGGGCGGCGCGGGGCCAGCAGGACCAGCCGGCGCAGGAAGGGGACGGTCTGCCCGGCCGTGGTGAGTGTGACCACACCGGCCGCGGCCGTCACGGCGGCGAGGAACGCCCGCCGCTGCGGCAGCCCGGCCGCCGGGCGGCGCCAGTGCCGTCCGATCACCGGGCCCTTGGCCGCGAGGTGGACGAACAGGCCGCCGGTGGCCAGCCAGGCCAGCCAGAAGTGCGTCTGGCGGAACGGGAACGGCCACGGATACCACTGCAGGGTGTCGAACAGCCCGGTGAACAGCTCCAGCAGCATCGCCGCGACCAGCACGAAGATCCCCAGCCGTTCCAGCGCGTGCGCCGCGCCGCGCACCGGCGGCCATGCGAACAGCTGAGGGTAGACCGTCCACAGCTTCGCCCCCAGCAACGGGACGGCCGCCAGGCCGCTGATCACGTGCAGCCCCTGGGTCACCCGGTAGCCGTTCACCGGGCGGCTCAACAGATACGGCGTCAGCCAGCCGGGCGGGTCCTGGAGGGCGTGGCTGACCAGCCCGGTCAGGAAGCACACCAGCAGCGCGGAGCCCAGCCAGCGGCCGAGCACCACGGCGGTGCGCGGCTCGTGCAGCGCCGAGCGGAATCGCGGAAGGAGGTTCGGAGTCACCCGTCCATGGAACCGCCGGGCCCCGGTTTCGCGGCGGTACGACGTGCTTACGGAATCCGAACGGAGCCACGCCGCTGCGGTCGCGCGCCGCCGCCCGGTGGCAGGGTGGGCGGGTGCCCACCCGCCTCCCGCTCACCCGCCTCCGGCCCGCCCGCGCACTGCCCTGCCTGCTCGCGCTGGCTGCCCTGACCGCCGCGCTCGCCCTCACCGTCACCGGCGGCGGCACGCTCGGCCACCGCGCACCGCTGTACGCCTGGTACGCCGTCGACGCCGCCCTGTACGCGCTCGCCCTGCTGGCGCTGCGCCGGGTGGGCGGCCGTCAGATCGTGCCCCTGGTCCTGGCCGGGAGCGTCGCCGTCGCCGCCGTCGGCCTGCTCGCCCCGCCGCGCACCAGCGACGACGCCTACCGCTACGTCTGGGACGGCCGCGTCCAGGCCGCCGGCACCTCCCCGTACGCGCACACCCCGGACGACCCGGCGCTGGCCCGGCTGCGCACCCCCGACCTGTGGCCGGCCGGCGGCGCCTGCGACGGCTGGGACGAGCGGCGCACCGTCGCCGGTGACTGCACCCGCATCAACCGGCCCGCCGTGCACACCATCTACCCGCCGGTCGCGGAGGCCTGGTTCCTCGCCCTGCACCCCTTCGGGGGAGGGGTGCGCGGGATGCAGGCCGCCGGCGCCCTGCTCGCGGTGGCGACCACGGGGGCGCTGCTCGTGATCGGACGGGGCAGCCGGCGGGCCGCGCTGTGGGGGTGGTGCCCCGGCGTGGCCGTGTGGTCGGTCAACGACGCGCACGTGGACACCCTCGGGGCGCTGCTGCTGGTCGTGGGCCTCGGGTACGCGGCCCGGCGGAAGGCGACGCGGGCCGGCGCGCTGCTCGGCGCGGCCGTGGCGGTCAAGCTGATCCCCGCACTGGCCCTGCCGGGCGCACTGGCCCGCCGACGCCCGCGCGAGAGCGCCCTGCTCCTGGGCGCCTCGCTCGGCGCGTTCGCCCTGGCCTACCTGCCCTACCTCGCGGCCTCCGGCACCGGCGTGCTCGGCTACCTGCCCGGCTACCTGAAGGAGGAGGGGTACGAGCAGGGGCACCTCGACCGCTTCGGCCTGCTCGCCCTCCTCCTGCCGGACACCCTGCTGCCGTGGGCCGCCGGGGCGGTCCTGGCCGCCGTCGCCCTGTGGGTGCTCCGGCACGGCGACCCCGCCCGCCCCTGGGACGGCGCCCTGTTCGTCACCGGCACGGCCCTGCTCCTCGCCGCGCCCGCCTACCCCTGGTACGGCCTGCTGGTGGTGGCCCTGGTCGGCCTCACCGGCCGCTGGGAGTGGCTCGCCGTCCCCGCCGCCGGGCAGTACCTCTATCTGACGGGCGGGGTCGAGGCCCAACAGGCCGCCTACGGCGCCGCGTTGGTGTGCGTCGCGGTCGGCGCCCGGCGGCGCGGGAGAACGGCCGCCGTCCTCAGCGGGGCTCCAGGCCCTGGAGCATCTCCGGCAGGTCCCGGCTGTGCAGCACCCCGAGGGACTTCGTCGCCCGGGTGAGGGCGACGTAGAGGTCGTTCACGCCGTGGGCGTGCGCCGCGAGGATCTCTGCGGGCTCCACGACCAGGACGGCGTCGAACTCAAGACCCTTGGACTGGGCGGCCGTCAGCAGGACGGCCGGCGAATCCAGCGACGCCGGACCGTCGTTGACGCAGATTCCTGCCAACCCGGCGATCCCGCCGAGCAGTTCGGCCGGGGCGTCCGGGGCGTGGATGACCGCCAGCCGGCCGCCGTCCAGCGCCGCGAGCTCCCGCTCGACGGCGCCGCGCAGCGCCGCCGCCCGGTCGTCCGCGGGGATCCGCAGGCTCCACGGGCGGGTTCCGCCGCTGCGCACCGCGGTGGGGGCGGCGAGCGAGGGGTCGAGCGCCCGCAGGACGCCCTCGGTGACCTGCATGATCTCGGCCGGGGTGCGGTAGTTGATGGTGAGTTCCACCGTGCGCCAGCGCCCCGCCGTGTACGTGTCGAGGGCCTGGCCCCAGGAGCTCAGCCCGGCCGGCGCGCCGGTCTGCGCCAGGTCGCCGACGATCGTCATGGAACGGCCGGGGCAGCGGCGGGCCAGCATCCGCCAGGCCATCGGGGACAGCTCCTGGGCCTCGTCCACGATCACGTGCCCGTAGCCCCAGGTCCGGTCCTCGGCCGCGCGCTCGGCCAGCGGCCGGAGCGACTCCTCACCGCGGTACTGGCGGGCCAGCATCTTCGCGTCCATCTCGACCAGCCCCACGCCGAAGTCGTCGAGGACGATCTTGGCGAACTCCAGCTCCGCCGCCTCGGCGGCGGCCTCGGCCCGGCGGGCGACGGCGGCGCCCGGAAGCGGGCCGAGCAGTTCGGCGGCCTCGTCGAGCAGCGGTACGTCGTCGGTGGTCCAGGTGGTCCAGGTGGTCCGGGCGGTCGCAGCGGTCGAGGCGGCCTCGGCGGCGGACTCCCGTTCCGGGCCGGGCAGTTCGCGCAGCAGCGCGGCGCGTTCGGCCTCGGTGAAGTCCGGCATCGCGCTCGCCAGCAGCTCCGGGGAGCCGAACAGGCTCGTGAGCACCTGCTCCGGGTTCAGCAGCGGCCACAGCTTCTGGGCCACGGCCTGGAACTCGGGCTCGTCGACGAGCGCGTCGGCGAGGTCCGCCACGGCGTCCAGGTCCATCTCCCCGCCCTGGTCCCGGGCGATCCGCAGGGCCAGCTCCGAGGAGAGCCGCTCCACCAGGTCGGCCCGGGCCGCGTTGTGCGGCCTGCCGCTCCGGTGCGCGGCGGCGTGGGCCCGCTCGCAGAGCGCCCGGCCGATCCGGAGCTGGAGGTTGTAGGGCGAGGTCCGGCCCACGGTGATGGTCCACGACTCCTCGGGCAGCTGCCGCAGGCCCTCCAGCGCGGCGGCGAGGACCTGCGCCATCCGGGCGTCGCCCTTGACGGCGGCCGCCTCGGGCGTCTCGGTGCCGGTCCCCGTCACCCCCGGGTAGAGCGTGCCGATGCTGCTCAGCACGACCTCGCTCTCGCCGAGCGCGGGAAGCACCTCGTCGATGTAGCGCAGGAACGTCGTGTTCGGCCCGATGACCAGCACGCCGTGCTTGGCCAGCCGGTCGCGGTGGGTGTAGAGCAGGTACGCGGCGCGGTGCAGGGCGACGACGGTCTTGCCGGTGCCCGGGCCGCCCTGCACGACCAGGACGCCGCCGAGCGCGTCGCGGATGACGCGGTCCTGCTCGGCCTGGATGGTGGAGACGATGTCGCCCATCCGCCCCGTCCGGGCCGCCGTCAGCGAGGCGAGCAGGGCGCCCTCCCCGCTGAGCTCGGCGTTGCCGCGGCCCGCGTGGGCGCCCACGCCGAAGGCGTCGTCGTCGAAGTCGACGACGGTCCGGCCCTTGGTCCGCAGGTGCCGTCGCGCCACCACACCGCCCGGTGCGGCGGGCGTCGCCCGGTAGAACGGCTCCGCGGCCGCCGCCCGCCAGTCGGTGAGCAGCGGCTCGTGGTCGTCGTCCGACAGGGCGATCCGGCCGATGTACTGCCGCTCGCCGTCGGCGTCGTCGATGCGGCCGAAGCACAGTCCGTACTCGGCGGCGTGCAGCGCCGCCAGCCGCCGGGTGTGGTGGATCTCCATGGTGTCGCGCTCCAGGAGGGCCTGGATCGTCCCGCCCTTGTCCTGGAGGTGGACCTCGCGCAGCCGGGCGGCCGCGAGCGCGCGCTGGGCTTCGAGGCGCTCGTACAGCCTGCCGACGTACGCGTTCTCCGCCCGCAGTTCGCCGGTCCGCCAGTCGTCGGCGGGTGAATTCGGTTCGGGTGAGGAGGATTCGGGCGAGAAGGATTCGGATGAGGAGGACGAGGAGGACGAGATGGGGGACAAACCTGGCTCCAGGTGTTCTGAGCTCTTCGATTCCTCGGGCGGTCGGCCGGGAAATCGGGGGTGGCGGCGGGGGGAATTATCCGGCACGCCTCAGCGGCCGGCCGCGTCGAGCAGCAGTTGTGCGGCCAGCGCCGCGCCGTCGGTGCGGATCATGGTGGCCACGGCGGTCGCCCACACCCGGGTCTCGGGGGCGAGGGCCGTCCTGAGCGCGGCCGACAGGGACTCGGTGGTCGGGGTCGGCCCGTCGAGTGCGACGCCGATGCCCAGCCGGGCCACCCGGCCGGCCCAGTACGGCTGGTCCGCGGTCTGCGGGACCACGACCTGGGGCGAGCCGGCCCGGGTGGCCGTCGTCGTGGTGCCCGCCCCGCCGTGGTGCACGACGGCGGCCACCCGGCCGAACAGCGCCTGCTGGTTGACCTCGCCGACGACGAAGCAGTCGTCCCGGTCGTCGATCGGGGCCAGGGCGTGTCCGGGGCCGGCCCAGCCGCGGGCCACGACCGCGCGACGGCCCTGCGCGCGGACCGCCTCGACGGCCACCTGGGTGGCGTCCTGGGAGGCGAGCGTCGGTATGCTGCCGAAGCCCACGTACACCGGCGGTGCGCCGTCGGCCAGGAAGGCCTCCAACCCGGCCGGCAGCGGGCGCCGGTCCGGCAGGATCCACGCGCCGGTCTGCACGACGTCCAGGTCGGCGGGCTCCTGCCACGGGTCCAGGACCGGGTCGGTCGCCAGCCACGGCCGGTCGCCGATGACGTAGTCGCGGACGTCGTCCACCGGCGGCAGGCCGATCGACGCCCGGTTGGTGTTGAGCGCCGCGCCGAACAGCGCGTTGACGCTCTCGGCGTCCAGGCCCCACAGCACCCGGTTGTCGGTCACCTCCGGCGGGAACGGCCGGCCCGGGTACGCCAGCGGCGGGCGGCCCGGCGAGGGCAGGGTGAGCTGCTGGAAGGTCACCGACACGGAGCGGATGCCCAGCTTCTCGGCCACCGACAGCGCGCCTGCCGCAGCCGGCAGCATGCCGGTGGCCACCAGCACGTCGCAGCCCTCGGCCGCCGCCGTGACCGCCTCCAACTGCCCGGCGATCACCGCGGCCGCGCGCTCCGGCAGGGACGACGGCGGCGGCGCCGCCACCGTCAGCGCCCGCGCCGACGGACCGACCGGCACCAGCGGCACGTCGATGTGGGCCAACCGCTGCGCGAAGTCCTCGTCCGGCGGCGCACACACCCGCACCTGCGCGCCGGACTCCCGCAGCCGCGCCGCGAGCCCCACCAGCGGTTCGACATCCCCGCGGGACCCGTACGTCGACAACAGCACACGCATTTTCGCGACCCCAAATTTCCGCGGATTCCGGTTCAGGTCGACGATTGTGCGGCACGACCAGGGCCTTGCCGCAAGGCCCCCCGTACGCTATAAGTTGGAAGTGGCCGGGAGTGGTTTTTCCTCCCGTGCCTTTTTTCTCGCCCGCTGCGGGCGGACTTCTTTTCTACTGGTGAGACGGTGTGTGCGGCACGTGCCGCATGTGCTGCGTGTGCGGAGTGTTCGGCGCGCGATGCGCTCTTCGCCCGGAATGACGACGCGACGACGCCGGCGGGGCCCGACCGGAGTTCCGGTCGGGCCCCGCCGGGTGTGGGTCAGGCCTTGATGGTGAGCCAGGCGCCGAGGCCGTTGCAGCCGCGGGCGTCGTAGCTGGTGCTGCGGTAGCCGGCCGGGATCGGCGAGTAGGGGCAGGTCCAGATGCCGTTGCGGACCAGTTCGTGGAACCAGGCGCCGACGCCGCTGCACCCCTGGGGGTTGTAGTTGGTCAGGACGTAGCCGGAGACGATCGGCGAGCCGGAGCAGGTCCACAGGCGGTTCTGGGCGGGTGCCTGGAACCAGGCGCCGTGGTTGTTGCAGCCGCTGGAGTTGAACATGGTGATGACGTAGCCGTCCGGGACGGGCGTTCCGGGGCAGGTCCAGCCGCCCACCGAGGCGGTTGCCGCGGGGGTGGCCGGGGCGGCGGCGGTGGCGGTTCCGGCCGCCGTGCCGGTGAGGGCGGCGGCGAGGAGGGCGACGACGGCCGCCGCTCTTCCCGCGTGGGTCCACAGTCGACGGAGGATTCTGGTCACGGCGCACCGGTCCGATCGGTAGCCCCGGCGGTCGCGGCCGGCCGGGGAGGGGGGAACAGCGGGGATGCGTGGCACCGTAGTGGCGTGGCCGGAGCCGGGGGAATACGGGGTTCGAAAGATCGTCGAACTTGACTGGAAAACGATCTCCCACCGCTCGGACACTCGACCGCTCGGCCGTGGAGCCTGCGGGCGGAGATGACGAAAGGCTGACGGACCGGTGCCGGGCCTCGCGCCGGCCGGCCTCGGGCTGGTGCAATCGGGGGCGTGGACAGAACAGGCGAAGAGGGCAGGGGCGCCCCGGTGGGGCGGCGGGTGGTGCTCGGACTGCTCGGGCTCGGGGCCGTCGGGGTGGCGGCGGGGCCGTACCTGCAACGGGCCGAGTCGGGGTTGGCCGAGCGGGACCCGAGCGGGCTGAGCGGGCTGCTGCCGGGCAACAACGGATTCCGGTACTACTCGGTGGTGTCGTCCGTCCCGGAGCGGGGCGTGGCGGACTACACGCTCAGCGTCGACGGGATGGTCGAGCGGCCCGCGACGTTCCGCCTGCCGGACCTGCGGGCGATGCCGCAGCGGCGGCTCGTGCGGGACGTGCAGTGCGTGACCGGGTGGCGGGTGCCGGACACCCCGTTCGAGGGGGTGCCGCTCGCGCACCTGCTGGACGCCGCGGGCGTGCGGCCGGGGGCCGGGGCCGTCCGGTTCAGCTGCTTCGACGGCGCGTACACCGAGAGCCTGACGCTGGCGCAGGCCCGACGGGACGACGTGCTGGTCGCGCTGCGGATGCAGGACGGCCCGATCTCCCACACCCACGGCGGCCCGGTGCGGCTGTACGTCGCGCCGATGTACTTCTACAAGTCCGCCAAGTGGCTCTCCGGGATCACCGTGACCGGCTCGGTGGAGCCGGGCTACTGGGAGCGCGACGGGTACGACGTCGACGCCTGGGTCGGCCGGTCGAACGGACGTGACGATGCGCCCACCGGCTGAACTCCTGCTGCGCTTCACCCGGGCCGAGCGCTGGGTGCACCGGACGACCGCCGCGCTGACCGGCGTCTGCCTGGCCACGGCGGCCTGCCTCTACCTCGCTCCGCTCGCCGAACTGGTCGGCAACCGGCGGCTGGTGGTGACGGTGCACGTGTGGTGCGGCCTCGCGCTGCCGGTGCCGCTGCTGCTCGGGCTCGCCTCGCGGGCGCTGCGCGCGGACGCCGCCCGGCTGAGCCGCTTCACCCCGGCGGACTGGGACTGGCTGCGCGCCGTCCGGCGCCGCGCCCCGCACCGGCCGGCGGGCAAGTTCAACGCCGGGCAGAAGCTCTACGCGCAGTGGACGCTCGGCTCGATGCTGGTGATCGTCGGCACCGGGCTGCTGATGTGGCTGCCCCGCCTCGCCCCGCCCTCCTGGCGGACCGGGGCGACCTTCGTCCACGACTGGCTGGCCGCCGCCATCGCCGTGGTGGTGGTCGGACACGTCCGGATGGCCTGGCGGGATCCGCAGGCGCGGCTCGGGATGCGGACCGGGCTGGTGGAGCGCCGGTGGGCCGAGCGCGAGCACCCGCAGTGGCGGCCGGTGGGCCGGGAGTAGGCGGCCGGTCGGACGTCTTGTCGTGGCCCGGGGCGTGTGGCAGGCTCGGCCGGGACGCCTCGAAGGGTGCCGCCGGGGCACCCCTGACCGTGGGGCCAAGAGGCGGTTGGGCGACAGCCGCACGCGTGGTGCACGACCGGCATCCTGCAAGGCTCCTTGGACCCCGGCGCCAATCTCCTCGCCGCCCTGTCGATCGCGGGCGGCCCTCCGGCTCCGCGGGTAGCCGACGTCCAGGTTAGGCGTGCCTTGCTTTAGCTCTGACCAGCACTCTAAGCTAACTCCTCAGAGGACCTGAGAACCTGAGGACTTGGAAGTGACCGTGACAGAACTCCATGAACTGACCCTGGCCGAGGCCCGGCCGGCCGCCGCCGAGGACACCCCGCAGCCGGTGCTCGACCGGGACGCCGCACACCGGGACGCCGCACACCGGGGCCTCGCGTTCCAGGGCCTCGCGTTCCGGGTCGAGGGAGGAACCACGTGAAGCGCGGCCAGCTGGCCTTCCTGACCGGCACCCACGTCGTCAACGACCTCTACCAGGGCGCCGTCCCGGCACTGCTGCCCTTCCTGATGTCCGAGCGGCACTACAGCTACACCGCCGTCTCGGGGATCGCGCTGGCCGCCACCGGCCTGTCCAGCGTGGTCCAGCCGCTCTTCGGCCTGCTCGTCGACCGCCGCCACCGCGGCTGGCTCGTCCCGGCCGGCTTCCTGACCGCCGCCGGGGGCCTCGGCTGCGCCGGACTCGCCGACAGCTACCTGCTCACCTGGCTCTGCGTGGCCCTCGCCGGGATCGGCGTCGCCGCCTACCACCCGCCCGCCACCAACCAGGCCAGAGCGGCGGGCGGCCAGTCCCAGCAGGCGATGAGCCTGTTCTCCGTCGGCGGCACACTCGGTGCCTCGCTGGCGCCGGCCCTGGTGACGCTCGTGGTCGGCTCGCTCGGCCTGGCCGGCAGCTGGCTGCTCGCCGTCCCCGCGGTGGTGATGGGCGCACTGTGGGCGGCCCAGGGCCCGTGGCTGCGCCGCCGGGGCCACACCCCCGCGCCGCCGCTGGTGACGGGCGGCGCGGCCGGGAGCGGACAGCGCGACGACTGGCGGGCCTTCGGCCGGCTGGTGGTCGCCACGGTCTGCTGGTCGGTGCCCTACGTCACGGTGACCTCGATGCTCGCCCTGCACCTCCAGCGCGACCTGCACACCTCGACGGGCGCGGGGGCGGTGGCCCTCACCTCCCTCACCCTGGCCGGTGCGGCGGGCACCCTGCTCGGCGGGCGGCTGGGCGACCGGTACGGGCGGCTCCTCCCGATCCGGCTGGGCTACCTGCTGGCCGCCCCCGCCCTGGCCGGCGTGGCCTTCGCCCCCACCTTCGCGGTGGCCGAACTCGCCACCGTCGCGTTCGGGTTGGCGATGTTCCTGCCGTTCGCCGCCCAGGTGACCCTGGCCCAGGACTACCTGCCCAACCGGCCCGGCACCGCCAGCGGACTGACCCTGGGCCTGGCGATGTCGGTGGGCGGGCTGGCCGCCCCGCTGCTCGGCCGGATCGCCGACGCGTACGGGCTGCGCACCGTACTGGGATCGGTGCTCGGGGTGCTGCTGGTCGCCCTGGCCTGCGGACTGCGGCTGCGTGACCGGGTGCTGCCGACGGACGAGTCCGCCCCGCCGCCGGGCCTGGAGTCGGCGTCGGCGTCGGAGCCGGCGTCGGTGGGCGCGGCGGCGGAACGGGCAGGTGGGCGGGCCCGCTGAGGGGCTGCGGGGCCCGTCCTGATGGCAGCCGGACCGGGTGCCGTCGTTGCCGAGGATCCGCCGACACGTCAGGACGGTGGGGCCGCGTCCGTCAAGGGCAACGGCCTTGTGCGCCTCAGCGCTTGTGCAGGGCGAGGAAGCGGCGGCCGTGCGAGGTCCAGCGCTCCGCCTCGACCAGTCCGGCGGCGGCGTGGGCCCGCCGTAGGGCGGCGGCCGTGCCGAGCCGGGCCCAGGGGAAGGCCGGCCCGAGCCGGCCGTCCGGGCCCTCGACCTGGACGGTGACCTGCTCGTCCAACTCCACGGGCTCCACCTCGACCAGCAGCAGACCGTCCGGCGCGATGAGTTCGGCGCCCCGGTGGAGCAGGGCGTCCGGGTCGCCGCCGATGCCGAGGTTGCCGTCGGCGAGGAGCGCGGCGCCCCAGCGGCCCTCAGCGGGAAGCCGGTCGAAGACCGAGCGGCAGAGCGCCGGGCCACCCAGTCCGACCGTGCGGGCGACGGCCGCCCTGGTCACGTCGACGCCGAGGGCCGGGACGCCGAGCGCGAGCAGCGCGGCGACCAGCCGCCCGGGCCCGCAGCCGAGGTCGAGGACGGGCGCGGCCCGGCGGGCGCAGCGCCGGAGCAGGCTGTGGTCGGCGCCGGCCGCCGGGGCGCACCAGCGTTCGATGTCCAGCCGGAGGCGGTGGCCGTCCTCCCGGCGCAGCCAGAGCGGGCCGCGCCCGGTGCGGACGGCTTCGGCGAACGGGTCGTCCACCCAGGCGGTGGCGGTCGTCAACTCGCCACCTCCGGCTTCAGGTCGACCGTTCCCAGCTGGGCGGCGAAACGGCTGTCCGGGGCCTCGGCGGCGACGCAGCGGGCGTCCTCGGCGGTGTCCACGTCGGTGAGCAGCGGAAGGTGACGAATCGTCAAGTCGGCTTCGGCGAGGCGTTCCAGGAGTGCCGCGCCGGTCCTCGGGGTGGACATCGGCACTCCGTACAGCAGGCGCGCGGCCAGTTCGGCGGTCGGCCGGGCCAGGCCCAGCGCCCAGAAGCCGCCGTCGGCCGCCGGGCCGTACCAGGCGTCCGTGCCCGCCCGCCGTGCGGCCGACAGCGGCTCGGCCAGCGCGGCGGCGCTCAGCTGCGGGGTGTCCATCCCGACCAGCAGCGCCGGGGCGTGCGGGGCCACCCGGGCCGCGTGCGCGAAGGCGGCGGCCAGCCGTTCGTCCAGCCCGCCGCCGGTCTGCGCGACGACCTCCCAGCCGGGCGGCAGCCAGTCGCCCGGTTCGCCGTCCAGGACGAGCACGCGCCGCCCGGCCGGCATCGTGCCCAGGGTGTGCAGGGTGTCGGCGAGGGCGGCCGAGGCCAGGGCGGCGGCCTGTTCGGGGGTGTACGGCGGGGTGAGCCGGGTCTTCACCCGGCCGGGGGCGGGCGACTTGGCGATCACCAGCAGGGTCGGCGGGGGCGCGGCCAGCACGGCCCGCATGTCGCGGACGGCCTGGCGGGTGCCGCGCAGGGTGCCGGTGACCTTGGAGCGGCCCGCGCGCGGCAGGTAGTCGACGGGGGTCTCGGTGATCCGCAGCCCGGCGGCCGAGGCGGCGAGCACCATCTCCAGCGGGTAGCCGGACCGGCGGTCGCCGAGCCCCAGGGCCAGCAGCTGTTCCCGGCGGGCGGCCCGCATCGGGCCGAGGTCGTGCAGCGGCGCGCCGGTGCGGGCGCGCAGCCGTCGGGCCAGGACGGTGTTGGCCAGGCGGGCGTGCAGCGGCCACGCCCCGGCCGTGGCCGGGCGGCGGCGGCCCAGCACCAGGTCGGCGGAGCCGGCCAGCACCGGACCGGCGACCAGGGGGAGCTGGGCGGGATCGAGGGAGCCGTCGCAGTCCAGGAAGCAGACCAGGTCGGCGGTGGCGGCGCGCAGCCCGGCGTGGCAGGCGGCGCCGAACCCGCGCCGGGGCTCCTCGACCACCGTCGCGCCGAGCGAGCGGGCGAGGTCGGCGGAGCCGTCCCGGGAGCCGTTGTCGACGACGACGGCCCGCCAGCCGTCCGGGATCCGCCCCAGCACCCAGGGCAGCGCGGCGGCCTCGTCGAGGCAGGGCAGCACGACGTCGACGGGGGAGACGGGGGAGGTGGGTGAGGTCACCCGGCCACGCTAAGTGCGGGACGGCGCGGTGCGGCGGCGGCGCAGCCTTACGGAAGTCGGACGCCCCGGCGGCTGACCCGTCCGGCGGATCGGGCCGGGCCGCATCGGGCTGGTCCGGCTGGGCTGGGCTGGTCCGGGCCGGGCGAGGTGCGGGCGGCGGATCTTACGGAACGCGAACGCGCGCCCGCTTCCGTCCGCGTCCGCCGCCGAGGCCTCCTATCCTCGGCGAGGTGAACGACACCTCGCACATCCTGGTGATCGACGACGACCCGACCGTGGCCGAGGTCGTCGCCGGCTACCTCACCCGCGCCGGGCACCACGTGGACCGGGCCGCCGACGGTGCGCTGGGCCTGGACCTCGCCGAGCGCACCCGCCCCGACCTGCTGGTGCTGGACCTCATGCTGCCCGGCCTCGACGGGCTGGAGGTGCTGCGCCGGCTGCGGGCCTCCGCCGGGGGCGCCGCGCTGCCGGTGGTGCTGCTCACCGCCAAGGGCGACGAGGCGGACCGCATCCTCGGCCTGGAGCTGGGCGCGGACGACTACGTCACCAAGCCGTTCAGCCCGCGCGAACTGGTGCTGCGGGTGCAGTCGGTGCTGCGCCGCGCCCGGGCGGGGAGCGGGGCCGCCGAGGGGACGGGCGGCGGGCCGGTCGGCGGGCCGGGCGACGGGGTGCTGCGCTCGGGGGACGTCACGCTCGACCCGAAGGCCCGCCGTGCCCACCGGGGTGCGCGTGAACTCGCCCTCACCCTGCGGGAGTTCGACCTGCTGGCGTTTCTGCTCCGGCACCCCGGCACGGTGTTCTCCCGGCAGAGCCTGATGCGGCGGGTGTGGGGCTGGGACTTCGGCGACCTCTCCACCGTCACCGTCCACGTCCGGCGGCTGCGCGAGAAGATCGAGGACGACCCGGCCGCGCCCGCCCTGATCAGCACCGTCTGGGGCGTCGGCTACCGCTACGACCCGGCGCCCCACGGCCCGGCTCCCCATGACCCGGCTCACGACATGCCGCACCACCCGCAGGGCGGTGCGGCGTGAAGGACCTGCTGCTGATCGCCCTGTTCGCCGCCCTCGGCGCGGGCGGGGCCGGCCTGCTCGGCTGGGCGGCGATCCGGCTGCTGCGCCGCCGCTCCGTCGCCCTGTCCCTGTTCTGCGTGGCGGTGGTGACCGTCCTCGCGGTGACCTCCGGGACGTTCGCGGTGGCGCAGGCGATGTTCCTGTCCACCCACGACCTCGGCGTGGTCATCACGGTGCTCGGCATGGCCGCCGTCGTCTCGCTGCTCACCGCCGCGCTGCTCGGCCGTCAGGTGGTGGCCGGCAGCCGGGCGCTGACCGAGGCCGTCCGGACGGTCGGCAGTGACGCCGGGTTCACCGCGCCCGCGCACCCGCTCGGCGCGGAACTCGCCGCGCTGAGCGAGGAGTTGGCTGCCACCAGCGCCCGGCTGGCGGAGTCCCGGGCGCGCGAGCAGGCCCTGGAGCACTCCCGTCGGGAGCTGGTCGCGTGGATCTCGCACGACCTGCGCACCCCGCTGGCCGGCCTGCGGGCGATGGCCGAGGCGCTGGAGGACGGCGTCGCCGAGGACCCCGACCGCTACCTGGTGCGGATCGGCACCGAGGTCGAACGGCTCACCGGCATGGTGGACGACCTGTTCGAGCTCTCCCGGATCCAGGCGGGCGCGCTCGCCCTCTCGCTCACCCGGGTCTCGGTGTACGACCTGGTGGACGACGCGCTCGCCGGGGCGTACCCGCTGGCCCGGCGGCGCGGCGTCCGGCTGGAGGGGCGGCAGGTGGCCGACGAGCCGGCGGCGGCCGAGCCGGTCGAGGTGGACAGCGGGGAGATCACCCGGGTGCTCGGAAACCTGCTGGTCAACGCGATCCGCTCGACCCCCGCGGACGGCGTGGTGGCCGTCGCCGCCCGGCGGGAGGCCGACGAGGTGGTGCTGTCGGTGACCGACGGCTGCGGCGGCATCCCGGAACAGGACCTGCCCCGGGTGTTCGAGACGGGCTGGCGCGGCGGCTCCGCCCGCACGCCCCGCCGCGACGACGGCCGGGCCGCCGGCGAGCCCGGCGAGAGCGGTGCCGGGCTCGGGCTCGCCATCGTGCGCGGCATCGTCGAGGCGCACGCCGGGCGAGCGGAGGTGCGCAACGTCGCCGGGGGCTGCTGCTTCGAGATCGCCCTGCCCGCGCCGCGCGCCCGGCGGGAATGACGAGGCAGGTCCCGGGGTCCGCCCTTCGGACGCGCGGCGCGCTCGGCCCGCTCGGCCTACTTGGCCCGCTCGGCCCGCTCGGCCTACTTGGCCCGCTCGGCCACGGCCTCGCGCAGCCGCTTCTTGTCCGGCTTGCCGACCGACGTCAGCGGGATCTCGTCCACGAGGTGCAGGGCCTCCGGCGCGTAGATCCGCCCCTTGCGGGCCGTGACGAACGCCTGGACGTCCGCCAACTCGGGCTGCTGCCCCGGAGCGGGAACGACGGCGACGTGGACGTGCTCCGCCTCCTGCGCGTCGCGGACGCCGAAGACCGCGCAGCGGGCGATCGCCGGGTGGGTGAGCAGGAGGTCCTCCACCTCGGACGGGTAGACGTGCCCGCCGACCACGATGATCAGGTCCTTGACCCGGTCGGCCAGGTAGAGGTTGCCGTCCGCGTCGAAGTAGCCGACGTCGCCGGTGTTCAGCCAGCCGTCGCGCAGCACCTCGGCGGTCAGGTCGGGCCGCTTCCAGTACCCGGCCATGAGCCCGGCCGATCGGACGTGGACCTCGCCCTGCTCCCCCGTGGGCAGCTCGGTGCCGTCGGCGGACCGGATCACCACCTCGACGCCCGGGAGGGGGCGGCCGACCGAGACCTGGCCGCCCTGCGCGATCCGGTCGTGCCCCTCCGGGGTGAGGAAGGAGATCAGCTGCGCCTCGGACATCCCGTAGACGCCCACCAGGACCGGCCCGAACACCTTGAGCGCCTCGCGGATCCGGGTCGGCGAGGCGGCGCAGCCCCCGTACGTGATCTGCCGCAGGCTGGACAGGTCGGTGCGGCCGATCGCCGGGTGGTCGAGCAGCTGGTAGAGCAGCGGCGGCAGCACCCAGAGGCTGGTGATGCGCTCGCGCTCGACGGCGGCCAGTACCTCGCCGGGGTCGAAGGTGCGCTGGAGGACCACCGTGCCGCCGTGGTGGAGCGTCAGGTCGGAGAAGATCCCGGCGAGGTGGGCGAGCGAGGTGGCGGCGAGGAAGCGGGGCGCCTCGTCGGCCGTGCCGGCGGAGCCGAACGAGGTGTCGAAGACGCCGCGGTAGGGGCCGTGCAGGCTGAGGATGCCCTTCGGGACCCCGGTGGTGCCGCCGGTGTGGCGGATGCCGAGGTCGTCGTCCGGGCCGATCCGGACGGCGGGCGGCTCGGCGGGGCGGTGGGCGGAGGCGGCGATCACGTCCTCGCCGATCGCGTCCGGTCCGGGGCCGAGGCGGAGGACCGTCGGCACGGCGATCAGGGGCAGCAACTCGGCGGCCTCCGCGTACCGTTCGGCGTCCACGAGGAGGACGGCGGTGTCGACGCTCGCCGCGATCTCGGCCAGGACGGGGGTGCTCATGCCGTCGTACAGGGTGACCACCCGCGCACCTGCGAGGCCCGCGGCGTAGCGGGCGCCGAGCGCCTCGGCGGTGTTGCCGGTGAGCAGGGTGACGGTGTCCCCGCGGGTGACGCCCCGGGCGATGAGCTCGTGGGCGAGGCGGTAGGTGGCGGTGGCGAAGTCGCCGGCGGTGATCTCGACGCCGTCGGCGGTGACGATGGCCCGCCGCTCCGGATCGGCGGAGAGGGACCGGAGGATCAGGGCGGGTGCGCTGACGAATTCCTGGTCGTTCATGGCCACTTCTTCCTTGTAGTTTGCAACCATGTTGCAAGGCTAGCCCCATCCTCCGCTCTTCACCGGTGAGTTCCGGCCGATATCGGACGGGACGTCAGGTGTGGCGCCGGGCCGCGGTGCCGCCGCGAACTCGGCCATCCCGGCGGGGAACGGCACCTGCGGGCGCCAGCCGAGTTCGGCGCGCAGCCGGGAGGAGTCGGCGGTGATGTGCCGGACGTCGCCCAGGCGGTACTCGCCGGTCACCAGCGGTGCCGGGCCGCCGTACGCCGCCGCCAGCGCCCCGGCCATCTCGCTGATCGTGCGGACCTCGCCGCTGCCCACGTTGTAGGCGCGGGAGCTGCCCGGCGCGCGGGCGGCAAGGGCCTCCAGCGCGGTGAGGTTGGCCGCGGCGACGTCCTCGACGTGGACGAAGTCCCGGCGCTGGCCGCCGTCCTCGAACACCCGGGGGGCCTCGCCCCGGGCCAGCGCCGAGCGGAACAGCGAGGCGACCCCCGCGTACGGGGTGTCGCGCGGCATGCCCGGGCCGTACACGTTGTGGTACCGGAGCGTCAGGACGGCGCCCTGGCAGGCCCGGGCCCAGACGGAGGCCAGGTGCTCCTGGGCGAGCTTGGTGGCCGCGTACACGCTGCGCGGGTCGGCCGGGGCGTCCTCGGCGACCAGGCCGGGGCTCAGGGCGCGGCCGCAGGCCGGGCAGGGCGGCTCGAAGCGCCCGGCCTCCAGGTCGGCCGGGCGGCGCGGGCCCGGGGCGACGTCGCCGTGCGCGGGGCAGCGGTAGCGGCCCTCCCCGTACACCACCATCGAGCCGGCCAGGACGAGCCGGCGGACACCGGCGCGGGCCATCGCGGCGAGCAGGACGGCCGTGCCGAGGTCGTTGCAGCCCGCGTAGGCGGGGGCGTCGTCGAGGTCCAGCCCGAGGCCGACCATCGCCGCCTGGTGGCAGACCGCGTCCACCCCGGCCAGCGCCCGCTGCACGGCGGCGGCGTCCCGGACGTCCCCCTGCTCGAAGGCCACGCCCCCGGGCAGTTCGGGGGCCCGCCCCGAGCGGTGGACGGCGGGCAGCAGCGCGTCCAGCACCCGCACCCCGTGCCCGGCCGCGACCAGCGCGCGGACCACCGCCGACCCGATGAACCCGGCTCCGCCGGTGACCAGAATCTCCATGCCGCCGACGCTAGCCGCGCGGTGCGGCGGATCGGGCGTGGACGGACCGGCCGTCAGGGATCGGTAATCCTCCCGGCGTAACCGGCCTGACCGGCCTGACCGGCGTGACCGGCGTGACCGGCGTAACCGGTGTGACGGGCCTGGCCGGTGTCACGGTCGATCGCCGCCCGATCCGATCCGGCGTTCAACTGGCGTTCGCCGGAAGAACCTTCCCCGGTGGCCCGGGCGCCCGGTTCGGCTGGGACTCTCCAGGGCGTTTCCCGGAGCCTTGGAGGCGGCAGTGTCACATCCCTCGCGTAGAACGGTCCTTCGGACGGGTACCGCGGCCGGTGCGCTGGCCGCGCTGCCCGCGTCCGCCCTCCTCTGGACGCAGCCGGCCCTGGCGGGCACCCCCGGACCGGAGCAGATCCACCTCCAGTGGGGCAACGAGCCGTCCCGCGAGATGACCGTCTCCTGGGCGACGGCCGCCAGCGTGCGCCGCCCCCGGGTGCGGATCGGCACCCCCCGCGGCGGCGCCGGCCACACCGTGGACGCCGAGACCCGCACCTACGTCGACGGGCTCAACAAGGTCGAGACGTACACCCACCACGTCCGCCTGGACGGCCTGCGGCCCGACACCACGTACGTCTACGAGGTGCTGCACGACGGCTCCGGCCCGGTGCGCGGCACCTTCCGCACGGCGCCCGCGCGTGGCCGGGCCGCGTTCCGCTTCACCAGCTTCGGCGATCTCGGCACCGGCGACAACGTGTTCAGCAAGTCCTCGATCCACGGCGCCGCCGCCGTCCGCCAGGTCGAGCAGTTCGCGCCGCTGTTCCACCTGCTCAACGGCGACCTCGCGTACGCCAACAACAACCCGCAGCGCCAGCCGCAGTGCTGGAACGCGTTCATGAACAACCTCGCCAAGTCGGCCGCCAGCCGGCCCTGGATGCCCGCGCCCGGCAACCACGAGGTCGAGGCCGGCGGCGGGGACCTCGGCTACGCCTCCTACCTGACGCGCTTCGAACTGCCCGACAACGGCACCCGCGACTACTGCGGCAACTGGTACAGCTTCCAGGTCGGTTCGGTGCTGTTCGTCAGCCTCGACGGCAACGAGATCGCCGTCGAGGACGACGCCAGCCTCGACCCGGCCACCGGCCTGTCCATCTACATCAGCGACTACAGCGAGGGCGCCCAACTCCGCTGGCTGGAACGCACCCTGGCGCGCGCCCGGCGCGGCCGCGCGGTGGACTGGGTCGTCGTCAACCTGCACCAGTTCGCGATGTCCTCCTCGGCCGCCAGCCACGGCGGTGACATGGGCATCCGTGAGAAGCTGCTGCCGCTGCTCGACCGCTACGGCGTCGACCTCGTCCTGGCCGGGCACGACCACGACTACGAGCGCACCCACCCCGTCCGCGGCACCGAGCCGGGCGGCCTGCTCACCCCGGCCGTCGCCGACGACGACGTGCGCCGGATCGACACCTCGCAGGGCACCGTCCACCTGATCCTCGGCGGCGGCGGCACCGCCGGCCACGACGACGTCTACCTGCCCGCCGACGCGGACGGCGTCCGCCAGGCCTCCGTGCGCACCCAGCGGCTCACCTTCAAGGCCGACCCGGACGCCAAGGAGAAGGCCCACTGGTCTGCGGTCACCGACCCGGACACCGCCTTCCCCTACGGCGTCGCGGTGTTCGACGTCGACCCCGGGCCGCTGCCGGGCGGCCGCACCACCATCACCGTCAGCTACTACCACTCCCCGTCCGCCACCGCGGCCAACCCGTTCCCGACGCCGGTGCTCTTCGACCGCTTCACCCTGTACCGCGACCGCAGCGACGGCTGGGGCGACCGGGACCGGAGCGACGACCGGAACGACGAGCAGGGCGAGGACGAGAACACCGGCTCCGAGGTCGGCGCCGGGCGCCGGTAACGCCTCGCGTCCCTGAGGGCCCGTCGCGCGTACCGCGCGGCGGGCCCTTCGTCCGTTCAGGCGGCTCCGGGGAGGGCGGCCGAGGGGGCGCCGGTCCATGCGGGGCGGGTGGTGACGGAGGGTCGTCGCGGCGGCCCGGCCCGGTGGTGACGGTCGGTCGGCGGCGGGTTGGGCCGTTGGTGACGGCGGGTCGCCGCCGTGGCTGGGCTGTCCGTGCGACGGGTGCCCGCCTCGGCGCGCGGGCCACTGGCGGGGCGGTTAGCGTCGGCCGCAACACGGTTTCAGTTATGGGAGGTTGGCAGTGCAGCGGTGGATCATTGTGACGGCCCTCACCACGGCCCTCGGCGGGCTCACGGTACCCGCCCTGGCCGCCGACCCGGCGCCGGCCGCGGCTTCGGTGGCCGCCCCGGCCCGGGTGCGGGACGGGGACGCGGCCCCCACGGGCGTCACTCTCGGTGAGGCCCGGATCGACCCGAAGGTGCCCGGCCGGGTCCGGGTCGACGTCGAGTACGTCTGCGGGGTCGCGGAGGAGGCCCGGTCGCTCACCGTCTCGGTCGAGCAGCGGGACCCGGAGGACACCTCCTCGATGGCCTTCGGCTCCAGCCGGACGGCCGAGGCGGACGTGATCTGCGACGGCACGGCGCGGCAGCGGCAGCTCGTCGTCCAGTCCAAGACGGTCAACTGGATCCCGGGCGCGGACGCCGTCCTGATCGCCACGGTCTCCGACCTCGGCGCCACCCCGCCCGCGTCCTCCGACGCCCGGCGGGTCCCGCTCTTCGGCTCCTGATGCGTCCGCGGGCCCGGGCCGTGGCCGCCGTGCTCCTCGGCGCCGCCCTCGCCGCCTGCTCCGTCCGCGTGGGCGGCCCGGACTCGGGCCCGGACTCAGGCGTGACCTCGGGAGTGACCTCGGGATCGACCTCGGGCGCGACCTCGGGCCCGGGGCCGACCGGGTCCGTTTCGGCGACCCCGGCCGCCTCGCCGTCCTCGGCCACCGCTCCCGCCCCGGGGGCGGTGGCCATCAGGGACTTCGCGTTCGAGCCGGCCGACTTCACCGTCCGCCCGGGCGCCGTCGTCACGGTCCGCAACGCCGACGCCGTCGACCACACCCTCACCGCCCAGGACCGCAGTTTCGACACCGGCACCATCGCCCCGGGCGCGTCCGCGACCTTCACCGCGCCGGCCCGGCCGGGCGCCTCCTCGTACCTGTGCACCCTGCACCACTTCATGCGGGGGATCCTGACGGTGTCCTGAGCCGACCGGTCCGTCGGCCGCGCGGGTGCCGGCCGCTCCTGAATCGCAAGCCCACAGGTGAACGGGGCTGCTGCTATCCGCCGCCATGTTCTACAGTTCTGTAGAACTAGGAGAACAGCGAACGGGGGCACGGCATGGACAGGCCGCTTCGACTGCCGCAGCAGGATCGGGCCGACTTCGAGACGGAACTGGGGAGGGCGCTGGCCGGGTCGCAGGTGCGGGCGGCCCTGCGGGCGGTGGGGGACGAGGGGCCGGGGGTGGAGCGGTTGCGGCGGAGCGCCCGGGAGAACGCGGAGTTCGTGCTGGCGGCGGCGGCGCCCGAGTACGAGCGGTACGCGGCGCTGCGGGCGGACCAGGACGCGGTGGCGCGGCTGCCGGTGGACGAGCCGGGGCGGCAGCGGGTGTCCGGGTGGTGGGGGGTGCTGGGGGTGATCGTGCCGATCGTCGCCGGGGTGGCCGCCGCGATCTTCCTGCTGCTCGGGTACGCGCTGGGGCTGGCGGACGACGCCGAGGTGCTGGGGCGCGCGCTGGTCGGCGCCGGGTGGGTGGCGGCCGGGGTGGCCGCGCTGAGCCTGCTGGTGGGCGGACTGGGACTGCTGGGCGCGGCCTCGCGGTCGAGGTCGGCGGAGTCCGGCGGGGAGACCGGCGTGCTGGGGGAGCTGGGGCTGGCGCGGGACGCCTGGCGGTCGGCGCTGGCGGAGCGCGGCCTGGTGCCGTTCCTGCTGGCGCAGGCGGGCGCGGGGGCGCCCGGCCGGCGCCGCTGACGCCGTCGGCTCAGTCGTGGCGGGTGCGGGCGGCGTCGACGAGGAGGTGGGCGGCGTCGAGCGGGATGCCGAGTCGGCGGGCGATCCACGGGGCCGGGCGGCCGGCCCGGGCGAGCATCCAGGCGGAGTACAACTGGCCCAGCTGCGGGGCCTGGTGGGTGAGGAGGAGCGGGCGCACGGCGTCCATCGGGAAGTCTTCGAGGGCGCGGGCGCTGTACTCGCGGCCGTTGGGGCCGGGCGGGGGTAACGGGAGTGGGCGGCGGGTGTCGAGCCAGCGTCCGAGCAGCACCGCGCCGACCGCCAGGAGGCCGGAGCCGGAGGCGCCGATCAGGACGGCGTTGATGACCGGGCGGTCCTCCTCCTCGGCCAGGCCGAGGGCGAGTTCCTCGGCGACGAGCAGGGCGAGGACGGTGAGCAGCACCGCGGCTTCGGCGGGGCGCGGGTAGGGCCGGGACGTCGTCATGGGATACCTCTCCTCGGCGGGGGAGACCGGGGCGGGCGAAGGGGCCGCGGACGGCGGTGGCGGCAGGGCCGACGTGTGGGACGTGGCGCCAAGAAGACTTGACGTTGCGTCAGGAAGTCCGTGCGACGGGCGTGTTCACCGTCTCAACCGTGCTCACCGTCTGCCGGAGGCGGACCGGGGCATGCGGGGGTGGGGGCGGGTGGTGCGGCCCGCACTGCTGCTGTCCATGCGTCTCGCCTCCTTCCGGTCGGGCGCGCCATGCTGGTGCGTTCGTCGACGGGGCAAGGGGGGGGTCATCCTCGGACTTCGGGACAGCATAGCCCGGCCCTCACGCCAACTTCGACACCCTTGTCGAAGTTGGCGCCGGTAGGAGAGCCCGCCGTTGGACGATCGACCAGGTGGGGCCGGGTGCGGCTGGTTGCGGGCTTACTCGTGCCCGGCCGGTCGCCGCCGCTTCAATCGCCGTACCGAAGGAACGGGACCGGCCGGGGGCGATGGAGCGACGTGGATCTGAACACGGTGGCCGACCGGCGGGAGTGACGTTCGGTCCCGCCCTGGTTACCCTGGGTCGCGCCGTCGGACGTGCCCAAGGAGGCCGGATGGGACTCACCAGTCACAAGCTGCTGGCGCTGGCGGCGCTGTTCGCGGTGTGCACGGTGCTCGGCACGCTCTGGGTCTGGCCCCGGCTGGCCGTCCGCAGCTGGCCCGCGGTGTTCCTGCGGCTCGGGACGATCGCCGTCACCCAGTTCGCCCTGCTGGCCACCCTCGGGCTCGCCGTCAACGACGACTTCGTGTTCTACAGCAGCTGGTCCGACCTGTTCGGGCGTGACCGCGGGACGGGCGTCATCCAGGTGGGCGGCCCGTCCGCCAGCCCGACCGTCGTTCCGTCCGGAGGGCCTGGCGGCACCCCCGGCGGCACCCCGGCCGAGGTGCCCGCCGGGGTACAGGTGCTCGGCACCGCCGAGATCACCGGCGCGGACGGGGCCGACCGCGGCCCGGCCACCATCGGGCGGCTCGACCGGGTACGGCTGCCCGGCGGCACCACCGGGCTCAGCACCGACGGGTACGTCTACCTGCCGCCGCAGTACTTCCGGCCCGGCGCCGAGACCCGGCACTTCCCGGCCGCGCTGGTGATGACCGGCTTCCCGGGGGACGCCGCCAACCTGGTCACCAAGCTGCGCTACCCGGCGTACGAACTCGACCTGCTGCGCCGGGGGGTGATGAAGCCGACCGTCCTGGTGCTGGTGCGCCCCTCGCCGTCGATGCCGCGCGACAGCGAGTGCGAGGACGTCCCGAACGGCCCGCAGGCCCAGCGCTACTTCACCACCGACGTGCCGGCCGACCTGCGGGCCTCCTACCGGGTGCTCGACGGCACCGGCAGCCTCGGCGTGATCGGCGACTCCACCGGGGGCTACTGCGCCGTCAAGCTCGGCATGGTCCACCCGGAGACCTTCCCGGTGGCGGTCTCGCTGTCCGGCTACTTCAAGGCCGCCGAGGACGTGACCACCGGCGACCTCTTCGGCGGCAGCCGGCAGCGGCGCGACGAGGCCGACCTGAACTGGCGCCTCGCCCACCTGCCGATGCCCGCCCTGGCCGTGCTCCTCGCCGACAGCAAGGAGGACGGCCACGGCTACGCCGACTCCGTGGCCTTCGCCGCGGCCGCCCGCCCGCCGCTGGTGGTCGCCCAGGCCACCGTGGAGACCGGCGGGCACAACTTCACCACCTGGACCAGGTTGCTCCCGCCGTCGCTGACCTGGTTGAGCGACCACCTGCACGACCCGCAGTGACACCGGCCGCGCGCCGGGCACGCGCCGGGCTCGTTCCGGTGTCGGCGGCCGGACGGCGGCCGAGAACGTCGGCGGGGTGGTCACTCCTGAGCCATTGTGTGGCAGGAGGGTTGCCGGGGGCTCAACTTCAGGATAGGCAAACCTAAGTGCTTTCGGTTCGGGGGTGAGGACGCGCGGAATGACTGTGACCGAGAACCCGACCGCCCGGGTCGACCAGCTCGCCATCGCCCTCGCGGACGGCACCCCGCTGCTCGCCCCGGTCAGCCTCGACCTGCGCCCCGGACGCGTGCACGCCGTCACCGGCCCCCCGGGCGCGGGCAAGACCACCCTGCTGCACGCCCTCGCCGGAGCCCTGCCCCCGGGCGCCCGGGCCACCGGGCTGGTCACCGTCCTCGGCCAGGACGTCCTCGCCCTCGCTCCCGAAGCGCTGCGCCGGTTGCGCCGTCACCGGCTCGCCTTCCTCGGCCAGGACCAGGGTTCGGGCCCCAACCCCCGGACGCGGGTCGCCGGACCGCCCGCCGGGGCCGCCGCCGACCGCGGCCCCGAAGCCGTGTGCGACCTGCTCGCCCGGGTCCGACTGCCCGCCGACCAGCGGCTCGAACGCCGCCTCCCCGGCGCCCTCGCCCTCCCAGGTACCCCCTCCGGCGGTCAGCAGCGCCGCGTCGCCCTCTCCCGGGCCCTCGCCCGCCGCCCCGACCTGCTGCTCCTCGACGAACCCGGCGCCGGCCTGGACCCCGCCCTGCGGGACGAGATCGCCGACCTGCTGCGCGAACTCGCCCGCCGGCACGGCATCGCCGTCGCGCTCGCCAGCCACGACGCCGCCTTCGTCGCCCGCTGCGCCGACGAGGTGCTCGTCCTCGCCCCGGCCCGCCCCGGGGTGGACGGCGGCGCCATCCGGGCCGGGGCCGGCCGTACGTCCGGACCGGTCGCGGCGCGCACCGCCGTCGGGCTGGCCGCGCTCGGCGTCGAAGCCCACGTCGGGTACGGGCGCGGGCGGCGCCGGATCCTCACCGGGGTCGACCTGCACCTCGCGCCCGGCAGCTGCACCGGCATCATCGGTCCCTCCGGCGCGGGCAAGACCACTCTCGTCCGGGTCCTCGCCGGGCTCCACCCGCCCACCGGCGGCACCCTCACCCTGGACGGCGCCCCGCTGGCCGGCTCGCACCACGCCCGCACCCGCGAGCAGCGCCGCCGCGTCCAACTCGTCCCGCAGAACCCGCTCGGCGCGCTCAACCCGGCCCGGACGGTCGGCGCCACCCTCACCCGTCCGCTGCGGCTGCACCACACCACCCCGCACGAGCAGTGCCCCGGCCGGGTCGCCGAACTACTGGCCGCCGTCGGCCTCCCCGCCGGCCTGGCCGCCCGGCACCCGCCCGAGCTGTCCGGCGGCCAGCGTCAACGCGTCGCCATCGCCCGGGCGTTGGCGGCCGAGCCGGACGTCCTGCTGTGCGACGAGGTGACCTCCGGGCTGGACGCCGACACGGCCGCGGGCATCATGGCCCTGCTGGGCCGGCTGCGCGCCGAGCGCGGGGTGGCGCTGGCGCTGATCAGCCACGACCTGCCGCTCGTGCGCGAACACGCGGACGCGGTGGTGCAGTTGGGGGCGGCGCCGGGGCGGGTTCGGACCAAGGGGCCTGGAGCGGCGGGCCCGGGCGCGATGGCGCCCGCCGGCTCGGCGTGGGTGAGGTGACGCGTCGAGCCGGCGGGCGGGTTCGGGGGAGCTGCTGTCAGGGCCTGTCCGGCGAGATCCGGGGGGACACGCCCCAGCTAGGCGCGCCCCAGCAGCGGGAGCGGTGCCCCGGTGCGGGCGGGGAGTTCGAGCCGGGTCAGCAGCGCGGAGGGCGACACCTCGACCACCCGGCAGCCCGCGCGGTGGCGGCAGTGCCGGGCCACCGAGCCGTGCCGCAGCCGGTCGAACCGTCGGCGGGTGGCGGCGCCGAGGACCAGCAGGTCCTCCGGCCCGGTGACGGCGCCGACCAGGGCCGGCCCGGGCTCGGCCTTGACCACCAGCGGGTGGATGACCAGCCCGGCCGGGTAGCCGCCGTAGGCCTGCTCGAAGGCGATGTCCAGCCGCCGCCGGGCGGCGTGCTCCAGTTCGGACAGCGGGCGCAGGCCGTCGCGTTCGCCCGTGTTCCACGCGGCCACCGGCACCAGCACGGCCTCGCTGCGGGCCGCCTCGCCGACGGCGTGGTAGAGGGCGGCCAGACTGCTCAGTGATCCGCTCAGGCCGACGATCACTCGGGTGGTCCCGGTCATGGCCGTTCGCCTCCGTTTCTCCGGTCGGGTACTCCCGGTTCCGTACTCCTTGGTTCGGATGATTCCAGTGAACCCCGGAACCGGTCCGTCCGTACCGCCGCTGATGGCTCCATGACGCCGGTCGCACACTTCTTGACGGCCTTCTGACAGCTCCGGCGCGCCGTGCGCCTCAGCCGAGGCCCGGCACGAACTGGATCAGCAGGTCGATCGCCTTGATGCCGAGGAACGGCAGGATCAGCCCGCCCAGTCCGTACACCCGCAGGTTGCGGCGGAGCAGGTCGGTGGCGGAGGCGGGCTGGTAGCGGACGCCGCGCAGGGCCAGCGGGATCAGGGCGACGATGATCAGCGCGTTGAAGATGATCGCGGAGGCGATCGCCGAGGTCGGGCTGTGCAGTTCCATGATGTTGAGGTGGTGCAGCCCGGGGTAGGCGTTCGCGAACATCGCGGGGATGATCGCGAAGAACTTGGCCACGTCGTTGGTGATCGAGAAGGTGGTCAACGCGCCGCGGGTGATGAGGAGTTGCTTGCCGACCCGGATGATGTCGATCAGCTTCGCCGGGTTGGAGTCGAGGTCGACCATGTTGCCGGCCTCCTTGGCGGCCGGGGTGCCGGAGTTCATCGCGACCCCGACGTCGGCCTGGGCGAGCGCGGGGGCGTCGTTGGTGCCGTCGCCGGTCATCGCGACCATGTTCCCGGCGGCCTGCTCGCGGCGCAGGTGGGCGAGCTTGTCCTCGGGGGTGGCCTCGGCGAGGAAGTCGTCCACCCCGGCCTCGGCGGCGATGGCGCGGGCGGTGAGCGGGTTGTCGCCGGTGACCATGACGGTGCGGATGCCCATCCTGCGCAGCTCGGCGAAGCGCTCGGCGATGCCCTCCTTCACCACGTCCTTGAGTTCGACCACGCCCAGCGCGCGGGCGCCGTGCCGGTCGTGGACGGCGACCAGCAGCGGGGTGCCGCCGGCCTCGGCGATCCGGTCCACCAGCGGCTTGGCCTCCATCGGCATGCGCCCGCCGGACTCCACCACCCAGCGGGCGACGGCGCCGGCGGCGCCCTTGCGGATCAGGCAGTTCGTCCCGTCGGGCCAGGTCAGGTCGACGCCGCTCATCCGGCTGTGCGCGGTGAACGGGACGGGCCGCTGCTCGCCGAGTTCGCCGGGGGCACGGGGCGGCACCCAGTACTGACGGTTCGTCAGTTCGACGAGCGAGCGCCCCTCGGGGGTCTCGTCCGCGACGGAGGCCAACTGGGCTGCCTCGGCGAGCTGTTCGGTGCTCGCGCCGGGCAGCGGGTGCAGTGCGACGGCCCGGCGGTTGCCGTGGGTGATGGTGCCGGTCTTGTCGAGCAGCAGCACGTCGACGTCCCCGGCGGCCTCGACGGCCCGGCCGGAGAGGGCGACGACGTTGCGCTGGACCAGCCGGTCCATCCCGGCGATGCCGATCGCGGACAGCAGCGCGCCGATGGTGGTCGGGATGAGCGCGACCATCAGGGCGACCAGTACCACGGTGGTCTGCGGCGCGTGCGCGTAGATCGCCATCGGCTGGAGCGAGACCACCGAGAGCAGGAAGACGATGGTGAGCGAGGCGAGCAGGATGTTGAGCGCGATCTCGTTCGGGGTCTTCTGCCGGTTGGCGCCCTCCACCAGGGCGATCATGCGGTCGACGAAGCTCTGCCCGGGCCGGGAGGTGACCCGGACGACCAGGTGGTCGGAGAGCACCCTGGTGCCGCCGGTGACGCCGGTGCGGTCACCGCCGGACTCGCGGATCACCGGCGCGGACTCCCCGGTGATCGCCGACTCGTCGACGGAGGCCACCCCCTCGACCACCTCGCCGTCCTGCGGCACGACCTCGCCGGCCGGCACCAGCACCACGTCGTGCAGCATCAACTGCTCGGCGGGGATCACCTCGTGGCGGTGGTCGCGGGTGCCGACCCGCCAGTGCAGCAGCCGCCGGGCGGTGGTCCCGGCCTGGGTGCGGCGCAGCGACTCGGCCTGTGCCTTGCCCCGGCTCTCGGCGACGGCCTCGGCGAGGTTGGCGAACAGCACGGTCAGCCAGAGCCAGAAGCCGATCACCCAGGCGAACACGCTCGGGTGGA
The DNA here is from genome assembly GCF_044744605.1 of Kitasatospora sp. NPDC087271. Lineage (NCBI taxonomy): Bacteria > Bacillati > Actinomycetota > Actinomycetes > Kitasatosporales > Streptomycetaceae > Kitasatospora > Kitasatospora sp. NPDC087271. The sequence goes on from NZ_JBIUYQ010000007.1 coordinate 359,323, forward strand.
TCACCGCGCTGAGCGTGGTGAGCGCGGAGCCGGTCTCCACCACGAGCATCACCGGGTTGCGCATCATGGTGCGTGGGTGGAGCTTGCGGACGGCGGCGGGCAGGGCTTCGGTGAGCTGGCGGCGGGTGATGAGCCGGCGGCGGCCGCCGTCCGGGCCGGTCGGCCGGTGGCTCGGGTGGTGGCTCGGGTGGTGCTGCGGTTGGTGCGGCCGGTCGTCCGGTCGGTCGTGCGGGGGTTGCTCGCGGACGCCCTCCGGGCGGCGGAACCAGTCGGTTCGGGGCGTGGTGGTGTCCGGGGGAGTGAGGGCCGAACGGCGCATCGTCTCGGAAGACCTTCCGGGCCGCCCCGGGCTGCGGGGCAACGGGGCGGCGGACTCGGTGGCGGCGGGGACGGCGGCCAGCCCACCACCGGATCCGCGCCCGCCACGCGCCTCTTGACGCGGGCTTGGCGTGCGGGCGGCCGTCCTTGACGGCTCCCTGACATCCGGACCGGGTGGGCATTCGGGCGGTCGTACGGACGTTCGGGGTCGGGTGCGGCCGTACGGGTGATGACCGGGGCGGCGGATGTCAGGAAGGCGTCAAGGACGCACGGCGGAGCGTAGGCCACGCGTCAAGGCCCGGTGCGATCGGCGTTCGGTGGGCATCCACTGGAACCGAGGGCCGCACCACGGCGGCCCGCCCGAGCCCGAGGAGCCTTCCGTGAGCAGCACGATCGTCACCGCCGTCGACCAGTCGCCGCGCCGCCTGGTCCGCCTGGTGCCCGCCGGTGTCCGGCAGGACCGGCAGGAGCGGCAGGAGCTTCAGGACAGCCCCGAGCCGCCCGAACCGGCGCCCGCGCCCACGGTCGGCCGCGACCGCGGCCGCCCGGCGCACTGCCGGATCGCGATGCAGTTCGAGGACTGACCCCGCCCACCGCGTGCCGCACCCCCGCCCCGCCCCGTAGGAGTACCGCCATGACGCAGCTGACCGCCCCGTCCGTCCCCTCCGCCGTCCCCGCCCCCTCCACCGGCACCTCCACCGCCCGCCCCGACGCCCCGGCCGTCGACGCGCTCGGCGGCCCCTGGCCGGCCTCGGCGCGGCCCGGCCCCGGCGGCGACGTGCTGGTCGGCGGGGTGGGGCTGGCGGAGGCGGCCGAGCGGTTCGGCACCCCGCTGTACGTCCTGGACGAGGCCGAGGTGCGCAACCGCGCCCGGGCGTACCGGCGGGCGCTGCCGCACGCCGAGGTGCTGTACGCCGCCAAGGCGTTCCTGTGCAGCGCGATGGCCGACTGGGTGGCCGAGGAGGGCCTGGGCCTGGACGTCTGCTCCTCCGGCGAGCTGTGGCTGGCCGCCTCGGCCGGCTTCCCGGCGCAGCGGATCCTGCTGCACGGCAACGCCAAGTCCCCGGAGGAACTGCGGCTGGCCCGGCGGCTGCGGGTCGGGCGGATCGTGATCGACGGACCGGCGGAGATCGCCCGGCTGGCCGCCCTGGTGGCCGCCGACACCCCGCAGCGGGTACTCGTCCGGGTCGTCCCGGGGATCGCCGCCGGGCACCACACGGCGGTCCAGACGGGAGTGGGCGGGCAGAAGTTCGGCTTCCCGATCGAGGGCGGCGACGCGGCCGACGCGATCGCCCGGGTGCTCGACCAGCCCGGGCTCGAACTGGCCGGCCTGCACTGCCACCTGGGCTCGCAGATCACCGAGGTCGAGCCCTACCTCCAGGCGGTGGACGCGCTGGTGCGGCTGCTCGCGGAGATCCGGGAGCAGCACGGCGTGGAACTGCCCGAACTGGACCTCGGCGGCGGCCACGGCATCCGCTACCTGCCGGGGGACGCCGAGTTCGACGTCGCCGACTTCGCCGTCCGGGTGACCGACCGGCTGGCGGTGCGCTGCGCCGAGGCGGGCCTGGAGGTGCCGCGGCTGATCGTCGAGCCCGGCCGCGCGCTGGCCGGCCCGGCCGCCGTCGCCGTGTACCGGGTGCTGTCGGTGAAGCACTCCGCGGACGGCCACTGCTTCGCCGCCGTGGACGGCGGGATGAGCGACAACCCGCGCCCGGCGCTGTACGGATCGCCGTACAGCGTCCGCCTGGTGGGCCGCCGTTCGGAGGCGGGCGCGGCCCGGGTGGACGTGGTGGGCCGGCACTGCGAGGCCGGCGACGTGCTGGTCCGTGACGCCGTGCTGCCCGCCGACCTGCGTGCGGGGGACCTGCTGGCCGTCCCGGCGGCCGGGGCGTACCAGCTGTCGATGGCTTCCGGCTACAACCTGGTCGGCCGCCCGGCGGTGGCCGCCGTCAAGGACGGCCGGGCCCGCCTGCTGATCCGCCGGGAGACGGTCGAGGACTTCCGCCTCCGTGAGGTCGGGAGGTAGGCCTGCGCGGCGGTTCGTCGTTCCGCCCGGCCACCGGCCCCCAGCACTGACCACCCGCCGGCTCGACACCCCGGTTCGCCCGATCCGCGCGGTCGTTCACGTCACCGCCTGATCCACCGCCCGCCTTCGGCCGTACGTGTCGGCGCCCGGGTCAACGGCTCTGCGAGGGCGTTCGGTTGAGGTCGCGGGCCGCGGACTTTATGACCATGATCACACCCGTTCCGGTCTGCCGTGATGCGGCCCCCATCGCGTCTGAGTGTTCGGAGGACCTGTCCCCACGAGCGAATCGGAGACCGGACTGTGTGTGCTGACCAAGGCGACGGGGCCGAGGACGAGAAGCCCGGACGTCGGCGATGGCGTCCGTCGCGGTGGATCAACTACCCGCGCAGAGGGCGGCGCGGGGTCCGCCGTTGGCTTCCGTCCTGGCGGCTGCTGCTCCTGGTGGCGGGGACGGGGGCGGTGGTGCTGGCGGGATGGCTGGCCTGGTTCTACCGGACCACCAAGGTCCCGGAGGACCTGAACGCCTTCGCCACCCAGCAGAACAACGTCTACTACTGGGCGGACGGCACCGAGATGGCGCGGATCGGCCAGACCAACCGGCAGGAGGTGCCGCTCGACCGGGTGCCGCAGTCGGTGCAGTGGGCCGTGCTGGCCGCCGAGAACGAGACCTTCTACTCGGATCCGGGGATCTCGATCACGGGCATCGGCCGCGCGGTCTACCAGATGGCTTCGGGCGGTGACACCCAGGGCGGCTCGACCATCACCCAGCAGTACGTCAAGAACATCTATCTGAACCAGCGTCAGGACATGTCCCGCAAGCTCAGCGAGATGGTCATCGCGATCAAGCTGGACCAGCGGATGAGCAAGCAGGAGATCCTCGAAGGCTATCTGAACACCAGTTGGTTCGGGCGCGGCAGCTACGGCATCGAACGTGCCGCGGCGGCGTACTACGGCAAGGACGTCTCGCAGCTCGATCCGAGTGAAGGGGCCCTCCTGGCGGCCCTGTTGAAGGGGGCCGGGCAGTTCGATCCGGCGCTCAGCGCGGAGAACCACCAGCGGGCCGAGGACCGGTGGTCCTGGATCCTGGACCGGATGGTGAAGGCCGGCAAGCTCTCGGCCGCCGAGCGCGCCAAGTACACGGTGTTCCCCGAGCCCAGGCCCCAGCCGAAGTCGGCGGGGCTGAGCGGACAGATCGGGTACCTGGTGGACATGGCCAGGACCTACGTGGAGAGCCACAGCGACATCA
>NZ_JBIUYQ010000008.1:0-335774 GCF_044744605.1 Kitasatospora sp. NPDC087271
CGCCTGCGCCTGCTCCTTCGTCCGAGCCCGCTCCCGCTCCGGCGCCGCAGCCGGCGCCGTCGACCGGCCAGCCGCCGGCCGATCAGGCGCCCGCCCCCCCCCCCCCCCCCCCCCCCCCCGCCCCCCCCCCCCCCCCCCCCGCCCCCCCCCGCCACGGGGTTTTCGGGGCGGGCGGGCGTTCGCGGGGCAGGTGGGGACGTGCCGTAGGCTCACCTGAAATCGCTGCGCCGTAGCCGCGCGGACCACCAGCGTGGCGGGGAGTACCCAGAGCAGATGAGCACGGCATCGAGCACCGAGTCGTCCAGCACCGAGCCCGGCGCGCCCGCGGCGCCGGAGGCGGAGCGGCCCGCGGAGCGCTCCGAGGAGCGGGCGGGCCGGCGGCCCGGGCGGTTCGGCACCCTGGTGGAGCGCTTCGCGCCCGCGCTCGGGGCGTACGCGGTGGTCAAGGCCATCGGCCTCACGGTCTTCATGCTGCTGCTGTCGCACACCGGGGACTACCTCAAGAAGAACCCGGGCCGCGGCGGCGGCGCCCAGCCGTGGGACGTGCTGGGCACCTGGGACGGCGTCTGGTACCAGCGGATCGCCGAGAACGGCTACGACCCGCAGCTGCTCCCGATGCACGGCTGGCCGCTGGCCTCCTACTACGAGAACTCGGCCGCCTTCTTCCCGCTCTACCCGTGGCTGATGCGGCTGGTCGGCGCGGTCACCGGGCTCGGCCCGTACGGCTCCGGGATCGCCGTCTCGGTGATCGCCTCGCTCGTCGCGGCGGCGGGGATCTTCGCGATCGCGGAGCGGCTCGGCGGCTTCCGGGCGGGCGTGATCGCCGCGGTGATCTGGGGCCTGTTCCCGGGTTCGGGGGTGGAGTGGGCGGTCTACTCGGACTCGCTGTTCGTCGCGCTGTCCGCCTGGGCCTGCTACTGCGTGATGACCCGCCACTGGCTGACGGCCGGCGCGCTGGCGCTGGTGGCGGGCCTCAACCGGCCGACCGCCGCCGCGCTGATCGCCGCGGTGTCGATCGCCGCGCTGGTGGCGCTGATCCGGCGCACCGACGGGGTGGCCCGGCCGCTGACCGCGATGCTGATCACCCCGTGGGGCCTGATCGGGTACGTCGTCTGGGTCGGCTACCGGATGGGCGACTGGGGCGGCTACTTCAAGCTCCAGCGGGGCGCCTGGAACCGCTACTTCGACGGCGGCGCCTCCACGGTCCGCACCGTCATGGACGTGATCACCGGGCACTGGAACTTCTGGCAGTCCAACCCCACCCCGGACCTGATCGCGATCGCCCTGCTGATGGCCCTGCCCGGACTGCTGGTGCTGCTGTGGCGCACCCGGCCGCCGCTGGTGCTGGTGGTCTACACGGTGCTCACCATCGCCACCGCGCTGAGCAGCAACCAGATCTTCGGCAACATCTCGCGCTACCTGCTGCCGGCCTTCCCGCTGTTCATCGGCCTGGCGGTGGCACTGCGCCGGGTGCGGACGTCCTCGCTGGTCGGCCTGCTCGCGATGCCGGTGGTGGCGGCGGGCTGGTACGCGGGGTATGCGCTGTTCGAGTTGGGCATCCCGTAGACCCGGAGTTGGTTGCCAACGGGATCATCCGGCAGCGGACGGGCCGTTGCTAATCTCGGACGTATGACGACGACCCCGCCCGTGCGCCAGATCCGTGACATCTCCGGCCTGCTGGACCACGCGAGCCACGTGCTGGCGACCCGGATGGCGGCCGCCTTCACCGAGCTCGGGATCACCCCCCGCGCGTACTCCGTGCTGTTCCACGCGCAGGAGACCGAGCGCACCCAGATCCAGCTGGCCGAGCTGTCGGACCTGGACAAGACCACCATGGTGGTCACCGTGGACGAGCTGGAGAAGGCGGGCCTGGCCGAGCGCCGCCCGTCCGCGACCGACCGCCGGGCCAGGATCATCTCCGTCACCGAGGCGGGCGAGCGCGCCGTCGAGCGGGGCACCGCGATCGCCGACCGGGTGCACCGGGAGGTGCTGGAGTCGCTGCCCGGCCCGGAGCGGGACGTGTTCGTGTCGGCGCTGACGCGCCTGGTGGACGGGCCGCTGGCGGAACCGGTGGAGAGCGAACGGGCGGTACGGCGGGCGCGCCGCGCCCGGACGAGCTGACGCGAGGTCACATCCCTTCGTCCCGGCCGCCGTTCGGCGGGCGGGGCGAAGGATTCCGGGAAGTCCTACGGCCAGACCAGGCAGTACAGCTGGTGCCCGGCCTCGTGGAGGCGGTTGGCGAAGTCCTGCCACTCGTGCAGCATGCTGTAGATCACGAAGGCGTCGCGCGGTCCGCGCCGGTCGGGGACGGTGGACCAGATGAAGGCGGCGGCGCCGAGTTCGGTCTCGTCGGCCTTGCGGAGCGGTTCGACGACGTTCTGCGGGAGTTGGACGACGGCGTAGTCGGGGTGCAGCACGACGAGTTCCAGCGGCGGGACCTGGTGCAGCGGGACGCCCTGGATGCCGGTGAGGACCATGGCGCTCATGGTCTCCGGCTTGATCTTGGTGGAGAGGTGGCCGTTGGGGGAGCCGCTGGTCTCCATCAGGTCGCCGAGCCGCCCGAGCGAGCCGAGTTCGCCGGCGTCCAGGCCGAGCCCGCCCGGTCCGAGGGCGGTGGGGACTCTGGCGGCGGTGGCGCGGTCCGGTGCGCCGAAGTACTTGTACGTCACCCCCACGCGTCCCTCACCCCGCCTCTCGCCGCCGCGGCGGCCACGACCCGTGCCCGCTCCCTTACCCCCGCGTGCGGTTTCGGCGGGCCTGCGGGAGCCCCCCGCAGCCTCGTCGTAGCCGTCCTGCGCCTCGGACACTCGGACCATCCTCACCGGAATTCGCCGGAATCGACAGACCCCCGCACGTCCGGCGTCCCTCCGGACGTGCTCCTTACCCGTCATGCGCCGCCGTACCCACTCGCGGTACGCGGCAGTCCTCTCCACACCCCTGCACACAACCGGAACACTTGCGCACTCTGAGTGCACAGTCTGACTGGTCCGTGCTCCGGAGCAGTCAGCGGCCCCGTCTGTACGGACCACCGTACAGACAACGGTGCCCGGATCATCGTTCCAGATGATCGGGTCCGACATGCAGAGCTCAAGGACACGATTTGAGACCATGTCTCCCGTGAGCTACCCCTACGAAGCCCCCCAGTCCCAGTCGCTGTTCGACCGCGCCTCCGTCGTGACGCCCGGCGGCGTCAACTCCCCGGTGCGCGCCTTCCGCGCGGTCGGCGGCACGCCGCGCTTCATGGTGTCCGGCACCGGCCCCTACCTCACCGACGCCGACGGCCGCGAGTACGTCGACCTGGTGTGCTCGTGGGGCCCGATGATCCTCGGCCACGCGCACCCCGCGGTGATCGACGCCGTCCAGCAGGCGGTCACCCGCGGCACCTCCTTCGGCACGCCCGGCCAGGGCGAGGTCGAGCTGGCCGAGGAGATCGTCGGCCGGGTCGCCCCGGTCGAGCAGGTCCGCCTGGTCTCCTCCGGCACCGAGGCCACCATGTCCGCGATCCGGCTGGCCCGCGGCTTCACCGGGCGCGCGAAGGTGGTGAAGTTCGCCGGCTGCTACCACGGCCACGTGGACGCCCTGCTGGCCGCCGCCGGTTCGGGCGTGGCCACCTTCGGCCTGCCGGACACCCCGGGCGTCACCGGCGCCCAGGCCGGCGACACCATCGTGCTGCCCTACAACGACCTGGCCGCCGTCGAGCAGGCCTTCGCCGCCCACCCGGGCGAGATCGCCTGCGTGATCACCGAGGCCTCGCCCGGCAACATGGGCGTCGTCCCGCCGCTGCCCGGCTTCAACGCGGGCCTGGCCCGGCTCTGCCGGACGAACGGCGCGCTGTTCGTCTCGGACGAGGTGATGACCGGCTTCCGCGTCTCCAAGGCCGGCTGGTACGGCCTGGAGGCGGCGAACGAGGGCTGGGCGCCGGACCTGCTGACCTTCGGCAAGGTCATGGGCGGCGGCTTCCCGGCCGCGGCCTTCGGCGGGCGCGCCGACGTGATGGCCCACCTGGCCCCGGCCGGCCCGGTCTACCAGGCGGGCACCCTGTCCGGTAACCCGATCGCCACCGCGGCCGGCCTGGCCCAACTGCGCGGCTGCACCGACGAGGTGTACGCGACCGTGGACAAGGTCGCCGCCGAGATCTCCGGCCTGGTGTCGGAGGCGCTCACCAAGGAGGGCGTGACGCACCGGCTGCAGACCGCCGGGAACATGTTCTCGGTGTTCTTCACCGAGGCCGCCGTCACCAACTACGACGAGGCCAAGACCCAGGAGGCGTACCGTTTCACCGCCTTCTTCCACGCGATGCTCGCCGAGGGTGTCTACCTGCCGCCGTCCGCCTTCGAGTCCTGGTTCGTCTCGGCGGCCCACGACGAGCGGGCGATCGAGCGGATCGCCGCCGCCCTTCCGGCCGCCGCCCGCGCGGCCGCCGCGGCCACGGTCTAGGCCGGACAGGACCCAGGCCCCGATCCATCCCTGCGAGCCCCAGGAGTACTGAGAAGTGAGCGCCAAAGAGATCACCGTCGTCCATCTGATGCGGCACGGTGAGGTGCACAACCCGGAGGGCATCCTGTACGGGCGCCTGCCGGGCTACCGGCTGTCCGAGCTGGGCCGGGAGATGGCCGAGCGGGTCGCCGAGGACCTGGCCGGCCGGGACATCACCCACGTGGTGGCGTCCCCGCTGGAGCGGGCCCAGGAGACCGCCGGGCCGATCGCCAAGGCGCACGGCCTGGACGTCGCGGCGGACGAGCGGCTGATCGAGGCGGACAACATCTTCGAGGGCAAGACCTTCGGCGTCGGCGACGGCTCGCTGCGGAACCCGGGCTACTGGAAGTACCTCACCAACCCGTTCAAGCCCTCCTGGGGCGAGCCCTACCTCGACCAGGTGGTGCGGATGATGGGCGCGCTCGGCGCCGCCCGGGACGCCGCGCGCGGGCACGAGGCGGTCTGCGTCAGCCACCAGCTGCCGATCTGGATCGTCCGCTCCTTCGTCGAGCGCCGCCGGCTCTGGCACGACCCGCGCCGCCGGCAGTGCTCGCTGGCCTCGCTGACCAGCTTCACCTTCGAGGGCGACAAGATCGTCTCGGTCGGCTACCGCGAGCCGGCCCGCGACCTGCTGCCCGCGCACCTGATCGGCAAGGGCGGCAAGGACAAGCCGGTGGGCAAGAGCTTCGGCGCGTGAGCCCGCGGGGCCGTTGGTAAACCCCGCGTAAGTATGGGATCGGGCCGCCCGGCGAGAGCCGGGCGGCCCGACTCCGTCACAGGTCAGAGGGGGTGCGACGCGCTAGGGAGGACCCCGGCGAACCTGCCCGGAACTCCATGCGAAACTTTTCACATGTCTGCCATGGCGCGCCCCCGTCCCCGTGTCGCCGCAGCTGCCGCCACTGTCGCCGCCGCTGCGCTCGTCCTCACCGGCTGTTCGTCCTCGGGCTCGTCGGGCAGCGGCGAAGGCCAGGTCGGCTTCGTCACCGTCAAGGGGACCAACCTGTCGAAGGTGGACACCGGCAAGCGCGGGAGCGCACCGGACATCTCCGGGGAGACCCTGGACGGCGGCCAGACCAAGCTCTCGGACTACCACGGCAAGGTCGTGGTGCTGAACGTCTGGGGCTCCTGGTGCGGGCCGTGCCGGGCCGAGGCGAAGAGCCTCCAGGCCGTCTCGGAGAAGTACAAGGACCAGGGCGTCCAGTTCCTCGGCGTCAACACCCGGGACAGCGACAAGACCAACGCCGTCCGCTTCGAGCAGGAGCAGGGCGTCACCTACCCGAGCATCTTCGACCCGGCGGGCACCCAGCTGCTCAAGTTCCCCAAGGGCAGCCTCAGCCTGCAGTCGCTCCCGACCACCCTGATCGTCGACCGCGACGGCAAGCTGGCCGCCCGCGCCGTCGGCGGCACGACCCAGGACGCGCTGGAGTCCATCCTCCAGCCGGTGGTCGCGGAGCCGAAGCAGTGAGCCTGCCGCTACAGCTCGCCGACAACACCGGGACCCTCCAGAGCGGGGCACTGCTGGTGGCCGCGCCGATCGCGCTGGCGGCCGGGCTGGTGTCGTTCTTCTCGCCCTGCGTGCTGCCGCTCGTCCCCGGCTACCTGTCGTACGTGACCGGCTTCTCCGCCGCCGACCTCGCGGACGCCCGCGGTGCGCGGCGCGGCCGGATGCTGCTCGGGGCGACGCTGTTCATCCTCGGCTTCACCGCGGTCTTCGTCTCGGGCGGGGCGCTGTTCGGCCAGTTCGGCGACACCCTCCAGGCGCACAAGCGGGTCATCTCGATCGTGCTCGGCGCGCTGACCATCGTGATGGGCCTCGCCTTCATGGGCCTCGTCCCTGGCCTGAGCATGCGCGAGGTGCGCTCCCACCGCCGCCCGGCGGTCGGCCTGCTGGGCGCCCCGCTGCTCGGCATGGTGTTCGGCGTCGGCTGGACGCCCTGCATCGGCCCGACCCTGGCGACCGTCCAGAACCTGGCCCTGAACCAGGCCGACGCGGAGCGCGGCGCCCTGCTGATGACCTTCTACTGCCTGGGACTGGGCGTACCGTTCATCGTGGCCGCGCTGGCCTTCCGCCGGGCCCTGGGTGCCTTCGGCTGGGTCAAGCGGCACTACCCGCTCGTCATGCGGATCGGCGGCGGCATGCTCGTCGCGGTCGGTCTGCTGCTCGTCACCGGCATCTGGGACTCGACGATGAGCGAACTGCAGTCCTGGACCGCCGACTTCTCGATCGGAATCTGACCGTGAGCAAGACCACGACCGAGGCCGAGCTGCCCCCGGCGCCGGACGACGCGGCCGCCGAGCGGCTCAGCAGCGCGCCGGTCGAGTCCGAGGGCCCGACCGGCATAGGGGTGTTGGGCTGGGCGCGCTGGATGTGGCGCCAGCTGACCTCGATGCGGGTCGCGCTGATCCTGCTCTTCCTGCTGTCGCTGGCCGCCATCCCGGGCTCGCTGATCCCGCAGTACCAGAACGGCCAGGGCCTGCTCAAGGTCGAGGCGTGGAAGACGCACCACACCACGGTCGCGCCGATCTACGAGAAGCTCCAGCTGTTCGACGTCTACAGCTCGGTCTGGTTCTCCGCGATCTACATCCTGCTGTTCGTCTCGCTGGCCGGCTGCATCGTCCCGCGCACCTGGCAGTTCGTCGGCGTGCTGCGGGCCCAGCCGCCGGCCGCGCCGCGCAACTTGACCCGGATGCCGGTCTACGCGGCCTGGCGCACCGAGGCGGACGCCGACGCGGTGAACGCCGCCGCCCACCGGCTGCTGCGCAAGCGCCGGTTCCGCGCCAACCTGGCCGGCGGCTCGGTGGCCGCCGAGAAGGGCTACCTGCGCGAGGTCGGCAACCTGCTCTTCCACATGTCGCTGTTCGCGCTGCTCGGCGGTTTCGCCTGGGCCAGCCTGGCGTCCGGCACCGGCGGCAAGCTGATGGTCGAGGGCGAGGGCTACTCCAACACCATCACCCAGCTCGACGACTTCAACGGCACGCGGTTCTACGGCACCGAGGACCTCGACCCCTTCTACCTGAAGCTGAACGGGTTCACTGCCAAGTTCCAGGACAAGGGCGACCAGATCGGCGCCGCCCGGCAGTTCACCGCGAACGTCGAGTACACGGCGGGCGAGGACACCTCGAAGCTCAAGCAGGGCACGATCGAGGTCAACCACCCGCTGGAGATCGGCGGCAGCAAGGTCTTCCTGATCGGCCACGGCTACGCCCCGGTCATCACCGTCAAGAACGGCAAGGGCGACGTCGTCTACCGGGGTGCCGTGCCGTTCCTGCCGCAGGACAGCAACCTGACCTCGACCGGTGTCGTGAAGGTCTCCGACTACGGCGCTGGCCCGGACGGCAACCCGACCCAGATGGGCTTCTCCGGCTTCTTCCTGCCGACCGCGCCGCTGAGCTTCGAGGGCACCGGCCCGGTCTCGCTCTACCCCGGCGACGCCGCCCCCGAGCTGGTGCTGAACGCCTTCGCGGGCGACCTGGGCACCGACTCCGGCCTGCCGCAGAACATCTACCAGCTCAACGACCGCAAGCTGACCCAGCTGACCCAGGACGGCCAGCCCGCCAAGGCCCGGCTCAAGCCCGGCCAGGCCTGGGACCTGCCGGACGGCTACGGCAGCGTCACCTTCGAGGGCTACAAGCAGTGGGCCAGCTTCAACGTCTCGCACCGCCCGGGCAACACGATCGCCCTGACCGGTGCGGTGCTGGCGATCCTCGGCCTGATCGGCTCGCTGTTCGTGCAGCGCCGCCGGATCTGGGTGCGCGCGGTCGCCCTGCCGGGCGGCGGCACCCAGGTGGAGCTGGCCGGTCTGGCCCGCAGTGAGTCGGCGAAGATCGCCGAGGAGCTGGCCGAACTCGCGGTGGACCTCCAGGACGACGCCCCGGCGTCGGAGGACGAGGACGACGCCGCACCCGAAGGCCCCGCGCCCGAGGATCCCGCAGCCGAGGATCCCGCAGCCGAGGCCCCCGGACCCGAGGCCGCCGCGGCTTCGGACGCACCCGCAGAACCCGCAGTCCCTGCCGACCAGAACTCCAAGGAGTAGACGGTGCATCTCGCCTCGGGGGTCGACCCACAGCTGGCCGACCTCTCCAACAAGCTGATCTATTCGGCGATGGTGGTCTACACGCTCGCCATGTTCGCCCACATGATCGAGTGGACCTTCGGCAGCAAGGGCGCCGTCGCCGTCCGCTCGACGGAGCAGTCGGGCAGCCTGTCCGAGACCGTCGCCGGGACGAAGGGCGCGAAGAAGGTCACCGTCACCGTGGCGGGGGCCGGCGGCGGCACCACCACGCTCACCCGCACCGCCCTGGCGGGCGAGGGCGCGACGGTGGTCACCAGCGGGCGCGGCGCGGACGAGGAGGACGGTCCGGGCGCGGCCGGCAACAGCACCCGGGCCGACCTGGCCGGCCGGATCGCGGTCTCGCTCACCGTGCTGGGTGCCCTGCTGCACGCCGGCGGCATCGTCACCCGCGGCCTCTCGGTCTCCCGCTGGCCGTGGGGCAACATGTACGAGTTCTCCTGCGCCTTCGCCTTCGCCATGACGGCGGCGTACCTGGTGCTGCTGGCCTCGAAGAAGAACGTCCGCTGGCTCGGCCTGCCGGTCGTGCTCGCGGGGCTGCTGACCCTCGGCATCGCCACCACGGTGCTCTACACCGACTCCGAGCAGCTCGTCCCGGCGCTGCACTCGCCGTGGCTGGCGATCCACGTCTCGACCGCGATCTTCTGCGGCGGCGCCTTCTACGCGGCGTTCATCGCCACGCTGCTCTACCTCGGCAAGGACTCCTTCGACAAGCGGATCGCGGCCGGCCTGACCACCGGCCCGCTGGGCACCCCGGCGTCGGTCTGGCGCCGGCTGCCCGCCGCGTCCACCTTCGACAAGCTGTCCTACCGGATCAACGCCCTGGTCTTCCCGCTCTGGACCTTCACCATCATCGCGGGCGCGATCTGGGCCGAGGCGGCCTGGGGCAAGTACTGGGAGTGGGACCCGAAGGAGACCTGGTCGTTCATCACCTGGGTCGCCTACGCCTGCTACCTGCACGCCCGCGCGACGGCCGGCTGGAAGGGCCGCAAGGCGGCCTACCTGGCGCTGGCGGCCTTCGCCTGCTGGCTCTTCAACTACTACGGCGTGAACATCTTCGTCACCGGCAAGCACTCCTACGCGGGGATCTGACCGGGGCACACAGTCACCCACCGGCCCGGCTCTCCGCAGAAGGTAGCCGGGCCGAGGTGCGACAGGGGTAGTTCGTGCCGGCCGCCGGCCGGCACGGGGAGGAACGAGGAGGAAATCGCGCAATGGAGTGCGACGAGGTCATGCTGACCGTCCGAATCACCGCCGCCGAGCGCACGTTGCTCCGCCGGCTCGCCCAGGGACACCGCAGCGACGTGTCCGAGGTGGTGGCCGACGGCCTGCTGGACATCATCCCCACGCTCAGCTCGCCGGTGGACGCCTACCGCCTGCTGGGCGCCCTGGCGGCGCCGGCGCCGTGCGCGCTGACGGTCTGGCTGCCGACCCCGCTGGCCGACCTGCTGGTGCCCGGCGCGGCACGGATCGCGCAGGTCACCGAGGTCCGGATCGAGTCGGCCAGCGCGATGCTGGGCGCGGCGCTGCGGCTCTGGCTGGCCCAGGACCCGGTCCGGCTGGCCACCAACCTCAGCGTGATGCACGCCGGTCGGCCGTCGGCGCTGGTCGCCGCCTAGCGGGCGGTCGAGGGAGCCCAGGGGGTGCTCAGGGGGCGCTCGGGGGAGGCCGGTTCAACTGGCCAGTGGCAGCCGGGGGCTGCCGATGCCCTGGCCGGCGGGGCGGTCGTCGAAGGCCTCCCGCCGGGCGGGCACCGTCGGCGGCTCTCCCGGTCTGTCGCCCGGTCTGTCACCCCGCCTGTCGGCCGGCCTGTCCGCCGATCCGTCGGCGGGCCCGTCGATCGGTTCGGTGAGCAGCCGGCAGTCGGCCGCCGTCCGCCCGTCCTGGACCAGCAGCACCCGGACGGGCAGCCGGCGGCCGTCCGGCGCCTGCTCGTGGACCGCCTGGACGAGGCAGGGCCGGTCCAGCTCGATGTAGCGGTCGAAGGACGTCACCAGCTCGACCGGCACCACCGGTTCGGGGTGGCGCAGCCGCTGGGCGGCCTGCCGGGCGGCCTCCAGCACCAGCATCCCGGGCACGTGGTCCAGCTCGTGGTCGAACAGCACCGGGTGCCCGGCGTCGGTGCGCAGCAGCCAGGTGTCGGGCCGCAGGGTGGGGCTGAGCACGACGTCCGTGGGCTGTGCGCGGCCGACCAGTTCGGGCGCGGTGGGCGCGGGCGGCCGGGGCAGGGTGGCGGCCCGCCGCTCGGGGCCGCGCAGCCGGGCGTAGGAGGCGGGGGAGACGACCCGCAACTGGCCGGAGCCGTGGCCGATTGGGTGGCCGTCCCGGGATATGTCGATGTGCACCCGCAGCGAGACCAGCCGCCCGTGCCGCATCCGGACGTCCTCGCAGCCGACCGCGAGCATCAGCGAGGCCGGTCCGGTGGTGACGGCCAGGCCGCGCAGGCCGTCCGGGCCGAGCGCGTAGGAGAGGTCCTCCATGACGAAGTGGTGGCCGCGCGGCACTCCGAAGCCGGCGTGGCCGATCAGCAGTCCGGCCTGCCGGATGGTCTCGGCCATCAGCACCGGGTCGTGGAAGCGGTCCCCGGGCAGGCGGTAGAAGGCGTGCAGCCGGGGCCACTGGGCGCCGAGCAGGAAGTCGTACGGACCGGTGGCCTGCCAGCCGGTGAGGAACACCTCGGACACCGAGGTGCGGTGCACCAGGTGGCGGGAGACGGTCCGCTCGTGGAAGTCGTAGCCGGGACCGGGGTGGGCGTACGGACCGTGGGCGTCCGGCTCTACGATCAATGGCATGACGGGCCCTACTCCAGGGTGGCGGTCGAGCGGCCGGTACGGCCGCCTGAAAGAAAACATACAGACCACCCGGTTTCTCTTCTGCGTCTGGGGTGGCCCCTGCCGCGCAGCCCGACGCGACCACGCTACCCGCCCTCTGGACTGGGGTAATGGCCGCCCAGGGGGTGGCAGGCCCGGGGCGGGGGTGCTCCCCACTGGACGGCGGGGTCGGCGAAGGAGCTAGATTAGATACCAACCATGCGGTTTCGGTCGGCGCCGTCCGCATGCGAGGCGTCGCCCCCAACGGCGGCGCGCTGACAGCAGCGGGGCGGGCGGGGGGAAACGCGTCCGGCCGAGTCCGGAGGGGCCCAGTGGTCAAGCAGGAACGCGCGGGGCGGACCAGGCGTGCCGTGCTGCTCGCCGCGGCGGACACGTTCGCCGGCGTGGGCTTCGAGGCCGCCAGCCTGGTCGACATCAGCCGCCGGGCCGGGGTGAGCAAGGGGGCCCTCTACTTCCACTTCGTCTCCAAGCAGGCCCTCGCCGACGGCGTGCGTGCCGCCGCCGGGCGCGAGATCGGCTCGGCCGCGCTGCGCGCCCTGCGCTCCGGCGGACCGGCCCTCCAGGGCCTGATCGACTTCTCGCACGAACTCGCCCGGCTGCTGCGCGAGGACGTGATGGTCCGGGCCGGCGTCCGGCTCGGCCGCCAGGGCCCACCCCGGGCCGACACCCCGGACGGCCCGCCCGGCGCGGACGCCGCCTGGCGCAGCCTCACCGCCGTCGTCCACCGGCTGCTGGACCGCGCCGCCGAGGCCGGCGAGCTGCGCCCCGGGCTGGACCGCCGGGCCGCTGCCGAACTGCTGACGACGATGGCGGCCGGCCAGGTGCTGCTCGCCGCCGAGGAGGCCGACCGGCCCGGGCCGGAGGCCGTCGGCCGGCTCTGGGCGGCCGCGCTGCCGGCCCTGGTGGCGGTGGAGCACTGCGCCGGCTACCGGCTCCGAGCGGCCGTGGGCGGACAGCTCCGGCAAGCGCCCTGAGAAACGCCCGGGAGGCGTCGCGGGAGGTGCCCCGGAGCGCCCGGCGTGATCCGGAGGAGAGCCCCTGAGCCCCTAGGAGGGCACGCGCTCGGCGACGCTCAGCCTGGCGAGCGCGTGCGGCTGGACCAGGCCGGGCAGCACCAGCGTCCACAGGTCGGACATCCGCTGGATCAGGTCCCGCCGGTCGGTCAGCACCTGGGAGCTCAGCTGGATCCCGGTGACGGCCCCGGTGATCACCCCGGCGGCGGCCGCCAGATCGATCCCCGGGTGGAGGTCCCCGGCGTCCCGGGCGCGTTCCAGCAGCCCGCGGGCCACGTCGGACCAGCCCTGGTAGGCGGCGATCTGCGGCTGGGTGAAGCTGCCGTGCTCGATCGTCAGCCGGATGCTGCCGCGCACCAGCGGGTCGTCCTGGAGGGCGTGGGCGAAGGCGTACCCGAGGTCGATCAGGGTCTGCACCGGGCTGTCCGAGGACGGCTGCCAGGTGCCCAGCCAGGCGCCCTGCCCCTCGATGACGGCGAGCGCCAGCTCCTCCTTGGAGCGGAAGTGGAAGTACAGCGCACCCTTGGTGACACCGGCCCGGTCCAGGATCTCGGACATCGTGGCGGCGGCGTAGCCCCGCTCGTCGAACACCTCGGCCGCCGCGAGGAGTACCGTCTGGCGGGTCGCCAGCGCGCGGGCCTGCCTGGCCATCGCAGCCTCCCTGGATAGTTCTGGTCCATCGGCAGCGGCCGATCCTATGGGGGCCGACGGGGCGGCGGGCCGCATACCGTCCAGTAGGTATTCTACCGAGCCGCGCCGGGGCGGAGCGGACACCCGGTGGTCGGACCGGCCGGGCCCGGTGGTCCGGGCCGCCGGGAAGGCCGGAAGGCCGGCCACCCGGGTGGGGTGACCGGCCGTCGCGGGAGGTTCCGGGCCGTCAGGCGGCCTGCTGCCAGCTGACCGGCGAGTAGTAGGCCGGGCGGCGCTCCAGGCGCTGCCAGTTGGCGATCGGCTCGACCTGCGCGGTCGCGGCGGCCTGCTGCGCGACGGCCGCCCGGGCCATCAGCACGGCGGTGAGGGCGGCCAGCTCCTCGTCGGAGAGCGAGCCGCGGACGATACGGACGAGGGGTTCGGCGGAAGCAGTCATGGTCTGGTTTTCTCCCCCGGTGGCTTGTGGTGTGTGGTGGTCGCTCGGAACTGCGTGCTGCGGGCCGCGCGTGGGCGCGGGCGTTACATCGGCGGGTTGCCGTGCTTGCGGCTGGGCAGGTCGGCGTGCTTGGTGCGGAGCATGGCCAGGGCGGAGGCGATCACCTGGCGGGTCTCGGCGGGGTCGATGACGTCGTCGACGAGGCCGCGTTCGGCCGCGTAGTACGGGTGCATCAGTTCGTTCTTGTATTCCTTGATCTTCTGGGCGCGCATGGCGTCGGGGTCTTCGGCGGCGTTGATGTCGCGGCGGAAGATGACGTTGGCGGCGCCTTCGGCGCCCATGACGGCGATCTCGTTGGTGGGCCAGGCGTAGGAGAGGTCGGCGCCGATGGAGCGGGAGTCCATGACGATGTAGGCGCCGCCGTAGGCCTTGCGCAGGATGAGCTGGATGCGGGGCACGGTGGCGTTGCAGTAGGCGTAGAGGAGTTTGGCGCCGTGGCGGATGATGCCGTCGTGCTCCTGGTCGACGCCGGGCAGGAAGCCGGGGACGTCGAGCATGGTGACGAGGGGGATGTTGAAGGCGTCGCACATCTGGACGAAGCGGGCGGCCTTCTCGCTGGCGTTGATGTCGAGGACGCCGGCGAGGGACTGGGGCTGGTTGGCGATGATGCCGGTGACGTGGCCGTCGATGCGGGCCAGGACGCACAGGACGTTGGTGGCCCAGCGTTCGTGGACTTCGAGGTATTCGCCGTGGTCGACGATCTCCTCGATGACCTTGCGCATGTCGTAGGGGCGGTTGCCGTCGGCGGGGACGAGGTCGAGGAGGGTGTCGTTGCGGCGCTCGACGGGGTCGTCGTTGACGGCGGGGGGCGGCATCTCGCGGTTGTTCTGGGGGAGCAGGGAGAGGAGGTAGCGGACTTCCTCGATGCAGGACTGCTCGTCGTCGTAGACGAAGTGGGAGACGCCGGAGACGCCGGCGTGGACGTCGGCGCCGCCGAGGCCGTTCTGGGTGATCTTCTCGCCGGTGACGGCCTGGACGACGTCGGGTCCGGTGATGAACATCTGGGAGGTCTCGCGGACCATGAAGACGAAGTCGGTCAGCGCGGGGGAGTAGGCGGCGCCGCCGGCGCAGGGGCCGAGCATGACGGAGATCTGCGGGATGACGCCGGAGGCCTTGGTGTTGCGCTGGAAGATGCCGCCGTAGCCGGCGAGGGCGGTGACGCCCTCCTGGATGCGGGCGCCGGCGCCGTCGTTGAGGGAGACCAGGGGGGCTCCGGCCGCGATGGCCATGTCCATGATCTTGTGGATCTTCTGCGCGTGGGCCTCGCCCAGCGCGCCGCCGAAGATCCGGAAGTCGTGCGCGTAGGTGAAGACGGTCCGCCCGTGCACGGTGCCCCAGCCGACGATCACACCGTCGGTGTGCGGCTTCTTCGCCTCCAGGCCGAAGCCCTGGGCGCGGTGCCGGCGCAGCGGCTCGACCTCGCGGAAGGAGCCCTCGTCCAGCAGCAGGTCGATGCGCTCGCGGGCGGTCAGCTTGCCCTTCGCGTGCTGGGCCTCGGTGGCCTTCTCGCTGGGGCCGCGCCGCACCTTCTCGCGCAGTTCGTGCAGCTCGGCGACCCGCCCGCGGGCGTCGGCCGCGACCTCGGGGACCTCGCCGTCGACTGGCGCCTCATGCACAACCGTCATCTCGAACCACTCCAAGGGTGAGGGAACTGTCCGACAGCCAACGTCTGCTGTGCCCCCGGCTGCGAATCACTTTCTTCACTTATGACTGTACGAGGGGCCGTGCGTTGGTTTCGGCGTCGATTCCGTACAAGGTCAGGTCCGTTTAGATGTCAGGCCTGCACAGAAGGGGTGGTGTCGAAGCCGGAGCGCTGGGTGTCTGTTCGAATACCGGGGGCTGTCGGTCAGGTGATGGCCCGATGATCTGAACATGAAGAAAAGTGCAGGTCAGGGCTGTTGTTCAGTAATGTAGGGCGGCCCTCTTGCGCCTTGCTCAAGCCCCGCTCAAGTCCGGTCGGGCGCCGGTTCGGATCCGTGCTAGACGGCGCCGAGTCGTAGGGAAGCGCCAAAAACACCACAGCCCACCCGATGCCGTCCGGGTGGGCTGTCCGGGGGATGCCCCCAGTGGCTCCGATCAGCTCTTTCGGCCGTCCTCGGGCTCGTCCTCGCCCCGCAGCTCCTGCTCGCGGCGGCGCAAATCGGCCTCCCACTGCTTCAGCATGTCCTCGTGATCCTTGTCGCTCTTCTTCAACGAGGCGAGGAATTCGGGGTCGTCGTCCGGTGCGAGCGGGCGGCCGTCGCGCCGGACCGGCTGCCCCGGACGGCCGTCGGCGTCGTCGGGCGCCCCGGTCCGCAGGAGGCCGCGCTGCTTGCCGGCCACCAGCCAGGCGATCGGGCCCACCGGCGGGAACAGCAGCACGATGAGCACCCACACCGGCTTGGGCAGGTGCTTCACCTGGTCCTCGGGGGTGGTCAGGCAGTCGATGAACGCCCACACCCAGAGCGCGAGCGGAAGGATGATGGTCAGAAGAATTCTCAGCACGGCGGCGATCTCCCTGCGGGGCGGTCGGGGCGGGTGCCTTCCCGGGGCCCTTGACGGAGCCAGGCTATCCGGTGGCGGATACTGACAGGCATGGCATACGACGATCTCCGCTCGTTCCTGCGGGCACTCGACCGTGAGGGCGACCTCAAGCGCATCAAGGCAGAGGTGGACCCGCACCTGGAGATCGGCGAGATCGTCGACCGGGTCCAGAAGGCCAAGGGCCCCGCGCTGCTCTTCGAGAACGTCAAGGGCTCGTCGATGCCGCTCGCGATGAACGTCTTCGGCACCGAGCGGCGCCTCGCCAAGGCGCTCGGCCTCAAGGGCCCGGACGACATCTCGGAGAAGATCGCCGGCCTGCTCAAGCCCGAGCTGCCGCAGGGCTTCACCGGCTTCCGGGACGCCTTCGGCAAGCTCGCCTCGATGGCGCACGTGCCGCCCCGGCACGTGAAGTCCGGTGACGCGCCGGTCCAGGAGGTCGTGCTCACCGGCGACGACGTCAACCTGGACGAGCTGCCCGCCCTGTTCACCTGGCCGATGGACGGCGGCTCCTTCTTCAACCTGGGCCTCACCCACACCAAGGACCCGGACAGCGGCATCCGCAACCTCGGGCTCTACCGGCTCCAGCGGCACGACCGCCGCACCATCGGCATGCACTGGCAGATCCACAAGGACAGCCGCAACCACTACGCGGTGGCCGCGAAGCGCGGCGAGCGGCTGCCGGTCGCGATCGCCTTCGGCTGCCCGCCCGCCGTGACCTACGCGGCCACCGCGCCGCTGCCCGGCGACATCGACGAGTACCTGTTCGCCGGCTTCGTCGCCGGGGAGCGGGTGAAGATGGTCGACTGCAAGACCGTCCCGCTCCAGGTCCCGGCCGACGCCGAGGTGGTGCTGGAGGGCTGGCTGGAGCCCGGCGAGATGCTCCCCGAGGGCCCGTTCGGCGACCACACCGGCTTCTACACCCCGCAGGAGCCGTTCCCGGCGCTGAAGATCGACTGCGTGACGATGCGCCGCCGTCCGATCCTCCAGTCCATCGTGGTCGGCCGCCCGCCGACCGAGGACGGCCCGTTGGGCAAGTTCACCGAGCGGTTCTTCCTGCCGCTGCTGAAGATCATCATCCCGGACATCGTCGACTACGACCTGCCCGAGGCCGGCGGCTTCCACAACTGCGTGATCGTCTCGATCGACAAGAAGTACCCCAAGCACGCTCAGAAGACGATGCACGCCATCTGGGGCGCCCACATGATGTCGCTGACCAAGCTGATCATCGTGGTGGACTCCGACTGCGACGTGCACGACTACCAGGAGGTCGCCTGGCGGGCCTTCGGCAACGTCGACTACAGCCGCGACCTCACCGTCGTCGAGGGCCCGGTCGACCACCTCGACCACGCCTCCTACCAGCAGTTCTGGGGCGGCAAGGCCGGCATCGACGCGACCCGCAAGCTCCCCGAGGAGGGGTACACCCGGGACGGCGGGTGGCCCGAGATGGTCTCCTCGGACCCGGCCACCGCCGAACGAGTGACCCGTCGCTGGAAGGAATACGGACTGTGAGGAGATACGGCACTATGGGGTCGGACCAGACGCAGGGGGCTGCCGCTCCCCGCACCGGCGGGGGTCTCCCGGAGTACGGACTGTGAGCACCGCTGCGGTCGAGACGCCCGGGCGCACGAAGGCCTTCCTGCGCCTGGTGATGATCGAGCACTCGGTCTTCGCCCTGCCCTTCGCCTACACCGCCGCACTGACGGCCATGTTCCTCGCCGACAAGCGGGTGCACTGGGGCGAGCTGTTCATCGTCACCGTCTGCATGGTCGGCCTGCGCACCTTCGCCATGGCCGCCAACCGGATCATCGACCGCGAGATCGACGCCCGGAACCCGCGCACGGCCTCGCGCGAACTCGTCACGGGTGCGGTGTCGCTGAAGACGGCGTACGCCGGCTCGGCCGTGGCACTGATCGTCTTCCTCGGCGCGGCGGCGATGCTCAACCCGCTCTGCCTGGCGCTCGCGCCGGTCGCCGTCGTGCCGATGGTGGTCTACCCGTACGGCAAGCGCTTCACCGACTTCCCGCAGGCCATCCTGGGCCTCGCCCAGGCCATGGGCCCGGTCGGCGCCTGGCTCGCGGTGACCGGCACCTGGTCGTGGGACGCCCTCGTACTGGGTGTCGCGGTCGGCGTGTGGATCGGCGGCTTCGACCTCATCTACGCCTGCCAGGACGTCGAGTCCGACCGGCACGGCAAGGTGCGGTCGGTACCGGCCCGCTTCGGCATCCCGGCGGCCATCCGGGGCGCGCGGGTGTGCCACCTCGTGACGACGCTCCTGCTGGGGTGGTTCGCGCTCCGGACCCACGCCGGCGCGGCGTTCTGGGTCGGCCTGGTCGTCGTCGCGGGGGCGTTCGTCTACGAGCACACCATCGTCAAGCCGAACGACCTGTCGAAGCTGAACCGGGCCTTCTTCCAGACCAACGGCTTCGTGGGCATCTCGCTGTTCGCCTTCGCCCTGCTGGACCTGATCATCCGTGGGCTCGGGGTCTGAGCCCCGCGGAGTCACTTGCGTGGACCCTGTCGCCTTGGGAGACCTGGATCAGGTGAGCGGCGGGGTCAACTGGCAGACGACGACGAGTTCGAGTCGGGGGACGATGTAGTAAGTGATCAGTCCTCCGGCGACGTCGAGGCACTGCATGGGCTCGCCACTGCCCTCGTACGTGGTGCCATCCAGGTAGAGCGCTTCGGCTGCCCGAACCAGTTCGGCGGCCTTCTGCTCGACTGCCGAGAGGAAACCGGCCGGTGCCCCGCCGGTGACGTGCTCCTCGCTGGGCAGGTACTCCCAGCTCCAGCTCACCCGTTCACCGCCGAGAAGGCGGACCGGTACAGCACGGCGACCTCCGTGGCGTGTCGGCGGCACTCCTCAACGGTTGCGGCGTGGTTGGCCAGGTAGTTCTCCCGGTGGTAGGTCTGCGCCGTGGCCGGGACCCGCTCGATCTCCACCACGGTGGCCCAGTGGGCAACGAACGCGCGGATCGGGTTGACGCTGCCTGCCTCGATGGCCGCCGCCATGGCTCTGGTCTGCCCCTCCACCATCTCCGGAAGCCGGTCGGCAGCCACCACGGCGAGCGCGGCCTTGATCGCCGCGGGGGTCTTCTCAGGCCGAGGGATGAGTTCGGTTCCATTCGACACCGGCTGGCTCACAGGGCGCTCCTCTCGTCTCGTCCGAGCCTAGCCGGGTCAGCGGAACAGCGCGGCGTGATCCGTGGCCCAGGTGCGGAAGTTGCGGGGCGGGTGGCCGGTGAGGTCCTGGACCGTCGTGGTGGCCGGGTTCGGGGTGGTGATGCGGGCGTGGATGAAGTCCAGTGCGCTGTCGACGACCGCTCCGGGCCGGCCGGTGGCGGACATGCGGCGGCGGGCCGCCTCGCGGGGGATCTCCTGCCACTTCACCGGGCGGCCGGCGGCCTCGCCGATGATGTCCACCTGTTCCGCCTGGGTGGGGCACTCCGGGCCGGTGAGCAGATAGCGCGCGCCGTCGTGGCCGTCCTCGGTGAGGGCGCGGACGGCGACCGCCGCGATGTCCCGCTCGTCCACCGGGTTCAGTCCGGCCGCGCCGCCGTAGCCCTGCACGGCGCCCCCGGAGCGGATCTCCTCCGCCCACTGGAGCGCGGCGGTGAACCCGTGCGCCCGCAGCACCGTGTGCCGGACCCCGCTCCCGGCGAGCAGCGCCTCCACCTCGCCCTCGGCCCGGACGGCCGGCGAGGAGAGGAGCACGACCCGCCCGACCTCCCGGGCCAGCACCCCCACCGCGTCCGCCGCCTCGTCCGCCGTGGGGAACGGCCACCCCAGCAGCACCGCTCCCGCCCCCTGGACCGCCGCCTCCAGCGATGCCGGGTCGAGCAGGGCCCGCTGAGTCAGCGTCCGCACCCGCACCCCGGCGGCGGCGAGCTGCAGCCCGACGTGTCGCTCGACCGCTCCGGGGACGCCGACCGCCAGCACAGGCGACGTGCCATCAACTCGATTCTC
Organism: Kitasatospora sp. NPDC087271; assembly: GCF_044744605.1. Classification (NCBI taxonomy): domain Bacteria; kingdom Bacillati; phylum Actinomycetota; class Actinomycetes; order Kitasatosporales; family Streptomycetaceae; genus Kitasatospora; species Kitasatospora sp. NPDC087271. The sequence goes on from NZ_JBIUYQ010000008.1 coordinate 20,024, forward strand.
TGTCATGTCTCGAACGTAGGCGAGAAGTATGAGACGCCCCATGCGTGCGGGTCTCCGGTTCATGCGCCATCGTCTACCAGGCGCGCGCCAACTCGCGTGCGCCCCCGAGTGCTTCGCGCACCGACCTCGCCCTGGCCTCCGCCGACTGACCGGGTGCCGGCTGCGCACAGGAAGTCGGCGAGTCCGACTTCCTGTGCGCTCGGCCCGGGGCGGCTACTCCGAACGGTCGGAGATGAAGGCCTCGTACTGGGCGGCCGTGAACAGCTGCTTCAGCTCGTCAGGCCTGGTGGCGGTGAGCTCGACGATCCAGCCGTCGCCGTACGGGTCCGTGTTGATCAGCTCGGGCTCGTCGCTCAGGCTCTCGTTCACCGCGGTGACCGTTCCGGTGAGCGGCATGAAGAGCTCGCTCACCGACTTGACCGACTCCACCGTGCCGAACGCTTCGTCGGATTCGAGCTGCTTTCCCCCGGTGGGGATGTCGACGAAGACGATGTCACCGAGCTGCTTCTGCGCGAAATCGGTGATGCCCACCTGGGCCTTGTCCTTGCCGGTGGTCCGCACCCACTCGTGGTCCTTGGTGTACTTGAGGTCTTTCGGGACGTTGGCCATGGAGATCTCCGCGAGATCGAGGTGACTGCACTGACGGATCGTCAGTCATGCGGAGGAGCCTGCTACAGGTCCCCGCCCCTCACCGCGAAGCGCACCCGGTCGGGTGAAGGCGGGTGTCAGTTGTGCAGGAAGGACTCCAGTGAGGTGGCCAGCGCCACCGGCGTCTCGTACATCGGGTAGTGGCCGCTGCCGCCGAGCTCCTCCAGTTCGGCGTTGGGGTAGTGGGCGAGCCAGGTGCCGCGCATCACGTCGGCGGTCAGGGCGAGGTCGTGTGCGCCCACGATCACCTTGACGGGGACGGGGTTTCCGCTGATGCGGCGTTCCAGGTCGGCCGTCGCCCAGTCCCGCACGTACCCGCCGAAGGCCTCGGGCGTGGAGAGTCGGAGCGACTGGTCGACCATGCGGTCCAGCCAGACCCGGCCCGCCCGCTGCCCGGTGACCAGGTCGAGGATTGCGTACCGCTTCTCGCGGTCCTCGGCGGCGCCGTAGAACAGCGCCTCGCCGTCCGCGTCCAGCGGGTAGGCCCCGGCGGGGACGGGTGCCAGGCCGACGAGCTTGCGCACCCGCAGCGGCGCCTCGGCCAGCACCTGCTGCGCGGCCTTGCCGCCCATCGAGTGGCCGATCAGCGAGAAGCGGTCCCAGCCGAGTTGGTCGGCCAGGGCGAGCGTGTCGGCGGCGATCTCGGCGAGCGTGTAGGAGCCGGTGACGTCCTTGCGCTCCCCGTAGCCCCGGTAGTCGAGGAACGCGTAGCTGAAGGCCCTGCCGTCGAGGTAGTCGAGGAAGGGCCCCCAGCCCGCGCTGGTGCCGAACCAGTCGTGCAGGACCAGGACGTGGTGGTCGCCGGTGCCGGTCGAGCGGTGAGGGATCGTCATGCCCTCGGTCCTTCCCCGGAAGCCTCCCGCCCGAACGGCCGGTCTCCGGCCCGTACGGCGGCCGGCTACGCCGGGGGTCGTCGGGCGAAGGCCGGGGCGTGTTCGGGGCGGGGGCCGAAGGCGATCAGGCGGGAGATGCCCAGCCGGACCGCCGGGACGTGGCGGACGAGCGCGGCGAATCCCATCGGCGGGCCGGACCGCCGGCCGGTGAGCGCCGGGGCGAACATCACGCCGTGCAGGATCCGCTGCAGCCGCTGGATGACCACGGTCGGCATCTGGCGCCGCCGTTGCACCCGGGCGAGTGCGGCGGTGGTCGGGCGGCCGCGCAGCAGCGGCTCGGCGAGCAGGGTGGCGGCCGCGACGGCGTCCTGGATGGCGAGGTTGATGCCCACCCCGCCGGCCGGGGACATCGCGTGGGCGGCGTCGCCGATCAGCAGCAGGCCGTCGGTGTACCAGCGGTCCAGCCGGTTGAGCCGGGCGTCGAGCATGTGGACGTCGTCCATGCCCGCCAACTGGTCGACGCGGTCGGCGTACTGGGGCAGCAGCCGGGCGATCCGCTCGCGGAAGCGCTCCACGCCCTCGGCGCGCAGCTGCGGGTCGGAGCCCTTGGGCTTGAAGTAGGCGATCTGGAAGTAGCCGTCGCGGGCGATGCTGAGGGCCAGTTCGCCGTTGCCGAAGCCGGCGACGAGGCTGGGCGGCGCGGCCTGCTCCTCCGCGTGCCGGGGCAGGCGGAACCACCAGACGTCGAAGGGCACCGGGTACTCCTCGGCCACCAGGCCGGCCGCCTTGCGCAGGGTCGAGTGCCGGCCGTCGGTGCCGACGGTGAGGTCGGCGCGGAGCTCGCCCTGCTCGCCGTCCCGGGTGCGGTAGCGCACGCCGGCCACCCGGCCGTTCTCCTGGATCAGCCCGGTGGCCTCGGTGTTCATCCGCAGGGTGAAGGTGGGTTCCTGCCGGGCTTCCTCGACCAGGAAGTTGAGCAGGTCCCACTGCGGCATCATCGCGATGTAGTTGTACGGCGCGGGCAGTCGGTCGTAGGCGCTCAGTGGGACTTGGCCGACGCCGGGCACCGGCACCACCAGGTTGCCGAGCCGGCTCTGCGGCAGCGCGGCGAACTTCCGGCCGAGGCCGAGTTCGTCCATCAGTCGCACGGTGGAGGCGTGGACGGTGTCGCCGCGGAAGTCCCGCAGGAAGTCCCCGTGCTTCTCCAGCACGGTCACCTCGACACCCGCCCGGGCCAGCAGCAGGCCCAACATCATTCCGGCCGGTCCGCCCCCGGAGATCACGACGCTCATGGCTCTCTCCCTTGCTGTGCTCGGTTGATCACCTTCCGTGTGGAACTTGCATTTACAGAGTCTCTGGAACCGTCTCAGGTGTCAAGTAGTATGCTGCTTCACATGAAGGATCTGGTGGCGGCCGCCCTCGCGGCGGCGAAGGACCGGGGCCAGGACGTCGCGGACGTCCCGCTGACGGCGATCGCCGCGACGGCCGGAATCTCCCGCAGTACCCTGCTGCGCAGGCTCGGCGGCTGCCGGGCACCGCTGGACGAGGCGGTCCGGCAGGCGGGCGTCGACCCGGGCGGACGGCCGCCGGTACGGGAGCGCGCGATCGCGGCGGCGGCCGGGCTGGTGGCCGAACGCGGCCTGGGCGGGGTCACCCTGGACGCCGTGGCGGACCGCGCCGAGTGCTCGCTGCCCAGCCTGCACACCGTCTTCGAGGGCCGGGACGGCCTGCTCACCGCCGTCTTCCTCCAGTACGGCCCGCTGCCGGACCTGGAAGCGCTCGCCGCGAACCCGCCGGAGTGCCTGGAGGACACCGTCCGGGCACTTCACCGCGCCTTCGCCGCGGCCTTCGACCGTCGGCCCCGGGTCATGCCGGCGGTCTTCGCCGACCTGTTCGCCCGGCCGGACGGCCCCGCCTCCCGGATGATGGCGGCCCACCTGCCGCGACTGTTCGACGGCCTCGGCCGGCTGCTGCTGCCGCACGTCGAGGCCGGACGGCTGCGGCCGCTGCCGCTCCCGGTGCTGGGCCAGCTGCTGTTCGGCCCGCTGATCAACCACATCCTGCTGCGGCCGGTCCACGAACCGGTGCTCGGCGCCGGACTGCCCTCGCTGGAGGAGTCCATCGACCTCTTCGCCGAGGCCTACCTGCGGGCGGTCGCCCTGCCGTAGCGGCGCCGGGAGACTGCCTGATCCGTTCCTGGGCCCTGGGACGTGTCCCCCGGAAAGCGCCGAGCCCCGGCTCGCCGGGCGGAGCCGGGGAGCCGGGGCTCGGACGGGGGTGGTCAGGCGCTGCGGCGGCGGCGCGCGACGAAGAGCGCGCCGATGCCGCTGACGAGCAGGGCGGCGGCGCCCGCCGCGGTCCTGATGACGCCGTCCGACCCGGTGTGGGCGAGCTGGCCGCCCGCCAGCTGGGCGGTGGTGCCCGTAGTGCCCGTGGTGCCGGTGGTGTCGGTCTCGTCGGCGGTGCCGGTGGTGTAGGTGGTCCGGATGACGGGGCCGGTGTCGACGCCGGAGGTGTCGGCGGTCGCAGCGGTGAGCTGGATCGCGCTGCCCTGCGGGCCCGCGTCGGCGGCGTGGGCGGTGCCCTCGTTGATGAGGGCGGACGGGTTGACGAAGGTCTGGCCGACCTTGGCCTCGGCGGTGTAGGCGAGGCGGACGTGCTTGGTGATGGTCGCGCCTGCCGCGAGGCCGTCGCCGCTGAGGAGGTAGCGGGCGGGGCCGCCGGACTGGGGGCCCGGGGTGCCGGGCACGGTCTCCCAGGCGCCGTCGGCCTTCTGCATCTCCAGGACGCTGTGCGGGTCGACCCACAGGATGGTGGCGAGCTTGCCGAACCGGGAGGCGCTGGGGTTGTCGACGGTGACGTCGAACTCGACCGGGGCGCCGCCGACGACGGCGGTGGTCGGCGCGTTCCTGAGCTGGACGGCCAGCGACTTCACCGCGACGTCCTTGGTGGCCTCGGCGAGCACGGTGTCCTCGGCCGCCGGGTCGACGACGGCGGAGTAGAGCTTGGTCGGCTGGTTGTAGCCGCCCGCGTCGTTGTTGCCCACGGCGGCGAGCCGCAGCTGGACGGTCCTGGTGGCGCCGGCGGGGACGGTCAGGCCGGTGACCTTGCCGCTGAAGTTGAAGGTCCTGTCGCTCTGCTCGAAGGTCAGCTCGACCGGCTTCCAGGTGCCGTCGGCGTCGCGGTACTCGATGGCGAACGCGTCGCGCACCCGGGCGTGCACGTTGCTCACGTTGAGCTTCAGGGTGAACGGGGCCTCGGCGGTGCCCGGGTTGGTGACGGTCTCGGAGAACTCGACGGGCTCGCCGCCGAACCCGATCGAGGACGGCTCCTGGACGGTCAGCGCCGGCTTGGCGGTGGCCGGGGCGGCGGTGACGTCGATCGCGACGAACTGGGGGCCGACGATCGCCTGCATGGCCCCGCTGCCCTGGTCGACCATCGCCCACGGGTGGATGTAGGCCGTGCCGAGCGGGGCGTCGGCGGTGAACGCGAAGCGGACGTGCCGGGTGTCGCTGCTGCCGGCGGCGATGGTCCTGTCGTCGGTGAGGTGGTACGTGACCCGGTCGGAGCCCGGCTGGCTGCTGGGGGTGCCGGTGATGTTCTCCCAGGTGCCGTCGGCCTTCCGCACCTGGAGCGTGCTGTGCTTGTCCGCCTCCACGACCTTGTCGACGGTGGTGTAGCGGGAGGCGCTGGGGTTGGTCACGGTGACGTCGAACTCGACCGGGGCGCCGCCGGCGACGGCGGTGGTCGGCGCGTCCTTGACCTGCACGGTGAGGGCCTTGGCCGCGACCTGGTCGGTGCTCCCGTCGAGGACGGTGGTGCCGGTCGCGTCGAGGACGGCGGAGCTGAGCGTGACGGTCGAGTCCTGGTTGGACCAGTAGGCGGCGAGCTCGGTGGTGAGGCGCAGCTGGACGGTCCTGGTGGCGCCGGCGGCGACGGTCAGGCCGGGGACGGTGTCGGCGACGGGCTTCCAGGTGCCGTCCGCGTCGCGGTAGTCGACCTTGATGGCGTGCGTCGCGATGGGGCCCGCGCCGCTCGTGCCGATCCTCAGGGTGAACGAGGCCTCGGTGGTGCCGGGGTTCGTGATGGTCTCGGTGAACTCGACCGGCTGTCCGCCGCGGCCGACCGTCGCCGGCGCGTTGACCTTCAACGACGGTTTGTCGGCCGTGGCCGGCGCGGCGGGGGCGGTCGCGGTGCCCTCTGCGGGGGCGGTGGCGGCGGCCGGCGCCTGGGAAGCGTACGCGGCCGGGGAGGAAAGCACCGCGCCGGTGGCCAGCAGCACGCCGAGGGTGGCGGCGGTGAGGACGGTGGAGCGGGAACGACGGGCGCGGACAGCAGACAAGGAAATACCCCCCGGGGTTTTCTGCCGTCGGTATTTCAGCCGCCGGCCGGTACATGTGGTGGAAGTCGGACCCGAAGTTCGAGGGCGTCGCCCCCAGCGCCTCTCGCGGTCCGGGTTCGGCGGGCTTCCCCGCCTCTCACTGACATAGACGTGCGGCGGCCGCTGGGGTTGCAGCTGATCCAGAAGTTTTTTCGAAAATCTCTGAGACCGCCCTGACCTGCGGTTCTTCTCCCCGGCTCCCGCCGGTCTCAGTGCAGCGCGAGCTCGTCGCCCACGCTCAGCCGCCCGGGGGCGGCGACCTCGGCGAGGGCGTCGAGCCGGCCGTCGTGGGCGTGCACGATCGCCTTGAGGATCTCGGGGGCGTGCGGCAGCCCCGGCTGCGGGGCGCCGGTCATCGCGCAGCGCTCGCTGGAGCGGACGAAGGCGAGGCGGGCGCCGGTGCCGCCGTGGCCCTCCCGGCCGAACCAGCGGTCCTCGACGAAGGGCGGGGTGCCCGGGGGCGTCCGCAGCAGGATGTTGGGGCGGAACCGGCGCTCGTCGACCACCGTGAAGGGGGCGGCCTCGCGGACCCAGTCCAGGGTGGCGGTGGTGAGCACGCTGACCGGCAGCTGGTCGAAGTGGGAGACGGCGTCCTCGCGGGCGAGTTCGACGTCCTCGCGCTGGAGGTAGGCGCGCAGGAACGCGGCCGGGTCGGCGACCGGGCGGCCGAGCGGGTCGAACAGTTCGGGGCCGTCGATCCGGTGGCCGAGGCGGGCGGAGAGGCGGAGCAGGCCGTCCATCCGGCGGAAGCGGCGGGTGTTCTTGCCCGAGCCGAGCTTGCCGTCCGCGTCGCGGACGGCGTAGAGGCGGTCGCCGGCCAGGCCGCGCTCGTCCACCTCGACGGAGTCGAGCCGTTCGCCGCCGGTGGACTTCACGGGGTAGCGCCAGAGTCGCTCGATCACTCCGATGATCTCTGCCATGGGCGGACAGCGTAGCGGCGGCGCCGGGGGATGGTCTAGACCAAGTCCCGTGCGGCGACTGGCCGGAGCGGCCCAGGGCGTGTCTTCGAACCCCCGTCGGCGCGCGGGCGGGGGCTTGGAGACACGTCCTAGCCCAGCCGGGCCACCGCCCGGACCGGCGCACCGTCCGCCGCCGCCAGCCGCAGCGGGAACAGTGACACCTCGACCGGCCGCCCGGCCTCCTGGGCGTCCAGCAGCGCCCGCAGATCGGTCAGGTTCTCGGCGATCACCCCGCCGCCGGGCGCCCCCAGCAGCACCCGGTGCGCGGCGAGGGTCGGCTCGTCGGCGCCGGGCTGGTCGTGCTCGTCGGTGAGGTCCGCGAGCAGCGCGGCGACCGCCGGGTCGCCCGGGCCCGGGTCGGGGGTGGGGTCGACGCTCAGCGCGTCCACCCCGACGGTCCGCACCCCGGTGGCGATGATCGCCTCGGCGGCGGCCGCGGTCAGGCTGGGGTGCGCGAGGTAGGCGTCGGTGCCCCAGTGCCGGGCCCAGCCGGTGGCGAGCAGCAGGACGGACCCCTCGCCGACGCGCGCCAGGGCGGGCGCGAGCAGCTCGGGGGTGACGGCGGCCCGGGGCTCCAGCCCGCGCAGGTCGGCGAGCACCGCGGGGCCGGTGAACCGCTCCAGCGGCAGCCCGTCCAGGGTCGGCCAGGTGACGTCCACGTGGTACGGCGCGTCCACGTGCGTCCCGGACTGCGAGCCGAGGTGCAGGGCCAGCACGTTCACCCCGGCGGTGGCGGTGGTGAGCGCGGGCTCCAACAGGACGGCCGGATCGCCGGGGTAGACCGGCATCGCGGTGGTCACCTGATGGGTGAGGTCGACGAGGGTCGCTGCCATGCCCCCATCCTTCCAGGGGAGCCCGCGGATGAGGCCCGACCGGGTGAGTCCGGATAGAAATGGGACATGGGAACAGTCAAGCGTCAGCCGTGGGTGGTCGGGGTCTCTGGTGCGTCGGGGACGCCGTACGCCGCCTCGGTGATCCGGGCGCTGCTCGCCGCCGGGGAGCCGGTGGACCTGATCGTCAGCCGAGCCGCCCGGCTCACCATCCTCGACGAGACCGGCATCTCCTTCCGGGACGCCCACTGGCGCGCCGACCTGGCCGCCTGGCTGGGCTCCGACGAGGGCCTGGACGACGTCCGCTACTGGCCCGCCGGGGACTTCGCGGCCGGCCCGTCCAGCGGCTCGTACCCGGCCAAGGGCATGCTGGTGGTGCCCGCGACCACCGGCGCGGTGGCCGGGATCGCGCTCGGCCTGAGCAAGGACCTGCTGCAGCGGGTGGCCAGCGTCACCCTCAAGGAGCGCCGCCCGCTGGTCGTGTGCGTGCGCGAGACGCCACTCAACGGGGTGACGTTGAAGCACCTGGTGGAGCTCGACGCGCAGGGCGCCGTCGTCCTCCCCGCCTCGCCCGGTTTCTACGCCGGCGGCTCGACCGTGCGGGAACTCGTCGACTTCGTGGCCGGCCGGGTGCTGGACGCGGTCGGCGTCCCGCATTCCCTGTACCTGCGCTGGGAAGGGGAGTTGGGGGCGGCGGCCCGCCGGGCCGACGAGAACGGCAGCGTGTCGACTGAGGGGGAGTGAGGAGGCCGGGGGCGGGAGAGTATCTTCTCTGCGATATCCGGGTTGTTCCGCGCATGGCGCCTTGGAATCCGGATAATGATCTGTGGGTCTGGTGAGGTTCGGAAGGACGCGGACGGTATATGGACACGGTGGACAGACAGCTCATCCAGGCGCTCCGGGAGAACGGCCGCGCGTCCTACGCCGAGCTGGGCCGGCTGGTCGGACTCTCCGGCCCGAGCGTCACGGACCGGATCAACCGACTGGAGCAGGCCGGCGTCATCACCGGCTACCGCGCGACGGTCAATCCGGCCTCGCTCGGCTTCGGCGTCACGGCCCTGATCGGCCTTCAGCTGACCGACGCCGCCGATCACGAGGACGTCGCGCACCGGCTCAAGGACCTCAACGAGGTCGAGGACTGCTGGTTCATCGCGGGTGACGACTCCTACATGCTCAAGGTCCGGGTGGCCGACGTGGCGGGCCTGGAGTCGGTGGTCAAGCGGATCTCGGGCACGAAAGGCGTGGCCCGCACCCGCACCACCGTCGTACTCTCCACGAAGTGGGAGAACCGGGTGAGCGAACTCCCTCCCGAAGGAGAGTGACGGATGGCACTGGTCGGTCTGGAGGAGCTGCGCGCCGCTCGGCAGCGGATCGCGGGGGTGGCCGTGCGCACCCCGCTGGTTCCCGCCCCGTGGGCGGACGAGGGGGAGCGCCGGCTCTGGCTGAAGCCCGAGAACCTCCAGCCGACCGGGGCCTTCAAGACCCGCGGCGCGTACAACCGGCTGGCCGCGCTCACCGAGGCCGAGCGGGCCCGCGGCGTGGTCGCCCAGTCGAGCGGCAACCACGCGCAGGCGGTGGCGTACGCGGCGGCGCTGCTCGGCGTCAAGGCCGTGATCGTGATGCCGGACACCTCGCCGGCGGTGAAGGTGGAGTCCACCCGGGGGTTCGGCGCCGAGGTGGTCCTGGTGTCGCCGGAGGAGCGGGACACCCTGCCCGCCGAGCTGGCCGAGCGGCACGGCTACGTCTGGGTGCCGCCGTACGACGACCCGTTCATCATCGCGGGCCAGGGCACGGTCGGCCTGGAGATCGCCGAGGACGCCCCGGCCGGGCTGGACACCGTCCTGGTGCCGGTCAGCGGCGGCGGCCTGATCTCCGGGACGGCGGCCGCGCTCAAGCTCACCCGCCCGGGCATCCGGGTGATCGGCGTGGAACCGGAGCTGGCCGCCGACGCCCAGGCCAGCTTCCGGGCCGGCCGCCGGCTGGCCTGGCCGGTCGCCGACACCTACCGGACCATCGCGGACGGCCTGCGCACCCCGTCGGTCGGCGAGCTTCCCTTCGAGCACCTGACCGCGTACGTGGACGACATCGTCACCGTCACCGAGGACGAGATCCGCGCCACCGTCGCCCTGCTGGCCCGTCGCGGCCGGCTGGTCGCCGAGCCCTCCGGCGCGGTCGCCCCGGCGGCCTACTTCCACCGCGCCGCCGAGACCGGGGGCCGGACGGTCGCGGCCGTGGTCAGTGGTGGCAACATCGACCCTGTGCTGCTCGCTGAGCTGCTGTCGGACCGTCCCGGGCCGAAGGGCGCGCCGGTGCCGAAAGCGACGAGCGACTAGCGCGGCAGGAGCGCCGGAGCGAGGAGCGTCGGCACCGGGTCGGAGCGGCCCGGGGGCGAGCGGACGAGTGACGTACGCTCGGTCCGGCAAGGAATCGAAGTCGGAGGAGGCGGGGCACCGCATGGACGCAGGGCTGAAGCGCGAGCTGGAGGCGAAGGTCTACGCGGGTGAGCGGCTGACCCGCGAGGACGGGATCGCGCTCTACGAGAGCGACGACCTGGCCTGGCTGGGCGGTCTGGCCCACCACGTGCGGACGCGGAAGAACGGCGACGTCGTCCACTTCAACGTCAACCGCCACCTCAACATGACCAACGTGTGCAGCGCGTCCTGCGCGTACTGCTCGTTCCAGCGCAAGCCGGGCGAGAAGGACGCCTACACGATGCGCATCGAGGAGGCCGTCCGGCTCGCCAAGGCGATGGAGGTCGACTCCCTCACCGAGCTGCACATCGTCAACGGCCTGCACCCGACCCTGCCCTGGCGCTACTACCCGCGCTCGCTGCGGGAGCTCAAGGCGGCCCTGCCGAACGTCTCGCTGAAGGCCTTCACCGCCACCGAGATCCACTGGTTCGAGAAGATCAGCGGCCTGCCCGCCGACGAGATCCTGGACGAGCTGATCGACGCCGGCCTGGAGTCGCTGACCGGCGGCGGCGCGGAGATCTTCGACTGGGAGGTCCGCCAGCACATCGTCGACCACGACACCCACTGGGAGGACTGGTCGCGGATCCACCGCCTCGCCCACAGCAAGGGCCTCAAGACGCCGGCCACCATGCTGTACGGCCACATCGAGGAGCCCCGCCACCGGGTGGACCACGTGCTGCGGCTGCGCGAGCTGCAGGACGAGACCGGCGGCTTCCAGGTCTTCATCCCGCTGCGCTACCAGCACGACTTCCACGACTCCAAGGACGGCGTCGTGCGCAACAAGCTGATGGCCCGCACCGAGATGGCCACCGGCGCCGAGGCGCTGAAGACCTTCGCGGTCTCCCGGCTGCTCTTCGACAACGTCCCGCACGTCAAGGTCTTCTGGGTGATGCACGGCGTCACCACCGCCCAGCTGGCGCTCAGCCACGGCGCGGACGACATGGACGGCTCGGTGGTCGAGTACAAGATCACCCACGACGCGGACAACTTCGGCACCCCGAACAAGCTGGGCCGCGACGACCTGCTCGACCTGATCCGCGACGCCGGCTTCCGCCCGGTCGAGCGCAACACCCGCTACGAGATCATCCGCGAGTACGAGGGCCCGGACCTGGGGCGCCGTGAGGCCCCGCAGGCGATGCGCCTCTGACCGTCGACCTCCCCGCCGCCCGGGCCCCGGCCCGGGCGGCGGCGTTTCTTCACCGCCCCCGCACCTGCCCCGGGTTTACCAACCGGTACACCGTTTGGCAGGATCGGCGGTATGTCCGGTTCTCATCGCGCCACCACGTACCCGTCGTACGAGCCGATACCGGAGCCGGTGTACGGGGCGCCGCAGCAGCCGTACGGGGCGGGTGAGCCGTACCAGCAGCCCGTCCGGCAGGACCACTACGGCGAGTACGGGCAGCTCCCGCAGGCCCCTGACGGGTACTTCGAGGCGTACGAGCAGCCGTTCCAGCCGTCCCAGCCGTACGCCGCCGGGCCCGACCCGCTCGTCGCCCCCGAGCCGGTGTACGCCCCCGGGCCGGCGTACGACGCCGAGCCGGTGTACGCCCCCGAGTCGGTGTACGACGCCGAGCCGGTGTACGCGTTCGAGCCGGAGCCCGTCCGGCAGCCCACGCCCCCGCCCGCCGCGGTCCCCGTGGGCGCCCGGGCGGCCGCCCGGGGTCACCGCCGGAAGGCGAAGAAGAAGCGCCACGGCAAGGCGGTGATGGCCGGCACCGCGCTGCTGGTCGCGGCCACCGCCGGCTGGTACACCGTCGGCCAGGACGACGCCAAGCCCGTCGCCGCGGCCGCCGACGGCCCCGGCCCGGAGGGCGTCAGCACGCCCGACCAGCCGGCGCCCGCCGCCCGGGCCGCCGCCGACCGGCAGACCCAGCCCCCGGCCGCCGACCGCAGCCAGGTCCGTTCGGACGGCTCGGTCGCCGCGATACCCGGCCTCGGCGCCGACTTCGTCGCGAAGATCCCCGCCGAGACCACCCAGGTGGTGCTCGCCTCCGGCCAGGACAAGAACGGCAACAAGAACACCGTCACCCTGTGGACCCGCACCCCCGGGGGCCGCTGGCTGGCCGGCGAGACCTGGCAGGGCCACAACGGCAACAACGGCTGGACCGCCGACCACAACGAGGGCGACCTGCGCAGCCCGATCGGCGTCTTCGCGCTCACCGACGCGGGCGGCCGCAAGGCCGACCCGGGCAGCAAGCTCCCGTACGACAAGGACCCGAGCTTCGTGGTCTCCGGGACGGGCTTCTTCGGCGACCAGCTGGCCGGCTCCTTCGACTACGTGGTCGCGATCAACTACAACCGGGTGCCCGGAAACTCCCCGCTGGACCCGCGCCGCCCGATGGGGGCGAAGAAGGGCGGCGGGATCTGGATCCACGTCGACCACGACGGCCCCACCCACGGCTGCGTCTCGATCCCCGAGGACAAGATGGCCGAGCTGATCCGCACCCTGGACCCGGCGGCCCACCCGGTCATCGTGATGGGCGACGCCACCTCGCTGTCCGCCTGACCCCGGCGTTCCGGCCCCGGCCTGATCCTGGCCTGACCCCGGCCTTCCCTCGGCCCGACACCGGCCCGACACCGGCGTTCCGGCGGTGTCCGCGCGGCGTTCCGGGCGGTGCGGGGCCCGTCACCGGCGGCGGTGCCCGCCCCCTCGTCCGCCTCGGCGTCGACCCCGGCGCGTCCGGAGGCCAGTCGCCGCAACGCCCCTTGTCGGGCTCCTACAGATCGCGGGGGCGGATCCTGTAGCCGGGCGCGCCCCGCTGACCAGTGGGTAACCCGGTTCCATGGCACTATGAGCGGTTCGCGCATTGTGGCACTCGGCCACTACCAGCCCCCCAAGGTCCTCTCCAACGACGACCTGGAGGCGCTCGTCGACACCAACGACGAGTGGATCCGTAGCCGGGTGGGTGTCAGAACCCGGCACATCGCCGAGGGCGAGACCCTGGTCGACCTCGCCACCGAGGCCGCGCAGAAGGCGCTCGCCAAGAGCGGCCGGACGGCCGACGAGATCGACCTGATCGTGGTGGCCACCTGCACCGCGGTCGAGCGCAGCCCCAACACCGCCGCCGCCGTGGCCGCCCGGCTCGGCGTCCGGGCGCCCGCCGCGTACGACATCAACACGGTCTGCTCCGGCTTCTCGTACGCCCTGGCCACCGCCGACCACGCGATCCGGGCCGGCGCGGCCCGCCGCGCGCTGGTGATCGGCGCCGAGCGGATGTCCGACACGCTGGACTGGACCGACCGCACCACCTGCGTGATCTTCGGCGACGGCGCGGGCGCCGCGGTGGTCGAGGCCCAGGAGGACGGCGCCGAGCCCGGCATCGGCCCGGTGGTCTGGGGCTCCGAGCCGGAGAAGGGCGACGCCGTGGTGATCACCGGCTGGGACCCGGTGATCAGCCAGCAGGGCCAGTCGGTGTTCCGCTGGGCCACCACCCAGCTCGCCCCGCTGGCGCGCCGGGCCTGCGAGCAGGCCGGGATCGACCCGTCGGAGCTGAAGGGCTTCGTGCCGCACCAGGCCAACCTGCGGATCATCGACTCGATCGCCGCCAAGCTGGGCCTCACCGACGCGGTGGTGGCCCGGGACGTGGTCGACTCCGGCAACACCTCGGCCGCCTCGATCCCGCTGGCCTTCTCCAAGCTGGTCGAACGCGGCGAGCTGTCCCCGGGCGACCCGGTCCTGCTCTTCGGCTTCGGCGGCGGGCTCGCCTACGCCGGCCAGGTGGTCCGCTGCCCCTGACGGCGCGGAGCCGGGCGTCCGAGGGCCCCTGAGGGGCCGCAACGCGAACATGCCGGTGGGCGGGCACCCTGTGTGAGGGGTGCCCGCCCACCGGCATGTCTGGCGCGCGTGCGGTACGTCGGCGGACCTCCCCCGAGGACACGGCCGCCGTCCGTCGTACCCCGGACAGGAGGCCGGGGCTGCGCGCGGAGCGGATGGTCGGTTGAGCGGATGGTCTACTTGGGCGGCTTCTTGCCGGTGACGCCCAGGTACACCAGGGGAGCGAGGTTGGGCTTGAGGTCCTTGACCTTGACGCCCCAGGAGGTGAAGGCCTTCTGGTGCTCGGCCGCCGAGGCGAGCAGCGAGACCAGGGCCCCGGCGACGGCGTTCGGGTCGAGCGACTTGTCGGCCTGGCCCTTCGCCTGGAGTTCCTTGACGGCCTCCGCGAGCGGCTTGGCGACCGCGTTGAGGACCGTCATGCGGATCTTGAAGAACCGCTTGTCCCCTTCGGCGGCACCGAGCGTGACCACTCGGAGAATGGCGTCGTTCTTGCGCCAGAAGGCGAGGAATCCGTCGACCAGTTCTTCCGAAGTGGTCGGACCGGACTTCCCTGCCCAGGACTTTCCGGCCACCAGCTCTTTGAGGGTGTCGGCGTCCTTGGCCATTTCCTCGGCGATTTCGAGGACAGCGCCCTCGACATCCGGGAAGTACTGGTAGAAGGTCGCGGGGGAGGTACCCGCCATACGGGCGACGTCGATGACCTTGACGTCCCGGTACGGCGACGTGCTGAGCATCTCGCGGAGGCAGTCGAGCAGCTTCTGCCGCGTTTCCTGTCCGCGTCGCCCGGCGACGCGACCGTCGACGGTGCGAACTTGTCCTGTCATGCCGTCAGCTTACCGTGGCACGATCTTGGCGCGATTCGGTGATGCGACTATTACTCCGCACGGGGGGTTGCTATAGGGGCATGAACCACTTCGGACGGATATTCACCGCGCTCCGCAGGTGTCGTTGAAGCCCCCCCGTGTGCCTTTGACCCCACAGCGTGACGGCGAGTCCGCTGAGGGGTGGTCGAGTGACAGAGCGTGACGATCGGCGGCGTCGGAAGATCGGCGCCGAAGTGGAGGGTCCGGGCGTCCGGGTGCAAACCGCGGCCGGAACGGGCGTCAGAATCCGGCCGTTCCGTCATCACCGGCCGGACGGCGGCGCTCCCGGGGCCGCCGTCGGCTCTGGGCGGGGGAGGTTGGAGATGGGCCGGGCGGCATTGGAGAATCGGGTCCGGCACCACGCGGCGGGTGCGGAAAACGGGGAGGTGGCAGCGGAGTGGACCAGCTGACGGCGCACGATCCGAGGCGGATCGGGCCCTTCGAGGTGCTGGGGCGGCTCGGCGCGGGTGGGATGGGGCTGGTCTACCTGGCGCGCTCCGCCTCCGGCCGGCGGGTGGCCATCAAGACCGTCCGGGCGGAACTGGCCGAGGACGAGCTGTTCCGCGTCCGCTTCGCCCGCGAGATCGAGGCGGCCAAGACGGTCGGCGGTTTCTACACCGCGGCCGTGGTGGACGCCGACGCGGACGCCCGGGTGCCCTGGCTGGCCACCGCGTACATCCCGGCCCCCTCCCTGGAGGACCTGGTCGAGGAGTGCGGTCCGCTGCCGGTGGACGCCACCCGCTGGCTGATCGCGGGCATCGCCGAGGCGCTGCAGTCCATCCACGCGGCCGGGCTGATCCACCGGGACCTCAAGCCCTCCAACGTGCTGGTGGTCGAGGACGGCCCGAAGGTGATCGACTTCGGCATCGCCTCCGGCGTCTCCAGCACCCGGCTCACCATGACCAACGTCGCGGTCGGCACCCCCGCCTACATGTCCCCCGAGCAGGCCAAGGACAGCCGTAACGTCCGGGGCGCCAGCGACGTCTTCTCGCTCGGCTCGCTGATGGTGTTCTGCGCGACCGGGCACCCGCCCTTCGGCGGCTCCAACCCGGTCGAGACGGTGTTCCAGCTGCTGCGCGAGGAGCCGGACCTGTCCGGGATGCCGCGCGAGCTGATGGACCTGGTCCGCGCCTGCATGCGGCCCTCGCCCGAGCACCGGCCCAGCCCGGCGCAGATCCAGGCCGAACTGGCCCCGCACCTGTTCTCCCGGGACGACGCCGCCGGCGAGGTCGGCGACTGGCTCCCCGTGAACGCGCTGGAGCTGATCGAGCGCAAGCGCGGCCGCCGCCCGAGCGTGCCGCCCCGGGCCGTCCAGCTGCCGGCCGGCGCGCCGCCGCCCCCGGCCGGGCCGCCGCAGGCCGGCCCGCTCCAGCCCCACCGGCCGCCGCAGCCGCACCAGCCGGTCCCGGTGCAGCGCCCCGGCCTGGACGACCCGCGCACCCGCCCGGGCGGGGGGCACGCGCCGCCGCCGTCCGGGCCGGTGCACACGGGGCCGCGGCGGGGCCCGGTGTCCGACGGCGAGATCCCGACCGCGAAGATCGCCTCCCCCAACAAGCACCGCGCGCCGGGCGGCGGCGGGGCCGTCGAGGTGCGGCTGTCCGGAGCCTCGGTGCGGATAGGCCCGGGGCCGCGGGCCGAGCACGAGCAGACCGGCCCGGGCACCGCCCCGGCCGAGACCGACTGGGTCCGCCGGGTCACCCCGCCGCCGGTGCCGGCCGCCCGCTGGCGCCCCTGGCGGTTCCGGATGTCCAACGACGTCTGGGGCACCCCCGTGGTCGCCGACGGCACGCTCTTCGTCTCCAGCTTCGAGGTGCACGCGCTGGACATCGCCTCCGGCGAGCGGCGCTACAAGACCCGGGACGTCGCCTGGGCGCTCGCGGTGGACGCCGGCCGGGTGCACGCGGCCGACGGCCCGCACCTGTACACCGTGGACGTCGCGGACGGCACCGAGCGCTGGCGCACCTCACTGGACGGCTGGGTCTACTCGCTCTCCGCCGCCGACGGGGTGCTGTGCTGCGGCGTCCGCGGCGGCGGCGTCCAGCTGCGCTCGGCCGCCAGCGGTGCCGAGCTGTGGCGGGCCGACGACGCCCAGCAGGACTACGAGAACCCGCAGTCCGGACCGGTCCTGGTGGCCGGCGCGGCCTACTACTACGGGGCCGGGCGGCTGCGCTGCGTCGACCCGCACGGCGCCGGCCTGCGCTGGTCCTTCCCGGTCGGCGAGGACGTGCCCTCGCACCCGGTCGAGCGCGGCGGCGTGCTGTACGTGACGGCCGGCCCCAGGGTGTACGCGCTGGACGCGGCCAGCGGGGCCGAGCGCTGGCGCTTCGAGGCCCCGGTGGTGCTGTTCACCCCGCCCGCGCTGGACGCCGACGCGGTCTACGTGGCCGACTACCTCGGGACGGTGTACGCGCTGGACGCGGCCACCGGCCGGGACCGCTGGCGCGGGGTCACCGGCAACCGCCAGGGCGCCGAGCCGGTGGTGGTAGGGGACGGCATGGTGCTGGTCGGCAGCGGCGGGGTGCTGTACGCCTTCGAGGCGGCGAGCGGCCGGGAGCGCTGGCGCTACACGGCGCGCGGCGAGATCGTCGGCTCCCCGGCGGTGGCCGACGGCCTGGTGCACCTGGGCAGCCGGGACCACTCGCTGCACACCCTGGACCTGGCGAGCGGTCAGCTGCGCTGGGAGCTCGGCACCAAGGGCGAGCTGACCGGCTCGCCGGTCGCGGTCGGCGGCCGGGTCTTCGTCGGCTCCAAGGACCGCTGCGTGTACGCGCTGGACGCCTTCTACGGCACGGCCGTCCCGGCGCGCTGAACCGGCGCGGCGGCGGGGCGGGCGCCCCGCCGCCGTCGGACGCGTCCGGTCAGGCCTTGCGGGCCCCGGGGTGGCGGCTGCACCAGCCGTCCCACGCGGAGGCCACCATCTCCGCCACGTCGTGGCGGGCGCCCCAGCCCAGCTCGCGGCGGATCAGGTCGGCCGAGGCCACCACCCGCGCGGGGTCGCCGGCGCGGCGCGGGGTCACCTCGGGGGTGGTGTCGTATCCGGTGACCTTGCCGATCACCTCCAGCATCTCCTTGACGCTGACGCCCTCGCCGCGGCCGATGTTGAGCACCAGCGAGGTCTCGCCGACCGGGTCGGCGGCCAGCCGCTTGGCGGCGGCGACGTGGGCCGAGGCGATGTCGGAGACGTGGATGAAGTCGCGGACGCAGCTGCCGTCCTGGGTCGGGTAGTCGTCGCCGAAGACCCGCGGGGCCTCGCCGGCGGTGAGCCGCTCGAAGACCATCGGGATCAGGTTGAAGACCCCGGTGTCGGACAGCTCGGGGGAGGCCGCGCCGGCCACGTTGAAGTAGCGCAGCGCCACGGTGGAGATGCCGTGGGCCTTCCCGGCCGCGGCGACCAGCCACTCGCCGGCCAGCTTGGTCTCGCCGTACGGGCTCATCGGGGCGCACGGGGTCGACTCGGTGACCAGGTCGACGTCCGGCATGCCGTAGACGGCGGCGGAGGAGGAGAAGAGGAAGCGCTTGACCCCGCCCTCGGCGGCGGCCTCCAGGACGGTCTGCAGGCCGATCATGTTCTCCCGGTAGTAGAAGAACGGCTGCTCGACGGACTCGCCGACCTGCTTCTTGGCGGCGAAGTGCAGGATGCCCTCGATCGCGTGCTCGCGGATGGCGGCGTCCAGGACGGCCCGGTCCAGGGTGGAGCCCTCGACCAGGGCGACGCCCTCCGGCAGGCGGGAGGCGTCGCCGGTGCTGAGGTCGTCCAGGACGGCGACGCGCTCACCGGCGTCGAGCAGCTGGCGGACGACGTGCCCGCCGATGTATCCGGCACCGCCGGTGATCAACCAAGTCATGGGCCGATTCTAGGGTGTTCGGGTTTCCGTGGTGAGTGCCGGGCGAGTCGAACCGTCAAATCGGACAAATCGGTGAAATGCTGACAAAGATTTCCGTGCTCCCAGCGTGGTGACGAATCGGAGGCAGCCAGGTGAGCCGAAAGAAGGAACACGCCCGCCCCCTGCCGGCCGGGCCCCGGCCGACCGGACCCAGGACGGTCCACGGCCGGCTGCTCGTACCCGGCGCGGTGGCCGTACTGACCGCGCTGGCGCTGGCCGGGTGCAGCAGCGGCTCCTCCACGTCCGCCTCGTCGGCCGCGGGCTCCCCGTCGGGCTCCGGCTCGGCCAGGCCGGCCTCGTCGGCCCCCGCGCGGTCGGCCGACGGGAACCAGTTGCAGGACGACTACCAGCGGGTCATCGCCGACGTGCTGCCCTCGGTGGTGCAGATCACCACCGGCGACAGCCTCGGCTCCGGGATCGTCTACGACGACAAGGGCGACATCGTCACCAACGCCCACGTGGTGGGCACCGCGACCACCTTCACCGTCACCCTCGCCAACAGCACCAGGTCGCTGGACGCCACCCTGGTCGGCAGCTACCCCGACACCGACCTCGCGGTGATCAAGCTGAGCAGCCCGCCGAGCGGCCTCAAGCCGGCCGCCTTCGGCGACTCCGGCAAGGTCCAGCTCGGCCAGATCACCCTGGCCATGGGCAGCCCGCTCGGCCTCTCCAGCAGCGTCACCCAGGGCATCGTCTCGGCCACCGGACGGACCGTCTCCGAGCCCAGGGGCGGCGGCTCGCCCGGTGCCACCATCGGCAACATGGTGCAGACCTCGGCCGCGATCAACCCGGGCAACAGCGGCGGCGCGCTGGTCAACCTGGACAGCCAGGTGATCGGCATCAACACGCTCGCGGCGACGGAGCCCGAGGCCAACGGCGCGGCCGCGCCCGGCATCGGCTTCGCCATCCCGGCGTCCACCATCACCAACATCACCGACCAGCTGATCAAGCAGGGCAAGGTCACCAACTCCGGCCGGGCCGCGCTCGGCATCACCGCCCGGACCAGCTTCAACCAGCAGTTCAAGCCTGCCGGCGCGGTCATCGTGGCGGTCACCGCGGGCGGCCCGGCCGCCTCGGCGGGGATGCAGGCCGGCGACGTGATCACCAAGATCGGGGACGCCGCGGTCGACTCGCTGAACGCGCTCACCACCGCGCTCGCCTCGCTCACCCCGGGCGACAAGGTCACCGTCGCCTACACCAGGGACGGCAGCAGCCAGACCGCCACCGTCACTCTCGGCACCCTGGAGAGCCCCTAAGGGCCCGTCCGGCCGGGCCGCACGCCGCGCAGGGGCTCCGCGGACCGGCCGCCCCACCGGACCGGCGCCGGGACCTCGTCACTGCCTCGACGAGGTCCCGGCGCCGTGCCGCGCTCCGGCTCAGCGGCGGGCGGTGCGGGTGCGCCAGGGCAGTTCGACGGTGATGCTGCTCGGGCCGCCCTCCGGGCTCTGCACCAGGAGCACCCCGTCCACCGCGCGGATCCGCTCGGTCAGCCCGGCCAGGCCGCTGCCCGGGTAGGGGGCGGCGCCGCCCTTGCCGTCGTCCTGGACCAGCACCATCAGCTGGTTGTCGGAGCGCCAGACGTCGACCGAGGCGGTGCGGGCCCCGGCGTGCTTGGAGACGTTGGTCAGCAACTCGCTGACGGTGAAGTACGCGATGCCCTCGACCGCCGAGTCCGGGCGCTCGGCCCGGCCGTCCGGCCCCTTCAGGTCGACGTTCACCTTGACCCCGCCGGGGACGGTGCAGCGGGCGGCGACCGCGGACAGGGCCGCGTCCAGGCCGCGGTCGGTGAGCACCGCCGGGTGGATGCCCCGGGCCAGGTCGCGCAGCTCCTGGAGGGCCAGCTTCACCTCGCCGTGCGCGTTGTCGACCATCTTCGTGGCGGCCGCCACGTCGTCCTCGGTCTCGACCTCGCGCAGCCGCTCCTTGGCCATGCCCAGGTCCATGGCCAGCGCGACCAGGCGGGCCTGGGCGCCGTCGTGCAGGTCGCGCTCGATCCGGCGCAGGTCGGCGGCGGCGGTGTCGACCACCGTGCCTCGGTCGTCCTCCAGCTCGCGCACCCGCTCGGCCAGGGCGCCCGGGAAGAGCAGCGACTCGATCAGGATCCGGTCGATCGCCGCCAGCGCCCGGATCACCCAGGGCAGCACCGGCCACATCACGGTGACCGCGACCAGGGTCACCGTGAAGCTCAGGATGCCCCAGGGCAGCATCAGCACGTTGTAGAGCGCCGAGCGCCAGTTCAGCAGGTCGGTCAGGTGGGCGATGGTGAAGCCCACCACCCCCGGCCGGCGCGGCCGCACCGGCTCCGGCTCGTGGATCGCGGAGTCGTACGCCGCCCGGGCCCGCCGGCGGCCCAGCCCGCCCAGGGAGCGGGAGACGGCCAGCCCGCCGGCCAGCAGCGGCAGGCCGACCACGGTGATCGACATCCCCAGGCCGGCCGTGAGCGTGATGGCGGTGAGCGCGAAGCCGGCGACGCCGAGCGGCAGGTTGAGCAGCAGCTGGCCGACCTGCCGCCACATCCGCGCACCGTACAGCGGCGAGCGGCCCATCTGAGCGTCCTGCTCCTTGATGGCGTCCACGGTGCGGCGGTGCAGCGGCTTCATCTGGATCTACCGTCCCTCTTGGTCGAGCTGGTGGACCAAGCTTCCCGAACCCGGGGCGGAAGATGCCATGGGGGTGATACATCTTCCGGGACGGGGGTTATCCCTACCCCCGTCCTGGTCGTCGGGCCACTGCCCGGTGCTCGCGGGAGTGTCCACCGGACGTCTTGCGGAGCGGGCAGGGTTCGGGCGGAGCGGAGCCGTCCCCTTAGACTCACGCATTGGCCATGATTATGACCGTGCGAGGAAACGTCGTAGAACTGCCTTGAGGGGCTGTTCACGGCCGAGGTGGAGGGCGAAGGCATGGAGGGGCAGCATGCGGCTGCCGTCGCGGCCGACCCGGCGGTCGGCGGCGGCTACTTCGACGCGTACGCCGCGATGGGCCTGCTGGCCGTCGTCGGGGTGCTCTTCGTCGCCGTGGCGTTCACGGCCAACCGACTGCTGCGGCCGGTGGTCTACTCGCCCGAGAAACTCCTCGCCTACGAGTGCGGGGTGGACCCGGTGGGCGAGGACTGGGCGCACACCCAGATCCGCTACTACGTGTACGCCTTCCTGTACGTGATCTTCGCGGTCGACGCGATCTACCTGTTCCCGTGGGCGACGGTCTTCGCCACCGCCGGATACGGCGCCGGAACGCTGATCGAGATGTTCCTCTTCATCGGCTTCCTCGCGGTCGGCCTGCTCTACGCCTGGAAGAAGGGCGTTCTGGAATGGACGTGACGCACACCCACTCGCACGGCGCCCAGGGCGGCCCGGTCCCGCTCGGCCTCCCGGACCCGTCGCGCCCCGGCGCCGTCGAGCGCCGTGGCATCGGCCCGCTGGCCCGGCTCGCGCCCGACCCGGTCAAGGTCGTGCTCAACTGGGGCCGCCGCTACAGCCTCTGGTGCTTCAACTTCGGCCTGGCCTGTTGCGCGATCGAGTTCATCGCCGCGTCCATGGCCAAACACGACTTCATCCGGATGGGTGTCATTCCGTTCGCGCCCGGACCCCGTCAGGCCGACCTGATGATCGTCTCGGGGACGGTGACCGACAAGATGGCGCCCGCCGTCAAGCGCCTCTACGAGCAGATGCCCGAGCCGAAGTACGTCATCTCCTTCGGCGCCTGCTCCAACTCCGGCGGCCCGTACTGGGACTCCTACTCGGTGACCAAGGGCGTGGACCAGATCATCCCGGTCGACGTCTACGTGCCTGGCTGCCCGCCCCGGCCCGAGGCGCTGCTCCAGGGCATCCTCAAGCTCCAGGAGAAGATCGCCGCCGAGTCGCTGCCCGACCGCTACACCGCGCCCGCGGCGGCGCTGCGCCGCCCGCTGGTGACGGGGCCTTCGACCGAGGGAGGGGTCTCGTGACTTCCGCCGAGCAGTACGCGGCGTCGGTCGGGGAGTGGGCGACCGGCGCCGAGGCTTACGGGCTGGTCACCGTCGACGTCCCCGCCGAGCACTGGATCGAGGCGCTCACCGGTGCCCGCGACACGCTCGGCCTGGGCTACTTCGACTGGCTGAGCGCCGTCGACGAACTGGCCGAGGGCTTCTCCGTGGTCGCCCACCTCGCCTCCGCCGACGCCCCGGGCGTGCGCCACCTGGCGCTGCGCACCCGGGTGCCGCGGGACAAGGCCGCGCTGCCCACCGCCGTCCCGGTCTACGCGGGCGCCGCCTGGCACGAGCGCGAGACCCACGAGATGTTCGGCATCGACTTCCCCGGACACCCCTACCTCGCCACCCTGCTGCTGCCGGACGGCTTCGAGGGGTACCCGCTGCGCAAGGAGTTCGTGCTCGCGGCCCGGGTCGCCAAGGCCTGGCCGGGCGCCAAGGAGCCGGGCGAGTCCGACCACGGCGACGGGCCCGCCCGGCGCAAGATGCAGCCGGCCGGGGTGCCGGACCCGAACGAGTGGGGGCCGCTGAAGGGCACCCTGCCGCCGGTCGCCGAGCGGCCCGCGCGCGGTGCGCGGGCGGCGGGCGCGGTCGGGCGGACGCCCCGGGCTGCTGGGGCTGCTGGTGCTGGTGCCGGTGCCGGTGCTGCTGCCGGTGCCGAGGGCGCGGCGGTGCGGGCGGACCGGCCGCGGCGGACCAGGACGGTGGCGGAGGGGTCGGCGAGTCAGGCGGGGGCCGAGGCTGCCGGTGCCGGTGCTCCGGCTGCTGCTCCGGCTGCTGCTCCGAGCGCTGCTCCGGCCGCTGCTCCGGCCGCCGGCGAGGCGGCGCCCGTGGTGCGGGCGGACCGGCCGCGCCGGGTCAGGTCGGTGTCCGACGGATCGGTCAGCCAGGCTGCGGAGCCGGCGCCCGCCGAGGCCGCCGAGGCCGCTGCGCCTGCCGAGCCGAAGGCCGGGGGCGCGGCGTCGCCGCGGACCCGGTCCTCGGACGCGCCCTGGCACAACCCGGTGCCCGCACACGACGAGCCCGCGAAGTCCGCCGAGGCGCAGGCCCCGGCCGAGCCCGCGAAGCCTGCGGAGGAGCCTGCCGAGGAGCAGGCGCCCGCCGAGCCGGCGAAGCCCGCCGCGCCTGCGGGCGAGCAGGACGAGACGTCGGCCGGACCGGCCGGCCAGGACGGAGACGGCGCGTGAACCTGCTCGACACGGTGCTGCGCTGCGTCGCCACCCTGGTCGTCTTCCTCACCTTCCCGCTGGTCATCGGCCAGACCGAGCACAAGGTCATGGCGCACATGCAGGGCCGGCTCGGCCCGATGTACGCGGGCGGCTTCCACGGCTGGGCGCAGCTCGTCGCGGACGGCGTGAAGTTCGCGCAGAAGGAGGACATCGTCCCGGCCGGGGCGGACCGCCGGATCTTCCAGCTGGCGCCCGCCGTCTCGCTGCTGCCGTACCTCTTCGTGCTGCTGGCGATCCCGGTCGGCCCGAACGGCTTCGTCGGCCAGGCGATCGACGCCGGCCTGTTCTTCGTGCTGGCCGTGATGGGCGTCGGAGTGATCGGCAAGCTGATGGCCGGCTGGGCCTCGGCGAACAAGTTCTCGCTGCTCGGCGGCCTGCGCACGGCCGCGCAGCTGATGTCGTACGAGCTGCCGATGGTGCTGGCGGCGGCCTCGGTGGCGATGGCCGCCGGCACGCTCTCGCTGCCCGGGATCGTGGACGCCTGGGAGTGGTACTGGCTGCCCTGGCAGCTCATCGGCGCGTTCGTGTTCTTCACGGCCGGTCTGGCCGAGCTCCAGCGCCCGCCGTTCGACATGCCGGTCGCCGACTCGGAGATCATCTTCGGCGCGTACACCGAGTACACGGGCCTGCGCTTCGCACTGTTCCTGCTGTCCGAGTACGTGGGCATCCTGGTGGTGTCGGCGCTGACCGCGGTGCTCTTCCTGGGCGGCTGGCACGGCCCGCTGGCGGACCAGCTCGGCTGGCTCTGGATGATCCTGAAGACCTTCGCGCTGGCCTTCGTGGTCATCTGGTTGCGGGTCACCTACCCGCGTCTGCGCGAGGACCAGCTGATGCGCTTCGCGTGGACCGTGCTGATCCCGCTCGCCCTCGTCCAGCTGGCCCTGACCGGCGTCATCAAGGTGGCGATCTCATGAGTTTTCCCGGTGCCGGCCTGGCCAAGGGCCTGGCCGTGACCCTGCGGACGATGACGAAGAAGACCGTCACCGCGCAGTACCCCGATGTGCAGCCGGTGCTGCCGCCGCGTTCGCGCGGCGTCATCGCGCTGCTGGAGGAGAACTGCACGGTGTGCATGCTCTGCGCGCGCGAGTGCCCGGACTGGTGCATCTACATCGACTCCCACAAGGAGACGCTGCCGGCCGCCGAGCCGAACGCGCGGGCCCGCACCCGTAACGTGCTGGACCGGTTCGCCATCGACTTCTCGCTCTGCATGTACTGCGGGATCTGCATCGAGGTGTGTCCCTTCGACGCGCTGTTCTGGTCGCCCGAGTTCGAGTACGCCGAGACCGACATCCTGGAGCTGACCCACGAGCGGGACAAGCTCCGCGAGTGGATGTGGACCGTCCCGGCGCCGCCGGCGCTGGACCCGGCGGCCGAGGAGCCCAAGGAGATCGCCACCGCGCGCAAGGCTGCGGACAAGCTGGCGGCCGCCGCGATCGCCGCAGCCGCCTCGGCGGCCTCGGATGAGGGGGAGGCCCAGTGAGCGCCGCCGCCCTGCTCGCGGCGACCGGCTCGCTGGAGCCGGCCGCCCGTTCGTTCCTGTCCCCGACCGGGGTGGAGATCGTCTTCCTGCTGGTCGGCATCGCCGTGCTCGGCTCGGCCGTGGTCGCCGTCAGCACCAAGCAGCTGGTGCACGCCGCGCTCTGGCTGGTGGTCGCGCTGGGCGGGCTGGCGGTGGAGTTCCTGCTGCTCACCGCCGAGTTCATCGCCTGGGTGCAGGTGCTGATCTACCTCGGCTCGGTGATCGTCCTGGTGCTGTTCGGGCTGATGCTCACCAAGGCACCGATCGGGCGCTCGCCGGACGCCGACTCCAAGAACCGCTGGGTGGCCCTGGCCGTGGCGCTCGCCTCGGCCGGGACGCTGGTGACGCTGGTCGTCGACGCCTTCCGGACCTCCTGGATCGACCTCGGCGCGGGGGGCGGCTCGGCCGCCGTCACCGGGGCGAGCCTGTTCCGCCACTGGGTGCTGCCCTTCGAAGCCCTTTCCGTGCTGCTGCTGGCGGCGCTGGTCGGCGCGATCGTGCTGTCGCGCGGGTCGAAGCGGCGGGTGCCGCCGCCCCGGGCGGGCCGGCTGCGCGCCGGCCGGCCGGTGGGCTCGAACGGGACCGTCGCCGCCACCGTGCCCCGGCCGGCGCCGGAGAGCCCGGCGGCCGCAGAGGCTGCGCCGTCCGCGCCGGAGGAGAGCTGATGCACCTCGCCTACCCCGTCGTCCTCGCCGCGCTGCTGTTCAGCGTCGGCGTGTACGGCGTGCTCGCCCGGCGCAACGCCGTCCTGGTCCTGATGTCCGTCGAGCTGATGCTCAACGCCGTCAACCTCAACCTGGTCGCCTTCGACACCTGGCTGCGCGACTCGCTGCACGCCGGCCAGGCGCTCACCCTGTTCACCATCACCGTCGCCGCCGCCGAGATCGGGCTGGGGCTCGCCATCGTCCTGCTGCTGTTCCGGGCCCGGGGCACCGCGGACATCGACCGGGCCACCGCGCTCGGCGATCCGGCGGAGCCGCTCGCCGAGGAGACGCCGGCCGGAGCCGAGGCGCTGAAGGGCCAGGCCGCCGCATGAACCTCGCCCTGCCCGCCCTCGTCCCCGCGCTGCCCGCACTCGGGGCCGCCGCGACCCTGGCCGTCGGCAAGAAGGCGCCCGGCCTGGCCCGGCCGCTGGCCATCGTGCCGGTCGCCGTCTCGGCCGTGCTCGCCCTGGTCGTCGCCCTCCAGCTCGGCACCGGCCAAGCGCTGGACGCCGCCACCCGGCTCACCCCGACCGGCGGCCCGGACATCGCGCTCGCCCTCCACCTGGACGGCTTCAGCTCGCTGATCTCCGTGCTGGTCGGCCTGGTCGCCACCTGCGTGCAGGTCTACTCGACCGCGTACCTCAGGAAGGACCCGCGCTACCCGTCGTACGCCGCGCTGGTCTCGCTGTTCACCGCGGCGATGTTCCTGGTGGTCTACTCGGGCGACCTGATCGTGCTGCTGGTCGGCTGGGAGGTCATGGGCATCTGCTCGTACTTCCTGATCGGCCACCACTGGGAGACCGAGGACGCCCGCTCGGCCTCGCTCAAGGCCTTCCTGGTCACCAAGCTCGGCGACGTGCCGTTCCTGTTCGGGATCTTCCTGCTCGGCGCGGACGCCGGCAGCTTCCGGATCCCCGACGTGCTGGCCGCCGCGACCGACGGGCGGCTCGGCCACCCGACGCTGATCGCCCTGCTGCTGCTCGCCGGGGTGGCCGGCAAGAGCGCGCAGTTCCCGCTGCACACCTGGCTCCCGGACGCCATGGCCGGCCCGACGCCGGTCTCCGCGCTGATCCACGCCGCCACCATGGTCGCGGCCGGCATCTACCTGGTCGCCCGGCTGCTGCCGGTGTTCCTGCTGTCGGGTGCGGCGCTGGTCGTGCTGGCCGTGATGGCCGCCGTGACGATGATCGGCTCGGCGCTCTGCGCGCTCGCCCAGGACGACCTCAAACGGGTGCTCGCCTACTCCACCGTCGGCCAGCTCGGCTACATGGCCGGGGCGCTGGCCGCCGGCGACCGCGAGGCCTCCGTCTTCCACCTGGTCAGCCACGGCGCCTTCAAGGCGCTGCTGTTCCTGGCCGCCGGCGTGGTGATCCACGCCGCGCACACCAACTCGATCTCCGCGATGTCCCGGATCCCCGGGCTGCGCAAGCGCGTCCCGGACGCCTACTGGACGATGGGCATCGCGCTCGTCGCCCTGGTCGGGCTGCCGCCGTTCTCCGGCTTCTTCAGCAAGGAGGCGGTGCTGACCGCCGCCGAGCACGCCGCCAACGGCGAGGCGCTCACCAACGGGCTCGGCCCGGCCTCGGCCGTGCCGGAGGCCGCCGGGTGGATCGTGCTGATCTCCGCCGGACTCACCGCGCTGCTCACCGCCGCGTACGCGACCCGGCTCTTCCTGGTCAGCTTCCACAGCCCGCAGGCTGAAGGGGCGCAGGCTGCCGCAGCGTCTCAGGCCGGAGCGTCGCAGGCCGTGGCGCCTGCGGCCGGGCACGAGGCGGACGCGCCGTACTCGCCAGAGCTCGACGAGGCCGACCCGGCCACCGCCGAGCCGCCCGCGATGCGCTGGCCGCTCTGGGTGCTGGCCATCCCGACCATGGGCTTCGGCGTCGCCGGGCTGCGCTCGGACTGGCTGCCCGCGCTGCTGGACGGCGGCTCGCTGCGCCCCTCGGCCGTCACCGCCGTCATCGGCACCGGGCTCGCCGTGGTCGGCGTGCTCGCGGCGTACGGCGCCTGGCGCTCGGCGACCGCGCGGCTAGCCACCGGCCGCCCGGCCCCGGCCGACGCCGGCCGGGTGCCCGAGCAGGCCGGAGCCCCGGCCGCCGAGGTGATCGTCGCCGACCCCGGGCGCACCCTGCTCGGCCCGCTGTTCGGCCCGGCCCGGCACGGCTTCGGCGTCGACCGGCTGTACCACGCGCTGTTCGTCCGCCCGGTGACCTCCGCCGCCCGGCTGGTCCGCTTCCTCGACCGCGAGGTCGTCGAGACCTACGTGCGCGGCAGCGGGGTCGGCGCCAACCTGCTCGGCCGGGCCGTCCGGCTCGCGCAGACCGGCAACGCGCAGACCTACCTCAGCGCGCTGCTCGCCGGCGTCGTCCTGCTGGCCGTCCTGGTGGCGGTGTAGCGGATGCCGTACCCCCTCTCCCCGGTTCCCCCGATTCCGACCGCCGCCCGTAGGAGCCCCCGATGAACGCAGTCCTCATCGCCCTCCTGGTGCTGCCGCTGCTCGGCGCCGCGCTCACCCTGGCGCCGGTGTTCGGCCGGGAGCCGGCCGCCGCCGACCGGCGGGCGCTGCGGCTGAACACCGTCGTCACCGGCGCGGTGCTGCTGCTCACCGTCGCCCTGGCGGCCGGATTCGACCACGACGAACCCGCCCGGATGCAGGCCACCACCGACGTGTCCTGGATCCCGGCCCTCAACGTGCGCCTCCACCTCGGCGTGGACGGCGTCTCGCTGCCGCTGATCGTGCTGACCGCACTGCTCACCTTCCTCTGCGCGCTGTACTCGGAGAAGCGGCTGCCGGGCGGGGACGCCCGGGGCGAGGCCGCTGATGGGCGCCGTCCGTCGGCGAAGGCCTTCGTCGGGCTGTTCCTCCTCCTCGAAGTCGGCATGCTCGCCACCTTCGCGGTGCTGGACCTCCTGCTCTTCTTCCTGGCCTTCGAGATCGTGCTGATCCCGATGTACTTCCTGATCGCCCGCTGGGGGAGCGGCGCGAAGGCCCCGGCCGCCAACCGGTTCATCCTGTACACGCTGCTCGGCTCGGCCGTGATGCTGCTCGGCTTCCTGCTGATCGGCAGCAAGGCCGGGACCTTCGACATGCAGGCCCTGGCCGCCGCGCACGGCAACGGCCTGAGCCACACCACCCAGGTGATCGCCGCCCTGGCGATCATGGTCGGGCTCGCGGTCAAGGCCCCCGCCTGGCCGCTGCACAGCTGGCTCCCGGACGCGCACACCGCCGCTCCGACGGTCGGCTCGGTGCTGCTCGCCGGCGTGCTGCTGAAGATGGGCACGTACGGTCTGGTCCGCGTCCTCCTCCCGGTCGTGCCCGACGGCACCGCGACGCTCGCCCCCTACCTGGGCGCGTTCGCCGCCGTCGGCATCGTCTACGGATCACTGGCCTGTCTGGCGCTGGCCCGCCCCGGCGCCAGGGGCGACCTCAAGCGCCTGATCGCGTACTCATCCGTCGGCCACATGGGCTTCGTGCTGCTGGGCATCGCCTCCCTCACTCCGGTGGGCGTCAACGGCGCGCTGTTCGCCAACATCGCCCACGGTCTGATCACCGGTCTGCTGTTCTTCCTCGTCGGCGCCCTCAAGGACCGCTACGGCACGGCGGACCTCGACACCCTCTCCGGCGCCACCGGCGCCGCCCTGTACGGCCGCGCCCCGCGGATCGGCGCGCTGCTCGCCTTCGCCGCCGTCGCCAGCCTCGGCCTGCCCGGCCTGGCCGGCTTCTGGGGCGAGCTGCTCGCCATGTTCGGCGCGTTCGACCCGGCCGACGGCCTGTCGCGCCCCGCGTTCGTCACCTACATGGTCCTGGCCGGTCTCGGCACCCTCCTCACGGCCGCCTACCTGCTGATCGTGGTCAAGCGCGTCTGCATGGGCGACCCCAAGCAGCCCGCCCCGGTGGACCAGGTCGCCGACCTGCGCCCGTACGAGGCCGTCAGCTGGACTCCGCTGGCCGCCCTCACCCTGCTCGCCGGCCTCTGGCCCGCGCTCCTGCTCGGCCTCTCCGACCCCGCCGTCAAGCACCTCCTCGGGGGTGGCTGACCGTGCTCGGAGCCCAGATCGCCGCACTCGGACCTCACTCCACGGGGCAGCACACTGTGACCTCCCTCGCCGTAGCCAACCCGGGCAGCCTGATCCAGTCCGTGGACTGGGTGGCGATCGCGCCCCCGCTGATCGCCGCGGTGGCCGCCCTCGCCGTCCTGCTCACCGACCTGTTCCTGCCCGAGCGGCACCGGAAGTGGCTCGGCCGCCTCGCCGCGGCCGGACTCGCCCTCGCCCTCATCGCACTCCTCCCCCTCACCGGGGGATCACCCCGGGCGACCTTCTGCGTGCAGAACGTAGCAGGGGGGTCTGACAACGCGGGCTGCTCGTACGTCGCCGACCACTTCGCCCTGGTGTTCCAGCTGCTCGCCCTCGGCGGTGCGCTGATCGCCGCGCTGCTCTCCGCGCACACCGTCGAGGAGGAGAAGCTGCCCGGCGGCGAGTACTGGTTCCTGCTGCTCTCCAGCGCCACCGGTGCCGCGCTGCTGCCCGCCTCCCGCGACCTCGCCACCATGGTGATCGCGCTGGAGGTCGCCTCGCTGCCCGCCTTCGCCCTGGTCGCGCTGCGCCGGGACGGCCGGGGCGCCGAGGCCGCGCTCAAGTTCTTCGTCTCCTCCGTCACCGCCACGGCCGTGATGCTGCTCGGCGTCGGCTTCGTCTACGCGGCCAGCGGCAGCCTGCACCTCGGCGCCGTAGCCCAGGGCCTGGAACACGCCCCCGGGCAGCTCAAGCCGCTGGCCGAGGCGGGCGCCGTGCTGACCCTGGTCGGCTTCGCCTTCAAGGTCGCCGCCGTCCCGTTCCACTTCTGGGTGCCCGACACCTACACCGGCGCCCCGCTGCCGGTGGCCGGTTACCTCTCGGTGGTCGGCAAGGCGGCCGGCCTGTCCGGCCTCGCGCTCGCCACCACCATCGCCTTCCGCCCGTACGCGCACACCTGGGGCCTGGCGCTCGCCGTGCTGGCCGCCGTCACCATGACGGTGGGCAACGTCGGCGCGCTGCGCCAGCGCTTCGACACCCGCTACAGCGCGGTGCGGCTGCTCGCCTGGTCGTCCGTCGGCCAGGCCGGCTACCTGCTGGTGCCGCTCGCCGCCGCCGGCTACGCGCCCACCGGGGTCGATCCGCTCGGCGCCACCGCCGCGTACGCGCTGATCTACGGCGTGGTGAACCTCGGCGCGTTCGGCGTGGTCGCGGCGGTCGGCCGCCGGGCCGGGACCAGCGTGGACGACTTCCGCGGCCTGTTCGCCCGGCGTCGCTGGACGGCCCTCGCGCTCGCCTTCTTCCTGCTCTGCCTGGCCGGGCTGCCCCCGGGCGTGATCGGCCTGTTCGGCAAGGTCGTGGTGTTCCGCGCGGCCGTCGACGCCGGGCTGGGCTGGCTGGCCGTCGTGATGGCCGTCAACGTGGTCGTCGCGCTGTACTACTACCTGCTCTGGACGACCCGGCTGTTCGCCCCGGCGCCGGGTGCCGAGGAAGGTGCCGAACCGGGCGCCGCTCCGGTCGGCGGGGCCGGGGCCGAAGGTCGGCTGCCGGCCACCCTGACCGCCACGCTGGGGCTCACCGCCTCGGTGGCCGTGGTCCTCTCCTTCGCCCCGCAGCTGGTCCTCCAGGTCGCCGGCGGAAGCCTGTTCTGAGCGCGCGCCCGCCCGGCCGGCCGCCGCGGTCCGGCCCGGCGGGGCGCCGCGGTGGTGTCACGCCGGTCACAAGGGAACAAGGCCCAGGCCCCCACCCGTTGACCGGGCAAGAGGGACGAGGCAGAAAGGGCTTCCCCACCGCACCATTGGAGGGCCTGACGTGCACCGCCGGCACAACGGACTGAGGACCGCCGTCCTGCTCGGCGGCCTCTCGGCGCTCATCTTGGTGATCGGCGGATTCTTCGGCCGAACCGGCTTGGTGATCGCCCTGCTGGTCGCCCTCGGCACCAACGCCTACGCCTACTGGAACAGCGACAAGCTCGCGCTGCGGGCCATGCGGGCCCGGCCGGTCAGCGAGATCGAGGCGCCACGGCTCTACCGGATCGTCCGCGAGCTCTCCACCGCGGCCCGCCAGCCGATGCCGCGCCTCTACATCTCCCCGACCCCCGCGCCGAACGCCTTCGCCACCGGCCGCAACCCGCGCAACGCGGCGGTCTGCTGCACCGACGGCATCCTGCAACTGCTGGACGAACGCGAGCTGCGGGGCGTGCTCGGGCACGAGCTGAGCCACGTCTACAACCGGGACATCCTGATCTCCTCGGTCGCCGGGGCGCTCGCCTCGGTGGTGATGTTCCTGGTGAACTTCGCCTGGCTGATCCCCTTCGGCCGCAGCGACGACGACGACGGGCCCGGCCTCTTCGGCATGCTCGCCATCATGATCCTCGGCCCGCTGGCGGCCGGGCTCATCCAACTGGCCGTCAGCCGCTCCCGCGAGTACCAGGCCGATGCCGACGGCGCCCGGATCACCGGCGACCCGCTCGCCCTGGCCGGCGCCCTGCGCAAGCTCGACGCCGGCACCCGCCGGCTGCCCCTCCCGCCGGAGCCGCAGATCCAGACCGCCAGCCACATGATGATCGCCAGCCCCTTCCGCCCCGGCGAGGCCGGCGCCCGGCTCTTCTCCACCCACCCGCCGATGGCGGAGCGCATCGCCCGGCTGGAGCGGATGGCGGGCTACGGGCGCTGAGGCCCGCGCTCCGCGCGGGGCCGGAGGTCAGGCCGGCAGGTCCTCGTAGGCCCGGCGGAGGCGGTGGATCCCCTCGGCGGTGTGCGCGGAGCTCTCGGCGGCCGCGTAGCTGAGGCGCAGGTGCGGGGCCGGGGGTTCGGCCGCGTGGTACGGGCGGCCGGGGGTGACCTGGACGCCGGCGCGCAGGGCGGCGGCGGTGAGGGCGCCGTCGTCGACGCCGTCCGGGAGCCGCAGCCACAGGTGGTAGCCGCCGGGCCGGTAGGTGCCGAGCAGGCCGGGCAGTTCGCGGTGCAGGGCGGCGACGGTGGCGGTGCGGCGGGTCCGCAGTTCCGCCCCGAGGGCGCGCAGGTGGCGGGCCCAGCCGGGGTCGGCGACCAGTTCCAGCGTCGCCTCCTGGAGCGGCCGGGGCACGAAGAAGCTGTCCACCACCTGGGTGGCCCGCAGCCGGGCCAGGGCCGGGCCGCGCGCGGTGAGCGCGCCGACCCGCAGATTGGGCGAGGCGGCCTTGGTCAGCGACCGCAGGTGCACCACGACCCCGTCCTGGTCGTCGGCGGCGAGCGGGCGCGGCAGCGCGGGGGCGTCCGCGTGGACGAGCAGGCGGGCGAAGTCGTCCTCGACGACGAACGCGCCGGCCGCCCGGGCGATCCGCAGCACCTCGGAGCGCCGGGTGGGGGAGAGCACCGCGCCGGTCGGGTTCTGGAACAGCGGCTGGCAGACGAAGACCCGCGCCCGGGTGGCCTCGAAGGCGTCGGCCAGCAGGTCGGTGCGCACGCCGTCGGCGTCGACCGGGACGGGGACGGGCCGCAGCCCGGCCGCGCGGACGACCGCCAGGATGCCCGAGTAGGTCGGCGACTCCACCAGGACGGGCGCGCCGGGCGCGGCGAGCGAGCGCATGGCCACGGTGAGCCCGCCCTGGCCGCCGGAGGTGATCAGGACGTCCCCGGCGCCGATCGGCCCGCCGGTGCCGCCGATGTCGCGGGCGAACCAGCCGCGCAACTCGGTGAGGCCGTCGGTGGGCGGCCGGTTCCAGGCGCCCGGGCGCCGTCCGGCCCGGGCGAGGGCGGTGGCCAGCAGGCGTTCGGGCAGCAGCGAGGCGTGCGGGTAGCCGCTGTTGAGGTCGATGACGTCGGGCGGGGGCACGCGGAGGGTGGCGAACACCGGGGCGGCCAGCAGGTCGCGGGGGTCGGAGTCGGCGCTGAGCGCGACCTCCTGCCAGGAGAGGTCGCCGGGACGGGCGGCGGGCGCGGCGGTGCCGGCCGGGCGCCCGGCGAAGGCCGCCGCCCGGAACACCCCGGCGCCCGGCCGGGAGACCACCAGGCCCTCGGCCGCGAGGACCGCGATGGCCCGGGAGACCGTCACCGGGCTGACCTGGTGGCGCTCCACCAGTACTCGGCTGGACGGCAGCTTTCGCCCCTCCGGATAGCGCTCGACCTCCCGTCGCAGCCTGTCGGCGAGTTCGGTCACACTGCTACGCTCGTTCATGACGGCACAAGATAGCGCTACCCGCCCGTCGGCGGTAGCACCGCGAAGCCCCGCCTCCGGCACCGCTCTGGCCGCCCTCGGGGTGGCCTCCTTCTCCCTCAGCTTCCCCGCCACCGCGTGGGCCCTGACCGGCTTCGGGCCGTGGACCGCGACCGGGCTGCGCGGCGTCGTGGCCGGCCTGCTCGCCGCGCTCTACCTGGCCGCCGTCCGCGCCCCACTGCCGCCCCGGCGGCACTGGCCCGCCCTGCTGGTGGTGTCGGGGGGCTGCGTGCTGGGCTTCCCGCTGCTGACCACGCTCGCCCTGCGGACCTCCTCGACGGCCCACTCCGCGGTGGTCATCGGCGTGCTGCCGCTGGCCACCGCGGTGTGCGCGGCGCTGCGCACCGGGCGCCGGCCGTCCCGGGCGTTCTGGGCGGCGGCGCTTGCCGGGGCGGCGGCGGTGCTCACCTTCACCCTGCTGCAGAGCCACGGCCGGCCGACCACCGCCGACCTCTACCTGTTCGCGGGGCTGCTGGTGTGCGCGGCCGGGTACGCGGAGGGCGGGCGGCTCTCCCGGGACCTGCCGGGCGCCCGGGTGATCGCCTGGGCGGTGGTGGCCGCGCTGCCGGTGACGCTGCTGACCACCGCCCTCGCGCTGCCCGCCGAGCCGGTCCACCTCGGGGCGAAGGCGCTGACCGGGCTGGCGTACACGGCGGCGGTGTCGCAGTTCGGCGGGTTCGTGCTCTGGTACCGGGGGATGGCGGAGATCGGGGTGCCGAGGGCCAGCCAACTGCAACTCGCACAGCCGCTGTTGACCCTGGTCTGGTCGGTGCTGCTGCTGGGCGAGGACCTGCCCGCGGCCGCACCGGTCACGGCGGTGGTGGTGCTGGTCTGCATCGCGGTCACCCAGCGGGCCCGGACCTGAGACGGGTCCGGGCGCGCGGACCACCGGGTCGTCAGAGCGCGGTGCCCTTCTGTGGGCGGTAGACGCAGAGCGCGCAGATGATGAAGACGTCCAGCGCGATCACCACGAGCGACCAGAGCGGGAAGTACGGCAGGACCAGGAAGCTGTCGAGGGCACTCAGCGAGGTGAAGAGGATACCGGCGTAGCGGGCCCAGGCGGCGCCCTTGAGCAGGAACGCGCCGGTCACCGCGACCAGCACGCCGACGACGATGTGGACCCAGCCCCAGCCGGTGAGGTCGAACCGGAAGACGTAGCGGGGGGTGTGGACGAAGAGGTCGTCGTTGGAGACCGCCATGATGCCCCGGAGGGCCTCCATGATGCCGTTGATCAGCATCAGCACACCGGCGAACATCACCAGGCCGGGCGCCCAGTCGCGGAACTCGTTGCCCGGCGTCGGCTGCGGCGTGCCGGGGGTGGTGCGCCAGGTCCGCCCGGGCTGCTCGGGGTCGGTGCGCCAGGGCTGCCCGGGCTGCTCGGGGCCGGTGCGCGGGGGCTGCTCCGGCTGCTCGGGGTCGGGCGACGGGCTGCTCATGGACTCCTCCAGGGGCCGAACAGGCCTACGGGCGGACCGTACGGACTTCGACCGTCCGTCGGGCCGGGGCGCCGGGCAACCGGGCCGGGGCCGTTCGGGCGACGCGCCGTGCGGGCCCCGCGGTACGCCCGGAGCCGGCCCGGCGAGCGTGACGGGGGTTCGGGGGCCGGGGTCCGGGAGCGGGGGCCGAGGGCGGTGGGGACGGGAAGCCCGGCGCGAACCGGTTCGCGCCGGGCCCGCGCTCGTTAGGATGAGCGGGTGCCCCGCCGGCTCCGGGGCGCGGCATCCGGAGGGAGTGGGCCGTCATGGCAGACGAGAGGCACGCTCCGGCGGCCGCGGAAGCGCCCGTCCGAAGGCGCGGCCAGGGCGAGTTGGAGGCACAGGTACTCGCGGTGCTCCAACGGGCGCCCGGCCCGGCCACCGCGGGGTGGGTCCAGGAACGCCTGGAGGGCGACCTGGCGTACACCACCGTGATGACCATCCTGTCCCGGCTGCACGCCAAGAGCGCCGTCTCGCGGTCCCGTTCGGGCCGCTCCTACCTGTGGCAGGCCTCCTCCGACGCGGCCGGGCTGGCGGCCCTGCGGATGCGCCGGATGCTCGACGGAGAAGCGGACCGGGACGCCGTCCTGGCCAGCTTCGTGAGCGCGCTGCTCCCGCACGACGAGGACCTGCTGCGGGCGCTGCTGGACGCCGCGTCCGTCGATCCGGCAGCGGCCGACCGTGAGAGCTGACCCGTGGGCTTCTTCGTCTTCCTCCCGCTCATCCTGCCGCTGACCGCGGTGCCGATCGCGCGTCTCACCGAGCAGCACCTGCACCCGCGCGGTGCGGCCCGGCTGATGACCGTGATCAGCGCGGTGATGGCGGTGTGCAGTGTGCTCTGCCTCGGCCTGATCGGCGTGGTGGGCACCGCGCAGATCCCCGGCAACCCGCTGCCGGACAGCTGGTCCGATCCGGAGGTGCGGGCCGCGCTGCCGTACCACGAGACGTTCGGGACGGCCGCGATGTGGCTGCTGGTCCTGGTGGCCGCGGCCTGTGCCCGGACGGTCGGCCGGCACCTGCGGGTGCGCTCCCGGGCCCGGCGGGCGCTGACCGGGCTGCCGGCGGGGCCGGAGTCGGCCGGCGATCTCGCGGTGCTGCCGGACCGCAGCCCGTACGCGTACGCGCTGCCCGGTTCGCCGGGGCGGGTGGTGGTCTCCACCGGGATGCTGGCCGGGCTGCCCGAGGACGAGCGGGAGGCGCTGCTCGCGCACGAGCGGGCACACCTGCGCCACCGCCACCACCGGTACCTGCTGACCACTCAACTGGCCGCCTGCGTCAACCCGTTCCTGCGGCCGCTGCAGTACGCGGTGGCGTTCAGCGCGGAGCGCTGGGCGGACGAGGAGTCGGCGCAGGAGGTGGGGGACCGCCGGATCACCGCGCGGGCGGTGGCCCGGGCGGCCCTGGTGTCGCACGCGGCGCCGGCGCCCGGCTTCGCGGCCTTCGCCGCCCCGGCGCCCGCGCCCGGCCCGGTGCCGCGCCGGGTCGCCGCACTGCTCGGCCCGGTGCCGACGTCCCGCAACTGGCCCCCGGCGAAGACCCGGGCGGGCCTGGCCGCGATGGTCGCCGCGGCCGGTACGGCGGCGTCGGCGCTGTGCGCGCTCAACGCCGCCGTGGCCCTGCTGGTGGTGCTGAAGGCCGTCACCCCGCTGTAGACCGGGTGGATCAGGCAGATCAGGCAGTGGCGAGCGCGTCCAGGGCGGCCTCGGCGTCGGCCAGGGACTTCGCGGCGATCGGCTGCAGCCCGGCCAGGGCGGGGACGTCGTCGGCGCGGGTGAGTTCGGCCGGGACGATGTGCAGGTGCTCGGCCGGGACGCCGAGCCTGGCGAAGTAGGCCCGCAGGTACGGGGTCTGGAAGTCGAAGGCCTCACGCGGGGTGCCGGGGCCGTAGCCGCCGCCGCGGGCGGCCGCGACGACGACCCGGGTGCGGCGCAGCAGGCTCTCGCCGGTGGCCGGGTCGGTGTAGACGCCGGGGAAGCTGATCCGGTCGATCCAGGCCTTGAACACGGCCGGGACGGTGAGGTTGTACATCGGCACGCCGAGCAGCACGGTGTCGGCGGCGAGCAGCCGGTCGACCAGCGGGTGGGTGAGGGACCACTCGTGTTCCTCGTCCGGGCCTTCGGCGAGGGCGGCGATGTCGGAGGCCGGGATGGTCCCCTTGCGTTCGACGCGGCGGCCGAGCATGGCGTACCCGGCGCCGATCGCGGCGACCGGCTCGGCGGCGAGGTCCCGGTAGACGTACCGGCCGGCGGAGCCGTGCCGGGCGCGCCAGGCGGCGGCGAACCGGGCGGTCAGCGCGCGGCTGACCGAGTCGCCGAGGCTGATGCTGGAGTCCAGGTGCAGCAGGGTGGTGGTGGTCACAGCGTTCTCCCGTCACTTCGGTGGTGGGTGGATCGTCATCGGTGTGACGGGCGGGGCCGAGGAAAGGTGACCGATGGACGGGGACGAGGTGCTGGCGGCGCGGTTCGAGGCCGAGCGGGGGAGGCTGCGGGCGGTCGCCCAGCGGATGCTCGGGTCGACGGGCGAGGCGGAGGAGGCCGTCCAGGAGGCGTGGCTGCGGCTGGACCGGGCCGGCCCGGACGAGGTGGACAACCTGCCGGGCTGGCTGACCACGGTGGTGTCGCGGATCTGCCTGGACGTGCTGCGGGCCCGCGCGGTGCGCCGCGAGGAGCCGACCGGTGCCGGGCTGCCGTCCGGTCTGCCGGACCCGGCGGCCGGGGCGGGGGCCGAGGGCGCGGACCCGGAGCGGGAGGCGCTGCTGGTCGACTCGGTGGGTCGGGCGCTGCTGGTGGTGCTGGACCGGCTGGGGCCGGCCGAGCGGGTCGCCTTCGTGCTGCACGACGGTTTCGCGGTGCCGTTCGAGCAGATCGCGCCGATCGTCGGCCGGACCCCGGTGGCCGCCAAGAAGCTGGCCAGCCGGGCCCGGCAGCGGGTGCGCGGGGCGGCCGCGCTGCCGCCGGAGCGGCTGGCCGGGCACCGGCGGGTGGTGGAGGCGTTCCTGTCCGCCGCCCGGGGCGGGGACCTGGCCGCGCTGCTGGCGGTCCTGGCTCCGGACGTGGTGCGCCGGGCCGATCCGGCCGCGCTGCCGGCCGGGCGTTCCCCGGTGGCCCGGGGCGCGGAGACGGTGGCCCGGGAGACGACGGTGTTCGGCCGGCGGGCCCGGTTCGGCGCGGTCGCGCTGGTGGACGGGGTGCCGGGGATCGTGATCGCCCCGGGCGGGCGGTTGCGGCTGGTGCTGCGGGTGGCGGTGGCGGACGGCCTGGTGGCCGGCTACGAGGTGGTCGCCGACCCGGCGCGGCTGGCCGCCCTGGAGCTGGCCGTGCTGCCGGAGTGACCGGGTCGTACCACTGGATCCCGGACGCGTTTCGGTGGATGCCGTCGGGCCCGGCGGCATCCACCGGGCGCGGCCTACTCGGCGAGCCGGACGATCATCTTGCCGGTGTTGGTGCCGCGCAGCATGCCGAGGAAGGCGTCCACCACGTGCTCGAAGCCGTCCACGATCGTCTCGTCCGGGACCACCGCGCCGGAGCGCAGGTGCGGGACGAGGAACTCGTACAGCTCGGGGTGGGCGTCGCGGTGGTCGCGGACCAGGAAGCCCTCCAGCCGCAGGCTCCTGCCGACCACGTCGAAGAGGTTGCGCGGGGCGGCGGGCGGGTTCCCGAGGTGGTTGTACTGGGCGACGGCGCCGCACCAGGCGATCCGGCCGTGGTCGCGTATGGCGCTGATGGCGCCCTCCAGGTGGTCGCCGCCGACGTTGTCCAGGTAGACGTGCAGCCCTTCGGGGGCGGCCTCGCGGAGCCGGTCGGCGATCGGCCCGTCGTGGTAGTCGAAGGCGGCGTCGAAGCCGAGGTGCCCGGTGAGGTGGGCGGCCTTGGCGGCGGAGCCGGTGCTGCCGATGATCCGACCGGCGCCGAGCAGTCGGGCGAACTGGCCGGCGGCGGTGCCGACCCCGCCGGCCGCCGCCGAGATGAAGACCGTCTCGCCGGGTTGCAGCCGGGCGATCCGGGTGAGGCCGACCCAGGCAGACAGGCCGGTGCCGCCGAGCACCGACAGGTGGGCGCTGAGCGGGACGCCGTCCAGGTCGGGCAGCGGGCTCGCGCTCCCGGCGGTGACCACCGAGTGGGTGCGCCAGGCCTGGCGGTGGAAGACCAGCGCGCCGACCGGCAGGGTGCCGGCGCGGGACTCGACCACCCGGCCGAGGGTGCGGCCCTCCAGCGGGGCGTGCAGCTCCCAGCCGCCCTCCTCCATCTCCTCGCGCATGTACGGGTCGACGGACTGGTGGGTGTTCTCGACCAGGGCCTCGCCGGCGGCGAGCGCCGGGACGCGTTCCTCGACGAAGGCGAAGTTCCCGGCGGTCGGGGCGCCGTCGGGACGGGACACCAGGTGGACGGCGTGCGCGGTGGGGCGGGGCATCGGGTTGCTCCGAACGGGAGGCGACGGGCGGACGCGCCCACCGTAGGAAGCGGGTGAGCGGCCGGGGAGGGGTCCGCGTCGATGGAACGGCGGCTTCCATGAGCGGGATCGATGGATGCCGGTAGATTCGGATGCATGACCGATCTCGCCCCGCACGAGCTGCGGATCCTGGTCGCGGTCGAGGAGGAGGGCAGCTTCACGGCCGCCGCCGCGCGCCTGGACACCACCCAGTCCGCCGTATCGCACGCCGTGCGCGCCTGCGAGCGGAAGCTCGGCGCGGTGCTCTTCGACCGTGGGCGCCACGGCGCACGCCCCACCGACGCCGGCGCGCGTGCGGTGGCGTACGCCCGCCGGATCCTGCGGCTGCTGGCCGCGATGGGCGCCGAGGTGCGGGGCGCGGGTACGGCGGGGCCGCTGACCGGCACGCTGCGGATCGCCGCCTTCCGCAGCGCAGCCGCCCACCTGCTGCCGCCCGTGCTGGCCGGGCTGGCCGCCCGCCACCCGGGGCTGACGGCGCAGGTCCGGATCGTCCGGGAACTCGGCCGCGGCACCGCCGGAGAGGTCGCCGACGGCCGGGCCGACCTCGGGCTGGCAACCCTGGACGCCGACGGCCCGCCGCCCGTCCCGGGCCTGGTCGCGGTGCGCCTGTACGAGGAGTCGTACGCGCTCGCGCACCAGCGGGGCCATCCGGCGCCGCGCGGGCTGCCGCTGGTCGACTGGGACGAGAACTGCGATTCGCACACCCGGGACTGGTGGCGGAGGCAGGACTGGATCCCGCCCGCGACCATCGACGTCGAGGACGACACGGTGGCCGTCTCGCTCGTCTCGCAGGGCCTCGGCATGGCGATCATGCCCCGGACCGCGCTGCTCGGTGCCCCGGCCGGCCTCGCCGTCGCCGACCTCGGGCCGCACCCGCCCAGCCGGTTCGTCGGGTACGTCACCACGCCCGAGCTGGCCGGGACGGCCGCCGTCCGGGCGCTGATCCGCGAGCTGCGCCGGCTCCCGCTGCCGGCGGGGCTGACGGCGGCCTGACGAGTCGTCTGGCGGGCCGCCCCTGGCGGGCCGCCTGTCCGGCTCCGGCGGCCGTCAGCCGTCAGCCGTCAGCCGTCCAG
This sequence comes from Kitasatospora sp. NPDC087271, assembly GCF_044744605.1. Taxonomy (NCBI): domain Bacteria; kingdom Bacillati; phylum Actinomycetota; class Actinomycetes; order Kitasatosporales; family Streptomycetaceae; genus Kitasatospora; species Kitasatospora sp. NPDC087271. The sequence continues at coordinate 61,292 of NZ_JBIUYQ010000008.1, forward strand.
CGCGTCCCGGAGCCGGCGGAACTCGGCGGCCAGCCCGTCCAGCGTGTAGTGCGCGTTGAGCCCGCTCGGGTTGGGCAGCACCCACACCTCGGTGTCGCCGATGCCCTCCGGCTGGCGGCCGATCGCGGCCCGCCGCTGCCCGAAGGCCGTCCGGTAGGCACCGATGCCGAGCACGGCCAGGACGCGCGGGCGCAGCCGCAGCACGCGTTCGGTGAGCGCGGCGCCGCCCTCGCGCAGTTCCTCGGCGGTCAGCTCGTCGGCCTTGGCGGTGGTGCGCGGGGCGACGTTGGTGATGCCCAGGCCGAGCGCGGGCAGTTCGCCCTGCTCGTCCGGGCGGAACTGGCGCGTGGTGAAGCCGGAGCGGTGCAGGGCGGGCCAGAAGCGGTTTCCGGGGCGGGCGAAGTGGTGCCCGGTGGCGCCGGACCACAGGCCCGGGTTGATGCCGCAGAACAGCACCCGCAGTCCGGGCCCGGTGACGTCCGGGATGGTGGTGTCCTTGGCCGCCTGGAGCTGTTCGGCGGTGGGCTTCACGGGAGGGAGGGGCTGGTTCGGCACCCGGCCAAGTCTGCCCGTTCCCTGATGAGCCGGGTACGCCGGTTCCGTAGCCAGCGGAGGCCGAACACCACCAGCGCCGCGTACGCCCAGCCCGCGAAGATGTCCACGATGAAGTGCTCGGCGCCGTACACGAGGGTGAACGCCATCGCGAGCGGATAGGCGACCAGCAGCGCCCGCAGCCAGGGGCGGGCCGTCGGCCAGAAGAAGAACAGCAGCATCGCCGGGTAGGCGGAGTGCAGCGAGGGCATCGCGGCGACGTCGTTGGCGAACTGGCTGCCGTTCTCGACCAGCGAGTTGGCCTGCGGCAGCCCGCTCGTGGAGATCACGTCCCATACGACCCGGGTGAGCCCCGGCAGGTGGCCCTCCTGGGCGACCAGCCACGGCGGGTCGGCCGGGTAGAGCAGGTACGTGGCGAAGCCGGCGAAGGTGAGCAGCAGGTAGCAGGCGAGCAGTTGCCGGAACCGCTCGTGCCGGCGCCGCCAGAGCACCGCGAGCAGGACGAAGACCAGGAAGAAGTGCGAGAGGTAGACGACGGTCGCCGCGTAGTCGTACCAGTGCGGCGAGCCGGGCGTCCACAGCGCGTGCTGGAGCCGGACGGTCCAGGTCTCGCCGAAGCCGAGCACCTCGTCGGCGCGCAGTTGCGGCAGCCAGTGCGGGGCCCACGGGGTGTGCGCGCCGTAGCCGCGCAGCAGCGAGTACGTCCAGACCGCGGCCATCACCGGCACCCAGTCGCGCAGCACCAGCAGGAAGCCGCGTCGGCCGTGCCCGCTGTGCACGGCCGCCGTCAGCAGGGCGCCGATCAGCCACAGGAACACCACGTCGTTGGCGAAGGCCATGCCCTGGGTGCGCAGGTACCAGACGAGCGCGGTCAGGTAGACCGGCCAGGCCAGCAGCCGGAGTCTCGACAGACCGGTACGGCGGGGGCGGGCGGTCACGGGTCGCAGTCGCCCGGCCCGCGCCGGGGTGGGCGGGGCCGGGCTGAGCAGCTTCGTCATGCTCACCGAAACTACCAACGCAAACTTGGAGGACTCTGGGTGAACCATGACCGCCTCGTAAGAAAGTCGCACAGTCGGACCGTCGTTCTGACGGCGGAGCAGCGGGGTGACGGCCCCGTCATGAGACGGAGCCCAGCTCGTGCGGGGTGTTGTTGAGCCGGCGGCCGCCGGTGGGGGTGACGGTGACGATGTCCTCGATCCGCACCCCGAAGCGGCCGGGCAGGTAGACGCCGGGCTCGATGGAGAAGCACATGCCGGACACCAGCGGCCGCTCCTCGCCCTCGACCAGGTACGGCGGTTCGTGCGTGGTGATGCCGATGCCGTGCCCGGTGCGGTGGATGAAGTACTCGCCGAAGCCGGCCTCGGCGATCACCCGGCGGGCGGTCCGGTCGATCTCCTGGCAGCTGACCCCGGGTCGGACCGCCTCGAACGCGGTCTGCTGGGCGAGCCGGACCACGTCGTGCACCTTCTGGACCTCCGCCGGCACCTCGGTGCCGACGTGCACGGTGCGGGTGGTGTCGGAGCCGTAGCCGTCCTTGAGCCCGCCGAAGTCCAGCACCACGGTGTCGCCGGGCCGGATCACCCGGTCGCCGGCCTCGTGGTGCGGGTCGGCGCCGTTCGGGCCGGAGCCGACCACGGTGAAGTCGACCTGGCTGTGCCCGTACTTGATGAGCAGTGCGCCGAGGTCGGCGGCGACGTCGGTCTCCCGGCGGCCGGCGAACTCGACCTCCAGGATGCCCCGGTAGGCGGCGTCCGCGGCGCCGCCGGCCGCGGCCAGCCGCTCCAGTTCCTCGGTGCCCTTGACCGCGCGCAGCATCGGCAGGGTCTCGGTGAGCGAGGTGAAGCCGGTGCCGGGCAGCGCGGCCTGGAGGCCGAGCAGGTGCATCGCCCAGGCGTTGTCGGAGATGCCGTACCGCCCGGCCGGGTCGAGCAGCGGGCGGACGGTGGCGTACGGGTCCTCGCCGTCGGTCCAGTCGAGCAGCCGCAGGGCCGGGGCGCCGGCCGCCCTCTCGGCGTCCGGGCGCTCCAACCTGGGGACGATCAGCGCGGGTTCGCGTCCGGCGGTGATCACCAGGGCGGTGAGCCGCTCGGTGATCGCGGTGGGCTGGTAGCCGCACAGGTAGACCAGGTCGGGGCCGGGGGCGACGACCAGGCCGGACAGTCCGGCGGCGGTCGCTTCGGCGGCGGCCCGGGCCGTCCGGGCGGTGTAGTCCTCGGTGGTGAAGGGGCGAGGCACGGTCGGGTCCTCCTCGAAGGCAGGGCGGGCTACTTGCGGACGGTGTCCTGCAAGTTGAGGTCGTCGATCTTGTCCTGGATCTCGGCGAGCCTGCCCGGGCAGTACACCGAGAGCACGATCGCCTCGGCCCGCACCGCGTCGCGGTCGGACAGCACCGGTCGTTGGCCCGGCCCGTCGGCGCCGTTGGACATGCCGGACGTCCACTGCGCCTGGGTCAGCGCGTTCGACGGGTTCGCGCAGACGGCGCCGCCGTCCTCGCCCAGGGTGTGCACGATCTGGTCCCGCGCGGGCACCGGATAGCCGGCCGAACCCAGCGCCCGGGCGAGCTGCCCGGCCTTGCGGTCGGCCTGGTCGGTGGCGTGCAGCCGGGTGAACGAGAGCAGGCCGGTGATCAGCATCGCGACCAGCAGCCCGATCGCCCCGAGGTAGATCCAGCGGTGCCGGGAGGCCATCAGGCTGGTGGTCATGCCGCACCGCCCGCGGCGCCGCGCAGCTCGGCCGACTCCTGCGCGGCCAGCTCCGCCGCCGCCTCCGGGGAGCGCCAGCCGGGCTTGCGCAGCCTGAGGAACAGGTACGGGACCAGCAGGCCGAGGACCAGCAGGCCGCCGCCGACGATCCCGATGTACGTCCAGACGCTGCCGCTGCCGAACTGGGACGACGGTACGAAGCCGATCGCCATCGCGCACGCCGAGGCGAGCAGCCCGACCACGCAGATCGGCACCAGCGCCGGGGCCCGGTAGCCGCGCGGGTGGTCCGGCCGGGTGCGGCGCAGCCGGATCGCGGCGGTGAACATCAGCAGGTAGACGATCAGGTACACCTGCGTGGTGATCACCGAGAAGATCCAGTACGCGCTGGAGACGTTCGGGATCAGCGCGTACAGCAGGGCGATCGCCGTGGTGACCACGCCCTGGGCGACCAGCAGGTTCTGCTGGACGCCCTCCCGGTTCAGCCTCTGCAGGAACGGCGGCAGGTAGCCCTCCTGCCGGGAGATCATCAACAGGCCCTTGGACGGCCCGGCCAGCCAGGTCAGCATGCCGCCGAGCGAGGCCGCGACCAGCGCCACCGCGATCACCGGGGTGAGCCAGCCGATGTCGAAGTACTGGAAGAAGGCGTCGAAGGCCTGCATCACGCCGGCCGTCAGGCTCAGCTCGCTGGACGGCACCACCCAACTGATCGCCAGAGCCGGCAGGATGAAGATCAGCAGCACCATCGCCGACGCGGTGAACATCGAGCGCGGGAACTCCCGCGCCGGATTGCGCAGCGAGGAGACGTGCACCGCGTTCATCTCCATGCCGGAGTAGCTGAGGAAGTTGTTGACGATCAGCACCAGGCTGGCCAGGCCGGTCCACCGCGGCAGCAGGTGCGCGGAGTCCATCGGAGCGGCGGAGCCGTTGCCCTGGCCGAGGAAGACGAAGCCGAGCACCACCAGCAGCGTGCCGGGGATCAGCGTGCCGATCACCAGGCCCATCGAGGACAGGCCGGCCACGGCCTTCGTCCCGCGCGAGGAGACCCAGACGCCGGTCCAGTACAGCACCATGATCACCACGGCGGTGTACGGGCCGTTGCTGGCCAGCCTCGGGTTCACCACGTACGCGATCGTCGATGCCACGTACGCCAGCAGCGACGGGTAGTAGAAGATCGTCATCGCGAACTGGCACCAGACGGCGAGGAAGCCCAGCGGCTTCGACAGGCCCTCCGAGACCCAGCGGTAGACGCCGCCCTCCCAGCCGGACGCCAGCTCGGCGGAGACCAGCGCGGTCGGCAGCAGGAACACCAGCGCCGGGACGAGGTAGAGGAAGACGCAGGCCAGGCCGTAGACGGCCATGGTCGGGGCGGAGCGCAGGCTGGCCACCGAACTCGTGGTCATCAGGGCGAGCGTCAGCCAGGACATCCGGGGTGCGGTGACCACCCGGGTGGCCACCGCGCCGGTCCGCTCACGGGTGATCGGGCCGTCGGGGCTCCTCCGGTCACCGGGGTCGCCCCGGCCGCCGGGGCTGTTCGGGTCACCGGACCTGCTGGGACCGTCGGGGGCGGCGGCCTCTCCGGGGCCGCCCCGGCCGGGCGAGGGCGCGTCCGTGGAACCCATCTGTCCTCCTCCGGTACGGCCCCGGCCGGCTGCGCGGCGTCCGGGCGCGAGGCGCCGCGGGCGCGGACGCCGCCCGGGAGGGGCCCCGGGGCGGGCCGTACCCGGCCAGTTCACCCGGTTGCCGAGGCCGCCGCATGCGGCGTGCACCCGCGCGGGTGAGCGACTGTCAGGGGCGGGCCGCCGGATCCTGCGGCGCCGGCCAGGCGGCGCGGCGCAGCGTACGGCTCGCGGTCGCGGGCAGCAGGGCGGCCGCGAGCAGGACGCTGATCGCGGCCAGCGCGACGGCGGGGGAGAGGTGGTCCAGCAGCAGGCCGCTGCCGAGCGTTCCGGCCGGCATGCCCGCGGTCAGCAGCGTCATGGTCGCCGCGATCACCCGGCCGCGGAGCTCGTCCGGCACCTGCCGGAACACCAGCAGGTCCAGCATCACCCGCAGGGCCGGAACGCCGATCCCCACCACGAACAGCGCGGCGAACACGGTGGCCACCCCGCCCGGCAGCAGCGGCGCCAGCGTCACCGGCACGGCGGTCCAGGCCACCACCAGCAGCAGGACGCCCGGCCCGGCCAACCGGTGCAGCCGGGACACCAGGACCGCTCCGGCCAGCGCCCCCACCGCCTCGCCGGCCAGCGCCAGGCCGATCCCGGCGCTGCCCGTGCCCCCGTCCCGCAGCAGCACCATCACCGGCAGCATCAGGGCCGTCCCGGCGAGGTTGACCACCAGCAGGACGGCCAGGGCGGAGCGCAGCAGGGGGGAGGCGGCGAGCAGGCGGAACCCGGCCAGGGCGCCGCCGGACTCGGGGGCCGGTTCCGTGCCGCCCGGTTCGCGGTTCGGCTGTGCGGCGGTTTCGCCGCTCGGCTGTGCGTCGGCGGGGCGGCCGGGGAAGCGCACCACTAGCGCGGCCACCAGCGCGAGCAGGGAGGCGAGCGCGGTGCCGAGGAACGGCACCGCGCTGCCGAGCCCGTACAGGAAGCCGGCCAGCGGCGGACCGGCCAGCGAGGCCCCGGTCATCCGGGCCTCGTCCTGGGCGAGTGCCTGCGGCAGCTGCTCCGGCGCCACCACCGAGCGCAGAGCCAGCAGCCGGATCGGGCCGCTGTACGCGATGGTCGCCCCGACGGCGGCGGCGACGAGCAGCAGGTGGGTCAGGGTCAGCCGGTCGAAGGCCATGGCCACCGGGACGGTCGCCGTGACGAGCAGCCGGGCGGCGTCGGAGGCGATCAGCACCCGGCGGCGGTCGAGGCGGTCGGCGACCACGCCGCCGTGGACGCCCAGCAGCAGGGTCGTGACCATCTGTACGGCCCCGAAGGCCCCGGCGGCGGTGGAGGAACCGGTGAGCGCGAGGACCAGCAGCGGGAAGGCGGTGTCGCCGACCCGCATGCCGAGCGTCGCGGCGGCCTGGCCGGCCCAGAGCGCCTGGAAGCGGAAGTTCCGTCGCAGCGGGACGGGCGGCGTGGCCGTCGCGGCCTTCGCCGCCGCCTCTCCTGCCCCCGCTGCCGTCTCTCCTGCCCCCGCCGCCGTCCTCGACTCGTCAGCCGCCGTTCTGTTCCCCGCCATGGTCCACCCCACCGTTCGCGCTTCCGACATCATTCACGTTGTGGTGAATGATGTCGGAATCATGATTGGTTGCGCAAGGGTGAGCGCTCACCAGAGCGTGATTGCGTGCGGCGCGGCCGATCTGCCAAGGTGGTGCCCGTGGCCGAGCACGATCTGGAACCCGCCGACGGCGGCGAGCAACCCACCACCTGGGTCAAGGAACGCCAGGTGGCCGACGTCGCCGTGCTCAAGGCGCTGGCCGACCCGCTGCGGCTGGCCATCCTCGGCGCCCTGAAGTCCGGCGAGGAGCGCCCGCTCACCGCCAAGGAGATCGCCGCCGCGCTCGGCGAACCGCAGACCAAGCTCTACCGCCACATCAAGCAGTTGGAGAAGGCAGGGCTGGTCATCGTGGCCGGCACCCGGCTGGTCTCCGGGATCGTCGAGAGCCGCTACGCCGCCGCCCAGGAGTCGATCCGGCTCGCCCCGGAGATGTTCACCGCGGACTCCCCGGGCCGCTCCGAGGCGTACGACGCCATCCTGGCCGCCATGGACCGGGTCCGCGGCGACTTCCGGGCCCAGGTCCTCGGCGGGCGGCTGGACTTCAGCTCGCCCCGGGACGGATCGGTCGGGCCGCCCGGACTGTTCGTGCACTCGACGCTGCGGCTCAGCCCGGACCGGCTGATCCGGCTGCGGACCCAACTCGCCGCAGTCATCGACGAGCTGAACGAGGAAGCGCCCAGCACGGCCGAGGACGCGGTGGACGTGACGGTCTTCACCCTGCTCTACGGACTCCAGCCGGGCACGGAATCATAAACTCCGCGCCGACTGTCGGTGTGGTGGGACACGATGACCGGCATGTCCTATGAACTCCAGGCCCTGATAGGAACATTCGAGCTGTTGGCGGTGGCCGCGGCGGAAACCTCGACGGCCCGGGTGGTGCCACTGGCACAGGGTCTGGCCCTGATACCGGTCACCCCCGCGGTGCTCTCCGCCCTCCAGACCGACGACGGCTCGACGAAGCCCGCCGAGGGGGCCGGCTTCGGCTGGCACCCGGGCGGCTTCGAACTCCGGCTGGCCGCCTGGTCCAAGGCCGGCCCGATCGCCTGCGTGGAGGCCGAGTACTTCGGCGGCAGCGGCACTCAGCGTGCCGCCGTCTGGGAGGACGGCCGGATCGTCCTCGGACCGCTCACCAAGGGAGAGTTCGAACCCTTCCCGCCCGAGGGCTCCCCGATCTCCCGCGCCCTGCGGCGGATCGGCGCCCGCACCGAGGCCGGCCGGGTGGACGAGTTCGAGTCCGTCGGCCTGTCCGCCCACCGCGGCACCAGCGGCTGGGCGGCCGCCGACTGACCCGCCGCCGACTGAGGGGTCGTCGGATGAGATGCCGTCGGATGACTCGCCGTCGGGCGGCCCATCGCCGGATGGCTCATCGTCGGCCGGCCGTCGCTCGTCGTTCGGCGTAGCTGCGGTGGCTGCGTCAGGAGTGCTGCCCCACCGTGTGAAGCAGGCGATCCCGCCTGACTCGCACTTGAGAGGGAGCAGCACCCATGCGTGCCACCCGGATGGTCGCCGCGCTGATCGCGGCACTCGCGCTGACCGTGGTCACCACGGCGTTCGCCACCGCCGCCGACCGCCAAACCGAGACCCCGCGCACCACCCTCGCCTCCGCCCCGAACCCCGCCGCCATCCCGGCGCCCGCCGACGTGGTGGTTGCCGCCCCGCTCCTGCCCCCGGACCTGGCCCTGCCGACCGTTCCGGTGCCCGCCGCCCCGGCCCTGCCCGCCGTCCCGGCCCTGCCCGCGACCCCGGACCCGAGCGCGGCCCTCGGGACTCTCGGCGACGTCATCAACCAGATCGCCGGCCTGCTCTCGGAGGCCACGTCCACCACCCCCGACCCCGCGGCCGTCCAACAGCTCGTCGCCACCCTGCAGACCACCCTGCAGACCCTGATCGCCCAGCTCCCGGCCGCCCCGGCGGCGACCGCCCCGACCCTGCCCAAGACCTCCGGCCCGGCCACCCTGCTGGACCAGCTCGCCACCCTGCGCGCCCAGGCCCAAGCCCTCGCCACGGCCACCCACCCCCGCCCCGCCGCCGGCTGACCCCACCCACGCGAAAGGCCCCGCCCCCGGAGCTCAAGCTCCCGGGAGCGGGGCCCTGCCGCGCAACCCTCCAGGGGTCAGCGGTAGTTCACGTACTGGATCGCGAAGTCCAGGTCCTTGCCCTTGAGCAGTGCCTGTACGGTCTGCAGGTCGTCGCGGCTCTTCGAGCTGACCCGCAGCTCGTCGCCCTGGACCTGCGCCTTGACGCCCTTCGGGCCCTCGTCGCGGATGATCTTCGCGACCTTCTTGGCATCCTCCGTGGAGATGCCCTCCTTGATGTCCGCGAAGATCTTGTACTCCTTGCCGGACAGCTGCGGCTCGCCGGCGTCCAGGGCCTTGAGCGACAGTCCGCGCTTGATGAACTTGCCCTGTAGGACGTCCAGGATGGCCTTCACGCGCTCCTCGCCGTTGGCCTTCATCTCGATCTTCTCGCCGGAGCGGCTGATCTCGCCGCCGACGCCCTTGAAGTCGAAACGGGTGGCGATCTCGCGGGAGGTCTGGTTGATCGCGTTGTCGACCTCCTGCCACTCGACCTTCGAGACGATGTCGAAACTGGAGTCGGCCATGGGTGTTGGTCTCCTTGGTGTTCTGGCTTCACTGGCACGGCCTGCCCCACCGGGCGTCCGCCTCCCCAGCCTATCCAGCGGTACCCCGCCCCCGCCCCCGACAGCCACGCCGTGGCCCTTGATCGTCACGTGACCTATCGAGTGGCGGAGCACCCCCTGGCATCAGGTATTGTTTACGACGTCGAACGGGGCGGACGCCCCGGGGGACAAGATCCTGGCTGGTTGCCCGAGCGGCCAAAGGGAGCAGACTGTAAATCTGCCGCGTAAGCTACGCAGGTTCGAACCCTGCACCAGCCACAGGACAGAGAACGGCCCCCGATCTGCGGAGACGCGGATCGGGGGCCGTTGTCGTTTTCCCGCCGCGTGATCGTCGCGTGGGCGCCGCGGCGCTGCCGCGCCGGTGGCGGGGACACTTATTGCGCATTGCTTGCAATTACGGTCAGCAGGCAGCAGAGTGGGTGCGGGGGTGGGTGGGGCCGTTCAGCGTGATTGTGGTGGTGTCCCGGGTGTGCGTAGGGCGCGCCGGGGGTTCTTCGCAAGAGCTGGTCGTCTTCCCAACCGGCGCCCGCCGGGACAGCGGCCCACCCATCCCCGCCACCGCCCCCCGCCATGAGCTCTCCCGCGGTGCGTCAAGGGCCCGTCAATGGTTCCTGGGACGGCGTCAGGAACGCGTAGGGGTCGGGGGAAGGGCGGGGGTGCGGCCCGCAGGATCGGAGGAACGACCGATCGCGGAGGTTCCGTCCGATGCCCAGCGCCATCACCACCCCGGCCGTCACGGCCGAACCCGAACCGCCGGACACCGGCGCGGGCGACGAGCGGCACCGGCTGAGTGCGCTGGGCGGTCTGGCGGCGCTGTCGTTGGACGCCATGGCCTCGGTCGCGTACGGGCCGGAGTCGATCGTGCTGGTGCTGGCCGCGGCCGGGGCGTACGGGCTGGGCTTCACGCTGCCGGTGACGGTGGCGATCGCGGTGCTGCTGGGCGTGCTGGTGGCGTCGTACCGGCAGGTGATCGCGGCGTTCCCGGACGGCGGCGGCTCGTACGCGGTGGCGAAGGAGCACCTGGGCCGGCGGACGGCGCTGACCGCGGCCGCCTCGCTGGTGATCGACTACATCCTGAACGTGGCGGTCTCGGTGACCGCGGGGGTGGCGGCGCTGACCTCGGCGGTGCCGAGCCTGTACGACGACCGGATCTGGCTGTGCCTGGGCGTGCTGGCCCTGGTGACGGCGGTGAACCTGCGCGGGATCGCCGAGTCGGCGCGCTGGTTCATGGCGCCGACGGCCGTCTTCGTGGTGTCGATCCTGGCGATCATCGTGGTCGGCCTGTTCCGGGACGGCCCGGCGAGCACCGCGGCCGCCGCGGGCCACGCCTCGACGCTGGCCGAGAACGCCACGACCGTCGGCGCGCTGCTGCTGCTCAAGGCGTTCGCGGCCGGGTGCTCGGCGCTGACCGGGGTGGAGGCGGTGGCGAACGCCGTCCCGTCGTTCCGGACCCCGCGGGTGAAGCGGGCGCAGCACACCGAGGTGGTGCTCGGCGCCCTGCTCGGCGTGATGCTGATCGGGCTGGCCGTGCTGATCGGCCGTTTCCACCTCCAGCCGGTGGAGGGCGTCACGGTGCTGGCCCAGCTCGCCGACGCCTCGCTCGGCCACGGCGCCGCCTTCTACGTCGTCCAGTTCGCCACCGTGGTGCTGCTCGGGCTGGCCGCGAACACCTCCTTCGGCGGGCTGCCGGTGCTGCTGCACCTGCTCGCCCGGGACAACCACCTGCCGCACGTGTTCGCGCTGCGGGCCGACCGCCAGGTGCACCGGCACGGGGTGCTGTTCCTCGCCCTGGTGTCGGCGGCGCTGCTGGTCGGCTCGGGCGGGGACGTGAACAGCCTGGTGCCGCTGTTCTCGATCGGCGTGTTCGTCGGGTTCACGATCTGTCAGGTCGGCATGGTCCGGCACTGGTCCGTGCACCGGCCGGCCGGCTGGGTGCGGAAGGCCGTGCTGAACGGGTTCGGCGCGCTGCTCACCGGGGTCGCGACGGTGGTGGTGACCGGCACCAAGTTCACCGAGGGCGCCTGGGGCATCGTGGTGGCGCTGCCGCTGCTGGTGGTGCTGTTCGAGGCGGTGCACCGCAGCTACGGGCTGATCGGGGAGCGGCTGGAGCTGGGCCGGGTGCCGGGCGCGGTGACCCGCCAGCGCAGCCTGGTGGTCGTGCCGGTGACGGCCATCACCCGGCTCACCCGGGACGGCCTGTCGGCGGCGCTGTCGCTCGGGGACGAGGTGCTGGCGGTGACGGTGGTGCACGAGCAGGCCGAGGCGGAGGCGCTGCGGCGGGACTGGGAGCTGTGGCAGCCGGGCGTGCCGCTGGTGGAGATCCCGGAGGACCGCCGCCGGCTGGGCCAGCCGATCGCCGCGTTCGTGAACCGGCTCGGCGAGGAGCACGCCTACGACCGGCTGACGGTGCTGATCCCGGAGGTGGAGCCGGCCCGCTGGTGGCAGCGGGCGCTGCAGAACCGGCGCGGCGCCGTGATCGACCGCGCGCTGCGCCGGCACACCGACGCGGTGGTCTGCCGGCTGCGGATGCGGATGTGACCGGGGCCGCCACCGCTGAGGTGCTGGGCGTCCACAGCCTGGACGCCCGATAACAACCCGGCATCTTGACGCGGTCTTAACGGGGCGGCCCTGACGCCCTCGATACGCCCGGCACGTGCCCGCCCGCAGTGGCCCTGACCTGCGGGAAGTCCATGAGGGCGGGACGTGCCGGGCCGGCGCCGCAACGGATTCCGTCGTGTCCGACCGAACTTACGCTCGCCAACGTGTTCAACGTGCCCCAGGCGCTCAAGCGCCTCGTCATCGGCCGGGCCATGCGCAGCGAGGAGCTCGGCGAGACGCTGCTGCCCAAGCGGCTGGCGCTGCCGATCTTCGCCTCCGACCCGCTCTCCTCGGTCGCCTACGCGACCCAGGAGATCCTGCTGGTGCTCACCGTCGGTGGCGCCGCCTTCCTCTACCTGACCCCGTGGGTCGCGGCCGGCGTGGTCGCGCTGATGGCGGTCGTGGTGATGTCCTACCGCCAGGTGGTGCACGCCTACCCGAGCGGCGGCGGCTCGTACGAGGTGGTGTCCCGCAACCTCGGCGCCAACTCAGGTCTGGTGGTGGCCGCCTCGCTGCTGGTCGACTACGTGATGACGGTCGCGGTGTCGGTGGCCTCCGGGGTGGACAACATCATCTCGGCGCTGCCTTCGCTGGCCGGTCACCGGGTCTGGCTGGCGCTGGGCTTCGTGCTGCTGCTGATGGCGGTGAACCTGCGCGGCGTCCGGGAGTCCGGCAAGGCCTTCGCCGCGCCGACGTACCTGTTCATCGGCGGCATCCTGCTGATGGTGGTCACCGGGCTGGTCCGGGTCGCGCTCGGCGACGCGCCGGTGGCGTCCAGCGCCTCGTACGGGATCCTCCCGGAGGACGGCAAGGACACGGTGGCCGGCCTCGGCCTGCTGATGCTGGGCCTGCGGGCGTTCGCCTCCGGCTGTACGGCGCTGACCGGGGTGGAGGCGATCTCCAACGGAGTCCCGGCCTTCCGGGCGCCGAAGGCGAGGAACGCCGCGCGCACCATGGCCGTGATGGGCACCACGGCCGTGGTGATGTTCGCCGGCATCACCGCCCTCGCGCTGATCGCCAAGGTGCACATCACCGAGGGCGGCGCCTGCCGGCTGACCGGCTTCCCCGGCGACTGCGCGAGCACGCCCCAGCAGACCGTGATCGCCCAGCTCGCGGCGGCGATCTTCGGCGGCGACCACAGCGTGCTGTTCTACGCGATCCAGGCGGTCACCGCGCTGGTGCTGATCCTGGCCGCCAACACCGCCTTCAACGGCTTCCCGCTGCTGGCCTCGATCCTGGCCGAGCACCGCTACCTGCCCCGGCAGATGCACACCCGCGGGGACCGGCTGGCCTTCTCCAACGGCATCATCGCGCTCGCGGTGGTGGCCGGCGGGCTGCTCTGGCTGTACGACGCGAACGTCACCAGCCTGATCCACCTGTACATCCTGGGCGTCTTCACCTCCTTCACGCTGTCCCAGATCGGCATGGTCCGGCACTGGAACCGGGCGCTGGCCACCGAGACCGACCCGGCGGTGCGCCGCTCGGCGCTGCGCTCCCGGGTGATCAACGCCTTCGGCGCGGTCGTCACCGCGCTGGTGCTGGTGATCGTGCTGCTCACCAAGTTCACCCAGGGCGCCTGGCTGGCCGTGGTCGCCGCGCTGGTGCTGTGGCTGATGATGCGCGGCATCCGCCGGCACTACGACGGCGTCGCCGCCGAGCTGGCGGTGGACGACCCGGAGGCCGAGTCGGCGCGGCCCGCCCGGGTGCACGGGATCGTGCTGGTGTCCAAGCTGCACAAGCCGACGCTGCGGGCGCTCGGCTACGCGGAGGCGTTCCGGCCGGACTCGCTGGAGGCGCTGACCGTGGCGGTGGAGCCGGAGGCGACCGGCGAGCTGGAGCGGCAGTGGACGGAGGCCGGCGTCCGGGTGCCGTTGAAGGTGCTGGACTCGCCGTACCGGGAGATCACCAAGCCGGTGCTGGCGTACGTGCGGGAGCACCGCCGGGACAGCCCCCGGGAGGCGGTCGCCGTGTTCATCCCGGAGTACGTGGTCGGCCACTGGTGGGAGCACCTGCTGCACAACCAGTCGGCGCTGTGGCTGAAAAGCCGGCTGCTGTTCACGGCGGGCGTGATGGTGATCAGCGTGCCGTGGCAGCTGACCTCCTCCGGGCGCGCGGGCGGCCCGTCGCGCCGGGCGCCCGGCGCGGTGCGCCGGGGCGAGCCGGCCCCGGGGAGCGGGTACGAGCGGCTCCCGGCGCCGGAGAAGGTCTGACCGGAGCAGCAGCCGGCCCCCCGGGCCTCCGTCGGCCCCGCCCGCACGAAGCCCGTACCAACCCGCACCCCCACCCGTGCGGAAGCCCCGGAATCCCGGGGCTTCCGGCGTTCCGGCGCCGGGCCGATCACGGCCTGATGACGACGGTCACGGCCCGGTGAAGCGGGCGTCAAGGTCGCGTCAACGTCCCGCAGTCACCCGTATGGAGGGCGTCAGGGAGCCATAACGCGCCTCTGACGGCTGCTTTGCTGCATCTGCCGGTCGTCCGCCGGCGCCGCGCGAAGCCCCCGGCCCGCCCGCGGCAGTCTCCCGAACCGCTCTGGTGGAGCCCATGTCCGATCTCATCTACGTCGGTGTCACGGTCGCCGTGTTCGCCGTCATCGCCCTGATCGCGCGGGGGGTGGAGAAGCTGTGAGCGCGGAGAACATCGCAGGTCTGATCGTGGCCGTCGCGCTCGTCGGCTATCTCGTCGTGGCGCTGATCTTCCCGGAGAAGTTCTGACATGGGATCCACTCTCGCGGGCTGGCTGCAGGCCCTGGCCCTGGTCGGGGCACTGGCCCTGTGCTACCGCCCCCTTGGCGACTACATCGCCAAGCTCCTCACCACCACCAAGCACCTCAGAGTCGAGCGCGGCATCTACAAGGTGATCGGCGTCGACGGCGACGCCGATCAGCGCTGGCCGGTGTACCTCCGCTCGGTGCTGGCCTTCTCGGCCGTCTCCGTCCTCTTCCTCTACGGCCTGATCCGCCTCCAGGGCTACCTGCTGCTGAACCTGGGCGTTCCGCAGATGGAGGGCCACCAGGCCTGGAACACCGCGATCTCGTTCGTCGCCAACACCAACTGGCAGTCCTACGCCGGTGAGTCCGCGATGGGCCACCTGGCGCAGATGGCGGGCCTGGCGGTGCAGAACTTCGTCTCCGCGGCCGTCGGCATCGCCGTCGTCGGCGCGCTGATCCGGGGCTTCACCCGCAACCGGACCGACCGGGTCGGCAACTTCTGGGTGGACCTCACCCGGATCAACCTGCGCCTGCTGCTGCCGATCTCGATCGTCTTCGCCCTGGTCCTGGCCGCCTCCGGCGTGATCCAGAACTTCCACGGCTTCCACGAGGTGGCCACGCTCAGCGGCGAGGTGCAGAAGATCCCGGGCGGCCCGGTGGCCTCCCAGGAGGTCATCAAGCTGCTCGGCACCAACGGCGGCGGCTTCTTCAACGCCAACTCCGCGCACCCGTTCGAGAACCCGACCGGCTTCTCCAACCTGGTCGAGATCTTCCTGATCCTGCTGATCCCGTTCGCGCTGCCGCGGGCCTTCGGCCGGATGGTGGGGGACAACCGCCAGGGCTACGCGATCCTCGCCGTGATGGGCCTGTTCTGGGTCGCCTCGGTCGCCCTGCTCACCTTCGCCGAGTCGCAGCACCAGGGCACCGCCCTCCAGGCCGCGGGCGCCGCGATGGAGGGCAAGGAGCAGCGCTTCGGCATCGCCGCCTCCGGCCTGTTCGCCGCCTCGACCACACTGACCTCGACCGGCGCGGTGAACTCCTTCCACGACTCGTTCACGCCGTTCGGCGGCGGGCTGACGGTCTTCAACATGATGCTGGGCGAGATCGCGCCCGGCGGTGTGGGCTCCGGCCTGTACGGCATGCTCGTGCTGGCGATCGTCGCGGTGTTCGTCGCCGGTCTGATGGTCGGCCGCACCCCCGAGTACCTGGGCAAGAAGCTCGGCGGCCGGGAGATGAAGTTCGCCTCGCTGTACATCCTCACCACGCCGACCCTGGTGCTGGTCGGCACGGGCCTGGCGATGGCCCTGCCGGGGGAGCGGGCCGGGATGCTCAACTCGGGCGCCCACGGCTTCTCCGAGGTGCTGTACGCCTTCACCTCGGCCGCCAACAACAACGGCTCGGCCTTCGGCGGCATCACCGTCAACACCGACTGGTACGACACGGCGCTCGGCCTGGCGATGATCTTCGGCCGCCTCCTGCCGATCGTCTTCGTCCTGGCGCTGTCCGGTTCGCTCGCCCAGCAGCAGCCGGTCCCGGCCACCCCGGGCACCCTGCCCACCCACAAGCCGCTGTTCGTGGGCCTGCTGTCGGGCGTCATCCTGATCGTCGTCGGCCTCACCTACTTCCCGGCCCTGGCTCTCGGGCCGATCGCGGAAGGTCTCTCCTGATGTCCACCCCTACGCTCAACCCCGCACCGGCCGACAAGGCTGAGCCCGCCGCGCAGCACAGAGTGGCCAGCGGCCTGCTCGACCCGAAGCTGATCGTCGCGTCCCTGCCGGACGCGGTGAAGAAGCTCGACCCCCGGGTGATGGTCAAGAACCCGGTCATGTTCGTGGTCGAGGTCGGCTCGGTGGTCACCACCGTCTCCGCGATCGCCAGCCCGTCCGTGTTCGCCTGGGCCATCACCGTCTGGCTCTGGCTCACCACGATCTTCGCCAACCTGGCCGAGGCCGTCGCCGAGGGCCGCGGCAAGGCCCAGGCCGACACCCTGCGCAAGACCAAGACCGAGAGCGTCGCCCGCCGGCTCACCGACTGGCCCGCCACGCAGGCCGAGGAGGAGGTGCCGGGCACCGCGCTGCGGCTCGGCGACCACGTGGTGGTCGAGGCCGGTCAGATCATCCCCGGCGACGGCGACGTCGTCGAGGGCGTCGCGAGCGTCGACGAGTCGGCGATCACCGGCGAGTCCGCGCCGGTCATCCGCGAGTCCGGCGGTGACCGCTCGGCGGTGACCGGCGGCACCAAGGTGCTGTCCGACCGGATCGTGGTGAAGATCGCCTCGGAGCCCGGCAAGTCGTTCATCGACCGGATGATCGCCCTGGTCGAGGGCGCCGCCCGGCAGAAGACGCCGAACGAGATCGCGCTGAACATCCTGCTCGCCTCGCTGACCATCGTCTTCCTGGTCGCCGTGGTGACCCTGCAGCCGATGGCCACCTACGCGGGCGCGCCGCAGTCGATGATCGTCCTGGTCGCCCTGATCGTGGCGCTCATCCCGACCACCATCGGCGCGCTGCTCTCCGCGATCGGCATCGCCGGCATGGACCGGCTGGTGCAGCGCAACGTGCTGGCGATGTCCGGCCGGGCCGTCGAGGCGGCCGGCGACGTCAACACCCTGCTGCTGGACAAGACCGGCACCATCACCCTGGGCAACCGCCAGGCCGCCGAGTTCCTGCCCGCCCCGGGCGTGTCCACCGAGGAACTGGCCAGCGCCGCGCAGCTGTCCTCCCTCGCGGACGAGACCCCGGAGGGCCGCTCGATCGTGGTCCTCGCCAAGACCGAGTACGGCCTGCGGGCCCGCGCCCAGGGCGAGCTGACGCACGCCACCTGGGTCCCGTTCACCGCCCAGACCCGGATGTCCGGCGTCGACCTGGACGAGGCCGAGGCGGTCCACCAGGTCCGCAAGGGCGCGGCCGGCGCGGTCACCAACTGGGTGACCGAGAACGGCGGTTCGGTCGGCAACGAGGTCTCCGCCCTGGTCGACGGGATCTCCGCGGCCGGCGGCACCCCGCTGGTGGTGGCCACCAAGGTCGGCGCCAAGCCGGCCCGCGTCCTCGGGGTGATCCACCTCAAGGACGTGGTCAAGGAGGGCATGCGGGAGCGCTTCGACGAGCTCCGCCGGATGGGCATCAAGACCATCATGATCACGGGCGACAACCCGCTGACCGCCAAGGCGATCGCGGAGGAGGCGGGCGTGGACGACTTCCTCGCCGAGGCCACCCCCGAGGACAAGATGGCGCTGATCAAGAAGGAGCAGGAGGGCGGCAAGCTGGTCGCGATGACCGGCGACGGCACCAACGACGCCCCCGCGCTCGCCCAGGCCGACGTCGGCGTGGCCATGAACACCGGGACCATGGCGGCCAAGGAGGCCGGCAACATGGTCGACCTGGACTCCAACCCGACCAAGCTGATCGAGATCGTCGAGATCGGCAAGCAGCTGCTGATCACCCGTGGCGCGCTGACCACCTTCTCGATCGCCAACGACGTGGCCAAGTACTTCGCGATCATCCCCGCGATGTTCGCCGGGGTCTACCCGGGCCTGAGCCACCTCAACATCATGGGCCTGCACAGCCCGCAGTCCGCGATCACCTCGGCGATCATCTTCAACGCCCTGGTCATCATCGGCCTGATCCCGCTCGCCCTGCGTGGCGTGCGCTACCGCCCGTCCGACGCCAGCTCCCTGCTGCGCCGCAACATCGGGGTCTACGGCTTCGGCGGTCTGGTGGTGCCGTTCGTCGGCATCAAGCTGATCGACCTGATCGTCCAGTTCATCCCCGGCCTGAGCTGAGAGAGGAGAATCCGATGTCCAAGCCCCTGCCGACGACCGTCCGCACCCACTTCACCGCACTGCGGGCGCTGCTGGTGCTCACCGCGATCCTCGGGATCGCCTACCCGCTGCTGGTCACCGGGATCAGCCAGGTCGCCTTCACCGAGAAGGCCAACGGCTCGCTCGTGAAGTCCGACGGCAAGGAGGTCGGTTCCAGCCTGATCGGCCAGAACTTCAACCTCCCGAAGAAGAACCCCGACGACCCGAAGGAGGAGGCGCAGCCGGACCCGAAGTGGTTCCAGCCCCGCCCCTCCGCGGCCGGGACCGGCTACGACTCGTCCTCGTCCGGCGCCTCCAACCTCGGCCCGAACAGCGACGACCTGCTGAAGGCCGTCAACGACCGCCGCGCCGCCGCCGCCGAGTTCGACGGCGTCGCCCCGGAGAGCGTCCCGGCCGACGCGCTGACCGCCTCCGGCTCCGGCCTCGACCCGTACATCTCGGTCGCCTACGCCGAGGAGCAGGTGAACCGGGTCGCCAAGACCCGCAACCTGTCGGCGGACGCGGTGCACAAGCTGGTCGAGAAGTACACCGAAGGCCGCTCGCTCGGCTTCCTCGGGCAGGAGGGCGTCAACGTCCTCCTGCTGAACCGGGCACTCGCGGAACAGAAGTGACCGGCGGAACAGGAATGACCGGCGGAGCAGAAGTGACAGGTCAACGGCTGGATCCGTGAAACAGGCCGACCCGGGCCGGGGCACCACCCCCGCGCCCGGGTCGGCCGCCGTACGTCCCGACCCCGGCCCGAGGACGCCCTGGCGGCAGCCTCGCAGGAACGAAAGAGCAGTGCCCATGGCCCGCGACCTCACCCCCGGCACCGGCATCCGCAAGGGTCGGCTGAGGGTGTACCTCGGTTCCGCCCCGGGGGTCGGCAAGACCTACCGGATGCTGGACGAGGCCCGGCGCAGACAGGAGCGCGGGGCCGACGTCGCGGTCGGGTACATCGAGTGCCACGGCCGCCGCCACACCGAGGGCATGCTGGACGGCCTGGAGGTCCTGCCGCGTGTCCAACGCTCCTACCGCGACGCCGAGTTCGACGAGATGGACCTCGACGCGGTGCTCACCCGCCGTCCGTCCGTCGTGCTGGTCGACGAACTGGCGCACACCAACATCCCCGGCGGCCGCCACGCCAAGCGCTGGCAGGACGTCGAGGAACTGCTGGCCGCCGGGATCGACGTCATCACCACCGTCAACATCCAGCACCTGGAATCGTTGAACGACGTCGTCCAGAAGATCACCGGCATCCCGCAGCGCGAGACCGTCCCGGACGAGGTGGTCCGCCGGGCCGACCAGATCGAGCTCGTCGACATGGCCCCGCAGGCGCTGCGCCGCCGGATGGCCCACGGCAACGTCTACAGGGCGGAGAAGGTGGACGCCGCGCTCTCCAACTACTTCCGGGTCGGCAACCTCACCGCCCTGCGCGAACTCGCCCTGCTCTGGGTGGCCGGGCGGGTCGACGAGGGCCTGCGCGACTACCGGGCCAGCCACAACATCGACCGCGTCTGGGAGACCCGCGAACGCGTCGTGGTCGCCCTCACCGGCGGCCCCGAGGGCGAGACCCTGATCCGCCGCGCCGCCCGGATCGCCGACCGCACCGCCGGCGGCGACCTGCTGGCCGTCCACGTCACCCGCAGCGACGGCCTGGCCGGCGCCTCCTCCGGCGCGCTCGCCCAGCAGCGCCAGCTGGTCGAGACCCTCGGCGGCAGCTACCACGTGGTGGTCGGCGACGACATCCCCACCGCGCTGCTCACCTTCGCCCGCGCCCACGACGCCACCCAGCTGGTGCTCGGCACCAGCCGCCGCGGCCGGATCAACCGCTTCCTCACCGGCCCGGGCATCGGCGAGACCACCGTGGACGACTCCGAGGACATCGACGTCCACATGGTCACCCACGAGTTCACCGGCCGCGGCCGGCTGCCCTCGCTCGGCCGCCGCCACTCCAAGCGCCGCACCATCGCCGGCTACGCGGCCGGCCTCGTGGTGCCCTGGCTGCTGACCGCCGTCCTGTCCCAGGCGCACGGGAGCATCAACCTCACCACCGACGCGCTGATCTTCCAGCTCGGCGTGGTCATCGTCGCCCTGCTCGGCGGCGCCACCTCCGCCCTGCTGGCCTCGGTCACCGCCTCGCTGCTGCTCAACTACTACTTCATCCCGCCGATACACGCCCTGACCATCGGCGAGACCAACAACATCGTCGCCCTGGTCGTCTTCGCCTCCGTCGCGCTCGCCGTCGCCACCATCGTCGACCACGCCAGCCGGCTCACCAGTCGCGCCGCCCGTGCCACCGCCGAGGCCGAGACCCTCTCCACCCTGGCCGGCAGCGTGCTGCGCGGCGCCGACGCCCTGTCCGCCCTGATGGAGAAGTCCCGGACGGCCTTCGGCATGCAGGCCGTCGCCCTGCTCTCCCGGATCGACGACCAGGTGCTCGCCCACTCCGAGGCCGAGCACCAGGACGACCCCGACGGGCAGAGCGAGACCACCGAGGTGCCGGTCGGCGCGGACGCCGTCCTGGTCCTCACCGGCCGCCGACTGCCGGCCGCCGACCAGCGCGTCCTCACCGCCTTCGCCGCGCACGTCGCCGTCGCGCTGGAACGCGACCGGCTCGCCGTGGTCGCCGCCGAGGTCGAGCCGATCAAGGCCGCCGACCGGATGCGCACCGCCCTGCTCGCCGCCGTCAGCCACGACCTGCGCACCCCGCTCGCCGCCGCGCTCGCCTCGGTCGGCTCGCTGCGCAGCCCCGACGTCGAGTTCTCGCCCGAGGACCAGGCCGAACTGCTCGCCACCGCCGACGAGTCGCTGGTCAAGCTCACCCGCCTGGTCGACAACCTGCTCGACATGAGCCGCCTCCAGGCCGGCGCGCTCACCCTGCACCTCGCCGAGACCCACCTCGACGAGATCCTGCCCCGGGCGCTCGACAGCCTCCCCGACCCGTACGCCCCGATCCAGCCGCTCGACCTGGACACCGCGCCGCCGGTGCTCGCCGACCCGCCGCTGCTGGAGCGGGTGCTCGCCAACGTGATCACCAACGCGCTGCGCTACAACGCACCCGGCGCGCCCGTCCTGGTCACCGCCAGCCACCACGCCGACCAGGTCGAGATCCGGGTGATCGACCGCGGCCCCGGCATCGCCCCCGAGGAGCGCGACCGGGTCTTCCTGCCCTTCCAGCGCCTCGGCGACACCGACAACACCACCGGTGTCGGCCTCGGCCTCGCGCTCTCCCGCGGTCTGGCCGAGGCCATGGGCGGAAGCCTGGAGGTCGAGGACACCCCCGGGGGCGGCACCACCATGCTGCTCACCCTGCCCGCCGCCACTCGGGAGGAGCCCGTTCATGAGTGGACGAACTGAACGAACCGCGGAAAGGCGCGTGTCCCGCGAAGTGACCGCCGGGCGGAGCGAGGTGGCCGCATGAGCGAGATCCTGATCGTCGACGACGAACCGGCCCTGCTGCGCACGCTGCGGATCAACCTCAGCGCCCGGCAGTACGCCGTGCGGACGGCCGCCAGCGGCGGCGAGGCGCTGGACCGCGCCGCGCACTCCGCCCCGGACGCCGTGCTGCTCGACCTCGGCCTGCCGGACCTGGACGGCATGGACGTGCTGCGCGGCCTGCGCACCCACAGCGCGATGCCGATCATCGTGCTCTCCGGCCGGTCCGGTGCCGCCGACAAGGTGGGCGCCCTCGACGCGGGCGCCGACGACTACCTCACCAAGCCGTTCCTGATGGAGGAACTGCTGGCCCGGCTGCGCGCCGTGCTGCGCCGGCCGCTGGGCGGTGCCCCGCTGGGGCGGCCGGTGATAGGCGACCACACCGTCGACCTGACGGCCACCACGGTGACCGGCCCGCGGGGCCCGGTGCGGCTCACCCCGACCGAGTGGCGGATCCTCGCCCTGCTGGTGGCCAACCCGGGCCGGCTGGTGCCCGGGCGGCAGATCCTGCGCGAGGTGTGGGGGCCGGCCCAGGAGGCGCGCGGCAACTACCTGCGGGTCTACCTGGCCGGGCTGCGCCGCAAGTTGGAGCGCGACCCGGGCCGCCCGCGGCACCTGATCACCGAACCGGGGATCGGGTACCGGTACGAGCCCTGAACGCCGCCCCGGCAGCCGCCGCGTCAACGACCCGTCAAGAGCGGGCCGGAGACCGACAGGGGAGCGTCAAGGCAGGCCCGGAGCGGTGTTCCGTGGGCGTAGCGTCAGTGCTGACCGAGCGGGCCCGGCTCCAATGTGGGGGAGGCCCGGGACCGCTCCAGCCGCCGTCGAACGGCGGCCAGCAGGTGGGGGAGGGGCGCGCGACATCCGTCGCGCGCCCCTTGAACTTTCTGGGGGGGGAGGCTGTTCAGCCCCCGCCGGTGCTCCCGGACTGCCGGGGCAGCGCCAGCGCCACGGTGTCCGCGAACTCCCGCACCGCGCTCGTCCGGCTGACCACCCGGCCGCTGTGCACCACCAGCCGGCTGTGGCCGCCCGCAAGCGCCCCGGCCAGGCTGTCCCCGCGCACCGCCAGCAGCTCCGCCGGGAACCCGGCGTCCACCCGGACCGGTGGCAGCCCGAGCACCGCCCGGGCCTGGTTCGCCACCGCGTCGTACGCCGCCTCCAGGCCCAGCTCCCCGCCCGCCGCCAGCAGGTACGCCGACTCCAGCGGATCCGCCCGGCCGACCGGGTTGGACTGGTCCCGCAGCGCGCCGCTGCCGGCCGCCAACGGCACCCGGGCCTCCGTCAACTCCCGCAGCAGCCCCGGCCGCAGCCCCGGCGACCGGCCCTCCAGCCCGGTGCAGCCGCCGTTCTGCGGCAGGCAGACCACCCGCACCCCGCCGGTCGCCAGCACCGTGGACGCGCCCCGGGCCAGCGCCCCGCACGGCCCGAGCGCCACCCGCGGCCGCAGCGGGGCCAACGCGCCGACCAGCCGGGCGAGTTGGGCCGGATCGCCGGCCGTGGTGTGCAGGTCCACCGAGCAGTCCGCCTCCCGGGCGGCCTCCAGCAGCACCTGGACGTACCCGGCCGGATCCGGGTCCAGCTCCGGGCAGCCGCCGGCCGCGGTGGCGCCCAGCTTGAGCGCCTCGCGCAGTTGTGCCCGGCCGTCGGCGCCGGCCCGGCCGGTGAGCAGCCGGGGCATCGCCACCGCCTGGAGTTCGGCCAGGCCGCGCAGCGCCTGCCGGGCGGTGAGCACCGCCTCCAGCCGGCGCAGCCCGTGCACGTCGCCGATCCGGACGTGGGTGCGCTGGGCGGTGGCGCCGTAGCCGAGCGAGGCGAGCGCGGCCTCGGTGACCCGCCGGGTGAGGTCGGAGGGGCTCTCCGGCGGCGGGGCGGACAGGGCGGCGGAGAAGGCGGTGTCGTAGTGGGCGTGCGCCTCCGCGGGGGCCGGCAGCAGCAGGTAGCCCTTGAGGTCGATCCTGGCGCCGGTGGTGATGGTGGGCGCGCCGGGCAGGGCGGGCAGCGGGCCGAGGCTGCCGACGGTGCCGACGGCCTGGATCCGGTCGCCGCTGATCCGGACGTCCACCACCCGCCCGTCGGCCAGCCGGGCGCCGGTGAGCAGGAGGACCGGTCCGTGCCCGAGCGGGTTGGCTGTCGGGCCGGAGCCGGAGTGCGGTCCGTCGGCGGCTGCGCTGTCCATCGCAGGCTCCTTCCCGCGCTGGCCCGTCCGGTCGGCCGGACCGTCCTGATCCCGGGTCGTCCTGACGCCCCGGGCCGTCCCCGTCAATGAGGGTCGAGCCTATGGCGCGTGGGGGCGGGGCGCTCGGAGGCGGGCAATAGTCGTATCGGGTCGGGCCGTGCGGCTGGTGGGCCGATCGAACGCGGGGCCTTGGATCGTCCGTCCGTTCACCTCGCCGACCTGCGGTCTTCGCGTCGGGATACGGATTTCACCTCTGGGCGCGGAACGTGTAATCTCTTCCTCGTTCGCCCCTATAGCTCAGTCGGTAGAGCGTCTCCATGGTAAGGAGAAGGTCTGCGGTTCGATTCCGCATGGGGGCTCTGGTGAAAAGCAGTCGGCTTCGGTTGTGCTGCGGATCACTGTGGCGGTGTAGCTCAGTTGGTAGAGCAAGCGGCTCATAATCGCTGTGTCACCGGTTCAAGTCCGGTCACCGCTACCCCGCGTAGTCGGTCGGGAGATCGCACTCCCGGTCGGCTACTCTTGTTGTGTTCTTATTCGTTGTCCCAGGAAGGCACTCCCGTGGCTGCCACCGACGTCCGCCCGAAGATCACGCTGGCCTGCGTGGAGTGCAAGGAGCGGAACTACATCACCAAGAAGAACCGGCGTAACGACCCGGACCGTCTTGAGATGAAGAAGCACTGCCCCCGCTGCAACTCGCACACCGCGCACCGCGAGACCCGCTGACCCTCTCGCAGGGCATCGGGCCTGTGTGACACAGGTCTTGAGCTCCGGGCCGCATCCCTCAGGGGGTGCGGCCCGGAGTTTTTCGCGTATGCACCCATGCGCGCCCCGCCGGCGGCAACGGCCGCCGGATCCACCGTGCTTCCGAGGAGTTGCCCCATGGCACTCGACCCCTCCTTCATCGGGCGGACCTACCCGCCCACCGAGCCGTACGAGGTCGGCCGGGAGAAGATCCGCGAGTTCGCGATCGCGATCGGGGACACCAATCCGGCGTTCACCGATCCGGCGGTGGCGAAGGCGCTGGGCCACCCCGATGTGATCGCCCCGACGACCTTCCCGTTCGTGATCACCTACCAGGCGGCCTCCCAGGTGGTCGAGGACCCGGAGCTGGGACTGGACTACAGCCGGGTGGTGCACGGGGACCAGAAGTTCTCCTACTCCCGTCCGGTGCTGGCCGGTGACCGGCTGACGGTCGCGGTCACCATCGACAACATCAAGTCGCTGGCGGGCAACGACGTGCTCACCGTGCGTGGCGAGGTGTCGGACGCGATCGGCGAGCACGTGGTGACGTCGGTCATGACGCTGGTGGCCCGGGCCGCCGACGAGACGGGGAAGTGAACACGATGGCGATCAGCTACGACGAGGTCGAGGTCGGCACCCAGCTGCCGGCGCAGTCCTTCCCGGTGACCCGCGACACCCTGGTGCGGTACGCGGGCGCCTCCGGCGACTTCAACCCGATCCACTGGAACGAGAAGTTCGCCGTGGAGGTCGGCCTGCCGGACGTCATCGCGCACGGAATGTTCACCATGGCCGCGGCCATTCGGGTGGTCACCGACTGGGTCGGCGACCCGGCCGCGGTGGTCGAGTACGGCGTCCGCTTCACCCGCCCCGTCCCGGTGCCGAACGACGGCGTCGGCGCGGTGGTCGAGGTGTCGGCCAAGGTCGCCAAGCTGCTGGACGACCGCAAGGTGCAGGTCGACCTGCTGGCCACCACCGGCGGGCAGAAGGTGCTCGGGATGTCCAGGGCGGTCGTCCGGCTCGCCTGAAGGCCCCTCGGCCCCAGGTGTGTCCGGCCGCGGCGGGGCCCGTCCGACGGGATTCCCGCCGTGCCCGTCGGCCTTGCGAAGATAGTGATTGGCCACTAACTTGACTCCCATGGCGAGGACGAGCATGCGGATGAGCGCCGAGGAGCGGCGCGAGAGCGTCGTTCGTGCCGCGGTGATCGAATTCGCCAGGAGCGGCTACCGGGGGACGTCCACCGAGGCGATCGCCCGCCGGGTGGGGGTCTCGCAGCCGTACCTGTTCCGGCTGTTCCCCGGCAAGCAGGCGATCTTCACGGCCGCCGCCGAGCGCTGCATCGAGGAGACCTGGAAGGTCTTCGACGAGGCGTCGGTCGGGCTGACCGGGCCGGCGGCCGCCGAAGCGATGTCCGAGGCGTACCTGGGCCTGGTCGCGGACAGCGAGCAGCTCATGATGCAGATGCAGCTCTACGTCTCGGTGTTCGCGGCCCGGACGACCGGCGAGGACGAGATCGGGGAGACCGCCCGGAGGCTCTGGGAGGAGCTGTTCGAGCGGGTCAGGAACCGGATCGGCGGTGACGTGCAGGGCGCCGCGGAGTTCTTCGCGTACGGGATGCTGATCAACACGCTGGTGGCACTGGGGTACCCCCGGGACCACCGGATCTGGAGCGGCCTGGGTTTCGGAGAGCACGAAGAGCGCGGAGAGCACGGCGAGGGCGGGGAGTAGCGGGCCGCACGGTGGAGTCCGTGCGGCCTCTTTTCGGGCCTCGAAAGTTAGTGATCAATAACTATCTAAGACCCCTGGGGGGAAGTCATGACGGAGAGAACGGAAGAACAGGGCCTGGGACGGCTCGGTGTCTGGACCCTGGTGATCACCAGCGTCGCGGGCTTCATGGCCAGCCTGGACAACCTGGTCGTCACCACCGCGCTGCCGTCCATCCGCGAGGACCTCGGCGGCGGGCTGTCCGACCTGGAGTGGACGGTCAGCGCCTACACCCTGTCCTTCGCCGTCCTGCTGATGTTCGGCGCCGCGCTCGGCGACCGGTTCGGCCGCCGCCGGATCTTCCTGGTCGGGCTCACGCTCTTCACCGTCGGCTCCGCCGCCGCCGCCCTCTCGCCGGGCATCGGCGCGCTGATCGCCGCCCGCGCCGTCCAGGGCGCCGGCGCCGCGGTCTCCATGCCGCTCACCCTCACCCTGCTCACCGCCGCGGTGCCGGCGGCCAGGCGGGGTCTGGCCTTCGGCATCTGGGCGGGCGTCAACGGCCTGGCCGTCGCCACCGGACCGCTGGTCGGCGGGACGCTCACCGAGCACTTCTCCTGGCAGTGGATCTTCTGGGTGAACGTCCCGGTCGGCCTCGTCCTGATCCCGCTCGCCGCCCTCAAGCTCCGCGAGAGCCGGGGCGCCAACCCGGCGCTGGACGTGGTCGGCACGATCCTGGTCAGCCTGGGCCTGTTCGGCGTCGTCCTCGGCCTGATCCGCGGCAACCCGAACGGCTGGACCAGCCCGCTGGTGCTCGGCTCCCTGATCGGCGGCGTCGCGCTGCTCACCGCCTTCGTGCTGTACGAGCAGCGCTGGGCCGAGCACCCGATGCTCCCGATGCGGCTGTTCCGCAGCCGGGCCTTCTCCGCCGTCAACGCCTCCGGCCTGCTGATGTTCCTCGGGATGTTCGGCTCGATCTTCCTGATCAGCCAGCACCTGCAGAGCGTGGGCGGCTACAGCCCGCAGGAGGCCGGCATCCGGATGCTCCCGTGGACGGGCATGCCGCTGATCGTCGCCCCGATCGCGGGCATCCTGGCCGACCGCTTCGGCGGCCGCCCCATCGTGGTCACCGGGCTGCTGCTGCAGGGCGCCGGCCTGGCGATGTACGCGGCGATCACCGGCGGCAGCACCGGCTACGACTACGCCGCCGAGATCCCCGCCGTGGTGATCTGCGGCATCGGCATGTCGCTGTACTTCGCCCCGACCGCCGCCCTGGTGATGGACAGCGTCCGGCCGGAGGAGCAGGGCATCGCCTCCGGCGCCAACAACGCGCTGCGCGAGGTCGGCGGCGCGCTCGGCGTGGCCGTCCTCTCGGCGGTGTTCTCGGCGCAGGGCGGGTACACGTCGGAGCAGTCCTTCATCGACGGGCTGGTGCCCGCGCTGTACGTCGGCGCCGGGGTGGTGGCGGTCGCGGCGGTCTGCGCGTTCTTCCTCCCGCGCCGGGTGAAGCCCGTGGTCGTCGCCGACGAGCCGGCGGCCGTGGAGCCGGAGCAGGCCGGTGCCGAGCGGGCCGAGGACGCGGCGCCCGTCCACGCCGAGGCCTCGAAGGCCTGACCGGCCGATCCGGGTGCGGGGGCGGCCGGGCGGCCGCCCCCGCACCCGTACGCTGGTGGGCGTGCTGGTAGAAAACGACGCCCCCCTCGCCCCGCTGACCACGCTCCGGCTCGGCGGCCCGGCCCGCCGCCTGGTGACCGCCCACACCGACGACGAGGTGATCGCCGCCGTCCGCGCGGCCGACGAGGCCGGCGAGCCGCTGCTGGTCCTCGGCGGCGGCTCCAACCTGGTGATCGGCGACGCCGGCTTCCCCGGCACCGTGCTGCGGATCGCGACCACCGGCTTCGCCCTGGACGGCACCGTGCTGGAGCTGGCGGCCGGCGAGGTCTGGTCGGATGCGGTCGCCCGCGCGGTGCGCGAGCACGGCCTGGCGGGCGTCGAGTTCCTGGCCGGCATCCCCGGCTCGGCCGGTGCCACCCCGGTGCAGAACGTCGGCGCGTACGGCCAGGAGGTCGCCCAGTCGATCACCGAGGTGGTCGCCTACGACCGCACGGCCGGCGAGGTGGTCACGCTCCCCAACGCCGAGTGCGCGTTCTCCTACCGGCACAGCCGCTTCAAGGCCGAGCCGGACCGCTACGTGGTGCTGCGGGTGCGGTTCGCCCTGGCCGACCACGAGGGGCTCTCCACTCCGGTCAAGTACGCCGAGGTGGCCAGGCACTTCGGCGTCGAGCAGGGCGAGCGGGTGCCGCTGGAGCGGGCGCACGACGCGGTGCTGGGGCTGCGCTCCGGCAAGGGCATGGTGCTGGACCCGGCGGACCACGACACCTGGTCGGCCGGCTCCTTCTTCACCAACCCGGTGCTCACCGCCGCCCAGTACGAGTCCTTCCGGACCCGCCCGGGCACCGAGAACGCCCCCGCCTACCCGGCGCCGGAGGGCTGCACCAAGACCTCGGCCGCCTGGCTGATCGACCGGGCCGGCTTCGGCAAGGGCTACGGCAGCGGCCCGGCGACGCTCTCCACCAAGCACACCCTGGCGCTCACCAACCGCGGCGCGGCCACCGCCGAGGACCTGCTGGCGCTGGCCCGGGAGATCCGGGACGGCGTCCGCGAGGCCTTCGGGGTCGAGCTGGTGAACGAGCCGGTGATGATCGGCGTCAAGCTCTAGGCCCGGTCCCAGGGCACGCCTCAGGTGCCGCTGACCAGCCAGGTGTCGATGTCCGCCAGCAGTTCCTTGCGGACGGCCTCCGGCGCGCGCGAGCCGCGGACGGACTGCCGCGCCAGCTCGGCGAGTTCGGCGTCGCCGAAGCCGAGGACGTCGCGGGCCAGGTCGTACTGGGCGGCCAGCCGGCTGCCGAACAGCAGCGGGTCGTCCGCGCCCAGGGCCAGCGGCACGCCGGCGTCGAACAGCCGCCGCAGCGGGACGTCCTCGGGTCGCTCGTAGACGCCGAGCGAGACGTTCGAGGACGGGCAGACCTCGCAGGTGATCTGGCGGTCCGCCAGCCGTTCCATCAGCCGGGGGTCCTCGGCGGCGCGGACGCCGTGGCCGATCCGGCCGGCGCCCAGGTCGTCCAGGCAGTCCCGGACGGATTCGGGCCCGGCCAGCTCGCCGCCGTGCGGGGCGGCCAGCAGCCCGCCCTTGCGGGCGATCTCGAAGGCCCGGTCGAAGTCCCGGGCGAGGCCGCGCCGCTCGTCGTTGGAGAGGCCGAAGCCGACCACGCCCTGGTCGGCGTACCGGACGGCGAGCCGGGCCAGCGTCCGGGCGTCCATCGGGGACTTCATCCGGTTCGCCGCGACCAGCACCCGGATGCCCACCCCGGTGGCCGTGGCGGCGTGCTCCACGGCGTCCAGGATCAGTTCCAGCGCGGGGATCAGCCCGCCCAGCCGGGGCGCGTACGAGGTCGGGTCGACCTGGATCTCCAGCCAGCGGGAGCCGTCCCGCCGCTCGTCCTGGGCGGTCTCCAGGACCAACCGGCGGATGTCCTCCTCGTCCCGCAGCACCGAGCGGGCGGTGTCGTACAGGCGCTGGAAGCGGAACCAGCCGCGTTCGTCGGTGGCCCGCAGTCGCGGCGGCTCGCCGGAGCTGAGCGCCTCCGGCAGTCGGACGCCGTGCTTGTCGGCCAGCTCCAGCAGGGTGGCGGGCCGCATCGAGCCGGTGAAGTGCAGGTGCAGGTGGGCCTTCGGGAGGTCCCTGACGTCTCGCGGATTCAACAGGCGTTCCATTCGCCGATACTGCCGCATCGGACCCCCAAACGGGAACCGCCCTCCTTCCGTCCCCCGAAGGGGTGAAAGAGGGCGGTACCCGACGTGAAGCGCGGGTGTCAGCGGGCGTCAGCGGGCGCCGACGGGTGTCAGTCGCGGGCCTCGCCGAGCAGCTTCTGCAGCCGGCCGATGCCCTCGGCCAGGTCGGCGTCGCCGAGCGCGTAGGAGAACCGCAGGTAGCCGGGGGTGCCGAAGGCCTCGCCCGGGACGGCCGCGACCTCGGCCTCGTCCAGGATCAGCGAGGCCAGCTCGCCGGAGCTCTCCGGGCGCCGGCCGCGGATCTCCTTGCCCAGCAGGCCCTTGACGGACGGGTACACGTAGAACGCGCCCTCCGGCTCGGGGCAGTACACGCCCTCGATCTCGTTGAGCATCCGCACGATGGTCTTGCGGCGGCGGTCGAAGGCGGTGCGCATCTCGTGCACCGCGGCCAGGTCGCCGCTGACGGCGGCGATCGCGGCGCGCTGGGCGACGTTGGAGACGTTCGAGGTGGCGTGCGACTGCAGGTTGGTCGCGGCCTTGATGACGTCCTTGGGGCCGATCACCCAGCCCACCCGCCAGCCGGTCATCGCGTAGGTCTTGGCGACGCCGTTGACCACGACGCACTTGTCGGCCAGCTCGGGCAGCAGGGCCGGCAGCGAGGTGAAGGAGGCGTCGCCGTACACCAGGTGCTCGTAGATCTCGTCGGTGAGCACCCAGAGGCCGTGCTCCAGCGCCCAGCGGCCGATCGCCTCGGCCTCGGCCTCGGTGTACACCGCGCCGGTCGGGTTGGACGGCGAGACGAAGAGCACCACCTTGGTGTTCTCGGTGCGGGCGGCCTCCAACTGCTCGACCGAGACCTTGTAACCGGTGGTCTCGTCGGTCACGACCTCCACCGGGACGCCGCCGGCGAGCTGGACCGACTCCGGGTAGGTGGTCCAGTACGGGGCCGGGACGATGACCTCGTCGCCCGGGTCCAGGATCGCGGCGAACGCCTCGTAGATCGCCTGCTTGCCGCCGTTGGTGACCAGCACCTGGGAGGCGTCCACCTCGTAGCCGGAGTCGCGCAGCGTCTTGGCGGCGATCGCGGACTTCAGCTCGGGCAGGCCACCCGCCGGGGTGTAGCGGTGGTTCTTCGGGTCGCGGCAGGCCTCGACGGCCGCCTCGACGATGTAGTCCGGGGTGGGGAAGTCGGGCTCGCCGGCTCCGAAGCCGATCACCGGACGGCCGGCCGCCTTGAGGGCCTTGGCCTTGGCGTCCACGGCGAGGGTCGCGGACTCGGCGATCGCGCCGACCCGGGCGGAGACCCGGCGGTCGGCGGGGCGGATGGAACGGTCGGGCTGCGGGGTGGAAGCGCTCATGCCTGCATCGTCGCAGAACCGGGACGGACCGGGCATCGCGGTTTCACCATCCGTACCGGACCGTCCACATGGCGGCGCCCGTCGATCCGTCGGTGATCATGCGGGCATGCCGGACATATGCCGGACAACCGGTGCTCCCGGAAGAAGAGGTTCGACCAAACACCCCTCGACCACGTATGCTCACTGCTCGACGGCCCGCCGAAAAAGAACCGGAGCTTCACCAGCTGTGCAGACAGCCGGGGGAGATGCGGTAGGTTGGTCGCTACGGAGTCGCGAGACCCCGTAGGGCAATAGCTCAATTGGTAGAGCACCGGTCTCCAAAACCGGCGGTTGGGGGTTCAAGTCCCTCTTGCCCTGCTGCTTGATCCGTTTTCAGCCCGTTCGCTCCACAGAGCGAGCGGGCTTGATGCGGAGAGGGCGCCGAATCAGCACCGCTTGTAGCCGGCCGTTCGTGCCCCATCGGGCGCGAGCCGCTCGGCCGGACCCGGATTCAGGTGAGGACGAGTGACGGAGACCACGGGCTCCACCGCAACGCCTGAGAGCGGCAACCCCGAGGGGGCCGACGGCGCTGCCGACACCACGCCCGCCGAGGGCGAGGAGAAGTCGCTCTCGCGCCGCGAGCGCAAGCGCGCCGCCCGCGCCGGTGACAAGAAGTCCGGCAAGCGCGGCAAGATGGGCCCGTTCGCCCGAATCGGCCTGTTCTACCGCCAGATCATCGCCGAACTGCGCAAGGTCGTCTGGCCCACCCGCAGCGAGCTCACCCAGTACACGACCGTCGTCGTCGTGTTCGTGGTGGTCGTGATGGGCTTCGTGGCCGGCCTCGACTACGGCCTCTCCAAGCTGAGCCTCCTGGTCTTCGGCTGACCTGGCCGTCCCACTCCGTAGCAGTCTCCCGACCCGGGCCGAATCATCGGCCCGGGTCGTGCTGTCTGCGCCGGACGTACGCGGCCGCTACCGTGGACTCGGTACTGTTGAAGTCTCCGAGTCCTCTCCTGGCGCCCGCGCGAGCGGCAGCCCGCCGGAGCCGGCCCCGGAGCGCGCCACCTTCACCATCTCCAGGAAAGAAGCAGCCACCGTGTCTGAGTCCCCCCTGTACGACGCCGACGAGACCGTCCGCGAGGCGGATGTCGCCGCCGAGCTGGACGCGGCCGAGCTGGCTGACGAAGCCGAGTCCGCCGAGCAGATCGTTGACGCCGTGGACGGCGACGAGGACGAGGTCGACGCGCACGAC
This sequence comes from Kitasatospora sp. NPDC087271, assembly GCF_044744605.1. Classification (NCBI taxonomy): domain Bacteria; kingdom Bacillati; phylum Actinomycetota; class Actinomycetes; order Kitasatosporales; family Streptomycetaceae; genus Kitasatospora; species Kitasatospora sp. NPDC087271. The sequence goes on from NZ_JBIUYQ010000008.1 coordinate 93,932, forward strand.
GAGGCCGAGGCCGGCGAGCCCGCCGAGGAGGCGGCGCTGCACGTGGAGGACGACGTGGAGCCCGCCGCCGAGGAGACCGAGGCCGACGCCGAGGAGGCCGAGGCTGAGGAGGCCGTCGAGGTCGACCCGGTCGCCAAGTTCCGCGAGGACCTGCGCTTCATGCCGGGCGAGTGGTACGTGATCCACACCTACGCCGGCTACGAGAACCGGGTGAAGCAGAACCTGGAGCAGCGCGCCGTCTCGCTGAACGTCGAGGAGTACATCTTCCAGGCCGAGGTGCCGCAGGAGGAGGTCGTCCAGATCAAGAACGGCGACCGCAAGACCATCCGCCAGAACAAGCTCCCCGGCTACGTCCTGGTGCGCATGGACCTCACCCCCGAGTCCTGGGGCGTCGTGCGCAACACCCCCGGTGTCACCGGCTTCGTCGGCAACGCCTACGACCCGTACCCGCTGACCCTGGACGAGGTCGTCAAGATGCTCGCCCCGGACGTCGAGCGCCAGGCGGCCAAGGAGGCCGGCAAGCCCTCGCCGATCAAGCCGAGCGAGATCCAGGTGCTGGACTTCGAGGTCGGCGACTCGGTCACCGTCACCGACGGTCCGTTCGCGACGCTGCAGGCGACCATCAACGAGATCAACCCCGACTCGAAGAAGGTCAAGGGCCTGGTCGAGATCTTCGGCCGGGAGACCCCGGTCGAGCTCTCCTTCGACCAGATCCAGAAGAACTAGTCCCACGGTCTTCGGATCCGGGGCGGGGCCGAGGGCCCTGCCCCGGATCCGTTTTGGTCCAGCGGCGCTAAGGCGTTAGCCTGGTTCGATGTGTGTGTTGGCGGCCGGGTGTCGCCCCGGTTCCGCACACACCAGCACTCACCTCTCGGAAGGACCCGGAGAGACATGCCTCCCAAGAAGAAGAAGGTCACGGGGCTTATCAAGCTCCAGATCAACGCCGGTGCGGCCAACCCGGCGCCGCCGGTCGGCCCCGCGCTGGGCCAGCACGGCGTCAACATCATGGAGTTCTGCAAGGCCTACAACGCTGCGACCGAGTCGCAGCGCGGCATGATCGTGCCGGTGGAGATCACGGTCTACGACGACCGTTCCTTCACCTTCATCACGAAGACGCCGCCGGCCGCGCGCCTCATCCTGAAGGCCGCCGGTGTGGACAAGGGCTCCAGCGAGCCGCACAAGACCAAGGTCGCCAAGCTCACCAGCGCCCAGGTCCGCGACATCGCGACCACCAAGATGCCCGACCTGAACGCCAACGACCTGGACGCGGCGGAGAAGATCATCGCCGGCACCGCCCGGTCGATGGGCATCACCGTCGAGGGCTGACCAGCTCTTTTCGTCCCTGTGGTAGGGCCTGCGCAGGCCCGTGATACCACGACTCCCATCACCATTCAGGAGCAGCAGTGAAGCGCAGCAAGGCTCTGAAGGCCGCGGACGCTCAGGTCGACCGCGACCGCCTCTACGCCCCCCTCGAGGCCATCCGCCTCGCCAAGGCCACCAGCACCACCAAGTTCGACGGCACCGTCGAGGTCGCCATGCGTCTGGGCGTCGACCCGCGCAAGGCCGACCAGATGGTCCGCAGCACCGTGATCCTCCCGCACGGCACCGGTAAGACCGCTCGGGTCCTGGTCTTCGCGACCGGTGACCGTGCCGAGGCCGCGCGTGCTGCGGGCGCCGACATCGTCGGCTCCGACGAGCTGATCGACGAGGTCGCCAAGGGCCGTCTGGACTTCGACGCCGTCGTCGCCACCCCGGACCTCATGGGCAAGGTCGGCCGCCTCGGCCGCGTGCTCGGTCCCCGTGGTCTGATGCCGAACCCGAAGACCGGCACCGTGACCCCGGACGTCGCCAAGGCTGTCAACGACATCAAGGGCGGCAAGATCGAGTTCCGCGTCGACAAGCACTCGAACCTGCACTTCATCATCGGTAAGGCCTCCTTCACCGACGAGCAGCTGGTCGAGAACTACGCCGCCGCGCTGGACGAGGTGCTCCGCGCCAAGCCGTCCGCCGCCAAGGGCCGCTACATCAAGAAGACCGCCATCAGCACCACGATCGGCCCCGGCATCCCCGTGGACCCGAACCGCACCCGCAACCTCTTCGTCGAAGAGGACCCGGCCGCGGTCTGAGCCGATCGGCTCTGAAGCAGTCCGTACAGCGGGCCCGTACCCCCTTCACCGGGGGTGCGGGCCCGCAGTCGTTTCCGGATCGGGACAGGGGTGGATGGGAACGGTTGCCCGAAGCGTCGTACGCTCTGCCGGTCAGATCATGTGCAGAACGTGTGACCGTCGGAGCGTGCCGTGCCGCCCACCCTTCGCCCCGCCGTCGCGGTGGCCACCCTGCTGCTGATCGGTGCCACCACCGGGTGCAGCCTGCTGGCCGCCCCGGGAACCCGCACCCCCGACGGCGACCCCGCGCCCGTACCTCCCCGCCAGGTGGTGCTCGCCGCCGCCCAGGCGCTGGACGACGCCGGCGGCGCCCGGATCGACGTGGTCGAGGAGGGCCCGGCCGGCCGCCGCACCGCGAGCGGCACCCTGACCTGGGGCACCCGGGACGAGGGCGCCCTGACCGTCACCGACGAGCAGGGCACCGGGCAGCTGACCCTGAGGGACGGTGCACTCGACCTCAGCTACCAGGGCGCCCCGCCCAAGCACGCGGACCGGGACGGCGCCGAGTCGCTCGATCCGCGGGCGACCACCGGCCCGGGCGGCTACGCGGGTGGCTGGATGACCGCCCTGGTCACCAACCCGGGCAGCCGCGCGTACGAGATCGCGCAGACCGGGAAGCTCGGCTCGCTCGGCGGCGAACAGCTGGCCGGGATGACCGTGGCGCACTACCAGGGCACCACGCCGGTGGCCGAATACTTCGGCGCGGACCAGGAGTTGACCCCCGCGCGACTCGCCGCGGTGGTCGACTGGTACCGCCGGCGGGGGGTGACGGCGATCGGTTACGACGTCTGGGTCGGGCCCGGCGAGCGGCTGCTGAGACTGCGTGAGACGGCCCGGGGGAGCGACGGCACCACGGTGACCACGACGGATGTCTCGACCCCCGGAGAAGGCGACGCGCCCCCTGCCGAAGCCGGGTGACGGGAGGGGGCTGTCCGGCGCGTGGGACATCTGGCGATCCGTTAGAGTCCGCGTGAGAAGAAGCCGAAAATCGGTTCTTCATCGGATCGTTCGGATCTCACGGGGGACTCCATGCGCGCTGCGCGCCTCGCCTCGACCGTCGTCACCGCGGCCGTGCTGCTCGGTGCCGCCACCGCCTGCGGCAGCAAGGGCGGCGACGCCAAGGGCGGCGACGCGGCGCCGGCCGGAGACCCCAAGGCCGCGCTGGCCGCCTCCGCCCTGGTGATGCAGAAGGCCGGCAACGGCAAGGTCACCATGGTCTCCCCGGACGGCTCGACCCACACCGCGGGCAGCGGCGACGCCGACTGGAAGGACCCGAACCGGACGGCCGTCGACCTGACGGGCGAGGTGGAGACCAAGAAGATCCGGTTCCGGGTGATCGGGACCGACGGCTACCTCGGCGGCGGCGACACCGAGGCCGCCGCCATGGGCGGCAAGCACTGGATCAAGCTGCCCGCCTCGAACGAACTCGGCGACGGCGTCCTGCTGATGAGCCAGCTGCTCGACCCGGTCGCCCAGCTCGGGCTCGCCGCGCAGAGCGGCAAGCCCGCCAAGGTCGGCCAGGAGAGCCTCGACGGCGTCCAGGTCACCCACCTGCGGGTGGTCGAGGAGGCCTCCGCCATGGTGGCCGGCATGCCGGCGCTCACGGCCGACCAGCGCACGGCCGTCCAGAAGTCCCTGGAACAGGACGGCAGGACCCTCACCATCGACTTCTGGCTCAACGGCCGGCAGGAACTCGTCCAGTACCAGGAGTACGGCGACAAGAACGGCGAGCACGACGCCGTCACCGTCAAGTACGCGGACCTCGGCAAGGCCGCGAAGATCGACGCCCCCGCCGCCACCGACCTCGGCAGCGAGACCGACCTCCTCAAACTGCTCGGCTGATCCGCCGAGCCCGCGCACCGGAGCCGACACGGCTCCCTCCGTACCGAACGGCTGCCCCCGGGGCGCAGCACGGCAAGTCCACCGTCCTCTACTCGGACTACGGCACGCCGGTCACCACTGCGGTGCCGGAGGCGGCCGACACGGTGGAACTGGCCGAGCTGGCGAAGCTGGGCAAGGGGGGCGCCACCGGCTGATCCGGGGCAGGGTGGCAAGGTGGCCGGAACGAAAGCCGCCGACGCGGCGCCCGGGCGAGAGGGGACCAGACGATGGCGGGACGACGGCGGTTGGCGGCGCTGGCCGCGGTCGTCCTGCTGGCGAGCGGGCTGGCCGGATGCGGCGGGGGTGGCGGCACGCCGGCCGTGCCCTCCGGCAGCCCGACCCCGACCAGCTCCGCGTCGACCGAGGCGGCCAAGCCCAGCGACCGCTCGCCGCACGGCGTCCTGGTCTCCGCCCAGCTGGCCATGCAGACCGCCCGCCGGGCCAAGGTCAGCTACCGGCTGGGAGCGGACGCCGGGGCCGGGCCGCTGTTCTGGCAGCCCAAGACGGCGCTCCAGATCAAGCGCTCCACTCCGGCCGACGCCGAGCAGCTGATCGTCGTGGACACCGTCGCCTACCAGGGCGGTGACGCCGCCACCGCGGCCCGCCAGGGCGGCCGGCACTGGGAGCGCTTCTCCGTCCCGCCGGACCCGGACGGCCACCGGGAGGTCCCGTACGCGGGGCTGATCGACCTGCTGAACCCGGTCGAGGCGCTGGCCGCCGCCACCGCCGACGGGGTGGACCCGCGGTTCGTGGGTGAGGAGAAGTTCGACGACTCGACGGTCGAGCACTACCGGATCACCACCACCGCCGAGCGCTACGCCGCCGCCCAGACCCAGCTGACCCAGGCCCGCCGGGACGGCCTGCGGGCCGCGCTGGCCCCCGGCGGCTCGATCTCGCTCACCGTGGACCTCTGGCTCAACGACAAGGACCAGCTGGTCCGGCTCCAGCGCACCGGCAGCGGTGACAGCGGCCGGGCGGACGACTCGATCCTCTACTCCGACTTCGCCGGCGCCCTGCTCTCGGTGCAGGCCCCGGCCGAGGCGGACACCGTGGACACCGGGCCCCGGACGGTCTCCCCACTGGCCCGCTGAGCCCCGTCCGGCGCGGCCGGCCCGGCGGGGATCGGCCGTTCAGGGGCGATTTGCCCCGGACGGCCGAGTCCGGTTACTGTTACCGAAGCCAAAGACCGCTGGTTGTCACCGTTCTCGCGAGGGATTCGGTGGCCGAAGGATCTGCGCTTCGTCGCAGGCAGCCCGCGCAGGTGTGTCTGGAGCTTCGACTTCCGGGTCCGCGTTCGCGCGAACATCCGTTGAGGTCGTTTCGAGCCCCGTGCGCCCTGCGCACCGGGGCTCATCTGCTTTTCCGCAGGCTTTCCTTCCGTCCGGTTGGTTCGAGGCGTGAATGGTCGACTTTCGCGGTCGGCCGGATTTCGACATCACGGAAGGAGGCGTAAGCCTATGGCAAGGCCCGACAAGGCTGCTGCCGTCGCCGAGATCACGGACAAGTTCCGTGGCTCCTCCGCGGCGCTGCTGACCGAGTACCGCGGTCTCTCGGTGAAGCAGGTCAAGACCCTGCGTCGCTCGCTCGGCGAGAACGCCGAGTACGCCGTGGTGAAGAACACGCTGACCAAGATCGCGGCCAACGAGGCCGGGATTTCGGAGCTCGACGACCTGTTCAACGGTCCGACGGCTGTCGCCTTCGTCACCGGTGACCCGGTGGAGTCGGCGAAGGCTCTGCGTGACTTCGCCAAGGAGAACCCCGCTCTCATCATCAAGGGCGGTGTCCTTGACGGTAAGGCGCTGTCCGCCGATGAGATCAAGAAGCTCGCGGACCTCGAGTCCCGCGAGGTGCTGCTCGCCAAGCTGGCGGGTGCCCTGAAGGCCAAGCAGTCCCAGGCTGCCGCGCTCTTCCAGGCCCTGCCGTCGAAGCTCGTCCGCACTGTGGACGCGCTGCGCGACAAGGTCGAGCAGGGCGGTGCCGGTACGCCGGCTCCCGCCGCCGAGGACGCCGCCGCCGAGTAATCGGCAGGCTCACGCCTCGCTGCGGGCCCGTGCCCGCCCCACCCGTACATACGGCATCACCTGCCGATTTAGTGGAAGGACGCCATCATGGCGAAGCTGTCCCAGGACGAGCTGCTCGCGCAGTTCGAGGACCTCACCCTCATCGAGCTCGCTGGCTTCGTGAAGGCCTTCGAGGAGAAGTTCGACGTCACCGCCGCCGCCCCGGTCGCCGTTGCCGCCGCCGGTGGCCCGGCCGCCGTTGAGGCCGTCGAGGAGCAGGACGAGTTCGACGTCATCCTCGATGGTGCCGGCGACAAGAAGATCCAGGTCATCAAGGAGGTGCGCACCCTGACCTCCCTCGGCCTGAAGGAGGCCAAGGACCTCGTTGACACCGCTGGTGCCAAGGTCCTGGAGAAGGTTGCCAAGGACGTTGCCGAGAAGGCCAAGGCCGCCCTCGAGGGTGCCGGCGCCAAGGTCACCGTCAAGTGACTTCTCGCCCCCTCTGAGGGGGCCTGAAGCCGGGCCGATCACCCTTGTGGGTGGTCGGCCCGGCTTTTTCGCGTTTCCGGCCCTGAGCGGCCCTGGGGCGGCCCCAGGGCCGGTCCGCGGCCGGGATGCGCCGGTGTGGCCGAGAGCCCACTCGGCAGCGTCGGTGCGGACGGGTATGGTGATCACCGTCATCGACTGTGGCCCCCACCACGGCTTCTGTAACGCCGGGGGGCGTCCGGCCGATGGACGGGTCGAGGTCCGCACCGCCTGCGGGCCCTTGACGAACCCGGCGAGGCGCGCGATTCTCAAGGCGCGAGTCCGCCCGGTTGGTTTGCCCCTGGATGCATAACCAGTGGCTCAGGCGGGAAATGACTCCACGTGAGTTATGGGGCCCGGGCAGTGCCCGGGCCGGTGCAGTACCCGGTGGGCGTTCGCGTCCGCCGGCTACCGGGAGGAGTCTCCGATTCGGTTTCCGAATCAGAGCTGGACAGCAGTGTGCCCTTTGGCTACACTGTCCCTTTGCGCTGCCTGTTAGCTGCTCCGTGACTCGTCGCCCGGAGTCTGCGTTGCCCTGAAGGGGTCTGGCATCGCCTCCGCAAAGCGGCTCTGACCTGGGATCTCGATCCCGGCGGAGGCCAGTGGCGAGGGAGGCGGGACCAAGCCCGTGAAGGCCCGGCTGGTACGCGCGTAGTGAGCTCCGAGCCCTCGGAAGGACCCCCCTCTTGGCCGCGCCGCGCAACGCCTCGAACAATTCCGCCGCATCCACCGCCCCGCTCCGCGTCTCCTTCGCGAAGATCAAGGAGCCCCTCGAGGTCCCCAACCTCCTGGCCCTGCAGACCGAGAGCTTTGACTGGCTGCTCGGCAATGCGGCCTGGAAGTCCCGGGTCGAGGCGGCGTTGGAGAACGGTCAGGACGTCCCCACCAAGTCCGGTCTGGAGGAGATCTTCGAGGAGATCTCCCCGATCGAGGACTTCAGTGGGTCGATGTCGCTGACCTTCCGCGACCACCGTTTCGAGCCGCCGAAGAACTCGATTGACGAGTGCAAGGACCGCGACTTCACGTTCGCGGCTCCGCTCTTCGTCACGGCCGAGTTCACCAACAACGAGACCGGTGAGATCAAGTCTCAGACGGTCTTCATGGGCGACTTCCCGCTCATGACCCACAAGGGCACGTTCGTGATCAACGGCACCGAGCGTGTCGTCGTGTCGCAGCTGGTCCGCTCCCCGGGCGTGTACTTCGACTCCACCCTGGACAAGGTGTCCGACAAGGACATCTACTCCTGCAAGGTCATCCCCTCGCGTGGTGCCTGGCTGGAGATGGAGATCGACAAGCGCGACATGGTCGGCGTCCGCATCGACCGTAAGCGCAAGCAGTCCGTCACCGTGCTGCTCAAGGCGCTCGGCTGGACCAACGAGATGATTCTCGAGGAGTTCGGCGAGTACGAGTCCATGCGCAACACCCTGGAGAAGGACCACACCCAGGGCCAGGACGACGCGCTGCTGGACATCTACCGCAAGCTGCGTCCTGGCGAGCCGCCGACGCGCGAGGCCGCGCAGACGCTTCTGGAGAACCTGTACTTCAACCCGAAGCGCTACGACCTCGCCAAGGTGGGCCGCTACAAGGTCAACCGGAAGCTGGGCAACGCCGAGTCGCTGGACTCCGGCGTGCTCACCGAGCCCGACATCATCGGTGCGATCAAGTACCTGGTGAAGCTGCACGCCGGTGAGACCGAGTGGAACGACCAGACCGGTCGCGACATCGTGGTCGAGGTCGACGACATCGACCACTTCGGCAACCGTCGCCTGCGCAACGTCGGCGAGCTCATCCAGAACCAGGTCCGTACGGGTCTCGCCCGTATGGAGCGCGTCGTGCGCGAGCGCATGACCACCCAGGACGTCGAGGCGATCACGCCGCAGACCCTGATCAACATCCGGCCGGTCGTCGCCTCCATCAAGGAGTTCTTCGGCACCAGCCAGCTGTCGCAGTTCATGGACCAGACGAACCCGCTGTCGGGCCTGACCCACAAGCGCCGTCTGTCCGCCCTCGGCCCCGGTGGTCTCTCCCGTGAGCGCGCCGGCTTCGAGGTCCGTGACGTGCACCCCTCGCACTACGGGCGCATGTGTCCGATCGAGACCCCCGAAGGCCCGAACATCGGTCTGATCGGGTCGCTGGCCTCGTACGGCCGGGTCAACGCCTTCGGCTTCATCGAGACCCCGTACCGCAAGGTCATCGAGGGTGTCGTCACGGAGCAGGTCGACTACCTCACGGCCGACGAGGAGGACCGCTACGTCATCGCGCAGGCCAACGCCCCGCTGACGACGGAGCTGACCTTCGCCGAGCCGCGTGTCCTGGTCCGCCGCCGTGGCGGCGAGATCGACTACATCCCGGGCACCGAGATCGACTACATGGACGTCTCGCCGCGCCAGATGGTGTCGGTCGCGACCGCCATGATCCCGTTCCTCGAGCACGACGACGCCAACCGCGCGCTCATGGGCTCGAACATGATGCGCCAGGCGGTGCCGCTGCTGAAGAGCGAGGCTCCGCTGGTCGGTACCGGCATGGAGTACCGCTGCGCCGTCGACGCCGCGGACGTCATCACCGCCGAGAAGGCCGGTGTCGTCCAGGAGGTCTCGGCCGACTACGTCACCGTCGCCAACGACGACGGCACGTACACCACGTACCGCGCCGCCAAGTTCACCCGCTCCAACCAGGGCACCGCCTTCAACCAGAAGGTGCTCGTGGACGAGGGCGCCCGGGTCGAGTCCGGCCAGGTGCTGGCCGACGGCCCGTGCACCGACGAGGGCGAGATGGCCCTCGGCAAGAACCTGCTCGTGGCGTTCATGTCGTGGGAGGGTCACAACTACGAGGACGCGATCATCCTGTCGCAGCGCCTCGTGCAGGACGACGTCCTCTCCTCGATCCACATCGAGGAGCACGAGGTCGACGCCCGTGACACCAAGCTCGGCCCCGAGGAGATCACCCGGGACATCCCGAACGTCTCCGAGGAGGTCCTCGCCGACCTCGACGAGCGCGGCATCATCCGCATCGGCGCCGACGTCGTCACCGGCGACATCCTGGTCGGCAAGGTCACGCCCAAGGGCGAGACCGAGCTGACCCCGGAGGAGCGCCTGCTCCGCGCGATCTTCGGTGAGAAGGCCCGTGAGGTCCGCGACACCTCGCTGAAGGTGCCGCACGGTGAGTCCGGCAAGGTCATCGGCGTCCGCGTCTTCGACCGCGAAGAGGGCGACGAGCTGCCCCCGGGCGTGAACCAGCTGGTCCGCGTCTACGTGGCCCAGAAGCGCAAGATCACCAACGGTGACAAGCTCGCCGGCCGTCACGGCAACAAGGGCGTCATCTCGAAGATCCTGCCGGTCGAGGACATGCCGTTCCTGGAGGACGGCACCCCGGTCGACATCATCCTCAACCCGCTGGGCGTCCCGTCCCGAATGAACCCGGGACAGGTCCTGGAGATCCACCTCGGGTGGCTCGCCAAGCAGGGCTGGGACGTCTCCGGCCTCGCCGACGAGTGGGCCCAGCGCCTCCAGGCGATCGGCGCCGACACCGTCCAGGGCGGCACCAACCTCGCCACCCCGGTCTTCGACGGCGCCCGCGAGGACGAGATCACCGGCCTGCTGGACAACACCACCCTCACCCGTGACGGTGAGCGCCTGGTGAACTCCACCGGCAAGGCCCGGCTGTTCGACGGCCGCTCCGGCGAGCCGTTCCCGATGCCGGTCTCGGTCGGCTACATGTACATCCTCAAGCTGCACCACCTGGTCGACGACAAGCTGCACGCCCGTTCGACCGGTCCGTACTCGATGATCACCCAGCAGCCGCTCGGTGGTAAGGCGCAGTTCGGTGGTCAGCGCTTCGGTGAGATGGAGGTGTGGGCCCTTGAGGCGTACGGCGCTGCTTACGCGCTGCAGGAGCTGCTCACCATCAAGTCCGACGACGTCCTCGGCCGCGTGAAGGTCTACGAGGCCATCGTCAAGGGCGAGAACATCCCCGAGCCCGGCATTCCCGAGTCCTTCAAGGTCCTCATCAAGGAAATGCAGTCGCTCTGCCTCAACGTGGAGGTGCTGTCCTCGGACGGCCAGTCCATCGAGATGCGGGACTCCGACGAGGACGTGTTCCGCGCCGCCGAGGAGCTCGGCATTGACCTGTCCCGGCGCGAGCCGAGCAGCGTCGAAGAGGTCTGACGGAGGTTGGGCCGGCTGCCCGAGCAGCCGGCCCGCCCCCAGGCCCCCCTCAGACCACATGAACGACTCTCGACTTACGAAAGAGGGCTTGACGACCAGTGCTTGACGTCAACTTCTTCGACGAGCTCCGCATCGGCCTGGCCACCGCCGACGACATCCGCCAGTGGTCGCACGGCGAGGTCAAGAAGCCGGAGACCATCAACTACCGCACCCTGAAGCCCGAAAAGGACGGACTCTTCTGCGAGAAGATCTTCGGCCCCACCCGGGACTGGGAGTGCTACTGCGGTAAGTACAAGCGAGTCCGCTTCAAGGGCATCATCTGTGAGCGCTGCGGCGTCGAGGTGACCCGCGCCAAGGTGCGCCGTGAGCGGATGGGCCACATCGAGCTGGCCGCCCCGGTCACCCACATCTGGTACTTCAAGGGCGTGCCGTCCCGCCTGGGCTACCTGCTCGACCTGGCGCCGAAGGACCTCGAGAAGGTCATCTACTTCGCCGCCTACATGATCACCTGGGTCGACGACGAGCGCCGCCAGCGCGACCTGCCGTCCCTGGAGGCGCACGTCTCGGTCGAGCGCCAGCAGATCGAGAACCGCCGCGACTCCGACCTCGAGGCCCGTGCCAAGAAGGCCGAGACCGACCTGGCCGAGCTGGAGGCCGAGGGCGCCAAGGCCGACGTGCGCCGCAAGGTGCGCGAGGGCGCCGAGCGCGAGATGAAGCAGCTGCGCGACCGCGCGCAGCGCGAGCTCGACCGCCTCGACGAGGTGTGGGCCCGCTTCAAGAACCTCAAGGTCCAGGACCTCGAGGGCGACGAGCTGCTCTACCGCGAGCTGCGCGACCGCTTCGGCACCTACTTCTCCGGCTCGATGGGCGCGGCGGCCCTCAAGGACCGCCTCGAGACCTTCGACCTGGCGGAGGAGTCCGAGCGCCTGCGCGAGATCATCCGCACCGGCAAGGGCCAGAAGAAGACCCGTGCGCTGAAGCGCCTCAAGGTCGTCTCCGCGTTCCTGCAGACCACCAACAAGCCCAACGGCATGGTGCTGGACTGCGTCCCGGTCATCCCGCCGGACCTGCGTCCGATGGTGCAGCTGGACGGTGGCCGCTTCGCGACCTCCGACCTGAACGACCTGTACCGCCGCGTGATCAACCGCAACAACCGCCTGAAGCGGCTTCTCGACCTCGGCGCGCCCGAGATCATCGTGAACAACGAGAAGCGCATGCTCCAGGAGGCCGTCGACGCCCTGTTCGACAACGGCCGTCGCGGCCGTCCGGTCACCGGCCCGGGCAACCGCCCGCTGAAGTCCCTCAGCGACATGCTGAAGGGCAAGCAGGGCCGTTTCCGCCAGAACCTGCTCGGCAAGCGCGTCGACTACTCGGCCCGTTCGGTCATCGTCGTCGGCCCGCAGCTCAAGCTGCACCAGTGCGGTCTGCCCAAGGCCATGGCGCTGGAGCTCTTCAAGCCGTTCGTGATGAAGCGCCTGGTCGACCTGAACCACGCGCAGAACATCAAGTCGGCCAAGCGCATGGTCGAGCGTGCCCGCCCGGTCGTGTGGGACGTGCTCGAAGAGGTCATCGCCGAGCACCCCGTCCTGCTGAACCGTGCGCCCACCCTGCACCGCCTCGGCATCCAGGCCTTCGAGCCCCAGCTGGTCGAGGGCAAGGCCATCCAGATCCACCCGCTCGTCTGCACCGCGTTCAACGCGGACTTCGACGGTGACCAGATGGCCGTCCACCTGCCGCTCTCCGCGGAGGCGCAGGCCGAGGCCCGCATCCTGATGCTGTCCTCGAACAACATCCTGAAGCCGGCCGACGGTCGCCCCGTCACCATGCCGACCCAGGACATGGTGCTCGGCCTGTTCTTCCTGACCTCGGACCGGGAGACGGTGAAGGGCGGTGGCCGTTCCTTCTCCTCGACCGCCGAGGCCGTCATGGCCTTCGACGCCCGCGAGCTGGACGTCCAGGCCCCGATCGAGCTGCGCCTGCCGGCCGGCACCGTCCCGCCGCGCGGCTGGACCCCGCCGGTGGACGAGGAGGGCCAGACGGCCTGGTTCGACGGCGAGCCGTTCCGCCTGACCACCACCCTGGGCCGCGCGCTCTTCAACGAGCTGCTGCCCGAGGACTACCCGTTCGTCGACTACGAGGTGGGCAAGAAGCAGCTCTCCGCGATCGTCAACGACCTGGCGGAGCGCTACCCCAAGGTCGTCGTCGCGGCGACCCTGGACAACCTGAAGGCGGCCGGTTTCCACTGGTCGACCCGCTCGGGTGTCACCGTCTCGATCTCCGACGTCGTCGTCCCGCCGAACAAGCCCCAGATCCTCGAGGGCTACGAGGCGAAGGCGGAGAAGGTCCAGCGTCAGTACGAGCGCGGCCTGATCACCAACGACGAGCGCAAGCAGGAGCTCATCGGCATCTGGACCCAGGCGACCAACGAGGTCGCCGAGGCCATGAACGAGAACTTCCCGAAGACGAACCCCATCTTCATGATGGTCGACTCGGGTGCTCGTGGAAACATGATGCAGATGCGCCAGATCGCCGGTATGCGTGGTCTGGTGTCGAACGCCAAGAACGAGACCATCCCGCGACCCATCAAGGCGTCGTTCCGTGAGGGTCTCACCGTGCTGGAGTACTTCATCTCCACCCACGGTGCCCGTAAGGGTCTGGCGGACACCGCCCTCCGTACCGCCGACTCCGGCTACCTCACCCGTCGTCTGGTCGACGTCTCCCAGGACGTCATCATTCGCGAGGAGGACTGCGGCACCGAGCGCGGCCTGAAGCTGGCGATCGGCACCGTCGGTGCGGACGGCGTGCTGCGCAAGGCCGACGACGTCGAGACCAGCGTGTACGCCCGCATGCTCGCCGAGGACATCACGGTGGACGGCAAGCTCCTTGCCACCGCCAACACCGACCTCGGTGACGTGCTGATCGACGAGCTGATCCGCCACGGCATCGGCGAGGTCAAGACCCGCTCGATCCTGACCTGCGAGTCGGCCGTCGGCACCTGCGCCTTCTGCTACGGGCGTTCGCTGGCCACCGGCAAGCTGGTCGACATCGGTGAGGCGGTCGGCATCATCGCCGCCCAGTCCATCGGTGAGCCCGGTACCCAGCTGACGATGCGTACCTTCCACACCGGTGGTGTGGCCGGTGACGACATCACCCAGGGTCTGCCGCGTGTCGTCGAGCTCTTCGAGGCCCGTACCCCCAAGGGTGTGGCCCCGATCTCGGAGGCCACCGGCCGGGCGCGGATCGAGGACACCGAGAAGACCCGCAAGCTCGTCATCACCCCGGACGACGGCAGCGACGAGATCGCCTACCCCGTCTCCAAGCGTGTGAAGCTGCTGGTCAGCGAGGGCGAGGCGGTCGAGGTCGGCCAGAAGCTGACCATGGGTGCCACCAACCCGCACGACGTCCTGCGCATCATGGGCCAGCGTGCCGTCCAGATCCACCTGGTCGCCGAGGTCCAGAAGGTCTACAACTCGCAGGGTGTGTCGATCCACGACAAGCACATCGAGATCATCATCCGGCAGATGCTCCGCCGCGTGACGATCATCGAGTCGGGCGACGCCGAGCTGCTCCCGGGCGAGCTCGTCGAGCGCGGCCGCTTCGAGACCGAGAACCGTCGCGTGGTCGCCGAGGGCGGTCACCCCGCCTCCGGCCGTCCGCAGCTGATGGGTATCACCAAGGCCTCGCTGGCCACCGAGTCCTGGCTGTCGGCCGCCTCCTTCCAGGAGACGACCCGGGTCCTCACCGACGCGGCGATCCACGCCAAGTCGGACCCGCTGCTGGGCCTCAAGGAGAACGTCATCCTCGGTAAGCTCATCCCGGCCGGTACGGGTCTGCCCCGCTACCGCAACATCCGGGTCGAGCCGACCGAGGAGGCCAAGGCCGCGATGTACTCGGCCGTCGGCTACGACGACTACGACCTGTCGCCCTTCGGCGCCGGCTCCGGCCAGGCGGTCCCGCTGGACGACTACGACTACGGCCCGTACACCGGCTGAGTCCGACGTTCGGCTGTCAGGGCGGTCACCCCTCGCGGGGTGGCCGCCCTGCGGCGTTCCCGCTGCGGGGTCCGGGGGCCGGAGTCCGGGGGCCCTGCGGGGCACGGATTAGGTTCCCCGGCAGAAGTCGCGTAGAGTCGTGTTTACCGACGCGGGGTGGAGCAGCTCGGTAGCTCGCTGGGCTCATAACCCAGAGGTCGCAGGTTCAAATCCTGTCCCCGCTACTCAGTAGCAACGAAGGGCCCGGAGGCATCAAGCCTCCGGGCCCTTCGTCGTTCCCGGGAGCGGCCCCTCCCTCGTGCGGGGGAGGGGCCGGAACCGCTCTGGTGGGGGAGGCGGGGGAGGGGACGGCCGGGGGAGGCTTCGCGTGTCGGGACGGCGGGGCTTTCGAAGGGGGCCGGGCATGAAGCGGGTACTGGGCGCGGTGGCGATCACGGGGGCGGTGCTGGTCGGGATGTCCGCCTGCCTGCCCTTCGGGGACGACCAGGAGCACCGGACCGTGGACTACGGGGTGTCGGAGCCGGTCGGGGAGCTGGTGGTCGAGGCGCACACCGGCGGGATCGTGGTGACCGGCGGCGGCGACGCGGTGCACGTGACCGAGGAGCAGAACTACCGGGGCGAGGCGCCGCGGACCACGCACGAGGTGAAGGACGGCGTGCTGCGGCTGACGTACGACTGCCGGGGCTGCGGCGTCGGGTACACCGTGCAGGTGCCGGCCGGGACGAAGGTGCGGGTGACCCAGGAGACCGGCGGGGTACGGCTGGTCGGGCTGGCCGCCGAGGTGGAGGCCTCGGTGGACACCGGCGGGGTCGAGGCCACCCGGCTGACCTCGCAGACCGTCCGGTTGAGCACCCGGACCGGCGGGGTGCGGGCCGACTTCGCGGCGGCACCCGTGAAGGTGGAGGCGAAGGCGGAGACCGGCGGGGTGCGGGTCAGGGTGCCGGCCGGGGAGGCGTACGCGGTGGACGCGCACGCCGGGGCCGGCGGAGTGGAACTCGGGATCCCCTCGCAGCCGGGGGCGGCGCGCAGCATCACGGCGCGCACGGGCGCCGGCGGAGTGTCGGTCGACGGTGTCTGACCGGGCCGTTCCGGAGGTCCTGCCGGTAGGGCATGATCTTCTCCGCGGGGGCGGTGCCCCCGGACCCGGGGGAGGGGCGGCGGTGGTGCGAGCGGCGCGCTGGCAGAGCTGGTCGGCCGGGCTGAGTCCGTACGTGCTGGACTCGCTGCTGGCCGTGGCATCGGCCGGGATCTCGGTCTGGGCGGTCGGCAACGACGACACGGCCTGGCCGTGGTGGGTCTACCTGGTGGCGGTGTCCACCGCGCTGTCGCTGCCCTGGCGGCGCCGGGCGCCGCTGGCCGCGCTGGCGGCGGGCAGCGTGGCCCTCATGACGCTGTCCGTGGTGGCGCACTCGGCGAGTCCGCAGGTGCCGCTGGCCGGGGTGATCGGCATCTACACGGTGGCGGAGCGCTCCCCGGACCGGCAGCGCTGGACGGTGCTGGCGGTGGTGGTGGTCGCCAACGTGATCGGCACCCACTCGCCCAACGGCATGCTGTTCAGCCTGCTCACCTCGGTCGGCTCGTTCGTCTTCGGCTCGCTGGTGCGCGCCCAGCGGCGGCTGGCCCGGCTGGAGGCCGAGCGGGCCCGCGAGGCGGGGGAACGGGCGGCGAGTGAGGCGGGCCGCGCGGTGGTGGAGGAGCGGGCCCGGATCGCCCGGGAGATGCACGACATCCTGGCGCACGCCGTCTCGCTGATGATCATCCAGGCCGAGGCCGGGCCGCTGGTGGTGCACGCCAACCCGGACCGGGCGATCCGCGCCTTCGACACCATCGCGGACGCGGGCCGCGACGCGATGGTCCAACTGCGTCGCGTCCTCGGAGTGCTGAAGGAGGAGGGGGCCGGCCCTGAGCTGGCCCCGCAGCCCCGGTTGGCCGAACTCGCCGACGTGGCAGAGCGGGTGCGCCGGGCCGGACCGGCGGTGGAGCTCGAACTGGCCGACGGGCTGGGCGCGGTGCCCGCCGACCTCCAGGCGGCGGCGTACCGGATCGTGCAGGAGGCGCTGACCAACACGGTCAAGCACTCCGGCGCCGACCGGGTGGCGGTCCGGGTGCGGCGGTCCGGGGACACCCTGGAGGTCGTGGTGTCCGACAACGGGCGCGGGCTGCCGGTGACCGTCGGCGGCGCGGTGAACGGCTGGTCCGGCGGCCGCGGGCTGGTCGGCATCCGGGAGCGGGCGGCGGCCTGCGGCGGGCGGGCCGAGGCCGGGCCCGGACCGGAGGGCAAGGGCTTCCTGGTGAGTGCCCGGCTGCCGTTGGGGGTGGCGGGCGTGGTGGAGAAGGCGGGCGGATGAATCCGATTCGGGTGGTCGTCGCGGACGACCAGGAGCTGGTGCGGGCAGGGTTCGGGATGATCCTGGACGCGCAGCCCGACATCGAGGTGGTGGCCGAGGCGCGCGACGGCGCCGAGGCGGTCGAGGCGGTCCGCGCCCACGGCCCGGACGTCCTGCTGCTGGACGTCCGGATGCCGGTCATGGACGGGCTGGAGGCGGCCCGCCGGGTCTGCGCCGAGTTCCCGTCCACCAAGGTGATCATGCTGACCACCTTCGACGCCGACGACTACGTCTTCGACGCGCTGTACGCGGGCGCCAGCGGCTTCCTGCTCAAGGACGTCCGGCGGGACGACCTGGCGCACGGGGTGCGGATGGTGGCCTCCGGGGAGGCGCTGCTCGCGCCCTCGGTGACCAGGCGGCTGATCGGCGAGTTCGCCGCCCGCCGCCCGGGCTCGCCCGAGCGGGCGGTCCGGCCGCCGTCCAAGCTGCTGGAGCAGCTCACCCTGCGCGAGCAGGAGACCCTGCGGCTGCTGGCGCGCGGGCTCTCCAACGCGGAGATCGCGGCCGAGCTGGTGGTCAGCGAGCACACGGTGAAGACGCACGTCAGCAATGTGCTGAGCAAGCTGGGGCTGCGGGACCGGGTGCACGCGGTGGTGTTCGCGTACGAGGCCGGCGCGGTGGTGGCGGGGGAGGCGTAGGGCGCTCCTCCGGATCACGCCGGGCGCGCGGGGCCCCTGGGCGGGGCTCCCCCATGCGGGGGAGGCGGCGGGTTCGCCGGTGCGGGCGATCCGCGACGAGGGGTGCGGCGGACAGCATCTGTGGTGTCGGAACGGACCACGGGCCACCAGCTACCTGCCGGGGCCGCGGATCACCACAGGAGACCGTCGGATGAACACCCCGCAGCAGAACCGCCGCACCGCCTACGCCGTCGTCGGCGCCCCCGCCCTGATGGCCCTCTACGGGGGGATCCGGCTGGTCCCGGGCTCCCGGGAGCCCGGCCTCGGCTGGACGGTCGGCCACACCGCGATGTTCGCCGGGCTGCTGCTGTTCGCCCCGGTCCTGCTCGCCCTGCGCGGGCTGCTCGCCCCGCGCGGGACCACGGCCGGGCGGCTCGCGGCCGGTGCCGCGCTCGGGACGGCGTTCGCAGGCCTGGCGGCCTCGCTGGTGCAGATCGGGATCGATCTGTACGTCGGCCTGGCGGCGGCGGACAAGGCCGGGCAGTCGCGGCTGTTCGACCGCGTCCAGGGCGTCCCCGGGGTGCTGCCGGCCGTCTACCGGATCGGCCCGCTGCTGTTCTACGTCGGCCTGCTGGCCCTGCTGGTCGCCGCCGCGGTGGGCGCGGCCCGGACGCTGCCCTGGTGGAGCCCGGTGCTGATGCTGGCCGGCACCGCCGCCTCGGGGGTCGACCTGGCGCTGATCCCGGTGGCCGCGGTCTGCTACCTGGCGGCGCTGGCCCCGCTGGCCCGCCGCTCCGCCGCTCCCCGCCCGGCACTGGTCTGACCGGCACTGGTCTGACCGGCGCCGGCCTGACCGGTGTTGGTCCGACCGGGCGGTACGGACGGGCGGCCGCTCCCGCAGGGGAGGGGCGGGCGCCCGTCAGCTCATCCGGAACACCGGTCCGCGCGGGGTGAACGGCAGCCCGGCGCCCCGGGGGACGAGGAAGGCGTGCTCGCGGCGCACCCGCAGCACGTCGCACGCGCCGTCGGTGATGACCAGCAGGGGCGCCCCGCGCGGGAAGTCCTCGGCCCGCTCCAGCAGGTCGACGCCCGGCTGCAGCTCGGTGCCGCCGCGCCCGCGCACCCGGACCCGGCCGGCGATCTCGCCGACCGGGACGTACCCGGCGTCGTGCGGGGCGGCGTCGCAGTGCACCACCCGGGCCGCGGGCACGTCCCGGGCGGCCGCGTACGAGGCGATCGCGCCGAGCGCCTTGCCGAGCAGTACCCGGTTCATCGAGCCGGAGGTGTCCAGGACGACGCCGAAGGTGCAGCGCGGCACCTCCTCGGGCGGGTGGTAGCGGCCGGCCCGGGGGATGTCCGGGGTGGCGGACTGCCGGCGGGCCGGCCGGGAGTAGCTGCGGACCGGCTCCGGGCGGGGCACGAACTCGTCGAACCAGCGGGCCAGCCGGGCGTCCCAGGGCAGCGGCGGGTGGGCGAGGGCGCGGATCTCCTCGACCAGCCCGGCGGGCAGCAGCCCGCGTTCGCGCTGGTGCAGCTCGAAGCCCTGCTGGAGGCCGCGGCGGTAGAAGTCGTCGAGGTCCACGTAGTCGCGCGGGCCGCGGTCCAGCGGTGCGCCGAGGATGTCCGGGCGGTTCTTGCCGGCCAGGGTGGCGAGCCGGCGGATCCGGCGCTCGTCGCGGACGATCCGGTCGTACACCTCCTCGGCCGACAGCCCCTTCAGCTGCGGGTCGTGCAGCAGGCCTTCCGGCATGTCGCCGACGCCCATCTCCAGCAGCCAGCCGTTGATGACGTAGTCGGCGGCGACGTTGAAGAGGAACGGGTCCCGGCCGCCGCGGCGCTCGCCGTGCCGCAGGGCGGCGTGCAGCATCTCGTGGCCGAGGATGAACCGCCACTCCTCGTCGGTCTGCTGGCGCAGCGGGTTGATGTAGACCTCGCCGGCCTCGGCGTTGACGGCGGCGATGGTGATGCCGTGGGCGCGGGCCAGTTCGGCGTCGGCGACGACGGTGAGGCCGGCCGCGATGCCGCCGAGCAGCGGGTAGGAGGAGACGAACCAGCCGAGCGCCCTGGTCCACGGCCGTACGGGCAGGCGCTCGCCGGTCTCCTGGTCGAAACGGCCGCCGGCCCGGTCCATCGCGGCGGACATGGTGCGGGTGAGGGCGGCGGCGAAGGCCGTCGACCAGTCCTTCGGGGTGTGGCCGTAGTTCTGCCACTCGACCAGCAGCTGGTCGTGGTCGGCGGTGCCGGCCGTCCCGGCGGTGACGGCGGGCGGCAGGCCGTCGCGGCGCCAGCGGGCGGCCAGCTCCTCCTCGTCGCCGCCCGGGTACTCCTGCGGGAGGGCGACCGGGGGGCGGCCGACCGGGAAGGTCGCGAGGAAACGGTTCACCACCGCGCAGCGGGCCGCCTCCTCGTAGACGTCGGGCTGGACCCGGACACCCCGGGCGGCCGGGACGTGGCCGAAGCCCAGGTGCAGCAGGCAGTGCGCCAGCACCCAGGCCCACTCCTCCGGCTCGGCCCGGCGGCGCGGGTTGACGTGCACGGTGCCGTCGGAGTCGACCACCGCCCAGCCGCCGGGCGGGGCCAGCCCGCAGTCGTCCCGGCGGCAGAAATCGGCGGGCACGGCGTCGAAGGCCGGATTCTGGCGCAGCAGCCGGACTCCCTCGGCGAAGACCTCCGCGCCCGGGTCCGGCTTCTTCGCACCCTTCTGGACGGAAGGACTCACCGGCGGGCCTCGACCAGCCGGGGCATGTCCCGGGCCGCCTCGATCAGGAACCAGGAGGGCAGCACCGGATTGCCGTCCGCGCCGTCGGCGATCACCGTCTGGGCGACCTCCACCGAGATCTCGGCCAGCTGCACCAGCAGCGACTTGGCCCGGAAGGCGGTCTGCCGCTGCGCCCCCGAGGCGTGCTCCTTGCTGGCCGGCAGCTCCTTGACCAGGCGGCCGCGGAAGGCGTCGGCCAGGTAGTAGAGCAGGTCGCGGTCCTCCAGCCGGTGCGGCCAGCGGGCGTCGCCCTTGAGGATCGCCTCCAGGCCGTACGCGTTGCGGACGATCTTGGCGTAGCCGCAGAAGGCGATCGCGTGCTGCGGGGTGAGCAGCCCGTACGCGAGCACCTTGAGGGTCTCCTCGTCCAGGGTGGGGCCGAAGGAGTGCAGCGCGTCGGAGAGCATGTGCCAGGCGCGCGGGGTGGAGAACGGCTCCTCGGTCTTCGGCGGGGCGGACCACAGGTGGTCGGGCCGGTCGGTGACGTAGTCGATGACCCAGGGGTGGATGCCGGCGCCGGCCGCCCAGCGCAGCCAGTCCGCGGCGCTGGCCCGCAGGTGCACGTGGACCATGCGGTTGACCAGCGCGGACGCCATCGGCCGGGCGAGCGCACCGTCGGTGGCGCGGTTCCCGGCGCCGATCACGATCGAGCCGGGCGGCAGTTCGTACGAGCCGATCCGGCGGTCCAGGATCAGCGAGTAGAACGCCTTCTGGACGTCCGGGGTCGCCGCGTTGAGCTCGTCCAGGAACAGGCAGTACGGCTCGTCGCGGGCGATCTGCTCGGGCGGGCAGAACCGGGAACGGCCCTCCGGGGTCAGCTGAGGGACACCGATCAGGTCCTCCGGGGCGAGCTGGGTGCCGACCAGGCTCACGCACTCCAGGCCGAGCGACTCGGCGAACTCCCGTACCAGCGAGGACTTCCCGATCCCGGGCGCGCCCCAGAGGAACACCGGCCGGACGGTGGCCAGCCCGAGCAGCAACTCGGGAATCTGGACGGGCGAGACGCTGACTGCTCCCTGCACGGGGCTCCTTGGCAAGTGGTGGGGTGACCGGCCCAGTGTGCGGCGGTAGTTGGCGCGGCGCACCCGGATTTTCGCTGGCGCCCCGAACCGGGCCGCCCGTACCGTCCGGGGCATGAACGCGAAACGCCCCCTGATCGCCGTCCTCACCGGCGCGGGCATCTCGACCGACTCGGGCATCCCCGACTACCGCGGCCCGCAGGGGCTCTGGCAGCGGGACCCGTCGGCCCAGGACCTGGTCACCATCGGCCCGTACCGTGCCGATCCCGAGGTGCGGCGGCGGGCGTGGCGGCTGAGGCTGGAGACGGGCGTGCTGGGGGCCGAGCCGAACGCCGGGCACCGGGCGCTGGTCGATCTGGAGCGCTCGGGGCTGCCGCTGCGGGTGCTCACCCAGAACGTGGACGGGCTGCACCAGCGGGCCGGGCTGGCCCCGCGCAAGGTGCTCGAACTGCACGGCACCGCACTGGAGGTGCAGTGTCTGGGCTGCGCGGCGACGGGGCCGATGGCGGAGGCGCTGCGGCGGGTCGAGGCGGGCGAGCCGGACCCGGCCTGCCGGGCGTGCGGGGGGATCCTGAAGCCGCGCACGGTGATGTTCGGCGAGAACCTGGACCAGGAGGTGCTCGGGCAGGCCGACTCGATCGCCCGCGCCTGCGACGTGTTCATCGCGGTCGGTACCAGCCTTCAGGTGTTCCCGGTGGCGGCGCTGCCGTACAACGCGGTGCGGACCGGGTCGAAGCTGATCATCCTGAACGCCGAGCCGACGCCGTACGACGAGGCCGCCGACGAGGTGATCCGCGAGCCGATCTCCCAGGCGCTGCCGGCCCTGGTGCGCAGGCTGGTGGGGGAGGGGCTCTGAAGAAGGGGCTTAAAAACGGGTGAACCGCATGCGTACGATGATCCTTCCGGCTCCCCCCTCATGGCCTGGAGTGATCGAGCGATGACGACGACGGCGAAGTTCGACCCCTGGTCGGCGGCGTTCGTGGCCCACCCGTACGACGCGTACGCCGAGTTGCGTGAGCACGCGCCGGTGACGTACTTCGAGCCGACCGGGCAGTGGCTCGTCTCGCGGCACGAGGACGTCAGCGCGCTCCTGCGCGACCGGCGGCTCGGGCGCACCTACACCCACCGCTTCAGCCACCAGGAGTTCGGGCGGCCCGAACCCGACCCGGCGCACGAGCCCTTCCACACCCTCAACGACTTCGGGCTGCTCGACCTGGAGGCCCCCGACCACACCCGGATCCGCCGGCTGGTCTCCAAGGCCTTCACCCCGCGCATGGTCGAGGGCCTGCGGCCGACCGTCCAGCGGCTCGCCGGGGAACTCGTCGACGGCCTGCTCGCGGCCGGCGGCGGCGACCTGATCGCCGCCGTCGCCGAGCCGCTGCCGGTCGCCGTGATCGCCGAGATGCTCGGCGTGCCGGAGGGCGACCGGCACCTGCTGCGGCCCTGGTCCGCCGACATCACCGGCATGTACGAGCTCAACCCGAGCGAGGAGGCCGCCCGCAAGGCCGTCACCGCGAGCACCGAGTTCTCCGACTACCTGCGCGCCCTCATCCGCGAACGCCGCACCGCCCCCGGCACCGACCTGATCAGCGCGCTGATCCAGGCCCAGGAGGGCTCCGACGCGCTCAGCGAGCAGGAGATGATCTCCACCTGCGTGCTGCTGCTCAACGCCGGCCACGAGGCGACCGTCAACACCACCGGCAACGGCTGGTGGGCGCTGTTCCGCAACCCCGGCGAACTCGCCCGGCTGCGCGGCGCGACCGACGCGCTCCTGCCCACCGCCATCGAGGAGCTGATGCGCTGGGACACCCCGCTGCAGCTGTTCGAACGGTGGGTCCTGGAGGACATCGAGCTGCGCGGCGTCACCATCCCGCGCGGCTCCGAGGTCGCCCTCCTCTTCGGCTCCGCCAACCGCGATCCCGAGCGCTTCACCGACCCCGACCGCCTCGACCTCGGCCGCACCGACAACCCCCACATCACCTTCGGCGCCGGCATCCACTTCTGCCTCGGCGCCCCGCTCGCCAGACTGGAACTCGCCGAGTCCTACGGCGCCCTCCTGCGCCGCGCCCCCGGCCTGCGCCTGGCCCGCGAACCCGAGTGGAACCCGGGCTACGTGATCCGGGGCCTCAGGGAACTGGTGGTCGAGGTCTAGATCGAGGTCTGGGACAGGTCGGGGTCGGTTCGAGGAACGGGGGAGAGCTGTGGGCAAGGCGACGGGGTCACTGCTGGGGCTGGCGATCGGGGATGCGATCGGCCGGGTGACCGAGTTCAAGACGGTAGAGATGATTGCCGACGACCACCCGGACTGGCGGCAACTTCCGCTGCCCCAAAGGGCGCTGGTCACCGACGACACCCAGATGACCCTCGCCCTCGGCCGTGGTCTGCGCATTGCCCTGGAGCGCGGGCCGCTGACCCCGCTACGGCTGGAGCGGCCCGTTCGCGAGGAGTTCGTCGACTGGTGGCGCTCCCCGCAGAACAACCGTGCTCCCGGCATGACCTGCCTGCGCGCCTGTGAGCGGCTGAGCCGCCCCGCGTACCGCTGGCAGCAGGCGAGCGACGTCGGTTCCAAGGGCTGCGGCGCCAACATGCGGGTCGCTCCGGTCGGGCTGATCCGCGAACTCGACGCCCGCCAGTTCGCGGGCGCCGCGCAGTTGCAGTCCGCGCTCACCCACGGGCACCCGACCGCACTCGCCGCCAGTGACCTCACCGCGTACGCCATCCGCAAGCTCGCCGAGGACGTTCCGCCGGCCGGCCTGCCCGCGGTGCTGCGGGCGTACGCGCTGGCGAGCCGCGAGCGGTACGACGAGTTCTGGCTCGGCGACCTCGCCGCGCGCTGGCACGGCCACTCGCCGCAGGACGTCATCGCCCGCGGCTGGGACGACTGCCTGGCCGTGCTCGACCGGCTGGACGCCGCGCTCGCCGCGCCCGACGTCGAAGCGGACCCGTGTCTGGCCACCGGTGAGGGCTGGGTCGCCGAGGAGGCCTTCGCCACCGGCCTGCTCTGCTTTCTGCTGCTGCCGGACGACCCGGTGGCCGCCGTCCGCCGGGCCGCCTACTCCAGCGGCGACTCGGACTCCCTGGCCTGTCTGACCGGCGCCTTCGCCGGGGCCCGTCACGGGGAGTCGGTCTGGCCGCAGGAGTGGGTGGAGCGGATCGAGTACCGGGACGAGCTGCTCGAGCTCGGGGCGCTCTGGGACTGAGCTCCACGACCTGCGCTCTGGGCCCGGGCGGAACCGGGTTCGGGGGTGGTGCGTCGAAGGGCCATGACGAAGCGCAGCACCGCAGGGCATGGCCGTTCCCGCCGTCGGGTGGGGCTGCTTCTCGCCGTCGGGTTGGCCGTCGGCCCGGCGCTGGCCGGGTGCGGGAGTGCGGCGGGCGGGGGGCCCGTGGTGGTGCGGGCCTCGACGTCGGGGAGCCGGGCGGCGGTGGATCCGGGGCAGGTGGCGGCGGTGGCGGCCGGGACCAGCGCCTTCGGGCTGGACCTGCTGCACGCGCTGACCGCGACGCCGGACGGGGCGGGGCGCAACGTCGTGGTCTCGCCGGCCGGGCTGGCGAGCGTGCTCGGGATGCTGCTGCCGGGGGCGCGCGGTGCCACCGCCGAGGAGCTGGCCAAGGCCCTGCACACCGGGCTCGACCCGCGACAGTACGCCCTCGCCGTCGGCGCGCCGGACGGCGGGAGCCGGGCCGGCGGCGACCAGGTCGTCCTGCGCCGGTCCGACGACCTGTGGACGCAGCAGGGCCTGGCCGTCGCCCCGGAGTACCTGGACACGCTCGCCGCCGCCTTCGACACCGGCGTGCGCCCCGTCGACTTCGCCAAGGACCCGGCCGGTGCCCGCAGGAGCATCAACGCGGCGGTGGAGAAGGCCACCGAGGGGCGGATCAAGGAGCTCTTCGGCCCGCGGCAGATCACCGCCGACACCCGGCTGGCACTCACCGACGCGCTCTACCTGAAGGCGGCGTGGGCCTCCGGGTTCAAGCCCGCGAACACCTCCGAGCGCCCCTTCCACCGGCTGGACGGCTCCACCCCGTCGGTGAGCACGATGAGCCGCACCGGCGCCCTCCGGTACGCCGAGGGCTCCGGCGGCATCGTCGGCGAACCCTGGCAGGCCGTCGAACTCCCTTATGCGGGAGGCGGGTTGGCGATGGACCTGATCGTCCCCGCGCAGGGCGGGTACACGGCCTTCAGCAAGGGCCTGGACCAGGCCCAGCTCGACCGGATCCTCGGCGGGCTCGACGAGCGGTCCGTCGACCTGACCCTGCCGCGGTTCCACTTCGACACGGCCAACGACCTCGTCCCCGCCCTGCGCTCACTCGGCGTCAAGGCGGCCTTCGACGCGCCCGACTTCACCGGCATCACCGCCAAGGAGCCGCTCGGCCTGGGCGCGGTGGTGCAGAAGGCCACCGTCGAGGTGAACGAGGACGGTACGGTCGCGGCGGCCGGCAGCGGCGCCGGGGTGGCGGCGATGGCGGCGCCGGCCGCGCCGGAGTCCGTCCAACTGCACATCGACCGGCCGTTCCTGTTCCTGATCCGCGACACCGCTGACGGGCGGCCGCTGTTCCTCGGCCAGGTCACCGACCCGCAGGCGTCCTGAGCCGACCCGCGGGCGAAGCGGGCGAAGTGGGCGAAGTGGGCGAAGCAGCCGGAGGAGGACCGGGCGTCACCAGGCCGGGTAGCGCCCGCCGAGCGCCGGGTGGGCCGGGTCGCGGCTGCCGAACAGCACCAGCAGGTCGTCCGCGACCCGCAGCAGTTCGGCCCGGCCCTCGACCGCCCCCGCCCACTCGGCGGGCAGCGCCGAGGCGCCGTACGCGGCGCCGACCAGGTTGCCGCAGACCGCGCCGGTGGAGTCGCTGTCCCCGGAGTGGTTCACCGACAGCAGCAGCGCGCTGCGCACCGGGTCGGGTTCGAGGGTGGTCGCCAGCAGCGAGTACACCGCGATGGCCAGGCACTCCTCGGCGATCCAGCCGAGCCCGACCCGCTCCACGGACTCCGCCGTCGGCTGCGACTCCTGGGCCACCCGGACGGCCCGGGCCAGCGCCTGCACCGTCTCCTTGGACCCCGGCAGCTCGCGGATCTGCTCCACGGTCTCGCCGACCGCCGCCCACGGCTCGGTCCCGTTGGCGAGCCGCTCGACCAGCGCCGCGAAGGCGCCCGCCGAGAGGTAGCCGGTCGGGTGCCCGTGGGTGATCTGGGCGCACTGCACGGCCAGCCCGAAGGACAGCTCGACGCCGAGCCGGGCCAGCCCGAACGGCGCCGAGCGCATCACCGTGCCGCAGCCCTTGGAGCCCGGGTTGATCGGCCCCGGCTGCCCGATCACGGACGGCGACTCGAACTCCGGGTGCTCGGACACCCCGCTCATGCAGGCGTTGCCGGGCGCCCGCGACGCGTACAGGAAGGGCCTGGTCAGCAGCCAGCCGTCGTACGGGCGGGGCTGCGGCGCGGTGTCCGGCGAGCCCTGGCGCTGGGTCAGCAGCCAGCGCCGGTACGCGGCGTGGACGGCCTCCGGCACCGAGCCGCCGCCGCCCGTCCAGCCGCGGACGAACGCGCGGATCAGGCCCTCGGCGGTGAACAGGGTCATCTGGGTGTCGTCGGTGACTTCGACCGGCCCGGCGCCGGCCGGAAGCCCGGTCACGCCGTCCGGCCCGTACCGCTGCTGGATCTGGTGGAGCTGCTGGAACTCCACCGGCCAGCCCAGCGCGTCGCCGACGGCCCCGCCGAGCAGCGCCCCGCGCACCCGGTCGCGGTATCCCGATTCGGCCGCCGACTCCGTCACGTCGATCCCCCTTGGTTCATGGCGGGATCCGTTCTATCAGGTCTACCGGCGGATCTGCCCGGCGCGCCCGTGCAGCGCGGCGCGGTCGGCGGCGGCGCGCCCGGCCGCCCAGCCCACGCCGTCGCTCACCCGGACCCGCTGCGAGACCAGCTTGGGGAACAGCCGGCCGACCTCGTCGTCCACCGCCTCGGAGCGGGCCGCGAGCGCGGGCAGCAGCCGCTCGTCGGGCAGCAGCTGCTCCTCGGTGCCGTCCTCGCGCAGGTGCCGGCCGGCCGCGGCGGCGCTGGTCGCGCGCTCGGTGGCGGCGGTCAGCCGCTCGCGGATCCGCGCCGCGTACGCGACCAGGAAGGAGTGCCGGAACGCCTTGCTGCGCGAGTCCCGGCGGGAGCCGGCCTTGTTGAGCGCGTGGGTGGCCTGCACCAGCAGCGAGGTGTAGAGCAGTTCGACGCCGTCCAGGTCGCCGTCGAAGCCGACGACGGTGCAGAAGCCGAACTCCTTGGCCCACACCGCCCGGCACCGGTTGGCCGCCGCGACGGCGTCCAGCAGCATCGTCTTGGGGCTCTCGTACGGGTTGTCCACGCCGATCCGCAGCGCCGCCGGGGTGTTCCGGTCGTCGCCGGTGGCGGCCAGCAGCGCGTCGTCGATGCTGTGCTGGGCCATCAGCTGCTGGGCCTTGGCGGTGAGCGCCTCGGCCTCCTCCGGGTACTCGGTGGACTCGGCCTTGGCCAGCAGCGCCCGGATCCGGGCCAGCATCCGCGGTTCGCCGGCCTGCGGGCCGGCGGCGCGTTCGGCCTGCGGCCGTCGGCCGGGCGCGGGGCCGACCGGGGAGATCGGCGGCAGCCGGCCCCAGGTCCGCAGCAGCTCCAGGGCGGTGGTGGCGAGCGCGAAGCGGTCCAGCCGGTGCCGGTCGGCGAAGGCGCCGAGGTACTGCTCGTCACCCGGCCACCACACCTCGGCCTCCAGCTCGCGCAGCTGTTCGTGCCAGCGCCGGTCGAGGGCGGCCGCGGGGTGCCGACGGCCCTCGGCGGCGATCAGGTCCACCGCGAGGGCCAGGTGGACGGGCTTCAGCCCGCGCCGGACCACCCGGGCCAGGTCGGCCGGACGCCACCCGGCGGACCAGCAGCGGCCGACGGCGGTGTCCGCGTACCCCAGCAGGGCCCGGCTGACCGCCGGCCACTGCCCGGCCGAGGCGGCGAGCAGCGACGCCCCGGTGTCCAGGGCGAGGTCCAGCGTCTCGTCCGGGGCCGTCAGCACCGATCGCACCGCCTGCTCCAGCAGTGGGCCGGCGCCCCCGTCCCCGTCCTGCTGCGCGCGCTTGCCCACGGTGTGTCCCTGCTCTCCTCGACGGTCCGGCCCTCCCGCCCATGATGCCGGAGCGCCCGGCCCCTTCGACGGGACCGGGCGCTCCGGGTGACGCAGGCGACTCAGCGCTCGACGGCCTTGGCCAGGATCTCCGGGGCGCGCTCCAGCAGCCGCCCGGCCGCGAAGCGGATGCCGAGGGCGGCGATCAGGGCGCCGTAGAGGGGGCCGACCAGCAGGACCGGCCAGGTCGGGCCGGCGGAGAGCAGCGCCCAGCCGAGGTAGCCGCTCACCGGCAGGGAGAGCAACGCCACACCGAACAGCGAGCCGAACTGGTTGACCAGCACCAGGCCGCCCTGCCCGGGGGCGGCGTTGCGCATCGGGTTGCTGTCGGCCGGCATGGTGTACGGCGCGAGCACGCTGAGCGTCGCGCCGAGCGCGACGCCGCAGCCGAGCAGGGCGAGCGCGAGGCCGAGTGCGGACGGCAGGCCGGCCCAGTCGCCGGTGGCGGCGGCCAGCACGGGCCCGAGCACCAGCGTCACCGGAACGGCGTACGACAGCACCGCGTAGGCCCGGCCGCGCAGCTCGTCCCGGGCGTCGGCCGGGGTGAGCAGGGTGGCGGCGACCATCCAGAACGCCGAGCCGTCCATGCCGAACAGGTTGAGCATCTGCAGCCCGAGGAACATCCCGGTCATCGCCAGCAGGTAGACGCTCGACCAGCCCTGGACCATCGACAGCACGCAGATCACCAGCGTCATGCCGATGCTGGTGAACACCGCGGCCTTGGCCCGCGGCTCCCGCCAGGCGTACCGGAGGTGGCGCTGCATCACCGCGCCGACCCGGCCCTCGGGCAGGAAGCTCCAGCCGCGCGAGCTCTGCACGCCGCGGGCCACCTCCAGGGTGGAGGAGTCGGCGGTGACCATCAGCTCCTGGAGGCTGCCGCGCCACCAGCGCAGCAGCAGGGCGAGCAGCGCCGCGGCCGCGGCGAGCTGGAACAGCGCCAGCCCGTACCGCCCCTCGCCGGCGGTGCGGGCCGCGTCCGCCGCGCCGACCGGCGGCAGCCAGCGCAGCACGGAGGCGATCGGCGCCAGCGGGCTGAGGTCGAGGTGGTCCCCGGGCCGGCCGAAGACGCTCTGCGAGCCGACGTTGGCGGCCTGCACGAGCAGGGCGAACAGCAGTCCGCCGAAGATCGCGAAGTCCTTGCCGCGCCGGCTGGAGAGCATCCGGGCGTTGCCGGCGGCGACCGCCCGGGAGAGCGTGACCAGGCAGAGCACGGCCAGCGGGACGCCGACCAGCGCGGCCGCGGCCGAGGCACCGCCGTTGGCGCCGGACAGCGCCGCGCCGGTCACCAGCACCAGGCTGACCAGCGGGCCGGGCCCGATCAGCGCGGCCAGCAGCGAGCCGCGCAGCAGCGGGCCGGGCCGCAGCGGGAGCATGGTGAGCCGGGTCGGGTCGGCGCTCTCGTCGCTGGAGAAGAGGAACAGCGGCAGCGCCGCCCAGCCGAGGGTGAGCACGCCGAGCAGCATCACCCCGGCGTCCCCGGAGCCGTCGAAGCGCCCGTTCATCATGGCGAGGGCGAAGGCGACGCCGGCCGCGAAGGCCAGGCCGAGGACGCCGCCGATGACGTACACGGCGGTCCGGCCGGGGCTGCGCCGCAGGCCGTTGCGCAGCAGCCGCAGCTTGAGCGCCACCAGGGCGCGGACCACCGTCCGCCCGTCGGGCACCGGGGTACGGGCGGTCGCGGGAGCGGTGCTCACTGCCCGCCCCCGAGCTGCCCGCCCCCGAGCTGCGCGCCGGCCTGTCCGCCGGCCTGCCCGCCGAGCCAGCCGAGCGCCTGGCCGTCGTCCTCGCGGACGCCGATCAGGCCGAGGAAGGCCTCGTGGAGGCTGCGCCCGCCGCGCACGGTGTCCAGCGGGCCGTGGGCGATCACCCGGCCGGCGTTGACCACGGCGACCCAGTCGCAGAGCTGTTCGACCAGTTCCATCACGTGGCTGGAGAAGACCACCGTGGATCCGGCCGCCGCGTACCGCTTGAGCACGCCGCGGATGGTCTGCGCGGAGACCGGGTCGACGCCCTCGAAGGGCTCGTCGAGGAACAGCACGTCGGGGTTGTGCAGCAGCGCGGCGGCCAGACCGATCTTCTTGCGCATGCCGGTGGAGTAGTCGGCGACCAGCTTGTCGGCGTCGCGGGCGAGGTCCAGGACGGCCAGCAGTTCCTCCGCGCGGCGGTCCACCTCGGCGCCGGGCAGGCCGCGCAGTCGCCCGTTGTACTGCAGCAGTTCGCGGCCGCTGAGCCGCTCGAACATCCGCAGCCCCTCGGGCAGGATGCCGATCCGGGCCTTGACCGCGACCGGGTCGGCCCAGACGTCGCCGCCGTGGATGAGGACGGTGCCCTGGTCGGGCCGGAGCAGGCCGGTGGCCATGGACAGCGTGGTGGTCTTGCCGGCGCCGTTCGGGCCGACCAGGCCGATGAAGGAGCCGGCCGGCAGCTCCAGGCTGAGTCCGGCGACGGCGGCCTGGCCGCCGAAGTGCTTCCACAGCCCCTGGATGCTGACGGCGGAGGGGGGAACGGGTACGGGGTGGTCGGACGGCGGCGGCGCTGACGCCTGCATGGCGGCCTTCTCTGTTCGCTGGCGGATGGGTGTCTCGGACTCAGCCTGTCACTGCGGAAACGGACTGTCTCCCGAGTTGAGGATCCCCTGAGAGAGTGGGCCGAACGGGTGAGGCGCGCCGCCCGGACGGCGCGTTACGGCGGGTACCGGGCTGGAATTGGCAACTACTCAGCTGCGCCGTTCGTCCTGCACTATGAGGGGCAGTGAGGGACAGCGAGGGGCGCGGGGCCGCGCCGGGTGCCGGGAGGTGCGGATGGCCGTTCAACCGTGGGGAGCCTCGGGCCCCGGCGAGCCGGATCGCCGCGGGGACCGGCAGCCCCAGCCCGTCCCGCAGTCCGTCCCGCAGCCCGGGTTCCACACGGGGATGCGCGCCGGGCACGCGGACCGGGACCGGACGATCGACGTGCTGAAGGCCGCGTTCGCCGAGGGCCGGCTCTCCGCCGAGGAGTACGAGCAGCGCCACGAGCAGGCCTCCGTCGCGCAGACCTACGGCCAGCTGGCCGGGCTGGTGTCCGACCTGCCCTCCGGCCCGATGCCGGCGCCGATGGCCTTCGCCGCCCCGCCCGTCCCGGCGACCTTCCTCCCGCCGCCTCCGCCGCCGGTTCGCTCCACCAACGGGCTGGCGGTCACCTCACTGGTCTTCGGCCTGACCGGCCTCTCGCTGCCCGCGGTGGTCGTCGGGCACATCGCGAAGGCCCAGCAGAGCAGCCACGACCGGGCCGGCGACTGGGTTTCCACCCTCGGCCTGCTCTTCGGCTACGCGGGCTGCGCGCTCTGGACGCTGCTGCTCCTGGTGATGCTGCAGGTGCCGGTCTGAGCGGGCCGCCCCGGGCGCGTCCCGCCCCGGTGGCGGCGGTCGGCGGGCTGTGGTAGAGCGGGTGGAGGGCGGCCCGACACCGGGTGGTCGCGTCCGGGACACTCCCGGGACATCCGGCCGAAGGTCGCGACCTGCGGCGTTGCATTTGTTTTGACCGCGCCCGATGCGCTAGGTACGCTCTGACCTTGTGCCTGGGGTGTCCCCGGGTCCTTGTGCGTGCATGCACACCGGTCGCCGCGCCGAGCCGGAGCGCCTTCCAGCGCCCCGCGCGTTGAGCGCCGTCGCTGTACATCAGCTCATGGGATTCCGTGTCGGAATAAGCCCAACACACCCGACCGCGTGGGTCGACCACGGGGCCGTGTGCGGGGGATCACCGCAGGTTAGTTTTACCAAGCCTTGGCACACAGAAAACGGAGAAACGGTGCCTACGATCCAGCAGCTGGTCCGAAAGGGCCGGCAGGACAAGGTCGAGAAGAACAAGACTCCCGCGCTGAAGGGTTCCCCGCAGCGTCGTGGGGTCTGCACGCGTGTGTACACGACCACCCCGAAGAAGCCGAACTCGGCTCTCCGCAAGGTCGCCCGTGTGCGCCTCACCAGCGGGATCGAGGTCACCGCTTACATCCCGGGCGAGGGCCACAATCTGCAGGAGCACTCCATCGTGCTGGTGCGCGGTGGTCGTGTGAAGGACCTTCCTGGTGTCCGCTACAAGATCATCCGCGGTTCGCTTGACACCCAGGGTGTCAAGAACCGCAAGCAGGCTCGCAGCCGCTACGGCGCCAAGAAGGAGAAGTAAGAATGCCTCGTAAGGGCCCCGCCCCGAAGCGCCCGGTCATCATCGACCCGGTTTACGGCTCCCCGGTCGTCACCCAGCTGGTCAACAAGATCCTGCTGCACGGCAAGCGCTCCACCGCCGAGCGGATCGTCTACGGCGCCCTCGAG
Organism: Kitasatospora sp. NPDC087271; assembly: GCF_044744605.1. Classification (NCBI taxonomy): domain Bacteria; kingdom Bacillati; phylum Actinomycetota; class Actinomycetes; order Kitasatosporales; family Streptomycetaceae; genus Kitasatospora; species Kitasatospora sp. NPDC087271. The sequence goes on from NZ_JBIUYQ010000008.1 coordinate 126,876, forward strand.
GGCGTCCGTGAGAAGACCGGCTCGGACCCGGTCGTGACGCTGAAGCGCGCGCTGGAGAACGTCAAGCCGGCCCTCGAGGTCAAGTCCCGCCGTGTCGGTGGCGCGACCTACCAGGTTCCGGTCGAGGTCCGTCCGGGCCGCGCCAGCACCCTGGCGCTGCGCTGGATGGTCGGTTACTCCCGCGCCCGTCGCGAGAAGACCATGACCGAGCGCCTGATGAACGAGATCCTCGACGCCAGCAACGGTCTGGGCGCTTCCGTGAAGCGTCGCGAGGACACCCACAAGATGGCCGAGTCCAACAAGGCCTTCGCGCACTACCGCTGGTAGTCCCTACCCCGTCACTAGACAGAGAGAGAACGAGCCACCATGGCTGCAACCTCCCTTGACCTCGCCAGGGTCCGCAACATCGGGATCATGGCGCACATCGACGCGGGCAAGACCACCACCACCGAGCGGATCCTGTTCTACACCGGCGTCTCGTACAAGATCGGTGAGGTCCACGATGGCGCTGCCACCATGGACTGGATGGAGCAGGAGCAGGAGCGCGGCATCACGATCACGTCGGCCGCGACGACCTGTCACTGGACGGTCGACGACGTCGACAACACCATCAACATCATCGACACCCCGGGTCACGTCGACTTCACCGTCGAGGTGGAGCGCTCGCTGCGCGTCCTCGACGGTGCCGTGACGGTGTTCGACGGTGTTGCCGGTGTCGAGCCCCAGTCCGAGACCGTGTGGCGGCAGGCTGACCGCTACGGCGTCCCGCGCATCTGCTTCATCAACAAGCTGGACCGCACGGGCGCGAACTTCTTCTTCTGCGTCAAGACCATCGTGGACCGCCTCGGCGCGACCCCGCTGGTCATGCAGCTCCCGATCGGTGCCGAGGCGGACTTCAAGGGCGTTGTCGACCTTGTCCGCATGAAGGCGCTGGTCTGGTCCGCCGAGGCCGCCAAGGGCGAGATGTACGACATCGTCGACATCCCGGCCGAGCTGCAGGAGCAGGCGAACGAGTACCGCGAGATGCTCCTGGACGAGGTGTCGAACGTCAGCGATGACGTGATGATGCTCGCCATGGAGGGCGAGGACGTCCCCGAGGAGCTGCTGTACGAGGCGATCCGCAAGGGCACCCTGGAGTCGGCCTTCACGCCGATCTTCTGCGGTACCGCGTTCAAGAACAAGGGCGTTCAGCCCCTGCTCGACGCGGTCGTCAAGTACCTCCCGTCGCCGCTGGACATCGAGTCGGTTGAGGGCACCAAGCCCAACGACCCGGAGACCAAGATCACCCGCAAGGCCTCGGACGACGAGCCCCTGGCCGCGCTGGCGTTCAAGATCATGTCCGACCCGCACCTGGGCAAGCTCACCTTCGTCCGGATCTACTCCGGCCGCCTGGAGTCCGGCACCTCGGTGCTGAACGCCGTGAAGGGCAAGAAGGAGCGCATCGGCAAGATCTACCGCATGCACGCGAACAAGCGTGAGGAGATCGAGTCGGTGGGCGCCGGCGACATCGTCGCCGTCATGGGCCTGAAGCAGACCACCACCGGTGAGACGCTGTCCGACGAGAAGGCCCCGGTCATCCTGGAGTCCATGGACTTCCCGGCCCCGGTCATCCGCGTCGCGATCGAGCCCAAGTCCAAGGGTGACCAGGAGAAGCTGGGTGTCGCCATCCAGCGTCTCGCCGAGGAGGACCCGTCCTTCCAGGTCAACACGGACGAGGAGACCGGCCAGACCATCATCGCGGGTATGGGCGAGCTGCACCTCGAGGTGCTGGTCGACCGTATGAAGCGTGAGTTCAAGGTCGAGGCCAACGTCGGCAAGCCGCAGGTCGCGTACCGCGAGACGATCCGTCAGGCCGTCGAGCGCATCGACTACACCCACAAGAAGCAGACCGGTGGTTCCGGTCAGTTCGCCAAGGTGCAGATCGCGATCGAGCCGCTCGAGCAGGCCGAGGGCTACGAGTTCGTCAACCAGGTCACCGGTGGCCGCGTGCCGCGGGAGTACATCCCGTCGGTCGACGCCGGTTGCCAGGAGGCCATGGAGTTCGGCATCCTCGCCGGCTACCCGCTTCAGGGTGTCCGCGTGAAGCTGCTCGACGGCCAGGCGCACGACGTCGACTCGTCCGAGCTCGCGTTCAAGATCGCCGGTTCGATGGCGTTCAAGGAAGGCGCGCGGAAGGCCAAGCCGGTCCTCCTCGAGCCGATGATGGCCGTCGAGGTCACCACGCCCGAGGACTACATGGGCGACGTGATCGGCGACATCAACTCTCGCCGTGGCCAGATCCGGTCCATGGACGAGCGTCACGGTGCCCGCGTCGTCACGGCGCTGGTGCCGCTCTCCGAGATGTTCGGCTACGTCGGTGATCTGCGCAGCAAGACCTCTGGTCGCGCGAGCTACTCGATGCAGTTCGACTCGTACGCCGAGGTTCCGAAGGCCGTGGCGGAGGAGATCATCGCCAAGGCCAAGGGCGAGTAAGGACCGGCGCCAGCCGGCTCCCTACGAGGCCGCGGCCGTCCCGATATTCGGGACGATTGCGAACCCTTAGGCTATTAGGGGGCGTCCCGGGAGGATCCGGTCGGATCCTCCCGGGGGGCCTCCGGCCCCCACCCCGCGGGACGGTGCGAGGTGCTTCCGGCACCTCGGGCCAAACCCGATCAAAGACCAACTGACGTCAGCACGGCGTACAGAACTGTCCTCAGGAGGACTGCAGTGGCGAAGGCGAAGTTCGAGCGGACGAAGCCCCACGTCAACATCGGCACCATTGGTCACATTGACCACGGTAAGACGACCCTTACCGCGGCCATCACCAAGGTGCTGCACGACGCGTACCCGGAGATCAACCCCTTCACGCCGTTCGACCAGATCGACAAGGCGCCGGAGGAGCGGCAGCGCGGTATCACCATCTCGATCGCGCACGTCGAGTACCAGACCGAGGCGCGTCACTACGCCCACGTCGACTGCCCGGGTCACGCGGACTACATCAAGAACATGATCACCGGTGCGGCCCAGATGGACGGTGCGATCCTCGTCGTCGCCGCCACCGACGGCCCGATGCCGCAGACCAAGGAGCACGTCCTCCTGGCCCGCCAGGTCGGCGTCCCCTACATCGTCGTCGCCCTGAACAAGGCCGACATGGTGGACGACGAGGAGATCCTGGAGCTCGTCGAGCTCGAGGTCCGCGAGCTCCTCTCGGAGTACGAGTTCCCGGGCGACGACCTGCCGGTCGTCCGCGTCTCCGCGCTGAAGGCGCTGGAGGGCGACAAGGAGTGGGGCGAGAAGCTCCTCGGCCTGATGCACGCCGTCGACGAGAGCATCCCGACCCCGGCCCGCGCCGTGGACCAGCCGTTCCTGATGCCGATCGAGGACGTCTTCACGATCACCGGTCGTGGCACCGTCGTCACCGGTCGTATCGAGCGTGGCATCCTCAAGGTCAACGAGACTGTCGACATCATCGGCATCAAGGAGACCAAGACCACCACCACGGTCACCGGCATCGAGATGTTCCGCAAGCTGCTCGACGAGGGCCAGGCCGGTGAGAACGTCGGTCTGCTGCTCCGTGGCATCAAGCGCGAGGACGTCGAGCGCGGCCAGGTCATCATCAAGCCGGGTTCGGTCACGCCGCACACCGACTTCGAGGCCCAGTCCTACATCCTGTCGAAGGACGAGGGTGGCCGCCACACCCCGTTCTTCAACAACTACCGCCCGCAGTTCTACTTCCGTACCACGGACGTGACCGGCGTCGTGACCCTCCCCGAGGGCACCGAGATGGTCATGCCGGGCGACAACACCGCCATGACGGTCGCGCTGATCCAGCCGATCGCCATGGAGGAGGGCCTGAAGTTCGCCATCCGTGAGGGTGGCCGCACCGTGGGCGCCGGCCAGGTCACCAAGATCATCAAGTAATTGGTGTTCTGACCTGTCTGTCCCGCACAGGCGAACCGAAGGGCTCCGCACACCCAGGTGTGCGGAGCCCTTCGGCCTTCATCAGGCCTTCACCGGCTCTCACGGGCTGCTCATGGCCGGCTGTTATTGTCGGGCGACCGTCCAGCCCGCCGTCGCGGAAAGTGGGATCCAACGCATGCCAACGGCACCACTGTTGTCGGTCGTGATGCCGATCTACAACGAGCAGGAGGCGCTCCCGCTGACCGTCGAGCGGCTGCGGCCGATCCTGGACGGGCTCGGGGTCGACTACGAGGTCGTGGGCGTCGACGACGGCAGCACGGACGCCACCCCCGTCGTCCTGCAGAAGGTCCGGCAGGACTGGCCGGAGTTCCGCATCGTCCGCTTCGCCCGCAACTCGGGGCACCAGGCCGCGCTCACCGCCGGCATCCACCGGGCGCGCGGCGACTACGTGGTGAGCATCGACGCCGACCTCCAGGACCCGCCGGAGAAGATCCCGGAGATGCTCGACCTGGCCCGCGAGCAGGGCTTCGACGTCGTCTACGGCGTGCGCGGGGACCGCGCCACCGACACCGCCTTCAAGCGCCGGACGGCCGGCGCCTACTACTGGCTGATGCGCAAGCTGGTCGGCAAGCGGATGCCCAACCAGGCCGGCGACTTCCGCCTGCTCAGCCGCGCGGCCGTGGAGGCCCTCAAGCAGTTGCCCGAGCACCAGCCCGTCTACCGGCTGCTGGTGCCGTGGCTCGGCTTCCCCAGCGGCGAGGTGGTGTACGTCCGGGAGGAGCGGGTGGCCGGCGGCACCCACTACCCGCTGTCCAAGATGGTCCGGCTCGCGCTGGACAGCGTGACCAACTTCTCCGCCGCCCCGCTGCGGCTGGCCACCTGGCTGGGCCTGGTGAGCTTCGTGGTCTGCCTGGCCCTCGCGGTCTACACCACCCTCTCGTACGCGCTCGGTGCGACCGTGCCCGGCTGGTCCTCGCTGTTCATCGGCATGCTCTTCATCGGCGCCGTACAGCTGATCTGCGTCGGACTGCTGGGGGAGTACGTCGGCCGGATCTACTCGGCGGTGCAGGCCCGCCCGACCTACTTCGTCGGCTACGACTCGGCGGACGACGAACTGGCGCAGGACGCCGCGGCGCAGGACGACGCGCGGGGCCCGGGCCGGTGACCGTCACCGAGGAACCGGCGGAGCCCGTCGAGCCGGCCCCGTCGACCCGCCGCCAGCTGCCGTCCTTCCTGGTCATCGGCGTGCTCAGCACCGTCTTCTACCTGGCGCTGTTCGTCGCCGCGCGGTGGTTCACCGACCCGCAGGCGGCGAACCTGATCGCGCTGGCCGTCAGCGCGGTGGCCAACACCGCGGCCAACCGCCGCTTCACCTTCGGGGTCACCGGCTCGCAGGGCATGGTCCGGCACCAGCTCCAGGGCGCGGTGGCCTTCCTGATCGGGCTCGGCCTGAGCGCGGGCGTGCTCGCCCTGCTGGACCAGGTGGCGCCGAACGCCTCCCGGCCGGTGGAGGTCGCCGGACTGGTCGCCGCCAACGGCCTGGCCACGGTGGCCCGGTTCGTGCTGCTGAAGATCTGGGTCTTCCGGGGCTGAACCGGGGCTGAACGGCGGCCGTTCCCACTGGTTCGCGGACCGCCCACCCGGGCCCCTCAGCCCGTCGTGCCGACGGGCCCCTCGGTATGCTGTGGCTCGTAGCCTGCCCGCTGACGGTAGTGGAAGTCCGCACCCGGCCGGGGAGACGGGCGGCAGGGACTTGACCGAAGGGGCACGGCACCGTGTCGACCGTACATTCCTCGCCTGAGCGCGAGCTTCAACGTCCGACCGCACCGCCGGGGCCGCCGCCCGAGCCGACCACCGGTGGACGGTCCAGGCGCAACCCGCTCGTCCTGGCCGGGGGGCTGGCCCTGTCCTGGCTGGTGCCGACCGGGCTGGTCGCGCTGGACCTGGGCGTCCTGCTGCTGCCGCTGCTGCTGTTCTCCATAGCCGCCGTGCTCCGGGTCGGCGGCGTGCTGCTCGACCGGCTGTTCGTCGCCGGGCTGGTGCTCGCCGGTTCGGTGCTGACGTTCGGCCTGCTCTTCTCGCTCTGGCCGTGGGGCCTCTCGCCGGTCGCCACCAGCGGCCTGATGTTCAGCGTGGTGACGGTCGCCGCCTGGGCCGCCCGCCGCGGCCCGCGCCTGCCGCTGCGCTTCCGCTGGTCCGACCTGCTGGTCCTGGGCACCGGTTACGGCGTCTGGCACTACCTGTTCCACCCGATCGCGGGAACGTCGGCGGCCGAGCGGGTCGCGTACTTCGCCACGTCGGAGGACCGGCTCGCGCACTTCTCCTTCTTCTCCGGCATCCAGAACGTCGGCGGCTTCAACTTCCTCCACCAGGACGCGGCCCGGTCCTTCCTGATACCGCCGTCCGAGGTGACGTACCCGCAGGGCTCCCACTTCCTGCTGGCCTGGACGGACACCCTCGTCCACTCCGCCGCCGACTCCGGCGACATGCTCTACACCATGAACCGGTACTTCCTGTACCTGCTGGTGGGCTACGCGCTGTTCTGCGCCGCGCTGGTCTGGGCGGCCCGGTGGATCGGCGGGCCGCGGCTGCGCGGCTGGCGCTGCGCGGCGGTGTGCGCGACCGTCGGCGCGATCATGTTCGCGAGCAACTACATGGACCTGATGGTCCACGGCTTCGACTCGACCTTCATCGGGCTGCTGCTGATAGCACTCGCGCTGGCCGTGCTGATCCGGCCGGCGATGGGCACCACCGAGTTCGTGCTGGCCGCGTCGGCCGGGCTGATCACCGTCACCTACGCGTACAACATCTACGGCGCCTTCGTCGGCGTGGCACTGCTGGGCGCACTGGTGGCGCACCGGCGCGAGTTCGCCGGGCGCTGGTGGTGGACCGCCGGCGCGCTGGCGTGCGCGCTGGGCGTGGCCGCGCTCCCGAGCGTCCTGTCCGTGCTGGGCAACCTCGACGTGGCCAGTGCCTCGAACATGAACGGCCCGAGCGTCGGGGCCGACCGCTCCATACTCATCGGCGGCGGGCTGCTCGGCCTGCTGGCCGCGGTCATGCCGCGCAACCGCAGGACCGCCGTCGGCCAGGCGCACCTCGCGGTCCTGCTCGGCACCGGCGGGTTGCTCAGCGCCTTCGCCGCCTACCAGCTGCACACCATCGGCAAGTACTCGTACTACTTCCACAAGATGACGGCCGTGGGCGTCGTGGTCAGCCTGATATCCCTCGGCGCCGTCGGGGTCATGCTGCAGAGCCCGTACCGGGGGACGGGCCGCACGCTGCCGAACCGCCTCGGCGAGCTGGCGATGTCCGGCCTCGCCGTCGCCGCCGCGCTCAGCCTCTTCGCCAACGTGCAGTGGGGCTTCCTGACCACCAAGGACAACCCGTCCGCCTGGTCCGCCAACCCGCTGGTGGCCTGGGGACGCGGCGAGTTCAAGGGGGACATGGGCCCCAAGGGCGCGCAGGCGCTCGACATCTCCAGCAAGGGCCCGGTGATCGCGCTCTTCGCCAACGACGACTACAAGAACCTCAAGGCCACCTGGCTCGCCTCGCTGCTGAACCGGCGCGGGGGCGACATGACGGCGCTGTACGACATCCACTGGGTGTCCATCGGCGGCCCCCAGGTGAAGGAGGAGGACTACCAGAAGTCCCTGGGCCGCCTCAAGGGAGCCATCGACAAGCTCCCGGCCGCGCCCGTCCCGCCGACCGTCCTGACCGCCGACCCCTCCGTGGGCGACCGGATCAAGCGGGACCTGGCGGCGCAGGGTGTCACGGTGACGGTGCTGAGCGATCCTCAGAACCTTTGGACGGAGCCGTGGTCCCGTACCTTCCCGGGGGTCTGAGGGTGGGGGCCACCGTCATCGGACGTTCACGGCTACCCGCTACTATTCACAGCAATCGCACGGCCGGGCCGGCCTCGTGCGGAGACGTGTGGCAAGGTCGGCCGGTTAATTCGGTGATCATGTGATGAAGAACCCGATCGCCAAGCTGCTCGGGGTGCTACCCCCGGGGGCCCGGCTCGTGGTCGGTGGGACGGTCGTGCTCGGCGCCTCGGCGTACGTCTACATGGCGCTCGTGGGCTACAGCCTGGGCACGGCCGGTGCGGCCAGGGTGACGATGCTCTGGACGATCGTGATGTCCGTCGGGTGGGGTCTGTTCCAGCCCGTCGAACTGGAGCTGACGCGGCTGGTCGCCGCCCGCAAGGTGTCCGGGGCGGGGGCACTGCCCGCGGTACGGCGGATGCTGCTGCTCGCCCTGGCGATCCTGGCCGCGGCCTGCGCGGTGCTGGCCGCCGCCGCCGGCCCGATCGCCGACCAGCTGTTCGGCGGTGACCGGACCCTCGTGGTGGCCCTCGCCGGCGGCATGGCGGGCCTCGCGGTGAGCTCGGTCTCCCGCGGCGCGCTGGCCGGCCTCGGGCTGTTCGGCCCCTACGGCACCCAGCTGGCCGTCGACGGTGCCCTGCGCATCGGGCTGGCCGCGCTGACCGCCGTCCTCGGGCTGCACTCGGCGCTGGCCTTCGGCCTGATCCTGGTGGTCGCCCCGGTCGCCGCCTCACTGATCGGCCTGCGCGGCATCCTCGCCGACCGCGCCCCCGGGCCGGAGGTGTCCTGGCGCCAGCTCACCAGCGGGCTCGGCCTGCTGATCGGCTCCGTGATGCTCAGCCAGCTGGTGGTGAACGCGACCGTCGTCTGCGTGCGCCTGCTCGCTCCGAAGCACTCCGAGGCGTCCGACGCCCTGGTCTTCGCCCTCGGCCAGGCCGTGGTGATGGCCCGCGTGCCGCTCTTCGCCTACAGCGCCCTCCAGGCCTCCATGGTCTCCGCGCTCTCGGGTGCCACCGCGGCCGGCGACCACGCCGAGTTCCGCAAGGTGCTGACCCGTACCACGGCGATCGTCGCCGCCATGTGCATCGGCGGCGGGCTGCCGGTCATCGCGCTCGGCGCCTGGCTCAACCCGCTGCTCTTCAACGCCAAGGACCTGCTCAACCCGCTGGACTTCACCTGGCTCGTCCTCGGCACGCTCTGCTACGTCCTCGCGACGGTCTTCGGCCAGGCGCTGATGTCGAGCGCCCAGCACCGCCGACAGCTGGTGGGCTGGACGGCCGGTTCCGTAGCATTGGTTGCGGTCGCCCTCTCCCCGGGTGACGTCGGTCTCCGTGCCGAGCTCGCGTACCTGGCCGGCGCGCTGGTCAGCGCCGTCCTGATGCTGTGGGCGCTGTACCGCGCGTTCCCCTCCCGCCCCGCCGCCTCCGGGCACTCCGGGCTGGACAGCAGGAGCGCGGCCGAGCCGCTGCGGACCTCGTGACGGTGGGGGACCGGACTGTGATTGGCCGACGACGCCCGTGATCACCACCGACAGACAGACCGAGGCACGCGACGCCGTGCCGTTCGCCAAGCATGGAGCCCCTGTGTCCGACTATGACAACGTCTGGCTGGTGATCCCGGCCTACAACGAAGGCCAGGTGATCGCCGAGGTCGTGGAGGGGGCACGCAAGACCTTCCCCAACATCGTGGTGATCGACGACGGCTGCACCGACGACACGGCGAAGCACGTCATGACGACCGGCGCCCACCTGGTGCGGCACCCGGTCAACCTGGGCCAGGGCGCAGCGCTGCAGACCGGCCTGAAGTACGCGCTGGAGCAGGAGGGCGCCGAGTACTTCGCCACCTTCGACGCGGACGGCCAGCACCAGACCGCCGACGTGGAGAAGATGGTGGCGCTGCTGCGCCAGGACGAGGCCGACATCGTCCTCGGCTCCCGCTTCATCGAGCAGACCGGCCAGGTGCCGTGGATCAAGCGGGTCGTGCTCCGCACCGCCGCCGCGGTCAGCCCGACCGCCCGCAAGCTCAAGCTCACCGACGCGCACAACGGTCTGCGCGTGATGAACCGGGAGGCGGCCAGCCGCATCCGGATCACCATGAACGGCATGGCCCACGCCTCGGAGATCGTCTCCTTCCTCGCCGGCTCGGACCTCCGGGTTGCAGAGGTGCCGGTGGACATCCTCTACACCGACTACTCGCGCGCCAAGGGCCAGTCCCTGATCAACGGCGTGAACATCCTCTTCGACATCTCGCTGCGGGAGCGTAACCGCCGATGAATCACCTCTGGATCCAGCTGATCCTCGTCCTGGCCGCCGTGGGCATGGCCCTCCTGTTCGTCCGGCGCTGGGACGCCGCGAACACCCGGGCGTGGAAGCGCATCGCCTTCTCGCTCTTCGTCGTCGCCAACGTCATCGCGATCCTGTGGCCGGCCGGCGTGACCAAGCTGGCCACCGCGCTGGGCGTCGGCCGTGGCACGGACCTGGTGCTCTACCTGATGGTCATCGCCATGGGCTTCCTGACGCTCAACACCTACCTGCGCTTCCGGTCGCTGGAGAAGAAGCTCACCGACCTGGCCCGTACGGTCGCCATCACCGAGGGCGTCCGTCACAACAACGACCGCCTCGATGCTCCGGTCGGCTCCGACCACTGATCGCGCTCCACGCGACAGGGCACAGGGTTTGAGGGCCGGTACCCCCGACGGGGTGCCGGCCCTCAGCCGTGCGTGCGGGTGAGCGCGCCGCCGGAGAGGCCGGCGAACGGTCCCCTCGACCGTCGGCCACCGGGTCGAACGGTGACGCCCGTTCGTCCGTTGTCAAAGAGGGGGCGCCAATGCGTGCCGCCTTTTTGGGCTCCGGAAAATCCGGACATTACCGAGTTCATTCATCCCCCGGCCGCCCGGTGGACGTATTTCTGTGTGCCAGAATTTCCGATCGGCGGCCTCTGCGCACCCGCTTTCCGCCCCCCGGCGCCGGTGTGGGCCGACCGGCTGACGCACGGGCCCGGCAAAGCTGGTTGACTTGGGGCGCCCCGCTGGCCGCGGCCGGGCGGCACCGAAGCGTGATCCAGGACCAGGAGGTGCGGCGCCGTCATGAGCGTCGATTTCGTCATCCCGTACTACGGCGATCCGGAGTACCTGTTCGCCACCATCGACAGCATCCGGGCCCAGCACCAGCAGGACTGGCGGCTGACCGTCGTGGACGACCAGTACCCGGGCTTCCGGGCGCCCCAGTACATCGAGAGCCTGAACGACGAGCGGATCCGGTACATCCGCAACGCGGAGCGGCTGGGCCCCAACGGCAACACCTACAAGGCCTCCACCCTGGCCGAGCGCGAGTTCGTCTCGATGATGGGCGCCGACGACCTGCTGGAGCCCGACTACCTGGACGTCGTCCTGGAGCGCCTGCGGGCCGACCCGAACGCGATCGCGGTCCAGCCGGGCGTGCGGGTGATGGACAGCGACGGGACCCTGGTGCCCTCGCTCGGCATCGGCGACAAGGTCAAGCGCCGGATCAGCGCGCCGGCCCGCAAGGCCGGGGTGATCAGCGGCGAGGCCGCGGTGAAGAGCCTGCTGTCCGGCAACTGGCTGTACACGCCGTCGCTCACCTACCGCCAGTCCGCGCTGTCGAAGATCCCGTACCGCCCGGACATCGACGCCATCCACGACCTGGCGTTCATGGTCGACATGCTGATGGAGGGCGGCAACCTGCTGGTCGACGAGCGCGAGGTGTTCCGCTACCGGCGCCACCAGGCCAGCGACTCCTCGAACCGGGTCAAGGACGGCAAGCGCTTCGACGAGGAGCTGCGGTACTACTCGCTGATCTCCAAGGAACTGCGCGCCAAGGGCTGGACCAACGCCGCGCGCTCGGCCGACCTGCACCTCTCGTCCCGCCTGCACGCCCTGATGGTCGCCGCCGGCCGGCTCGGCGCGGGTGACTTCTCCCACGCCGGTGCCATGGTCGGCCGCGCGGTCCGCAGCAGCTGACCGGAGCGTGTCCGAGGGCGGTGCCGGCAGCCGGCCGGAGGCCCCCGGGTCACGGCGCCCCGAGGCGCCCGGCCGAATTCGACGGGGCGGGAGTAAGCGCTTCGGCCGGCCGCTGGGCTCTAGGTGGGTGAGGGGGTGCTCATGGGGAGCACCGACGCGACCGGGCGGATCCTGTTGAACCACCACGCCCAAGCCCCGATACGGCCGGAACGGGGTCCTTGCCCGAGGCTTCGGCTTCTGGTAGGCGCCCTATGATGGCCGCTGATCGCCGGTCCACTGAGCCATCCTTCGCCACTCATCGGACGTGGCCACTGCACGGAAGTGACTGACATGACTGATCTGGCCACCAGCCCGGTCGGCGGCTCCAGCAAGGAGTCGCTCGAACCGGAGGGCGCGATCGCGCCCCGCCCCGGACGGCTCGACGGCCTGCTGGAGCGCCCCTGGGCGGTCCGCTCGGCCGAGGCCCTGGTCTCGATCGTGGCGGCGTTCGGCTTCGCGCTGCTCTGCACCCGCATCGACGTCAACCCGCTGAACCGGGTGGGCCAGGTCAGCGGTCTGGCCATGCTCCAGAAGTACGCCGCCATCGTGGGCCTGCCCATCCTGGCGGTGCTGCTGTACGCCGCCTACCGGGGCAGCCTGGCCCGGTACCAGCTGGCCCAGCGGCTGGTCTGCGCGGCCGTCGCCGGACTGGCCACCGGCGCGGTCGCGGGCGGGATCGCGGTGGCGCTGAACGGCACCCAGTGGGGCCTCGGCGGTCAGGAGGGCGACCCGGGCAACCTCATGGGCATGGCCAACGACATGCTGCGCGGCAAGGGCCTGCCCGGCGTCTACCCGCCCGGCTTCCCGGCGCTGCTGGCGGTCTGGTCGAAGCTGTTCTACGGCGGCGTCGGCGGCGTCGGCTACGCCATGAAGGACGTCCAGCTGATCTGCAGCGCGCTGGTCGGCCCGATGGCGTACCTCTCCTGGCGGCTGATGCTGCGGCCGGTCTGGGCGCTGCTGATCGCCGTCCCGTCGGCGATCCTCTTCCTCGACCCGATCCGGCCGTACAGCCACGTCACGATGCTGGTCATGGTGCCGATGCTGGCCGCCGCCCTGCGGGAGCTCCGCCGGTCGCACGAGCTGTCCACCCGGTCCACGGTGCTGCGCGGCCTCGGCTTCGGCGTCTCGTTCGGCCTGATGTTCCTCTGGTACTCGGGCTGGTTCATCTGGGCCGCGCCCGGCGTCCTCGTCCTGACGCTGTTCGTCGTCCCGTGGCGCCAGGGCGCCGCCCGGATCAAGCGGGCGCTGCTGTTCCTCGGCGTGACGCTGGTGAGTGCCGGCGTGGTCGGCTCGCCGCTGCTGTACGAGCTGGTGCGGTTGGGCGCCCAGGCCAAGGACCGGTACGCGTACCTCTCGGTGTACATCGACCCGGCGTACATCATGGGCTGGGCCTCGGACCGCAACGGCGACCTGAACTACCACGACTTCCCGTTGCGCGGTGAGCTCGCCGGGCAGAGCGCCTACACCCTGCTGCTGCTCGCCGGGGTCGCGCTGGCGCTGGGCCTCGGGCTGCGCAGCATCACCGTCCGGACCGTGACGGCCACCCTGATCAGCGCCTGGCTGCTGCGCTTCTGGTTCGCCTCCCAGATGGCCCAGACGAAGTCCATCCAGCTGTACCCGCGGACGACCTGGATCATCCTCTACGCGTTGATGATCCTCGCGGTGCTCGGCCTGATGTTCCTCGTCCAGCGGGGCACCGGCTGGCTGCGCACGGTGCAGCGGGTTGGCACCGACGGGCGGCCGGCGCCGCTGACCCTGCGGCCCGCGGTCACCGGCCGGCTGGTCGCCGGCGCGGTCTGCGCGGTGGCGCTGTTCGCCACCATGGCGGCCTCCTGGTCGGCGGACCGCTACATGCCGACCACCAGGCCCGAGTTCGTGCCGGTCGCCGGGGCCAAGGGCATCGACATGGGCGCGGACGCCTGGCGCGCGCACATCCTGGTGAACCGCGACGGCAAGTGCCCGAAGTACGACCCGGCCGGGCCGACCGACTGCGCGCCGGTGAACAAGGAGCTCAAGGAGTACAACAACGAGCCCGACAAGGGCCAGCTGTGGTGCGCCAACGTGACCGGTGACGAGTGGGCGCTGACCTGCGGGAGCAAGCGACCCTGGTGACGCGGGTCCGCGGCGGTGGGCGCCGCGGTTGAGGACGGTCACCCGATCGGGGCCGGTGAGGGCGACCTCACCGGCCCCGATTGGCATCCGGGCTGCTCCATGTGGCAGTATGTCCAAGTTGCTCGGTTGAGTTGCCGATGCTGCGCGCCTCCCGCCGGGAGGACTGGAAGCGAGTCCCAGGTACTCGTCGTTCCCGTGATGGCCGTTAAGCGTGAAGTCGACGCCACGGCAGCTGCGGGGCGAAAGTACGGGAATCTTCCGGGAAGCGTATGCGGGGCCTCGACCCGGCCCCCCACCCCGAAATCTTGAAACCGACGAGTTGTTCGCCGGTTTTTTACAAGCGCGAGAGCGACACGCCCGAGCGCGGGGGTCGGAGGGTGGTCGTGCAGTGACTAAGGACAAAGGACTACTGAGTAGCCATGGCGGGACAGAAGATCCGCATCCGGCTCAAGGCCTACGACCACGAGGTCATCGATTCCTCGGCGAAGAAGATCGTCGAGACGGTGATCCGTACTGGTGCGCAGGTCGCGGGCCCGGTGCCGCTGCCCACTGAGAAGAACGTGTACTGCGTCATCCGCTCGCCGCACAAGTACAAGGACTCGCGCGAGCACTTCGAGATGCGTACTCACAAGCGTCTGATCGACATCCTCGACCCCACGCCGAAGACGGTTGACTCGCTCATGCGTCTCGACCTGCCGGCTGGCGTCGACATCGAGATCAAGCTCTGAGAGGCGCACCGAAGATGGCTAAGCAGATTAAGGGCATCCTGGGCGAGAAGCTCGGCATGACCCAGGTCTGGGACGAGAACAACCGGATCGTTCCGGTGACCGTCGTCAAGGCTGGGCCCAATGTCGTGACCCAGGTCCACACCGCTGACAGTCCGGCCGGCTACGACGCCGTCCAGATCGGCTTCGGCGAGATCGACCCCCGCAAGGTGAACAAGCCCCTCGCGGGCCACTTCGCCAAGGCCGGTGTCACCCCGCGCCGCCACCTGGTCGAGCTCCGTACCACGGACGCGTCCGAGTACACCCTCGGCCAGGAGATCACCGCGGAGCTGTTCGAGGCGGGTGTCAAGGTCGACGTGACCGGCACCTCCAAGGGCAAGGGCTTCGCCGGTGTCATGAAGCGCCACAACTTCCGGGGCCTCGGCGCCGGTCACGGTGTGCAGCGCAAGCACCGCTCGCCCGGCTCGATCGGTGGCTGCGCCACCCCGGGTCGCGTGTTCAAGGGCGTGAGGATGGCCGGCCGGATGGGCCACGAGCGTGTGACCACCCAGAACCTGACCATCCATGCCGTTGACGCGGAGAAGGGGCTGCTCCTGATCAAGGGCGCAATCCCGGGCCCGAACGGCGGCCTCGTCCTCGTCCGCACTGCGGCGAAGGGGCTGTGAGGATATGAGCACCATTGACATCCTGTCGCCCGCGGGCGACAAGACCGGCAGCCTCGAGCTGCCGGCCGAGATCTTCGACGCGAAGGTCAGCGTTCCGCTGATGCACCAGGTCGTCGTGGCGCAGCTCGCTGCGGCCCGTCAGGGCACCCACAAGACCAAGACTCGCGCCGAGGTCCGCGGTGGCGGCAAGAAGCCGTACCGCCAGAAGGGCACCGGCCGCGCCCGTCAGGGCTCGACCCGCGCCCCGCAGTTCGCCGGCGGTGGCGTCGTGCACGGTCCCGTGCCGCGCGACTACTCGCAGCGGACCCCGAAGAAGATGATCGCCGCCGCCCTGCGCGGTGCGCTCACCGACCGGGCCCGCCACAACCGCATCCACGTCGTCACCGACGTGATCGCGGCCGAGGCGCCGTCGACCAAGGCCGCCAAGGGTCTGTTCGGCAAGATCACCGAGCGCAAGAACATCCTCCTCGTCGTCGAGCGTGCCGACGAGCTGGGTCTGAAGAGCGCCCGCAACCTGCCGCACGTGCACATCCTGGACGCCGGTCAGCTGAACACCTACGACGTGCTCGTCTCCGACGATGTGGTCTTCACCCAGGCCGCCTTCGAGCGTTTCGTGGCGGGTCCCGCCGCGTCCGCCAAGGCCGTGGCTGCTGAGGGCGAGCTCGAAGGGAGCGCCGCCTGATGGCTGCAGAGATCACGAGCAAGACGTTCACGGACCCCCGTGACGTCCTGGTGAAGCCGGTCATCTCGGAGAAGAGCTACTCGCTCCTCGACGAGAACAAGTACACGTTCGTCGTGTCGCCCGGTGCCAACAAGACCCAGATCAAGCAGGCCGTCGAGGCGGTCTTCTCGGTCAAGGTCGAGTCCGTCAACACGCTCAACCGTCAGGGCAAGCGCAAGCGCTCCAAGACGGGCTTTGGCAAGCGCAAGGACACCAAGCGCGCCATCGTGACGCTGGCTGAGGGCAACCGCATCGACATCTTCGGTGGTCCGGTCTCCTAACGGAGATCGTGATCGTCGATAAGGACGAGGACGAGAGAGCCAAATGGGCATCCGCAAGTACAAGCCGACTACGCCGGGCCGTCGTGGCTCCAGCGTGGCCGACTTCGTAGAGATCACGCGGTCCACGCCGGAGAAGTCGCTGGTTCGCCCCCTGCACAGCAAGGGCGGCCGTAACAACGCCGGTCGGATCACCGTTCGCCACCAGGGTGGCGGTCACAAGCGCGCCTACCGCGTGATCGACTTCCGTCGTCACGACAAGGACGGCGTGCCGGCCAAGGTCGCGCACATCGAGTACGACCCGAACCGCACCGCGCGCATCGCGCTCCTGCACTACGCGGACGGCGAGAAGCGCTACATCATCGCGCCGCGCGGTATCGCGCAGGGTGACCGGATCGAGAACGGCGCTGGCGCCGACATCAAGCCGGGCAACAACCTGCCGCTTCGCAACATCCCGGTCGGTACCACCATCCACGCGGTGGAGCTGCGTCCCGGTGGCGGTGCCAAGATGGCCCGCTCCGCCGGTGCCGGCATCCAGCTGCTGGCGCGTGAGGGCAAGATGGCGCACCTGCGCATGCCCTCCGGTGAGATCCGCCTGGTGGACGCGCGCTGCCGCGCCACCGTCGGTGAGGTCGGCAACGCCGAGCAGTCGAACATCAACTGGGGCAAGGCCGGCCGCATGCGCTGGAAGGGCGTCCGCCCGACCGTGCGTGGTGTCGCCATGAACCCGATCGACCACCCGCACGGTGGTGGTGAGGGTAAGACCTCTGGTGGCCGCCACCCGGTCTCGCCGTGGGGCCAGAAGGAGGGTCGCACTCGTAGCCCGAAGAAGGCTTCGAACGCCCTCATCGTGCGCCGCCGCAAGACCAACAAGAAGCGCTAGGAGCAGGTCAGATGCCGCGCAGTCTCAAGAAGGGCCCCTTCATCGACGGCCACCTTCTCAAGAAGGTGGACGCGCAGAACGAGGCGGGTACCCAGAACGTCATCAAGACCTGGTCCCGTCGCTCCGTGATCTTCCCGGCCATGCTCGGCCACACGATCGCGGTGCACGATGGCCGTAAGCACGTCCCGGTGTTCGTCACCGAGTCGATGGTCGGCCACAAGCTCGGCGAGTTCGCGCCGACGCGTACCTTCCGCGGTCACGTCAAGGACGACCGCAAGTCGAAGCGTCGCTAGTCGCCAGCGAGATTACCGACTCAATGACTTACACCAGCAAGGGGACAACCATGGAAGCCAGGGCCCAGGCGCGGTACATCCGCGTCACGCCCATGAAGGCCCGCCGCGTGGTGGACCTCATCCGTGGCCTGCCGGCCACGGAGGCCCAGGCCGTCCTGCGTTTCGCTCCGCAGGCCGCCACCGTGCCCGTCGGCAAGGTGCTCGACAGCGCCATTGCCAACGCCGCGCACAACTACAACCACTCCAACGTGGACGACCTCGTCATCAGCGAGGCGTACGTTGACGAGGGCCCGACCCTGAAGCGGTTCCGTCCGCGTGCGCAGGGTCGTGCCTACCGGATCCGCAAGCGGACCAGCCACATCACCGTGGTCGTCAGCAGCAAGGAAGGGACCCGGTAATGGGCCAGAAGGTTAACCCGCACGGGTTCCGCCTCGGCATCAGCACGGACTTCAAGTCCCGCTGGTACGCCGACAAGCTGTACAAGGACTACGTCAAGGAAGACGTCGCCATTCGTCGCATGATGACGAAGGGCATGGAGCGCGCCGGCATCTCCAAGGTCGAGATCGAGCGCACCCGCGACCGCGTCCGCGTTGACATCCACACCGCTCGCCCCGGCATCGTCATCGGCCGCCGTGGCACCGAGGCCGACCGCATCCGCGGCGACCTCGAGAAGCTGACCGGCAAGCAGGTCCAGCTGAACATCCTCGAGGTCAAGAACCCCGAGCTGGACGCCCAGCTCGTGGCTCAGGGCGTCGCGGAGCAGCTGTCCTCCCGCGTCTCCTTCCGCCGCGCCATGCGCAAGTCGATGCAGGGCACCATGAAGTCCGGCGCCAAGGGCATCAAGGTCCAGTGCTCCGGTCGTCTCGGTGGCGCCGAGATGAGCCGTTCGGAGTTCTACCGCGAGGGCCGTGTGCCGCTGCACACCCTGCGCGCGAACGTCGACTACGGCTTCTTCGAGGCCAAGACGACCTTCGGCCGTATCGGCGTGAAGGTCTGGATCTACAAGGGCGACGTCAAGAACATCGCCGAGGTCCGCGCTGAGAACGCCGCTGCCCGCTCGGGCAACCGCCCGGCCCGTCCCGAGGGTGGTCGTCCCGCCCGCGGTGGCGAGCGCCGTGGTGGCGAGCGCGGTGGCCGCGGCCGTCGCCCCGCCGCGTCCGAGGCCCCCGCGGCCCCGGCCGCCGAGGCTCCGGCTGCCGAGAACACCGGAACGGAGGCCTGACTCCAATGCTGATCCCCCGTCGGGTCAAGCACCGCAAGCAGCACCACCCCAAGCGCCGTGGCGCTGCCAAGGGTGGCACCGAGCTCGCCTTCGGCGAGTACGGCATCCAGGCCGTCACCCCGGCCTACGTGACGAACCGGCAGATCGAGTCCGCTCGTATCGCCGTCACCCGTCACATCAAGCGTGGCGGCAAGGTCTGGATCAACATCTACCCGGACCGTCCGCTCACCAAGAAGCCGGCCGAGACCCGCATGGGTTCCGGTAAGGGTTCGCCCGAGTGGTGGATCGCGAACGTGCACCCGGGTCGGGTCATGTTCGAGCTGTCGTACCCCAACGAGAAGGTGGCTCGTGAGGCGCTGACCCGCGCTGCTCACAAGCTCCCGATGAAGTGCCGGATCATCCGGCGCGAGGCAGGTGAGAGCTGATGTCGGCCGGCACCAAGGCTGCTGACCTCCGCGAGCTGGACAACGAGGGTCTCGTTGCCAAGCTCCGTGAGGCCAAGGAGGAGCTGTTCAACCTCCGCTTCCAGGCGGCGACCGGGCAGCTCGACAACCACGGACGGCTCAAGCTCGTCCGTAAGGACATCGCGCGGATCTACACCCTGATGCGCGAGCGCGAGCTGGGCATCGAGACGGTGGAGAACGCCTGATGACTGAGAACACCAACGAGACGCGCGGTTTCCGCAAGACCCGTGAGGGTCTCGTCGTCAGCGACAAGATGGACAAGACCGTCGTCGTCGCCGTCGAGGACCGCGTCAAGCACGCTCTGTACGGCAAGGTCATCCGCCGTACGAACAAGCTGAAGGCGCACGACGAGGCGAACGCCTGCGGCATCGGCGACCGGGTCCTCCTGGCGGAGACCCGCCCGCTGTCCGCGACGAAGCGCTGGCGCGTCGTCGAGATCCTCGAGAAGGCCAAGTAACGAAGTTGATGCGGTACGGCCGTATGTGCACCAGGCCCCTCGTGGGCGCTGGTGTGAGCAGCGGCCGGCCCGTCAGCTCTCGTTGACGATCAGGAGAAAGCTGTGATCCAGCAGGAGTCGCGACTGCGTGTCGCCGACAACACGGGCGCGAAGGAAATCCTTTGCATCCGCGTTCTCGGTGGCTCCGGTCGTCGCTACGCCGGCATCGGGGACGTCATCGTCGCGACCGTCAAGGACGCGATCCCCGGCGGTTCGGTGAAGAAGGGTGACGTCGTCAAGTGCGTCGTCGTCCGTACCGTGAAGTCGCGTCGTCGTCCGGATGGCTCGTACATCCGCTTCGACGAGAACGCCGCGGTCGTTCTGAAGAACACCGATGGTGACCCCCGTGGTACCCGCATCTTCGGCCCGGTGGGCCGCGAGCTGCGTGACAAGAAGTTCATGAAGATCATCTCGCTTGCGCCGGAGGTGCTCTAACTCATGGCGAACAGCATGAAGATCAAGAAGGGTGACCTGGTTCAGGTCATCACCGGCAAGGACCGCGGCAAGCAGGGCAAGGTCATCCAGGCCATGCCCGCCGAGAACAAGGTCCTGGTCGAGGGTGTGAACCGGGTCAAGAAGCACACCAAGCCGGGCCCGGGCACTCAGGGTGGCATCGTCACCGTCGAGGCCCCGGTGCACGTCTCCAACGTCCAGCTGGTCGTGGAGAAGGACGGCAAGAAGGTCGTCACCCGCGTTGGCTACCGCTTCGATGACGAGGGCAACAAGATCCGCGTTGCCAAGCGAACCGGTGAGGACATCTGATGTCTGAGACGACTGTTGAGAAGGTGACCCCCCGTCTCAAGGAGCGTTACAACTCCGAGATCAAGGGTCAGCTGCAGGAGCAGTTCTCGTACGAGAACGTCATGCTGACGCCCGGCCTGGTCAAGGTCGTCGTCAACATGGGTGTCGGCGAGGCCGCCCGTGACAGCAAGCTGATCGAGGGCGCGATCCGCGACCTCACCGCCATCACCGGTCAGAAGCCGGCGGTGACGAAGGCTCGCAAGTCCATCGCGCAGTTCAAGCTGCGTGAGGGCCAGCCGATCGGCACCCACGTCACCCTCCGTGGTGACCGCATGTGGGAGTTCCTGGACCGTCTGGTGTCGCTGGCCCTGCCGCGTATCCGTGACTTCCGTGGCCTCTCCCCGAAGCAGTTCGACGGCCGTGGCAACTACACCTTCGGTCTGACCGAGCAGGTCATGTTCCACGAGATCGACCAGGACAAGGTCGACCGTCAGCGCGGTATGGACATCACCGTCGTGACCACCGCCCAGACCGACGACGAGGGCCGGGCGCTCCTGCGCGCTCTGGGCTTCCCGTTCAAGGAGGCGTAACCACATGGCGAAGAAGTCCCTCATCGCGAAGTCCGAGCGCAAGCCGAAGTTCGGCGTCCGGGCCTACACCCGGTGCCAGCGCTGCGGCCGTCCGCACTCGGTGTACCGCAAGTTCGGCCTCTGCCGTGTCTGCCTTCGTGAGATGGCGCACCGCGGCGAGCTGCCGGGCGTGACCAAGAGCTCCTGGTAACCAGGACCTCGCGGTAACGCCATAGCGAAGCAGGTGTGCCCGACCCCACAGAGCCCCTTTTTTGGGGCTGCGTACGGAATCCCGTAGGGTAGTGAGGTCGGGCCCCCTGTCGCGGCAGCTCCGTAGCTGCCGTCGACCCTCTTCGGAGGGCTCGCACCCAGTCTTACGACGCCGCAGGTCCCCTGCGTCTGTGCCCCTGCCGCACTCCTCGGAGTGCGGCGGGGGGACCTGGCGCGGAGAAACCACGGCGAGAGAGGCCTGAGGCCATCATGACCATGACCGACCCCATCGCAGACATGCTCACGCGTCTGCGTAACGCTAACTCGGCGTACCACGACTCCGTGGCGATGCCGGCCAGCAAGATCAAGGCGCACGTCGCCGAGATCCTGCAGCAGGAGGGGTACATCTCCTCCTACAAGGTTGAGGAGCCCGTTGAGGGCGAGGTCGGCAAGAAGCTGACCATCGAGCTCAAGTTCGGTCCCAACCGTGAGCGCTCGATCGCTGGCATCAAGCGGATCAGCAAGCCGGGCCTGCGGGTCTACGCAAAGTCCACCAACCTGCCGAAGGTGCTCGGCGGCCTGGGCGTGGCGATCATCTCCACGTCCTCGGGTCTCCTCACCGACAAGCAGGCCGCCAAGAAGGGCGTAGGCGGAGAAGTTCTCGCCTACGTCTGGTAATTCGGGAAACGGAGGTACAGCAATGTCGCGCATTGGACGGCTGCCCATCCAGGTCCCCGCTGGCGTGGACGTCACCATCGATGGCCAGGCGGTCTCGGTGAAGGGCCCCAAGGGCTCCCTCACCCACGTTGTCGCCGCGCCGATCGAGATCGGTAAGGGCGAGGACGGCACGCTGCTCGTCACCCGCCCCAACGACGAGCGTCTGTCGAAGGCCCTGCACGGCCTTTCCCGCACGCTGGTGGCGAACATGATCACCGGCGTGACCGCGGGCTACCGCAAGTCGCTGGAGATCAGCGGTGTCGGCTACCGAGTTCTGGCGAAGGGCTCCGACATGGAGTTCCAGCTGGGCTACAGCCACCCGATCCTGGTCGAGGCCCCCGAGGGCATTTCCTTCGTCGTCGAGTCGGCCACCAAGTTCCACGTGGACGGCATCGACAAGCAGAAGGTCGGCGAGGTCGCCGCGAAGATCCGCAAGCTGCGCAAGCCCGACCCGTACAAGGCCAAGGGCGTCAAGTACGCGGGCGAGGTCATCCGCCGCAAGGTCGGAAAGAGTGGTAAGTAAGCGATGAGCGTCTCTGTCAAGATCGGCAAGGGCAACGCCTACAAGAGCGCCGCTCGCAAGCGCCGCGCGATCCGCGTTCGCAAGCGCGTCGTCGGCACCGAGGTGCGTCCGCGCCTCGTCGTGACGCGCTCGAACCGTCACATGGTCGCCCAGGTCATCGACGACGCCAAGGGTCACACCCTGGCGTCGGCGTCCACCCTCGACGTGTCCATCAAGGGCGCCGAGGGCGACAAGACCGAGCTGGCCAAGAAGGTCGGGAGCCTGGTCGCCGAGCGCGCCAAGGCTGCCGGCATCGAGTCGGTCGTCTTCGACCGCGCGGGCAACCGGTACGCCGGCCGCATCGCCGCCCTGGCGGACGCGGCTCGCGAGGCCGGGCTCGACTTCTAAGCCGCTCGTCGACTCAGTCGACGGACGTAATCGAGAGAGGTAATTCCAATGGCTGGACCCCAGCGCCGCGGTAGTGGCGCCGGCGGTGGCACCGGCGGTGGCGAGCGGCGCGACCGTAAGCGTGACGACCGGGGCAACGCCCCCGCCGTCGAGAAGACCGCTTACGTCGAGCGCGTTGTCGCGATCAACCGTGTCGCCAAGGTTGTCAAGGGTGGTCGTCGTTTCAGCTTCACCGCGCTGGTCGTGGTGGGCGACGGTGACGGCACCGTGGGTGTCGGTTACGGGAAGGCGAAGGAGGTTCCGGCCGCCATCGCCAAGGGTGTTGAGGAGGCCAAGAAGAACTTCTTCAAGGTCCCCCGTATCCAGGGCACCATCCCGCACCCGATCCAGGGTGAGAAGGCCGCCGGCGTCGTGCTCCTGAAGCCCGCCGCCCCCGGTACCGGTGTTATCGCCGGTGGTCCGGTGCGCGCCGTCCTGGAGTGCGCCGGCATTCACGACATCCTGTCGAAGTCGCTCGGCTCGGACAACGCGATCAACATCGTGCACGCCACCGTGGCTGCTCTGAAGGGCCTCGTGCGCCCCGAGGAGATCGCCGCTCGTCGTGGCCTGCCGCTGGAGGACGTGGCCCCCGCCGCTCTGCTGCGGGCGCGTGCTGCAGGGGTGAGCGCCTGATGGCTCGCCTGAAGATCACGCAGACCAAGTCGTACATCGGCAGCAAGCAGAATCACCGTGACACCCTGCGTTCGCTTGGTCTCAAGCGCATGCACGACGTCGTGGTGAAGGAGGACCGTCCCGAGATCCGCGGGATGGCCCACACGGTCCGTCACCTGGTGACGGTTGAGGAGGTGGACTGATCATGGGCGACAACCCGATCAAGATCCACAACCTGCGTCCCGCCCCGGGTGCCAAGACCGACAAGATCCGCGTGGGTCGTGGTGAGGGCTCCAAGGGTAAGACCGCCGGTCGTGGTACCAAGGGCACCAAGGCCCGCTACCAGGTTCCGCAGCGCTTCGAGGGTGGCCAGATGCCGCTCCACATGCGCCTGCCGAAGCTGAAGGGCTTCAAGAACCCGTTCAAGATCACGTTCCAGGTCGTCAACCTCGACAAGCTGGCCGAGCTCTACCCGCAGGGTGGAGAGGTCACCGTCGAGGACCTGGTCGCCAAGGGCGCGGTTCGCAAGAACTCCCTCGTCAAGGTGCTCGGCACCGGCGAGATCTCGGTTGCGCTGCAGGTGACGGTCGACGCCGTCTCCGGCTCCGCCGCCGAGAAGATCACCGCCGCCGGCGGTACCGTCACCGAGCTCGTCTGAGCCCGCTGACTTCCGTGCGAGCCCCGCACCTCCTTCGGGAGGCGCGGGGCTCGCGCGTTTTCCGGGCATCGCGTTTTCCGGGCATTCCGTTGACGTGCCCTCGTTCTTTTGTGTGGCAAACCCGGGCATCCCGTACCCCGTGAGTGGGGGAGGGGCGGTACGCGCTTCTTCCGAGTGGCTGCGCACTGTTAGAGTCCGTGGAGTTCCCTTGTAGGCTGCGCGTAGGCTCGCCTGTGCCGTCTGTACGGGAGCCCGTACCGCCAAAACTCCCATTCAGGACCGACCCTCCCGCCGACGACGCGCGGGAGGCGCAGGAGGCACCGTGCTCAGTGCGTTCGCGCGGGCGTTCCAGACGCCCGACCTGCGCAAGAAGCTGCTGTTCACGCTGGGCATCATGGTGCTGTTCCGCCTGGGCTCGCACATTCCGATCCCCGGCGTGAGCTTCACGGCCGTGAACGAGTGTGTGAAGGACACCAAGAACAACGGCCTCTTCGGGCTCGTCAACCTGTTCAGCGGTGGCGCGCTCCTCCAGCTGACGATCTTCGCGCTCGGCATCATGCCGTACATCACCGCGAGCATCATCCTCCAGCTCCTCACGGTCGTGATCCCGCGACTGGAAGCGCTGAAGAAGGAGGGCCAGGCCGGCCAGACGAAGATCACCCAGTACACCCGCTACCTGACCATCGCGCTCGCCGTGCTCCAGGGCACCGGCATCGTGGCGACGGCCTCCAGCGGCGCGCTGTTCTCCGGCTGCCCGGTGGGCAACCAGATCGTCCCGGACACGAGCGTGTTCCGGATCGCCGTCATGGTGATCACGATGACCGCCGGCACCACGGTGATCATGTGGCTGGGCGAGCTGATCACGGACCGCGGCATCGGCAACGGCATGTCGCTGCTGATCTTCACCTCGATCGCCGCGCAGTTCCCGTCCTCGATGTGGGCGATCAAGGGATCCGGCACCATCGGTGGCGGCTGGGTCGAGTTCCTGTCCGTGGTCGCGGTCGGCATCATCGTTGTGATGCTGGTCATCTTCGTCGAGCAGGCCCAGCGCCGGATCCCGGTGCAGTACGCGAAGCGGATGATCGGCCGGCGGGCGTTCGGCGGCACGTCGACCTACATCCCGCTCAAGGTGAACCAGGCCGGTGTCATCCCGGTCATCTTCGCCTCGTCGCTGCTGTACATCCCGGCCCTGGTGGTCCAGCTGACCGGTAGCCAGTCGGGCTGGGCGGTGTGGATCACCCAGCATTTCGTCAAGGGCGACCACCCGATCTACATGGCGACCTACTTCCTGCTGATCGTCTTCTTCGCCTTCTTCTACGTCGCGATCTCCTTCAACCCCGAAGAAGTTGCCGACAATATGAAGAAGTATGGTGGCTTCATCCCGGGCATCCGGGCCGGCCGACCGACGGCCGAGTACCTGAACTACGTGCTGACCCGAATCACGTGGCCGGGTTCGCTCTACCTGGGCCTGATCGCGTTGATCCCGATGATCGCCCTGGTCGCCTTCGGACAGCAGACCAACTTCCCGTTCGGCGGCACCAGCGTGCTCATCGTCGTCGGCGTCGGACTCGAAACTGTGAAGCAGATCGAGAGCCAGCTCCAGCAGCGCAATTACGAAGGGTTCCTCCGCTGATGCGTATCGTCCTCGTTGGTCCTCCCGGGGCCGGGAAGGGTACTCAGGCGCACCTGCTCGCCAAGACCCTGTCCATTCCCCACATCTCCACCGGCGACCTGTTCCGCGCCAACATCGGTCAGGGCACCCCGCTGGGGCTCGAGGCCAAGAGCTACATGGACGCGGGTCGCCTGGTGCCGGATGAGGTCACCATCGGGATGGCCAAGGACCGCATGCTCCAGGAGGACGCCGCGGGCGGCTTCCTGCTCGACGGCTTCCCCCGCAACCTCGGCCAGGCCAAGGCGCTCGACGACTTCCTCGCCGAGCAGGGGATCAAGCTGGACGGCGTGCTGGACCTGGAGGTCCCCGAGGACGAGGTGGTCCGCCGGATCGCCGGCCGCCGCCTGTGCCGCAACGACGGGGGCCACGTCTTCCACGTGGACTACAACCCGCCGAAGGTCGAGGGCGTCTGCGACGAGTGCGGCGGCGAGCTGTACCAGCGCTCGGACGACACCGAGGACAAGGTGCGCACCCGGCTGGAGGTCTACCACACCGAGACCGAGCCGATCATCGACTACTACGCCCAGCAGGGCCTGGTGGCGACCATCTCGGCCCTCGGCAAGGTGGACGAGGTCACCCGCCGCGCGATCGAGGCACTGAAGCAGGACAACTGAGTTTCCCGGCGACGCCGTACGGCCGCGCTCCCCGATCCCGGGCGGCGCGGCCGTACGGCGTCGTACGGTGGTAGGCAGTGGCAAACAGAACGTGGAAGGCGTGACCAGATGGTGGAGATCAAGACCCCCGAGCAGATCGCGAAGATGCGAGCGGCCGGGCTGGTCGTCGCCGAGGCGCTGAAGGCCTGCCGGGAGGCGGTCGCCCCGGGGGTGACCACCCAGGAGCTCAACGACATCGCGGACAAGGTCATCACCGACCACGGTGCGACCTCCAACTTCCGCGCCGACCACGGCGGTCTGTGGTTCCCCGGCGTGATCTGCGCCTCGGTGAACAACGAGGTCGTGCACGGCATCCCCGGTGACCGGGTGCTCCAGGAGGGCGACGTCATCTCGATCGACTGCGGCGCCATCCTGGACGGCTGGCACGGCGACTCGGCGATCACCGTGGCGGTCGGCGAGGTCCGCCCCGAGGTCGAGATGCTGAGCCGGGTGACCGAGGGCTCGATGTGGGCCGGCATCGCCCAGATGAAGAAGAACAACCGCCTGGTCGACGTCTCCAAGGCGATCGAGGGCTTCATCCGCCGCCAGCCGCTGCCCCCCAAGGGCAAGTGGGGCATCACCGAGGGCTACGGCGGCCACGGCATCGGCACCGCGATGCACATGGAGCCGCACGTGCTGAACTACGTCGAGCGCGGCCGCGGCAAGGGCCCGAAGCTGATCCCCGGCACCGTGCTGGCGATCGAGCCGATGGTCTCGCTGGGCACCCCGCACACCGCCGTGCTGGAGGACGACTGGACGGTCGTCACCAACGACGGCACCTGGGCCTCGCACTGGGAGCACTCGGTGGCCGTCACCGAGCAGGGCCCGCTGGTCCTGACGGCCTTCGACGGCGGCAAGGCGGAGCTCGCGAAGCTGGGCATCACCGCCGCCCCGGACCCGCTCGGCTAGTCTCGCGACGGTCGGCTGAGCGGCCAACTTCCGCTGCTGACAAGGGATCAGGGCCCTGGGGGTTTGGACCTCCAGGGCTTTTGTCCTATTTTTATCGGCTGGCAGTGGCTTCAGTAGCGGCTTCAGCAGCTTCGATCGATCGGGAGAGTGCAGTGCTCAAGGGATTCCGCGACTTCATGATGCGCGGCAACGTCGTCGACATGGCGGTCGGTGTCGTCATCGGCGCCGCGTTCACCGGGGTGGTGACCGGCTTCGTGTCGGCCTTCCTCACCCCGCTGGTCGGCGTCGGGGTCGGCGCGGCCGGCGACTTCAGCTCGTACAAGGCGACGGTGGCCGGGGTCACGTTCCCGTACGGCCAGTTCCTCAACGTGCTGATCGCCTTCGTGATGACCGCGGCGGTGCTGTACTTCTGCGTCGTGCTGCCGGTCACCAAGGCGACCGCGCGGTACCTGCCGAAGAAGCCGAAGGCCCCCAAGCGGCCCTGCCCCGAGTGCCTGACCGAGATCCCCGCGGCCGCCCGCCGCTGCGCGGCCTGCACCGCCCACGTCGAGCCGCTGAAGGTCACCGCCGGGTTCTGACCCGCCGGAACGTCACGGTGGCTGCCTTCGGGGGACCTCGTTTTGGCCCACCGGACGCACTGGCGTAGGATGGACCGTCGGCTCACTCGTAGCGTGCTTCAGCACGCCCTCTTCCCTTCGGGGGCGGGGTGAACCCAGGTTCGCACGAGCGTGCCGCATACGGTAGCCGGTCCCGGAAGGTGGATCTCGCAGTTCATGGCTAAGAAGCAAGGCGCCATTGAGATCGAGGGCACCGTGATCGAGTCTCTTCCGAACGCGATGTTCAGGGTCGAGCTGCAGAACGGTCACAAGGTCCTCGCGCACATCAGTGGCAAGATGCGCATGCACTACATCCGCATCCTGCCGGACGACCGGGTCGTCGTGGAGCTCAGCCCCTACGACCTCACGCGCGGGCGGATCGTCTACCGCTACAAGTAAGAACGTCAGATCTAGACCCGGAGAACCTGAACATGAAGGTCAAGCCGAGCGTCAAGAAGATCTGCGACAAGTGCAAGGTGATCCGCCGCCACGGCCGGGTCATGGTGATCTGCGACAACCTGCGCCACAAGCAGCGCCAGGGCTGATCTCTCCCCAGCATTTCTCGTAGTACTTCGCGCGACGCGAAAACGTCATAAGCGGGCTACCCGATCCGTCCCCACGAAGGGACGGACTGCCACCCCCGGTCAGAGGCCGGGGCTCCATCGTCGAGAGGCGAAGGAGTAGGTAGCACGCAAGACCTCTGAAAAAGCACAGGAGCCTTGAATGGCACGCCTCGCCGGCGTTGATCTCCCCCGTGAGAAGCGGATCGAGATCGCCCTTACCTACGTGTACGGCATCGGCCGTACCCGCGCCCAGCAGACCCTGGCCGAGACCGGTGTCAACCCGGATGTCCGCGTTCGCGACATCTCCGAGGAAGACCTCGTGAAGCTGGGCCAGTACATCGACGCCAACTACACGGTCGAGGGTGACCTCCGCCGTGAGGTGGCCGCCGACATCCGCCGCAAGGTCGAGATCGGCTGCTACGAGGGTCTGCGTCACCGCCGCGGCCTGCCGGTCCGCGGTCAGCGCACCCACACCAACGCGCGTACCCGCAAGGGCCCGCGTCGCGCGATCGCCGGCAAGAAGAAGCCGGGCAAGAAGTAGTCCGTCCCGTAACCGGACATCCCTCCGGCCCGCGGGTCAGCGGACCGACCACCTCAGTAGGAGAACAGACTTATGCCCCCCAAGGGTCGTCAGGCTGCCGGCGCGAAGAAGATCCGCCGCAAGGAAAAGAAGAACGTCGCTCACGGCCACGCGCACATCAAGAGCACGTTCAACAACACCATCGTTTCGATCACCGACCCCGCGGGCAACGTGATCTCCTGGGCCTCCGCCGGTCACGTCGGCTTCAAGGGCTCGCGCAAGTCCACCCCGTTCGCCGCGCAGATGGCCGCCGAGGCCGCTGCCCGTCGCGCGCAGGAGCACGGCATGCGCAAGGTTGACGTCTTCGTCAAGGGTCCGGGCTCCGGCCGCGAGACCGCGATCCGCTCGCTCCAGGCCACCGGCCTGGAGGTCGGCTCGATCCAGGACGTCACCCCCACCCCGCACAACGGCTGCCGTCCGCCGAAGCGCCGCCGCGTCTGACGCAGCGCCTTCGGGCTCGCAGTACCTGCTTTGAACCTTCGTACGGGGTCCCACGCGGTGATTCGTCGCTGTTCGCGGGACCCCGTACGCTTGGTCCTGTCGGCATCAAATAGTGGGTGCCGAAGACAACTGGAGGAATACCCCCCATGCTTATCGCTCAGCGCCCCTCGCTGACCGAAGAGGTCGTCGACGAGTTCCGCTCGCGGTTCGTGATCGAGCCGCTGGAGCCGGGCTTCGGCTACACCCTCGGCAACTCCCTGCGCCGCACGCTCCTGTCGTCGATCCCGGGTGCCGCTGTCACCAGCATCCGCGTCGACGGCGTCCTGCACGAGTTCACCACCGTGCCGGGCGTCAAGGAGGACGTGACCGACCTCATCCTCAACATCAAGCAGCTGGTCGTCTCCTCGGAGCACGACGAGCCGGTCGTGATGTACCTGCGCAAGCAGGGCCCGGGTGTCGTCACCGCCGCCGACATCGCCCCGCCGGCGGGTGTCGAGGTGCACAACCCGGAGCTGGTCCTCGCCACGCTGAACGGCAAGGGCAAGCTGGAGATGGAGCTGACCGTCGAGCGCGGTCGCGGCTACGTCTCCGCCGTCCAGAACAAGGCCTCCGGCCAGGAGATCGGCCGCATCCCGGTCGACTCGATCTACAGCCCCGTGCTGAAGGTCACCTACAAGGTCGAGGCCACCCGTGTCGAGCAGCGGACCGACTTCGACAAGCTGATCGTCGACGTCGAGACCAAGCCCGCCATGCGTCCGCGTGACGCCATGGCCTCGGCCGGCAAGACCCTGGTGGAGCTGTTCGGTCTCGCCCGCGAGCTGAACATCGACGCCGAGGGCATCGACATGGGCCCGTCCCCGACGGACGCCGCCCTGGCCGCCGACCTGGCGCTGCCGATCGAGGAGCTGGAGCTCACCGTCCGCTCCTACAACTGCCTCAAGCGCGAGGGCATCCACACCGTGGGTGAGCTCGTCGCCCGCTCCGAGGCCGACCTGCTCGACATCCGCAACTTCGGTGCGAAGTCGATCGACGAGGTCAAGGCGAAGCTGGCCGGCATGGGCCTGGCCCTCAAGGACAGCCCGCCCGGGTTCGACCCGACCGCCGCCGCCGACGCCTTCGGCGCCGACGACCTGGACGACGCGGGTTACGCCGAGACCGAGCAGTACTAAGAGATTTGGCCGCGGGGGCGGTTCCACCGAACCGCCCCCGTCGTCGTGAAAGTCGTCCGGGCAACAGTGCCCGGACGCCCGCTGCGGTACCTGATACGGCCGTAGTCGGAGATTCAAGGAGTCATCCATGCCGCGTCCCACCAAGGGTGCCCGCCTCGGCGGCGGCCCGCACCACGAGCCGCTGCTGCTCGCCGGTCTGTGCCGGGAGCTGTTCCAGTACGGCCGCATCACCACGACCGAGGCCAAGGCCCGTCGGATGCGCCCGCTGGCGGAGAAGCTGATCACCAAGGCGAAGAAGGGCGACATCCACAACCGTCGCCTGGTGCGCAAGACGATCACCGACATCGCCGTGCTGCACACCCTCTTCACCGAGATCGCGCCGCGCTACGAGAACCGCCCGGGTGGTTACACCCGTATCACCAAGATCGGTCCCCGTCGTGGCGACAACGCCCCGATGGCCGTGATCGAGCTGGTCGAGGCGCTGACCGTCGCGCAGACCGCCGTCGGCGAGGCCGAGGGCGCCACCAAGCGCGCCGTCAAGGAGGCCGAGGCCAAGGTCGAGGCTCCGGCCGACGCCAAGGCCGACGAGGCCGTCGAGGCCGAGCAGGCCTGACACCGCTAGGTGTGGTCGCGGGCCCGCTCTCCCATCCGTGGGGGAGCGGGCCCGTTCCTTCTGTCTGGAGTGGATTGTGGTCAACGATTGCGCCGAGCAGCCGCCGGTGAAGGACGGCCCGGCCGACGGGTGCGTCCGGGTCCGGCTCGATCTCGCCTACCAGGGCGCCGAGTTCTCCGGCTGGGCCCGCCAGCGCGGCGGCCGCCGGACGGTCCAGGAGGAGATCGAGAGCGCGCTGCGGATCGTCACCCGCAGCCCCGAGCTGTTCCCGCTGACCGTGGCCGGGCGCACCGACGCCGGGGTGCACGCCCGCGGCCAGGTCGCGCACGTCGACCTGCCGGCCGAGCTGTGGGAGGCGCACCGCGAGAAGCTGCTGCGCCGGCTGGCCGGCCGGCTGCCCGGGGACATCCGGATCTACCGGGTCGGCGAGGCGCCGGCCGGGTTCGACGCCCGCTTCTCGGCGATCTGGCGCCGCTACGCCTACCGGGTCGCCGACCACCCCGGCGGGGTCGACCCGCTGCTGCGCGGGCACGTGCTCTGGCACGACCGCCCGCTGGACGTCGACCGGATGAACGAGGCCGCGAAGCTGCTGCTCGGCGAGCACGACTTCGCCGCGTACTGCAAGAAGCGCGAGGGCGCCACCACCATCCGCACCCTGCTGGAGCTGCACTGGGACCGCGTCCCGGTGGACTCCTACGCCGCCCAGGAGGGCTCGCTGGCGGTCGCCACCGTCCGCGCCGACGCGTTCTGCCACAACATGGTCCGGGCGCTGGTCGGGGCGATGCTGCTGGTCGGCGACGGGCACCGGCCGGTGGAGTTCCCCGGCGAGGTGCTGGCCGGCGGGGTCCGCAACTCGGCCGTCAACGTGATCCGGCCGTACGGGCTCACTCTCGAGGAAGTCGGCTACCCGGCGGACGACCAGCTCGCCGAGCGCAACCGCCAGGCCAGGCGGCTGCGCACACTGCCCGGTCAGCCGCCCGTCGGGTAATCCGTTTGGGCCGGGCGCGTCGGCTTGGGACAATCGTCCGCATGGGACACGTCGAGATTTCGCACCTTGAGTACTACCTGCCGGACGGGCGGGTGCTGTTCGACGACGCGTCCTTCCGGGTCGGCGAGGGCGCCGCGGTCGCCCTGGTCGGCGCCAACGGGGCCGGCAAGACCACCCTGCTGCGGATGATCGCGGGGGACCTCCAGCCGCACGGCGGCACGGTGACGATCAGCGGCGGGCTCGGCGTGATGCGCCAGTTCGTCGGCACCACCGGCCGCGAGGACGAGCGGGCCACCCCCGGCGCGCTGGCGCCGGACGCCTCGGTCCGCGACCTGCTGGTGTCCGTCGCCCCCGAGCGGATCGCCGTCGCCGCCCGCGCGGTGGACGCCGCCGAGCTGGCGATGATCGCCCAGGACGACGAGAAGACCCAGATGGCCTACGCCCAGGCGCTCTCCGACTGGGCCGACGTCGGCGGCTACGACTACGAGACCGACTGGGACGTCTGCACCATGGCGGCCCTCGGAATGCCCTTCGACAAGGCCCAGTGGCGCGGCCTGAACACCCTCTCGGGCGGTGAGCAGAAGCGGCTCGTCCTGGAGGCGCTGCTGCGCGGCCCCGAAGAGGTGCTGCTGCTCGACGAGCCCGACAACTACCTGGACGTCCCGGGCAAGCGCTGGCTGGAGGAGGCCCTCAAGGCCACCTCGAAGACCGTCCTGTTCATCTCGCACGACCGCGAGCTGCTCTCCGAGGCCGCCGACAAGATCATCGCCGTCGAGTCCGGCGCGGCCGGGAGCAGCGTCTGGGTGCACGGCGGCGGGTTCGACAGCTTCCACGAGGCCCGCAAGGACCGCTTCGCGCGCTTCGAGGAGCTGGGCCGGCGCTGGGACGAGGAACACGCCAAGCTCAAGAAGCTGGTCGTCACCCTGCGCCAGGCGGCCTCCGTCAGCCACGCGCTCGCCACCCGCTACGCCGCCGCCCAGACCCGGCTGAAGAAGTTCGAGGAGGCCGGCCGCCCGGAGGAGCCCCCGCGCGAGCAGAGCATCACCATGCGGCTCAAGGGCGGGCGTACCGGCGTGCGCTCCTTCACCGTGGAGCAACTGGAGCTCACCGGTCTGATGAAGCCCTTCGACCTGGAGGTGTTCTACGGCGAGCGGGTCGCCGTGCTCGGCTCCAACGGCTCCGGCAAGTCGCACTTCCTGCGGCTGCTGGCGGGCGACGAGAGCGTCGCGCACACCGGCACCTGGAAGCTCGGCGCCAGGGTCGTCCCCGGCCACTTCCGGCAGACCCACGCCCACCCGGAGCTGTTCGGCCGGACGGTGCGCTCGATCGTCGAGGAGGAGCACGCGCTCAGCCGCAGCGCCGCGATGGGCGCGCTGCGCCGCTACGAGCTGGACCGGCAGGAGGAGCAGAAGTTCGAGTCGCTGTCCGGTGGGCAGCAGGCCCGGCTGATGATCCTCAAGCTCGAACTCTCCGGCGTGACGGCCCTGTTGCTCGACGAGCCGACCGACAACCTGGACCTGGACAGCGCCGAGGCGCTGCAGGCCGGGCTGGAGGCCTTCGACGGCACCGTGCTGTGCGTCACCCACGACCGCTGGTTCGCCAGGACCTTCGACCGCTACCTGGTGTTCGGCGCCGACGGCCGGGTCTACGAGTCGCCCGAGCCGGTCTGGGACGTCAGCCGGGTGGAGCGCGAACGCTGAGTGACGGCGGGGGTGGGGGGAAGCCGATTTTTGACCCCCACCCGTGCGCCCGGTAACCTGGACGCTTGATGTGCGTATTGGCTCGCTCTATCTCACGTGAGAGGTCGGTACGCCGGAGACATCAGGTTCGACGACCAGCGGTCCCCCTTGAATTGCGTCCAAGGTTGGCCAGGCTGCTCTTCCGTCCCAGGTGCTCCTGTCAGGACTCACTCACTGAAAAGCGAAGGCTACGACCGTGCGTACGTACAGCCCCAAGCCCGGCGACGTCCAGCGTCAGTGGCACGTCATCGACGCGACCGACGTCGTGCTCGGCCGTCTGGCTTCCCAGGCCGCCAACCTCCTCCGGGGTAAGCACAAGGCGATCTACGCGCCGCACGTTGACACTGGTGACTTCGTCATCATCATCAACGCCGACAAGGTGCACCTGTCCGGTAACAAGAAGACCCAGAAGCTGGCCTACCGCCACTCTGGCTTCCCGGGCGGTCTGCGGTCGGTGCGCTACGACGACCTGCTGGCGAACAACCCGGAGAAGGCCGTCGAGAAGGCCATCAAGGGCATGATCCCCAAGAACAGCCTGGGCCGCCAGATGCTCTCGAAGCTGAAGGTCTACTCGGGCGACCAGCACCCGCACGCTGCCCAGCAGCCGGTGCCGTTCGAGATCACCCAGGTCGCGCAGTAATTCGGCCACCAAGCCCCCCAACACTGAAAAGAGCTGAGGAACACCGTGGCCGAGACCACTGAAACCCTTGAGGTCGACTTCGACGAGGCCGTTGAGGCCGTCGAGGGCGAGTACACCTCCGAGGAGAGCTACACCTCCGAGTCGCTGGCCGGCCGCTTCGGCGAGGCCATCCCGGGCGCCGGCCTCGGCCGTCGCAAGGAGGCGATCGCCCGCGTGCGCATCGTCCCCGGCACCGGCCAGTGGAAGATCAACGGTCGCACCCTGGAGAACTACTTCCCCAACAAGGTGCACCAGCAGACCGTGAACGAGCCCTTCAAGCTCCTCGAGCTTGACGGCCGTTACGACGTCGTCGCCCGCATCACCGGTGGCGGCGTCTCCGGCCAGGCCTACGCGCTGCGCCTCGGCGTGGCCCGTGCCCTGAACGAGGCCGACGTGGACAACAACCGCGGCGCGCTGAAGAAGGCCGGCTTCCTGACCCGTGACGCCCGCGCCGTCGAGCGCAAGAAGGCCGGTCTCAAGAAGGCCCGCAAGGCGCCGCAGTACAGCAAGCGCTAATCGCGTCCCTGGGGGTGCGGTCCGCCCTGGCGGCGCACCCCCTGGTTGCGCGAACCGTCGCCCCGGAGTACCACGTGTACTCCGGGGCGACGTGTTCCCCGGCTATCGTGCGGCGGCCGGGTGCCATCGGTTGGGTTCCGAGCAGTGGTGATGGAGGACGGGACAGTGGGACGACTCTTCGGTACGGACGGCGTGCGCGGGGTGGCCAACGAGGGCCTGACGGCCGAGCTCGCGCTCGGGCTGTCGGTCGCGGCGGCCCATGTGCTCGGCGAGGCCGGCGCCTTCGAGGGCCACCGGCCGGTCGCGGTGGTCGGCCGGGACCCGCGAGCCTCGGGCGAGTTCCTGGAGGCCGCTGTCATCGCCGGCCTGGCGAGCGCCGGCGTCGACGTGCTCCGGGTCGGCGTGCTGCCGACCCCGGCCGTGGCCTATCTCACCGGCGCGCTCGGCGCCGACTTCGGCGTGATGCTCTCCGCCAGCCACAACGCGATGCCCGACAACGGCATCAAGTTCCTCGCCCGCGGCGGCCACAAGCTGGACGACCGCATCGAGGACGCGATCGAGGCCCACTACCGCACGCACACGCTCGGCAGCGAGGACTGGAACCGCCCGACCGGCGCCGCCGTCGGCCGGGTGCGCGAGTACACCGAGGGCTTCGACAAGTACGTCGCCCACCTGATCGGCGTGCTGCCCAACCGCCTCGACGGCATCAAGGTCGTCATCGACGGCGCCCACGGCGCCGCCGCCTACGTCGCCCCCGAGGCCTTCGCCCGGGCCGGCGCCGAGGTCGTCCACACCCTGGGGGCGGAGCCCACCGGCCTCAACATCAACGACGGCGTCGGCTCCACCCACCTGGACCGGCTGCGGGCCGCCATGACGGAGTACCGCGCCGACCTCGGCATCGCCCTCGACGGCGACGCCGACCGCTGCCTGGCCGCCGACGCGGACGGCAACGAGGTGGACGGCGACCAGATCATCGCCATCCTGGCCGTCGCCATGAAGGACGCCGGCACCCTGCGCCGCAACACCGCGGTGGCCACCGTGATGTCCAACCTCGGCTTCAAGCTGGCGATGGAGCGCGAGGGCGTCGACCTGGTGGAGACCGCCGTCGGCGACCGCTACGTGCTGGAGGCGATGAAGGAGCACGGCTTCGCGCTGGGCGGCGAGCAGTCCGGCCACGTCATCCTGCTCGACCACGCCACCACCGGCGACGGCACCCTGACCGGCCTCATGCTGGGCGCCCGGCTGGCCGCCACCAAGCAGCCGCTGGCCGACCTGGCCGCCGTGATGACCCGTCTGCCGCAGCAGCTGATCAACGTCAAGGGCGTCGACAAGAGCCGGGTCCACACCAGCGTCGAGCTGGCCGCCGCGGTCGCCGAGGCCGAGGCCGAACTGGGCTCCACCGGCCGGGTGCTGCTGCGCTCGTCCGGCACCGAGCCGCTGGTCCGGGTCATGGTCGAGGCCGCCGACCCGGTGCAGGCCGAGTCCGTCGCGCAGCGGCTGGCCGAGGCCGTGCGGACGCACCTGGGCTGAGCGAGCCCGGCATGACGGAAGGGGCCCCGCCGCCGGCGGGGCCCCTTCCGTCGCATCGGTGTCAGAGCTTGCGCAGCAGCGCCCGGCGGACCTTGTGGTCCGCCCCCTTCTGGAGGATCAGGGTGGCCCGGCCGCGGGTCGGCAGCACGTTCTCCAGCAGGTTCGGCTTGTTGATGGTGCGCCAGACCTGCCGGCCGTACTCCATCGCCTCCTCCTCCGGCACCTCGGTGAAGCGGCGGAAGTAGGAGTTCGGGTCCTGGAAGGCGGTCTGCCGGAGCTTGCGGAAGCGGTCCAGGTACCAGTGCTCGATGTCGTCGGTGCGGGCGT
This sequence comes from Kitasatospora sp. NPDC087271, assembly GCF_044744605.1. Classification (NCBI taxonomy): domain Bacteria; kingdom Bacillati; phylum Actinomycetota; class Actinomycetes; order Kitasatosporales; family Streptomycetaceae; genus Kitasatospora; species Kitasatospora sp. NPDC087271. The sequence continues at coordinate 163,905 of NZ_JBIUYQ010000008.1, forward strand.
CGACGTAGATCGAGAAGTCGAAGTAGTCGGCCACCGCCAGCCGGGTGCGCCCGTCGCTGCCGGGCAGGGCCGGCTGGAGCACGTTCAGGCCCTCGACGATCAGGATGTCCGGGCGCTCCACGGTGAGCCGCTCGCCCTGCACGATGTCGTACACCAGGTGCGAGTACACCGGCGCGGTGACGCGCTCCTTGCCCGCCTTCACGTCCGCGACGAAGCGCATCAGCGCCCGGCGGTCGTACGACTCCGGGAAGCCCTTGCGGGCCATCAGGCCGCGGCGGCGCAGCTCGGCGTTGGGCAGCAGGAAGCCGTCCGTGGTCACCAGCTCGACCCGCGGGTGCTCGGGCCAGCGGGCGAGCAGGGCCTGGAGCAGGCGGGCCGTCGTCGACTTGCCGACCGCGACCGAGCCGGCCACCCCGATGATGAACGGGGTGCGGGTGCGCTCGGTGTCCGGCGTGTCCAGGAAGGTGCCCAGCGTGCCGCGCAGCTCGTGCGTGGCGTGGATGTACAGGTTCAGCAGCCGGGACAGCGGCAGGTAGACGTCGCGGACCTCGTCCAGGTCGAGGGCGGTACCGAGGCCGCGTAGCCGTTCCACCTCCTCGGCGGTCAGCGGCAGCGGCGTACGCTCGCGCAGTGCGCTCCACTCGGCCCGACTGAGGTCCACGTAGGGGGACGGCGACGGGCCGGGCGTGGCGGCGCCCCGCGTACAGAGTTCGGTCAGCACATGCTCCATTGTGAGCCGTGGCGGCGTTCACCGTGGTTGTGGTGTCGGTCACGCACTGTTCGCGGGAATCGGGAAAAGGGCCCCAGAACCGCCCTTATGCTGGCACGCATGTGCGGAATTGTTGGATACGTGGGCGCGCAGTCCGCCCTCGACGTAGTAATCGCAGGCCTGCAGCGACTGGAGTACCGGGGCTACGACTCGGCCGGTGTCGCGGTGCAGGCGCAGGACTCCGACGGGCAGTGGAGTCTGGTCACCGACAAGCGGGCCGGCAAGCTCGCCAACCTGGAGAAGTCGCTCGCCGAGACCCCTCTGCCCGGCGGCACCACCGGCATCGGCCACACCCGCTGGGCCACCCACGGCGGCCCGACGGACGCCAACGCCCACCCCCACCTGGACGACCACCTCCGGGTGGCCGTGGTGCACAACGGCATCATCGAGAACTTCGCCCAGCTGCGGGCCGAGATCGCCGAGCGCGGCCACACCCTCCGCTCCGAGACCGACACCGAGGTCGTCGCGCACCTGCTCGGCGAGGCCTACGACGGCGACCTCGCGGAGGCCATGCGAGTGGTCTGCCGCCGCCTCGACGGCGCCTTCACCCTCGTTGCCGTGCACGCCGACGCGCCGGACGTGGTCGTCGGCGCCCGCCGCAACTCGCCGCTGGTGGTCGGGCGCGGCGAGGGCGAGAACTTCCTCGCCTCCGACGTCGCCGCGTTCATCGCGCACACCCGCGAGGCCGTCGAGCTGGGTCAGGACCAGGTCGTCGAGCTGCGCCGGGACGGCGTCACGGTGACCAACTTCGACGGCACCCCGGCCGACGTGCGCGAGTACCACGTCGACTGGGACGCCTCGGCCGCCGAGAAGGGCGGCTACGACTACTTCATGCTCAAGGAGATCGCCGAGCAGCCGAAGGCCGTCGCCGACACCCTCCTCGGCCGGATCGGCACCGACGGCCGGCTCATCCTCGACGAGCTGCGCATCTCCGACGCGGACCTGCGCTCGGTCGACAAGGTCGTCATCGTCGCCTGCGGCACCGCCTTCCACGCCGGCATGATCGCCAAGTACGCGATCGAGCACTGGACCCGCATCCCCTGCGAGGTCGAGGTCGCCTCCGAGTTCCGCTACCGCGACCCGATCATGGGCCCGGGCACGCTGGTCATCGCCATCTCCCAGTCCGGCGAGACCATGGACACCCTGATGGCCCTGCGGCACGCCCGGGAGCAGGGCGCCAAGGTGCTGGCGATCTGCAACACCAACGGCTCCACCATCCCGCGCGAGTCGGACGCGGTGCTGTACACCCACGCCGGCCCCGAGGTCGCCGTCGCCTCCACCAAGGCGTTCCTGACCCAGCTGGTCGCCTGCTACCTGGTCGCCCTCTACCTGGGCCAGGTGCGCGGCACCAAGTGGGGCGACGAGATCTTCGCCGTCATCAAGGAGCTCGGCGACGCGCCCAAGCAGGTCGAGCAGGTCCTGGAGACCATGGAGCCGGTGCGCGAGCTGGCCCGCTCGCTCGCCGACGCGCGCTCGGTGCTGTTCCTCGGCCGTCACGTCGGCTTCCCGGTGGCCCTGGAGGGCGCGCTCAAGCTCAAGGAGCTGGCGTACATGCACGCCGAGGGCTTCGCGGCGGGCGAGCTCAAGCACGGCCCGATCGCGCTGATCGAGGAGGGCCTGCCGGTCGTCGTGGTCGTCCCCTCGCCGCGCGGGCGGTCGATCCTGCACGACAAGATCGTCTCCAACATCCAGGAGATCCGGGCCCGTGGCGCCCGCACCATCGTGATCGCGGAGGAGGGCGACGAGGCGGTCGTCCCGTACGCGGACCACCTGATCCGCATCCCGGTCACCCCGACCCTGCTCCAGCCGCTGGTCTCCACCGTGCCGCTCCAGGTCTTCGCGTGCGAGCTGGCGACGGCCAAGGGCCACGAGGTCGACCAGCCTCGCAACCTGGCCAAGTCGGTCACCGTCGAGTAGTAGCGCTCACGGCGTCCCTGCGGTGGCTGTGCCCTACCGCAGGGGTGCCGTGTCGAGCGTGAAGGAGAAGGGGGCGGGCAGGTCGATCGGCTTGCCGAACTCGACCTGCGTGCGGGTGGTGTAGTCGTCGCCCTCGGGTTTGGTGAACAGCGTGACCATGCCCTCGCTGCGGTCGATCAGCAGGTAGCACGGGATGCCGGCGGCGGCGTAGCCGCGGCGCTTGGGTTCGCGGTCCTTGTGCGGGTTGGTCGAGGTGATCTCGAAGACCAGCAGGACTCCCGTGGCGGAGGCCCAGGAGTCGGCGTGCTCGAAATGGCCGACCGGGCTCAGGGTTCCGTCGGGGATGAACCGACCCTCGGGTGTGATCAGTCCCTTGTTGCCGGAGATGTCCAGCTCGATCTCGACCTTGCGCATGAACTGCCGGTTGAGTAGCGAGAACGCGGTTTCGTGGGCCCCGTCCGGTGGGGGCGTCACGACGATTTCCCCTTCGACGAGTTCTGCCTTGTAGCCGGGCGGGGTGTCCAACTCCAGGAACGCCTGGACGAGGTCGTCCCGGCCTCGCGGGCCCTCGACAGCTGGCATGGCGACCATGGCCCTTCTCCCTCCTGTGGGTCCGTGCCGAGCCACAAGGTAGGCGCGCGGACCGACACCGGTGGGGGATCGAAGTGGTTGTCACCCGAAAGTGTCCCGCAGCTCGGCCTGCCGTGGGGCGGTGGCGCGGGCTAGCGTCGGCGGTACGTCGACCGCTGAAGGAGCCCTCTCATGCGTCATGCCCATCGGGTGGAAGTCGTCCGGGCCGCCGAGGCCGCGCTGATGGCGCGGCTGCCGGAGGGGACGCTGATGCAGCGGGCGGCCGCCGGGCTGGCGGCGACCTGTGCCCGGCTGCTGGCGGGGCGCCGGGGGCGGGTGTACGGGAGTCGGGTGGTGGTGCTGGCCGGCAGCGGGGACAACGGGGGTGACGCCCTGTACGCCGGGGCGGCGCTGGCCCGGCGGGGCGGGCGGGTGACGGCGGTGCTGCTCGCGCCGGAGCGTGCGCACGCGGGCGGGCTGGCCGCGCTGCGGGCTTCCGGCGGGCGGGTGGTGCTGGATCAGGAAGTCGGCCTGGCCGACTTCTCGCGCGCCGACCTGGTGCTGGACGGCATCGTCGGCATCGGCGGCCGGGGCGGGCTGCGGGACGGGGCCCGGCCGTACGCGCGGGCCGGGCGGCGCGGGGTCGTGGTGGCCGTGGACCTGCCCAGCGGGGTCGACGCCGACACCGGCGAGGTGCCGGGCGAGGCGCTGCGCGCGGACGTCACGGTCTGCTTCGGCACGTACAAGCCGGGCCTGCTGGTCGACCCTGGCGCCTCCTACGCGGGCGCCGTCCAGCTGGTCGGGATCGGACTGGAGCCGCCCGCGCCGGAGGTGACGGCCCTGCAGCACGCGGACGTGGCGGCGCTGCTGCCGCTGCCGGGCGCCGAGAGCGACAAGTACCGGCGGGGCGTGGTCGGGGTGGCGGCCGGTTCGGCGACGTACCCGGGCGCGGCGCTGCTGGCGGTCGCCGGGGCGCTGCACGGCGGCGCGGGCGCCGTCCGGTACGTCGGCACGGCGGCCGAGGAGGTGGTGCGGCGCTTCCCGGAGGTGCTGGTCACCGAGGGCGGGCCGGCCGGGGCCGGGAGGGTGCAGGCCTGGGTGGTCGGGCCGGGCGGCGGCGAGGGGGCGCGGCAGGCGCTGGCCGAGGCACTGTCGAGCGACGTCCCGGTCCTGGTGGACGCGGACGGGCTGACCGAGCTGGCCCGGCTCGGCCCGGACGCGCTGGCCGGCCGGACGGCCCCCACCCTGCTCACCCCGCACACCGGCGAGGCCGCCCGGCTGCTCGCGGGCGCAGACGGCACCGCGCCGCCGCCCGCCGACTCGCTGGCCGCCGCCCGGCTGGCCACCGCCCGCCGGCTGGCGGCCGCCTACCGGGCGACGGTCCTGCTCAAGGGCTCCACCACGGTGATCGCCGACCCGGGCGGCGCCGTCCGGGTCAACCCGACCGGCACGTCCTGGCTGGCCACCGCCGGCAGCGGCGACGTCCTGGCCGGCCTGGCGGGCTCCCTGCTGGCGGCCGGCCTGTCGCCGCTGGACGCCGCGTCGGTGGGCGCCTACCTGCACGGCCTGGCGGGCCGCCACGCGGCGGGCGACCCGGGTGCGCCGGTGACGGCGCCCGCGGTGGCGCAGGCGCTGCCCGCGGTGTGGCGGGCGGTGCGGGAGGCGTAGCCGGGGGCGTCGGTCGAGGGCGGGCGGGCGGTGCGGGAGGCGTAGGCCCGGGGCGGCGGGGCGGGCGGTGCGGAACCGATCGGTCCTCCGTGGGCGTCCGGAACAGGGTGACGAGCGGTGCACCGCAGGTCGGCGCGGTGCCGGGGGCCCTGGCACCGGCCGCCGCACGGACGGGCCGTTCGGCGAGGACTCCGGGATGTCTGGGAGACTGACCCTGATGACAACTGCGAACACGACCGGCACGGCCACTCTGACCGACGGCGTACGGGCCGAGGCGACCATCGATCTGGCCGCCCTGCGCGGCAACCTCGCCGCGCTGCGCGAGCGCGTCGGCAGCTCGGCGGTGATGCTCGCGGTCAAGGCGGACGCCTACGGCCACGGCGCCGTCGAGTGCGCCCGCGAGGCGGTCGCGAACGGGGTCGGCTGGCTCGGCTGCGCGACGCCCGAGGAGGCGCTGGCACTGCGGGCCGCGGGCATCCGCCCGGAGCAGGCCCGCGTCCTGTGCTGGCTGTGGACGCCGGGCGGGCCGTGGCGGGAGGCGCTGCGCGCGGACATCGACATCTCGGTGAGCGGCCAGTGGGCGCTGGACGAGCTGCTGCCGGCCGTCCGGGAGACCGGTATCCCGGCCCGGGTGCACCTGAAGGCGGACACCGGTCTGGGCCGCAACGGCTGCCAGCCGCACGACTGGCCGCACCTGGTGGCCGCCGCCCGCCGCGCCGAGGCGGAGGGGCTGCTGACCGTGGTCGGCGTCTGGTCGCACTTCGCCGCCGCCGACGAGCCGGGCCACCCGTCGATCCAGGCCCAGCTGGACTCCTTCCACGCGGCGCTGGCCCGGGCCGAGGCCGCCGGGCTGCGCCCAGAGGTGCGGCACCTGGCGAACTCGCCGGCCACCCTGCTGCTCCCGCAGTCGCACTTCGACCTGGTCCGCACCGGCCTGGCCGCGTACGGGCTGTCGCCGGTGCCGGAGGTCGGGTCGTCGGCCGACTTCGGGTTGCGCCCGGTGATGGCGCTGACCGCGCGGCTGGCGCTGGTCAAGCACGTTCCGGGCGGGCACGGGGTCAGCTACGGCCACCACTACGTGACGCCGGGCCCGACCACGCTGGGCCTGGTCCCGGTCGGCTACGGCGACGGCATCCCGCGGCACGCCAGCGGCACCGGCCCGGTGCAGATCGGCGGCAAGTGGCGCACGATCGCCGGCCGGGTGGCGATGGACCAGTTCGTCGTGGACCTCGGCGGGGAAACCCCCGCGATCGGCGACGAGGTGCTGCTGTTCGGCAACGGCGAGCAGGGCGAGCCGACCGCCGAGGACTGGGGCCGGGCCTGCGGCACCATCTCGTACGAGATCGTGACCCGGATCGGCGCCCGGGTCCCGCGCCGCTACCTGGGCGGCAGCCGCACCGAGGGCCCGGGCGCATGACGGAGGGACCGGCCGAGAGCGGCCCGGTCGCGGCGGTGGCCAAGGCGGCCGGCGCGGCCTCCGGGGTGAGCCGGGCCGGTGTGATCGGGATCTCGGTCGGCGTGCTGGCGGCCGGGGCGGCCGCCGGGGTGGCGATCGAGCGGCTGACCGTCGGCCGGGCGACCCGCCGCCGGGCCCGGGCCGAGCTGGACGCCGAAGCCCCGTACGGCTCGCTGCGCGGGCGCCCGCGGACGGTGGCCGCGCCGGACGGCACCGAGCTGTACGTCGAGCTGGACGGCACCGGCCCCGAGCCGGACGGCGACACCTCCGGCCCCGAGCCGCTGACCGTGGTGTTCTGCCACGGCTACTGCCTCAACCAGGACAGCTGGCACTTCCAGCGGGCCGCGCTGCGCGAGGGACTGCGGCTGGTCCTCTGGGACCAGCGCAGCCACGGCCGCTCCGAGCGCTCCCGCTCCTACCTGGCCGGCGAGCCGGCCAGCATCGACCAGCTGGGCGGCGACCTCAAGGCGGTGATCGACGCCGTCGCGCCGACCGGGCCGCTGGTGCTGGTGGGCCACTCGATGGGCGGCATGACGGTGATGGCGCTGGCCGACCAGTACCCGGAGCTGTTCCGGGAGAGGGTCGCCGGGGTGGCGCTGATCGGCACGCTGGCGGGGGACTGGAACGAGGTCAGCCTCGGGCTGCCGTCGGCCGGCGCGAAGCTGTTCAAGAAGGTCGCGCCCGGGATGATGCGGCTGCTGGGCCGACAGGTCGAGCTGGTGGAGGCGAGCCGGCGGCTCGGCGCGGACGTCGCCGCCGTCTTCTACCGGAGGTTCTCCTTCGGCGGCCGGGACGTCGACCCGGGCGTGGTGCGGTTCGCCGAGCAACTGCTGGACGCCACCCCGATCGACGTGGTCGCCGAGTTCTACCCGGTGTTCGGCACGCACGAGAAGTACGCGGCGCTCGCCGCCCTGAGCGGCCTGCCGACGCTGGTGCTGGCCGGTACGAAGGACCTGCTGACGCCGTCGGCGCACAGCGAGGCGATGGTCGCGCGGCTGCCCGGCGCGGAGCTGGTCCTGGTGGAGGGCGCCGGGCACCTGGTGATGCTGGAGCGCCCGGAGCTGGTCGACCACGAGCTGGTGGCGCTGCTGCGCCGGGCCGCCGACTTCGCCGCCGCCGCGCCGCCCCCGGCGGCCCTGGACGGCTCCTGACCCCTTCCCGGCGCGCGCCGGGCCGGCGATGTGGCACGGTAGCGGTGGCGGCCGGCGGTCGGCACGCCGGTACGGACCGAAGGGCAAGACACGCGCATGGGCTCGCACGCCACTCTCACCGTCCCCACCCCGGAGCGGATGGGCCGGCTCGGCCGGGAGCTGGCCGCGCTGCTGCGGCCCGGGGACCTGGTGCTGCTCTCCGGTGAACTGGGAGCGGGGAAGACCACGCTGACCCGGGGCCTGGGGGAGGGGCTGGGGGTCCGCGGGGCGGTGACCTCGCCGACCTTCGTGATCGCCCGGGTGCACCCGTCGCTGGTCGGCGGCCCGGCGCTGGTGCACGTGGACGCGTACCGGCTCGGCGGGGACCTGGACGAGATGGAGGACCTCGACCTGGACGTCTCGCTGCCGGAGTCGGTGGTCGTGGTCGAGTGGGGCGAGGGCAAGGTCGAGCGGCTGTCCGAGGACCGGCTGGAGGTGCGGATCGAGCGGGCCCTCGGCGACACCGCCGCCGAGGACGACCTGGACCCGCGCCGGGTGGTGCTGACCGGCCTCGGTCCGCGCTGGGCGGGCGTCGCGCTGGAGGCGCTCGGCTGAGGCCCGCACGCGGGTGTGCGCCGTTTTGCCGACGGGCTGTCGGGAAGTGTTGCGGGCGGGGTGCCGGGCGTGGTGGGATGGGTGCTGCGGTTAGGTCTGCCTAACTAGGGAGGCGCCATGTCGAGCACCACCCCCGCCCCGAAGCGCGCCGGGCACGGCGCCGGGGCCGGAGAGTCCGCCCGCCGCGTCCAGGGGGCGCCGATGCGGGCGCTGCTGGCCGCCTGTGCGGCCGCCGAGGCGGTGTCCTCCCCGCCCGAGCCGGAGCCCCGGCGGACCGAGGAGCCGGAGACGGGCACACCCCGCGCGGCCTGACTCACCTGGGCCGAGCTCAGGCGACCACGACCACCTTGGTGCCGTTCGGCGCGAAGTCCCAGAGCAGCTGGCCGTCCGGGCGGCCGCTGCGGATGCCGCCGGTCTTGGCGTTCGGCTCGGCGGTCGGGGGCGCGCCGTCCACGGCGGCGCTGAAGCCGAACACCACGCCGTTCTGCTGCGCGAAGCGCACCACGTGCTCGATCTGCTTGCCGTCCGTCCCGGTGGTCGTCGGGGTGCGGCTGTAGACCGAGTAGCTGCCCGGAGCCGGCTCGACCGAGCCCGGGGTGACCGGGAAGCCGGGTGCGACCTGCGGGTTCTTCTTCGGGTCGACCAGCCAGACGTAGTGGCTGCTGATCGAGTAGACCACCCTGGTGCCGCTGCCCGAGATGGTCGGCAGCGGCGGGGCCGTCGGGGTGGCCGAGGCGCTCGGCGTCGGGGAGGCGGCCGGCCCGCCGGACGTCGTGGTGCTGGCGGTCGGCTTGGCGCCGGCCGCCCGGTCCTGAGCACCGTTGGCCTGGAAGGCCAGCAGGCTCACCACCGCCAGGGCCCCCAGGGTCAGCCCCGTGACCACCACGCCAGGACCCATCTTCGCCACGTGCCGCTCCCGCCGCCGTCCCTTTACGTACCGCCCCATCGTGCCAGGTCCGTCCAGCCGGGGCGCGGCGCCCCGGATGTGTGTTCCCGGGCGGCACACCCGGTCGATCAGCCGGTCGGACCAACGTCGGTCTAACCTTGACCCGTGCTGCTGCTCGCGTTCGACACCGCTACCCCCGCCGTCACCGCCGCCGTCCACGACGGCACGGCCGTCCTCGCCGAGACCCACCAGGTCGACGCCCGGCGCCACGGCGAACTGCTCCTGCCCGCGATCGACCAGGTCCTGCGGGCGGCCGGCGTCGACAAGCACCGGCTCACCGGCATCGCGGTGGGCGTCGGCCCGGGCCCGTACACCGGCCTGCGGGTCGGCCTGGTGACCGCCGCCGCGCTCGGACACGCCCTCGGGCTGCCGGTGCACGGCGTCTGCACCCTGGACGCGATCGCCCACCAGGCCCGCGCCGAGGGCCTGGCCGGGCAGCCGTTCACGGTGGCCACCGACGCGCGCCGCAAGGAGGTCTACTGGGCCTCCTACGACGCCGACGGCCGCCGTACCGAGGGCCCCGGCGTGGACCGCCCCGCCGAGCTGGCCCCGCGCCCGCGGTCGGTCGGCGCCGGCGCGCTGCTCTACCCCGAGACCTTCCCCGGCGCGCACGGCCCCGAGCACGTGTCGGCCGGCGCCCTGGCGGCCTTCGCCGCCGCCGAGCTGGCGGCCGGCCGCGAGCTGCTGCCGAACGTCCCGCTGTACCTGCGCCGCCCGGACGCCCAGGTGCCGGCCGCCTTCAAGAACGTTCTAGGGGGCAAGGCGGTGCTCCCGGCGTGAAACACGGCACCACCCTGCGCCCGATGCGCTGGTGGGACATCGCGCCGGTGATGGAGCTGGAGCTGCGACTCTTCCCCGAGGACGCCTGGTCCACCGGGATGTACTGGTCCGAGCTGGCCGAGACCCACCCCGGCGGCACCCGCCACTACACCGTCGCCACCAACGCGGACGGCGCCGTCGTCGGCTACGCCGGGCTGATGGCGATCGCCGGCGAGGGCGACGTCCAGACCATCGCCGTCGACCAGCGCCACCAGGGCGCCGGCCTCGGCGCGGCGCTGCTCACCGACCTGATCCGGGAGGCCGCCCGCCGCGGCTGCGCCGAACTGCTGCTGGAGGTGCGGGTGGACAACCCGCGCGCCCAGCAGCTGTACGAGCGCTTCGGCTTCCAACCGGTGGGCATCCGGCGCGGCTACTACCAGCCCGCCAACGTCGACGCGCTGGTGATGCGCCTCGACCACCCCAGCACTGACCCGAAGGACCTTAAGGACACCCGCCATGGCTGACGAACCGCTCGTCCTCGGCATCGAGACCTCCTGCGACGAGACCGGCGTCGGCATCGTGCGCGGCACCACGCTGCTGGCCGACGCGGTCGCCTCCAGCGTCAACGACCACGCCCGCTTCGGCGGCGTCGTCCCGGAGATCGCCAGCCGCGCCCACCTGGAGGCGATGGTCCCGACCATCCAGCGCGCCCTGGACACCGCCGGCGTCAAGGCGAGCGACCTGGACGGCATCGCGGTCACCGCAGGCCCCGGCCTGGCCGGGGCGCTGCTGGTCGGTGTCAGCGCCGCCAAGGCGTACGCCTGGGCGCTGGACAAGCCGCTGTACGGGGTCAACCACCTCGCCTCGCACATCTGCGTCGACCAGCTGGAGCACGGCCGGCTGCCGTCGCCGACGATGGCGCTGCTGGTCTCCGGCGGGCACTCCTCGCTGCTGCTCAGCGAGGACATCACCAGCGACGTCCGCCCGCTCGGCGCGACCATCGACGACGCGGCCGGCGAGGCCTTCGACAAGGTCGCCCGGGTGCTCGGCCTGGGCTTCCCGGGCGGCCCGGTGGTCGACCGCACCGCCCGGGAGGGCGACCCCAAGGCGATCGCCTTCCCGCGCGGCCTGAGCGGCCGCAACGACCCCGCGTACGACTTCTCCTTCTCCGGCCTGAAGACCGCCGTCGCCCGCTGGGTGGAGGCCAAGCGCCGGGCCGGCGAGGAGGTGCCGATCGCCGACGTGGCGGCGTCCTTCCAGGAGGCCGTCACCGACGTGCTCACCCGCAAGGCCGTCAAGGCGTGCCGGGACAACGGCGTCGACCACCTGATGATCGGCGGCGGGGTGGCCGCCAACTCGCGGCTGCGCGAGATGGCCCAGCAGCGCTGCGACCGGGCCGGCATCCGGCTGCGGGTGCCCCGGCCGGGCCTGTGCACCGACAACGGCGCGATGGTGGCCGCGCTGGGCTCCGAGATGGTGTGGCGCGACCGCACGCCGTCCGCGCTCGACCTGTCCGCCGACTCCTCGCTGCCGGTGACCGAGGCGCACGTGCCGGCCGCGGACGTCCGGCACGGCGACGTCCACGGCCAGGCGTACCAGGCCCTCACCGGCGGCGCCGAGTGACCGTCGCCGCGATGTGGGAGGCCCGCGCCGCCGCCGGCCGCGGGGCCGAACTCGCCTCCTGGGCACGGGAGGTGGCGCTGCCGTCGGTGCGCGGCTCGGCCGGGCTGGTCCGCACCGAGCTGCTCGGCGCGCCCGGCGAACGCGTGCTGCTGATCACCTGGTGGACCGGCGAGCCGGTGCCGGTCGCCGACCCGCCGGCCGACCTGCTCGGCCGCCCGGTGCACCGCTGGTCCTTCACCAGCGAGCACGTCGAATAGGCCCCGTCCGGGAACCGCCGCCCCGACCGCTACCGTGCATAGCTGAGAAGAAGCTGGACGGGAACCGGGAGCGCGCTGCGGTGAACAGGGACGGTCGGAGCAGGACCAGGACGTACGCGGTGGGGGCGCTGGCCCTGCTGGCCCTGGCCACCGGATGCGGCGACAACGGGGGCGCCGCCGCCCCGGCGGCGGCCGGCGGCAGCTCGGCGGCCACGCCCCAGCCCACCGGCGGAGGCGCCGTGCCGACCAGCCCGGCCGGCACGCCCACCACCCCGGCCCCGGCCGGCGGGGACCCGGCGGCCTGGGCGAAGTGGAACCTCAAGCCGCTGGCGCCGGCCCCCGCACCGCCCGCGGACAAGCCCATCAAGCTCGAACGGACCGGCCCCGTACCGGTGTTCAGCGAGGTGAAGACGAGCGACAAGGTCGTCTTCATCACCATCGACGACGGTGCCGAGAAGGACCCGAAGTTCGTCGAGATGCTGACCGAGCTCAAGGTGCCGATCTCGATGTTCCTGACCCGGGACATCGTCAAGAACGACTACGGCTACTTCAAGCCGCTCCAGGCGCTCGGCAACCACATCCAGAACCACACCGTGGACCACCCGGTGATGAGCAAGATCCCGGCGGAGAAGCAGAAGTCCGAGATCTGCGACGCGCAGTCCGCGCTCACCCAGCAGTACGGCACCGCCCCGCTGCTGTTCCGCCCGCCGTTCGGGGACGGCGCCAACACCCCCACCCTGAACAACTCGGTCCAGCAGTGTGGCCCGCGCGCGATGGTGCTCTGGCGCGAGTCGATGCAGATCCACGACATGCAGTACCAGGCGGCGGACAAGAAGCTGAAGTCCGGCGACATCATCCTGGCGCACTTCCGCGGCCCGAAGGAGCTCAAGGGCGCCACGATGACCCAGATGTTCGGCGACCTGCTGGCCCGGATCCAGGAGCAGGGCTTCTCGGTGGCCCGGCTGGAGGACTACATCCAGGCGCCCCCCGCGTAGTCCGGGCGCCCGCCGCGCGGCCGCCTCAGGCGGGTCGGCCGAGCATCATCAGCGGCCCGTTGTCGGTGCGGCTGAGGATCACCGTGACGGCGTTCGGCCCGGAGGGCTTGAGCTGGCGGCGCAGCTCCTCCGGGGTGATCGCCATCCCGCGCTTCTTGATCACCACCGTGCCGACCCCGCGCTCGCGCAGCAGCGCCTTCAGCCGCTTGATGTGGAACGGCAGCACGTCGGTGAGCTCGAAGGCGTGCGCGTACGGGGTGGCCACCAGCTGGTCCGAGGTCAGGTAGGCGATCTTCGGGTCGATCAGCCGGCCGCCCACCTGCTCGGCGACCTCGGCCACCAGGTGGGCCCGGATCACCGCGCCGTCCGGCTCGTACAGGTAGCGCCCGACCGGGCCGGCCGGCGGGTCGGGCAGGTCGCCGCCGGTGAGGCTGGCGGCCTGCGGCAGCAGGGTGGCGCGGTGCGGGCGGGCGGCCCCGGTGCCGAACCAGAGCACCGCCTCCTTCACGTCGCCGTGGTCGGAGACCCACTCCGCCTCGGCGTCGGCCGGGACGGCCTCGTGCGGGATGCCCGGGGCCACCTTCAGCGCGCCGATCGGGGTCCGGCGGCCGGCCTCGATCGCCCAGGAGAGCGGCGGGGCGTACGCCTCCGGGTCGAACACCCGGCCGCGCGCCGTCCGCCGCGCCGGGTCGGTGAACACCGCGTCGTAGCCGGTGACGTCCACCTCGGCGACGTCCGCGCAGCGCACCCGGACCAGGTCGGCCAGGCCCAGCGCGGCCGCGTTGGCGGCGGTGGCGGCGCAGGCCGCCGGGTCCTTGTCGACGGCCAGCACCTCGATCCCGGCCCTGGCCAGCGCCAGCACGTCCCCGCCGATGCCGCAGCACAGGTCGGCCAGCCGGCGGACGCCCAGCTCGGCGAAGCGGCGCGCCCGCCACTCGGCCACGCTGCGCCGGGTGGACTGCTCGACGCCGTTGGGCGTGAAGTACATCAGGTCGGCGTCCGCCCCGAACTTCGCCCGCGCCCGCTGCCGCAGCCGGGCCTGCCCGAAGGCCGCCGACACCAGCTCGGCCGGGTGCTCCCGCCGCAGCCTGGTGGCCAGCGCCAGCTCCTCCTCGGGCGTGAACTCGCGCAGTTCGGCGAGCAGGGCCTGGCCCTCGGGGGCCAGCAGGGGCTGGAGGTTCTCGGTGTCCACGGGGCCATTCTGGCGGGTTGGCGGCCCCACCGGCTCCGACGGCCGGCGCGGTGGGCGGGGTCGCGGCTCGCGGCGGGAGTCCGCCCGGGGGCGGGGTGGTCGCACAGGAGTACGGCTCCGCGCCCGCGGTTCGGGATGCCCGGGCGCGCCGTTGGCACTCTGGTTGACTGAGTGCTAACACCGGCCTATGGTCGTCCTTGGCACTCCCCACTGGGGGAGTGCTAACGCGAAGACGTGTGCCTGACCCCCGCGACGGCAGGCCCACAGGTTCGCTCCTACCCGTTAGAAACCCCGTAATCTCCGAAGGGGAGCTCGGACGTGACCACCAGCAGCAAGGTTGCCATCAAGCCGCTTGAGGACCGCATCGTGGTCCAGCCGCTCGACGCCGAGACCACCACGGCCTCCGGCCTGGTTATCCCGGACACCGCCAAGGAGAAGCCCCAGGAGGGCGTCGTCCTGGCCGTCGGCCCGGGCCGCTTCGAGGACGGCCAGCGTCTGCCGCTCGACGTCGCCGTCGGTGACATCGTCCTGTACTCGAAGTACGGCGGCACCGAGGTGAAGTACCAGGGCGAGGAGTACCTGGTTCTCTCCGCTCGCGACGTTCTCGCCATCATCGAGAAGTAAGTCGTTCCGACCCGCCCCGGATCCGTGTCCCAAGTGACAGGGGCCCGGGGCGTGGTTGTTGGTTCACGTAGTCCGGCGGCCGGTGGGCCGGCCGAAGCCCCGAGGGAATAGGGAACATGGCGAAGATCCTGCAGTTCAACGAGGACGCCCGCCGCTCGCTGGAGCGCGGTGTCAACAAGCTGGCCGACACCGTCAAGGTGACCATCGGCCCCAAGGGCCGCAACGTCGTCATCGACAAGAAGTTCGGCGCCCCGACCATCACCAACGACGGTGTCACCATCGCCCGTGAGGTCGAGCTGGACGACCCGTACGAGAACCTTGGCGCGCAGCTCGTCAAGGAGGTCGCCACCAAGACCAACGACGTCGCGGGTGACGGCACCACCACCGCCACCGTGCTGGCCCAGGCCCTGGTCAACGAGGGTCTGCGCAACGTCGCCGCCGGTGCCGGCCCGGCCGCCCTGAAGAAGGGCATCGACAAGGCCGTCGCCGCCGTCTCCGAGCACCTGCTCTCGGTGGCCCGCGAGATCGAGGGCAAGGACGACGTCGCCGCCGTCGCTTCCCTCTCCGCCCAGGACACCCAGGTCGGCGAGCTGATCGCCGAGGCGATCGACAAGGTCGGCAAGGACGGTGTCATCACCGTCGAGGAGTCGAACACCTTCGGCGTGGAGCTGGACTTCACCGAGGGCATGCAGTTCGACAAGGGCTACCTGTCGCCGTACTTCGTCACCGACGCGGAGCGGCAGGAGGCGGTCCTGGAGGACCCGTACATCCTGATCAACCAGGGCAAGATCTCCTCCATCCAGGAGCTGCTGCCGCTGCTGGAGAAGATCCTCCAGGGCGGTGCCTCCCGGCCGCTGCTGATCATCGCCGAGGACGTCGACGGCGAGGCGCTGTCCACCCTCGTGGTGAACAAGATCCGCGGCACCTTCAACGCGGTCGCCGTCAAGGCCCCGGGCTTCGGCGACCGCCGCAAGGCGATCCTCGGCGACCTGGCCACCCTGACCGGCGGCACGGTCATCTCCGAGGAGGTCGGCCTCAAGCTCGACCAGGTCGGCGTGGACGTGCTGGGCACCGCCCGCCGCGTGACCATCACCAAGGACGAGACCACCGTCGTCGACGGCGCCGGTGACACCGAGGCCGTGGCCGGCCGCGTCGCCCAGATCAAGGGTGAGATCGCCGCCACCGACTCCGACTGGGACCGCGAGAAGCTGCAGGAGCGCCTGGCCAAGCTGGCCGGCGGCGTCTGCGTCATCAAGGTCGGCGCCGCCACCGAGGTGGAGCTGAAGGAGCGCAAGCACCGCCTGGAGGACGCCATCTCGGCGACCCGTGCCGCGGTCGAGGAGGGCATCGTCGCCGGTGGCGGCGCCTCCCTGGTGCACGCCGCCAAGGTGCTGGACGGCGGCCTGGGCCTGTCGGGCGACGAGGCGACCGGTGTCGCGGTGGTCCGCAAGGCGCTGCACGAGCCGCTGCGCTGGATCGCCCAGAACGCCGGCCTGGAGGGCTACGTCATCACCTCCAAGGTCGCCGAGCTGGAGATCGGCCAGGGCTACAACGCGGCCACCGGCGAGTACGGCGACCTGGTGAAGGCCGGCGTCATCGACCCGGTCAAGGTCACCCGCTCCGCCCTGGAGAACGCGGCCTCGATCGCCTCCCTGCTGCTCACCACCGAGACCCTCGTGGTGGAGAAGAAGGAAGAGGAGGCCGAGGCGGGCCACGGCCACGGTCACGGCCACTCGCACTGACGCCTGACGGTCGACCGGAGGCCCGGTCCGCGCCCCTCGGGGTGCGGCCGGGCCTCCGGCGTGTCCGGCGTTTGAGGCTTCAATCATCAGCAGAATTTTGCCATTGGCAAAGATTGCCTTATAACTGAGGCATGATCGAGGCCCGTCACCTGCGCGTTCTGCGTGCCGTCGCCCGCACCGGCTCCTTCTCCGCCGCCGCCCGCGAGCTGGGCTGTACGCAGCCCGCCATCAGCCAGCAGATGAAGGCCCTGGAGAAGTCGGTGGACACCCCGCTGGTGGTCCGCTCCGGCCGGGGCATGCAGCTCAGCGAGGCGGGGCGGGTGCTGCTCAAGCACGCCACCGGGATCCTGGCCGGGCTCTCCGCGGCCGAGGAGGAGATCGCCGCGATCGCCGGGCTGCGGGCCGGGCGGGTGCGGCTGGTCTCCTTCCCGACCGCGAGCTCCACCCTGGTGCCGCCCGCGGTCGCCCGGCTGCGGGACAGCCATCCGGGGGTGCGCGTGTCGCTGGTCGAGGCGGAGCCGCCGGAGTCGCTGGCGATGCTGCGCGGCGGCGAGTGCGAGATCGCGCTGGCCTTCCGCTACCCGCAGTCCGACGGTGGCGCCGCGCTGCCGGCGCCCGCGCACGGGACGCCGCGCGAGGCGCGGGCCGAGGCCAACCTGGAGGCGCAGCAGCTGAGCGCCGGCTCCGACTGGTCCGATCTGGTGGTCACCCCGCTGCTGGACGACCCGCTGGTGGGCCTGCTGCCCGCCGCGCACCGGCTGGCGGGGCGCGGCAGGCCGGTGGAGCTGGCCGAGCTGGCGGGGGAGCAGTGGATCGCGGGCTGCCCGCAGTGCCGGGGGCACCTGGTGGAGCTGTGCGCGGGGGCGGGCTTCGAGCCCCGGATCGACTTCGCGACCGACGACTATCCGGCGGTGGTCGGCCTGGTGGCGGCCGGGCTGGGGGTGGCGGTGCTGCCCAGGCTGGCGCTGGAGTCGGTGCGCCCGGACGGGGTGTCGACGGTGCCGGTGCGGACGGCCGCGGGGGCGCCGGCGGTGCGGCAGGTGGTCGCGCTGACCCTGCCGGATCTGGCCGAGGTGCCGGCCGTGGCGCTGATGCTGGAGCGGCTGGCGGGGTCGGCCGGGCGCTGACCTCTGGGGCCTGAGCGTTCTGGGCTGGGCTTGAACAGCCCGGGACGCCGAGAGGAAACGTTTCTTCACGGCGCGCCGTGGAGGCGGGGCTAGCGCCGGGCGATCGCCGGCGGGGTCAGCGGGACCTCCACCAGTCGGTGCCGCGAACGCCCCAGCATCTCCTCGCGCTCGTCCTCGGTCATCCCGCCCCAGACGCCGTACGGTTCGCGGACCGCCAGCGCGTGCGCCGCGCACTCGGTGATCACCGGGCAGCGCATGCAGACCTCCTTGGCGCTGGCCTCGCGCGAACTCCGCGCGGCCCCGCGTTCGCCCTCGGGGTGGAAGAAGAGCGAACTGTCCACGCCACGGCAGGCTGCGGAGAGCTGCCAGTCCCAGAGGTCCGCGTTGGGACCTGGGAGGCGGGAGAAATCTGCCATGGCTCATTCCCTTCAGAGGCTCGTCGGCCGTGGGCCGGCGCTCAGCGGGCTGCTGCTGGGCGGCACGGCGGGCGTCGATGCACTGGTGTGGACACCTGGAAATATGACTTACGGCAACTCCATGGACAAGTCACCCACAGAGTGGCACAACAGTCAATGACCATACGAAAGCTATAAAAACGGGCAAAGTGGGCAAGGGGTTCGGCGGGCGCGGGCGTGGCATTCGGGTGGCCGACGGGCGCGCGACACTCCGCACCGGTGTGCGGGTCGTGCGCCCACCGCGCGCGAGCTGGGGAAAAGTGCGGCGTGTGCACCGCGATGCGGCTGATCGGTAATGGGTTGGCCACGTACAGTGGTGGAGATGGCCCCGAAGGCCGTAACTCATTCGAGTGACGGTCGTTGGAAGTGCGGAGGCGGTTAGCGGGCGCCGGACGTCGGGAACGATCGCGCGGAATTCGAGGCGATCAGCACGGACTCTGTCGCCGATCGGCCGTGTCGGAGAGGTTCGTACCAGCCAGGAGGCTCAACGTGACGCGGATCAGCTGCGGAGGACGACGGTCATGACTTCCGTTCTCGTTTGCGACGATTCCCCGCTCGCCCGCGAGGCGCTTCGCCGCGCGGTCGCGACCGTACCCGGTGTGGACCGGGTCACCACCGCGACGAACGGGGAGGAGGTCCTCCGCCGCTGGGTGGCCGACCGCTCCGATCTCGTTCTGATGGACGTCCGGATGCCCGGCCTCGGCGGGGTCGAGACGGTCCGGCGGCTGCTGTCCGCCGATCCGGGCGCGCGGATCATCATGCTCACCGTCGCCGAGGACCTCGACGGGGTCGCGCTCGCGGTGGCCGCGGGCGCCCGCGGGTACCTGCACAAGGACGCCTCGCGCGCCGAGCTGCGGGCCACCGTCACCCAGGCCCTCGCCGACCCGACCTGGCGGCTCGCCCCGCGCCGGCTGCGCAGCCCCGACATGGGCGCGGCGCCCACGTTGACGGCGCGTGAGATCCAGGTGCTGGAGGGCATGAGCCACGGCCGCAGCAACGCCGAGATCGGCCGCGAGCTGTTCCTGTCCGAGGACACCGTCAAGACCCACGCCCGACGGCTGTTCAAGAAGCTCGGGGCCTCGGACCGCGCGCACGCGGTGGCGCTGGGTTTCCGCTGGGGCCTGGTCCGCTGACCGCCGGTGGCGCCGCCGGCTGCGGCGCGCCGCCGACGGTTCCCGGGACGGACGTCGTCCGGGCGTGTGACGTTACGGTCCCGAGGTTGCACCATGGAGGAGTGGAGCACCTCGGGGACCAGCGGACAGGCACTGCGGCGAACCACACGGCCGCGGGACATGCGGCGGACGGCGCGAAGGACGGGACCACCGACGGCGGCGGGGCGGGAGGCGGTACGGTGCAGGAGGGGCCGGTGGTGCGCGGCGGCACGCCGTACGGCGCCGCAGCGCATAACGTTCCGGTGCACAACTCCGGACGCGGTGCCGCGTTTTCCCGCTCGACCAGGCACCATGGACCGATGCGTGACGACGTCGCCGGTGCGGCCGGCCAGGCGGACCCGGTGGAGGCCGAGCCCTCCGGCCCGGGTGGCGATCCGTCGTACGCCGACCCCGGCGGCCCCGGCGCGGTGCCCGGCCCCGGTCGACCGCCGGTGCTCGGCGCGGGCGGCTCCCCGCTGGTGGGCGAGCTCGTCGCGGCCGCCGTCCGCGGTGAGGGCCCGGCCATCGACGCCCTGCTCGCCTACGTCCATCCGCTGGCGCTGCGCTACTGCCGCGGCCGGCTGGTCCGGCTGCCCGGCGGCGCCCGGCACCACGTGGACGACGTCGCGCAGGAGGTCTGCGTCGCGGTGTTGTGCGCGCTGCCCCGGTACAAGGACCAGGGGCGACCGTTCGAGGCCTTCGTCTACGGCATCGCCGCGCACAAGATCGCCGATCTGCAGCGGGCCGCGATGCGCGGGCCCGGCTCGACGGTCGTTCCGCAGGACGACCTGCCGGAGGTGCCGGACGAGGCGCTCGGCCCGGAGGAGCAGGCGCTGCTGAGCAGCGACGCGGCCTGGGCCAAGGAACTGCTCTCCAACCTGCCGGCCCGTCAGCGCGAACTGGTGCTGCTGCGGGTGGCCGCCGGGCTGTCGGCGGAGGAGACCGGCGAGGTGCTGGGGATGTCCCCGGGCGCCGTCCGGGTGGCGCAGCACCGGGCGCTCAGCCGGCTGCGGGCGCTGGCGGAGGAGTCCTCCTGAAGCCCTGACCGGCCGGAATGAGCCACGGGGGGCCGGTGTTGTCAAGGGCACACGAGGACACATTCGCGGTGCCAGTACCATGGGGTATCGGCGCCTGGGCGGGTTGCCAAAGTTTCGCGGGTGCGCGCGGGGTTCCCCTGGAGGTTCCTCCAAAACCACCCGGCTTCGGCGGTCTGCTGCGAGTGAGCGATGAACGCGCCCCACCCTCAGGGCGTGAGCGGAATAGGCCGGCCACGGAAGGTACCCCCCAAATGTCTTACAACGCCGCAGGCGTACCCGAGAAGTTCGCCATGCTCGGGCTCACGTTCGATGACGTCCTGCTGCTGCCCGGGGCCTCCGCGGTGCTGCCGAACCAGGTCGACACCTCCTCGCGGGTCTCCCGGAGCGTGCGCGTGAACATCCCGCTGCTCTCCGCCGCGATGGACAAGGTCACCGAGGCGCGGATGGCGATCTCGATGGCCCGCCAGGGCGGCGTCGGCGTGCTGCACCGCAACCTGTCGGTCGAGGACCAGGCCAACCAGGTCGACCTGGTGAAGCGCTCCGAGTCCGGCATGGTCACCGACCCGATCACGGTCGGCCCGGACACCACGCTGGCCGAGGCCGACGCGCTGTGCGCCAAGTTCCGCATCTCCGGCGTGCCGATCGCGGACGAGGCCGGCAAGCTGCTCGGCATCGTCACCAACCGTGACATGGCCTTCGAGTCGGACCGCAGCCGCCAGGTCCGCGAGATCATGACCCCGATGCCGCTGATCACCGGCAAGGTCGGCATCTCCGGGGTGGACGCGATGGCGCTGCTGCGCCGCCACAAGATCGAGAAGCTGCCGCTGGTCGACGACGAGGGCCGGATCAAGGGCCTGATCACCGTCAAGGACTTCGTCAAGGCCGAGCAGTACCCGAACGCCGCCAAGGACGCCGAGGGCCGCCTGCTGGTCGGTGCCGCCGTCGGTGCCAGCGCCGAGGCGTTCGACCGGGCCCAGGCCCTGGTCGAGGCCGGTGCGGACTTCCTGGTCGTGGACACCTCGCACGGCCACAGCCACAACGCGCTGGCCTGGATCGGCAAGATCAAGTCGGCCGTCGGGATCGACGTGGTCGGCGGCAACGTGGCCACCCGCGACGGCGCCCAGGCGCTGATCGACGCCGGCGTGGACGGCGTCAAGGTCGGCGTCGGCCCCGGCTCCATCTGCACCACCCGCGTGGTCGCCGGCATCGGCGTCCCGCAGATCACCGCCATCTACGAGGCCGCGGTGGCCTGTCAGGCGGCCGGCGTGCCGGTCATCGGCGACGGCGGTCTCCAGTACTCCGGCGACATCGGCAAGGCGCTGGCCGCCGGCGCCGACACCGTGATGCTGGGCTCGCTGCTGGCCGGCTGCGAGGAGTCCCCGGGCGAGCTGATGTTCATCAACGGCAAGCAGTTCAAGTCCTACCGCGGCATGGGATCGCTGGGCGCGATGCAGTCCCGCGGCCAGGGCCGCTCGTACTCCAAGGACCGCTACTTCCAGGCCGAGGTGGCCTCGGACGACAAGCTCGTCCCCGAGGGCATCGAGGGCCAGGTGCCCTACCGCGGCCCGCTGTCGGCCGTGCTGCACCAGCTGGTCGGCGGCCTGCGCCAGACCATGGGCTACGTCGGCGCCGCCACCATCGCCGAGATGGAGAGCAAGGGCCGCTTCGTCCGGATCACCTCGGCGGGCCTCAAGGAGAGCCACCCGCACGACATCCAGATGACCGTCGAGGCGCCGAACTACTCCAACCGCTGAGTCCGCGGACATCGAGGGCCCGTCGCCGCACCCCGGCGCCGGGCCCTTCGGCGCGCCCGGGGGCGGGGGCGGGCCGCCGGGGTGGGCCCCGCGCCCCGGAGGCGAGCGCGCGAGGCAACCGGGGTGCGGGATACTGGGGGCGGCCGGGGTGACCCGGCGGGCATGAGCAACAAACCAGAAGGGCTCGAAGTGACTGAGATCGAGATCGGGCGAGGCAAGCGCGGCCGACGGGCGTACTCCTTCGACGACATCGCCGTCGTCCCCAGCCGCCGTACCCGGGACCCGAAGGAGGTCTCGATCGCCTGGCAGATCGACGCCTACCGCTTCGAGCTGCCGTTCCTGGCCGCCCCGATGGACAGCGTGGTCTCGCCGCAGCAGGCCATCGCCATCGGCCGCCTCGGCGGCCTCGGCGTGCTGAACCTGGAAGGCCTCTGGACCCGCTACGAGGACCCGCAGCCGCTGCTCGACGAGATCGCCACGATCACCGACGAGGCCGCCGCGACCCGCCGCCTCCAGGAGATCTACGCCGCGCCGATCCGCGCCGAGCTGATCAAGCAGCGGATCCAGGAGGTCCGCGACTCCGGTGTGGTCACCGCCGCCGCGCTCTCGCCGCAGCGCACCGCCGAGTTCTCCAAGGCCGTCGTGGACGCCGGCGTCGACGTCTTCGTCATCCGCGGCACCACCGTCTCGGCCGAGCACGTGTCCAGCGGCGCGGAGCCGCTCAACCTCAAGCAGTTCATCTACGAGCTGGACGTCCCGGTGATCGTCGGCGGCTGCGCCACGTACACCGCGGCCCTGCACCTGATGCGCACCGGCGCGGCCGGCGTGCTGGTCGGCTTCGGCGGCGGCGCCGCCCACACCACCCGGGGCGTCCTCGGCATCCAGGTGCCGATGGCCACCGCCGTCGCCGACGTGGCCGCGGCCCGCCGGGACTACATGGACGAGTCCGGCGGCCGCTACGTGCACGTGATCGCGGACGGCGGCGTCGGCTACAGCGGCGACATCCCGAAGGCCGTCGCCTGCGGCGCCGACGCGGTGATGATCGGTGCCGCGCTGGCCCGCGCCACCGACGCGCCCGGCAAGGGCTTCCACTGGGGCATGGAGGCCGTCCACGAGGAGCTGCCGCGCGGCAAGCGGGTGGACCTCGGCACGGTCGGCACCACCGAAGAGATCCTGACCGGTCCCTCGCACACCCCCGACGGCACCATGAACCTGTTCGGCGCGCTGCGCCGCGCGATGGCCACCACCGGCTACACCGAGCTCAAGGAGTTCCAGCGGGTCGAGGTGACCGTCAACCCGGCGCTCAACCACCGCTGAGACGCGTCGTGGTGAAGGCCCCCGTCGGTTCCGGCCGGCGGGGGCCTCGGGCTGTCCGGACCGGAGTCAGCCGCGGTTGGCGGTGCGGCGGGTGAGGAGGAAGCCGCCGACCAGGGCGATGCCGTAGAAGGCGAGGTCGAGCGCGCGCAGCTCGGCGCGCCAGTGCGCCAGGGCGTCGTGCGGCAGGCCGCGCGGGCCGGGGCCGGCCGCGTGCACCCGGCGGAGCTGGCCGGTCAGCTGGCCGAGCAGCAGCGCGCAGGCCGCGAGCAGCGCGCCGAGCAGCGGCAGCACCCGGCTGCGGCCGCCGAGCCGGCCGAGCGGTAAGGCGACCAGGGCGGCGAGGGCGATGGCCAGCCAGCCGAGGCTGTCCGCGGCCCGGGCCGGCGCGCAGCCGTAGGCCAGGCCGCCGAGCAGCATGGCGAGGAGGGCGAGGGCGACCGCCAGGGCGGTGCGGCGGCGCGGGCCCGTCCGGTGGGAGCGGACGGCGGGGACGTATCCGGCCACCGGGACACCGGGCATACCGGGCGCGACGTAGCCCTCGGGGGAATCCAGGGTGGGTGTGACCGAGTAGTGCTGGGCGGTGCGCGGCCGGCCCGACTGGCCGTCAGCGCCCGGTGCGGGTGCGGTCATGGGCGTCGGATCCCCCCGGAAAGACGATGAGCTGCCGAACGGTAGCAGCGCCCCGGCCAGATCTTGGCGAGTTTTCGATCACAGATCGGGCACGGAGCGCCGAGCCCGATCCGGCACGCCCCGGATCGGGTGCGGGGGCCGGGTGGTCCCGGCCCCCGGGGACAGGGGATGATGGAGACTTGGGCGTTCGGGCCTGAGGCCGGGCCGACACGCCGTCACCACGACCGCCAGCAGCACATGGGGGAACGTTCCGAATGACCCAGGCGCAGGGTTCCACCGGCCGCCTCCTGGCCGGCCGCTACCGGCTGAACGGCGTGCTCGGGCGCGGCGGCATGGGCACCGTCTGGCGCGCCGAGGACGAGATGCTGGGGCGGACCGTCGCGGTCAAGGAACTGCGGATGAACGCCAGCGTCGAGGAGGAGGAGAAGCACCGGCTGATCGTCCGGACGCTGCGCGAGGCCAAGGCCACCGCACGGATCCGGCACAACTCGGCGGTCACCGTCTTCGACGTGGTCGACGAGGACGACCGGCCGTGGATCGTCATGGAGCTGGTCGAGTCCCGCTCGCTGGCCGACGTCATCCGGGAGGACGGGCCGCTGGCCCCCGCCCGGGCCGCCGAGATCGCGCTCGACGTGCTCGGCGTGCTGAGCGCCGCGCACGCGCTGGGCATCCTGCACCGGGACGTCAAGCCGTCCAACGTGCTGATCGGCGACGACGGCCGGGTCGTGCTCACCGACTTCGGCATCGCCAGCGTGGAGGGCGACGCCTCGGTCACCTCCACCGGCATGCTGGTCGGCGCGCCCTCGTACATATCCCCGGAGCGGGCCCGCGGGCAGAAGCCCGGGCCGCCGGCCGACCTGTGGTCGCTGGGCGGCACGCTGTACGCGATGGTCGAGGGCCGGCCGCCGTACGACCGGGGCTCGGCGCTGGCCACCCTGACGGCGGTGATGACGGAGGAGCTGACCGCTCCGGTGAACGCCGGGGCGCTGCAGCCGGTGATCGAGGGGCTGCTCGCCAAGGACCCGGCCGAGCGGCTGGACGCCTCGCAGACCCGGTCGATGCTGAAGCGGGTCGTCGCGGAGGCCACCTCGAAGGCCGAGTCGACCACCGTGCACGCGCTGCCGGTCGAGCGGCCGGCCGCCGCGGTGGAGCAGGAGGAGGCCCCGGCGGAGGCCGAGGAGGGCCGCAAGCGGTCCATCGGCGGGCTGCTGGGGACGGTCCGGGTGGGCAGCCGGGCCAAGGACGAGGAGCCCGCCGCCGCGGCGGAGCCCGTCGTGGAGCCGGCGCCCGAGCCCGCTTCGCCGTCCTCGGAGGTGGCGTCGGGCTCGGCGTCGGGTTCGGCTCCGGCGGCCGAGCCGATCCGGCCGGTGACCAGTGAGTGGACCCTGGGCGCCACGCAGGCGGCCGGTGCCGACCCGCGCAACGGGCGGCGGCGGCTGGCCGTCGTCACCGTGGTGCTGGTCCTGCTGCTGATCGCCGGGGTGGTCGCGGTGCTCCAGGCCGTCGGCAACGGGGACGACTCGTCGGCGAACGGCGCGGGCGCCACCTCGTCGGTCTCGACCGGCCCCGAGACCGGGCCGAGCGGGACCCAGGCCGCGTCCGTTCCGCCCGCGGAGCCGGAGCCGGGCACCGACAAGCCCGCCCCGGAGAAGCCGGCCACCGACACGCCGGCCCCCGACAAGCCGGCCGACACGCCCGGCCCCTCCGCGGCGAACCCGCCGGCCGCCGGCTCGCCCGCCACCACCCCCGCGCAGAGCCCGACCCCTCCGGGGACCGCCGTGCCGGCCGGTTACCACGAGTACAAGGACCCGACCGGCTTCTCGGTCGTCCTGCCGGACTGGCTCCAGCCGGCCGGCTCGGAGGGCGTCCGCCGGATCTTCAAGGGCAACGGCAGTACCCTGACCATCGAGTGGACCACCACCCCCGGTCCCAGCGCCGTCGCCGACTGGCAGGAGTCCGAGCCGGGCCTGCGTTCGAAGGTCACCAACTACCAGCGGGTCAACCTGGCCGCGATCAACTACCGGCAGTGGAGCAACGCGGCCGACTGGGAGTGGATCAGCGGCACGCCGCGCACGCACTCGCTCAACCGGGGCTTCGTCACCGGGAACCCGGCCAAGTACGGCTACGCGATCTACTGGATCACCCCGGACGCGGACTGGGGTGCCCCGGCCAACTCCCAGGCCCGGGACACGGCCTTCGCCACTTTCCAGCCCGCGCCGTAGATCCTGGCCCCGGCCGGACAGGGCCTAGCCGATCAGGCGGGCCTTGGCCCGGGTGAACTCCTCGTCGGTGAGCGCGCCGGAGGCGTGCAGGGCGGCCAACCGCTCCAGCTGGCCGAGGAGTTGGTCGCCCGCGCTGAGATCGGCGGGGGCGGTGTCGGCCGCCGGGCGGGCGGCCGACGCGGCTTTGCGGGCGAGCCGGGCGGCCTCCCGGAGCTGCTCGGCGAAGACGTCGGCCTTGGCCACGTCCTCGAACCGGTGCGAGCCGGTCAGCGCGACGACGGTGAGCACGTCGCCGTTGAGCTTGGTCCTGGCCACGGCCGCGTCCGTGACCGCCGTAAGCGGAACCGGGACCGGCGGTTTACCGTCCTTGAGAAAGAGCAGTCGGTGGGTCGTGAGGACGAGCACGCCCTTGCGGAAGTGGTCGGGATGGCGCCCGGCCGTCGAGGCGACCGGATTCTCGCCGTCGATGACGGCCGCCTCCACGGTGCGCACGGCCTCGGCCTGATTGGCTTGGCTGTTGTTTCCCGCCACCTTGAAGGCGGTGTCGATCAGATCGGTCCAGTCCATGGGACCGAGCGTAAAGGAGCCGCTCAGTAGGCTGCTCGGTGAGCGAGAGGAACTGGCATGCGAGGCGGCCCGGGGCAATTGCTGGCGGGACGGTACCGGCTGACGGACCGTCCCGAACTCCTGCGGGCCCTGGCGGTGGACGACCGCACCGGGGAGTCCGTGCTGCTGCGCGCCCTGGAGCTGCCCGCGCTGCTGACCACCGGTCAGGACCTGGACGGCGAGGTGCCCGCGCACGCCGACCGGCTGGTCCGCCGGGTGGCGGCGGTCGGCTCGTCCGCGCCGACCGGGCACCCCCGGCTGCTGCGCGGGCTCGGTGCCTTCGTCGAGGGCGAACTGCTGTGGACGGTGGAGGAGCGGTCGGGCGCCATGACGCTGGCGGACCTGGTGGCGGCCGGACCGGTGCCGCCCTACCGGGCGGCCGAGCTGGCGGCGGACCTGGCCGGCGCGCTGCGGGCGCTGCACGAGGACGGACTCGTCCACGGGAACCTGACCCCCGAGTCCGTGCTGGTCTGCGAGGACGGCGCGGCGATGCTCGGCGGGCTGCTGTCCGGGGTGGCGCAGGAGGCGCTGGCCGAGGACCTCGGCGGCCCGGGCGGGCGCCGCCGGTACGACGTGCGGGCCACCCTGGTCGGCCCGGTGGCGGAGCGCTGGCCGCTGGACGGCGGCCCGGCGGGCGACTGCTGGGCGCTCGGGGTGCTGGTGCAGCGGCTGGTCACCGGCCGCTCGCCGTTCCCGGACGGCGGCGTGCCGGAGCTGGTGTCGGCGGTCCGGGACGGGCGGCGGGAGCCCGCCGCGGCCTGCGGGCCGCTGGCGCCGCTGGTCGAGCGGCTGCTGCAGCCCGACCCCTCGCTGCGGCCGACCGCCGAGGAGGCCCGCCGGGAGCTGGCGGCGCTGCTCGCGGGCGCGCCGGAGCCGGTCGACGAGGAGTGGGCGGCGCGGGCGCTGGTGCTGAGACCGGAGGCCCCGCTGGTGCGGCGTCGGCGCGGGCGGGGTGGTGGACGGGGGCGGCCGGAGGTCGTCGTGGGCGCGAACGTCGGGGTGGGCGCCGGGCGGCCGGACGAGGTGCGGCCGCCGCGGATACCTCCGGCGCTGCTCGGCCCGCTGCTGGTCGGGGGCGTGTTCCTGCTGCTGGTGCTGGGAGTGACCGCGGTGGTGCTGTTCGCAGGCTGACGGCCCCGGACTGTCCCGGGCCGTCGGTCCGACGGGTGAGCGTGATTACCGGGGCTGGCAAGGTGCGCCTAATGTGTGCGTGGGATTTGTTCGAACAGTGGTCTGCACCAGGCCCTCCGTCGCTGTGACGGCAGACGGATGTGAGGGGGAGTGGTCGCCGATGGGCGTGCAGGACCGGCCGGAGACGGCCGAGACGGAGCGGCTGCTGGCCGGGCGGTACGAGCTGGGCGACCGGCTCGGCCGCGGCGGGATGGGGACCGTCTGGCGGGCCTGGGACCGGATGCTGAACCGCGAGGTCGCGGTCAAGGAACTGACCGTCAACCACCTGCCCGAGGACGAGCTGCAGATCCTGCACGCCCGGATGAAGCGGGAGGCCAGCGCGGCCGCCCGGATCAAGCACCCCGGCGTGATCACGGTGCACGACGTGCTGGAGCAGGACGGCCGGCCGTGGATCGTCATGGAGCTGGTGGACGGCCGCTCGCTGGCCGACGTGATCAGCCAGGACGGCACCCTGCAGCCGCGCGCCGTCGCCGAGGTCGGCAGCCAGGTGCTCGCCGCGCTGCACCGCGGCCACCAGCTCGGCGTCCTGCACCGCGACGTGAAGCCGGCCAACGTGCTGCTGGAGCGCGGCACCGGGCGGGTGGTGCTGCTGGACTTCGGCATCGCGACGTACGAGGGCTCGGCCGAGCTGACCCGGCCGGGCGACCTGGTCGGCTCGCCGGACTACCTGGCGCCGGAGCTCGCCCAGGGCGAGCGGCCGGGGCCGGCCTCCGACCTGTGGGGCCTCGGGGCGACGCTGTACGCCGCGGTGGAGGGCCAGTCGCCGTTCCGCCGGACCTCGCCGATCACCACGCTGGCCGCCGTGGTGGGCGAGCCGCTGCCGGAGCCGCTCCGGGCCGGGCCGCTGGGCCCGGTGCTGGCCGCGCTGATGGCCAAGGACCCGGCCGAGCGGCCGAACGCGGACGAGGCCGCCCGGATGCTGGCCGAGGTGAAGGCCGGGCACACGATCGGCCTGAAGTCGGTCGCGCCGCTGCGCGCGCCCACCCAGTCGGTGCCCGTGGTGGACCGCAGCGAGCGCCCGGCGGCGGCGGAGGACCACGCGGAGGAGGCCGCGCCGGGGACGACGGTGGAGGCCGAGGAGCCGACCGGGGTGCGCTCGGGGGCCGTTCCGGACACCACCGGGGGCGCGGCCGACGAGGCGGCGGCGCTCACCGCAGCGGTCGCGCCGGTGGCGCACCCCGTCACGCCCGCGCGCGGGCCGGCCAAGCGCCGCAGCACCCTGAAGATCGTCGTGATCGCGGTGGCCGTCGGCCTGCTGGCGGCCGGCGCGACCTTCCTCGCCACCCGGCACACCACCACCGGGCACGTCGCCGCCTCCACGGCCGACGAGCCCGTCCCGACCGCCTCCGTCAGCCCGGACCCCACCAGTGGCGCCAGCCCGGGGCCGGCGGCGCCCAACGGCTACCACTGGGTCGACGACCCGGCCGGCTTCCGCTTCCCGCTGCCCTCGGTCAGCCCGGCCTGGCAGCGCAGTGCCACACCCGACAACCAGGTCTACTACAGCCCCGACAACAAGGTGCACTACCTGCAGTTCGCGGTCACCGTCGGCCAGTCGGTCAAGCCGCTGGACCACCTGCGGCAGATGGAGGCCACCGTCTCCAAGAACCTGAAGGAGTACAAGCAGCACAAGATGACCGGCGTCGCGGTGAACGGCCACGAGGCGGCCGTCTGGGAGTTCAGCTACCTCGCCAAGGAGGGCGGCCGGCGCCGGGCGGTCGAGGCCGAGTTCATCGACGACGACGGCACCAGCTACGCGATCTACTCGTCCAGCCCGGACCGGGGCAACGAGTGGAACGAGGCGGAGCAGCGCTTCAACGCCGTGCTGCACTACTTCGCGCCGACCCGCTGACCGGGGGGAGCCCGCTCCACCCGGCCGCGGCAGATTCTTGTTACCGACGGGTACCGGACCGGCCGTCGAGCGCCTAGGCTGCGCCGTATGTCGGACCTCACAGCAGGCGCAGCGGCCACCGAACACCCCGCGACCGGGAACCCGCCCGCCCCCGGCGGGGGCCGGACCGTCGCGGCGGCCGTCCCGCCGTCCCTGGTCGCCCGGCTGGCCGCCGGCGTCACCGCCACCGGCGAGCCCAGCCTGGTGGAGACCGTCGCCCCGCTGACCGGCGAGCGGCTGGCGAGCCTGCCGCGGTCCACCCCGGCCGACGTCGAGGTCGCCTTCGAACTGGCCCGCCGCGCCCAGACGGCCTGGGCCGTGCTGCCGGTGCGCCGCCGCGCGGCCGTCCTGCTGCGCTTCCACGACCTGCTGCTCAAGCGGCAGGACGAGGTGCTGGACCTCGTCCAGGCCGAGACCGGCAAGGCCCGGCTGCACGCCTTCGAGGAGGTGCTGGCCGTCGCCATGGCCGCCCGGCACTACGGGCGGGCCGCGCACGGCTACCTCCGGGACAAGCGGCGAGGCGGGGCGCTGCCGGTGCTCACCCACGCGGTCGAGGCCCGTCGGCCCAA
Source organism: Kitasatospora sp. NPDC087271 (assembly GCF_044744605.1). NCBI lineage: Bacteria > Bacillati > Actinomycetota > Actinomycetes > Kitasatosporales > Streptomycetaceae > Kitasatospora > Kitasatospora sp. NPDC087271. Next base: position 194,115 of record NZ_JBIUYQ010000008.1, read on the forward strand.
GGGCGTGGTCGGCCACATCTCGCCCTGGAACTACCCGCTGGAGCTGTCCGTCGGCGACGTCCTGCCCGCCTTCGCGGCCGGCAACGCCGTGGTCAACAAGCCGGACACGCAGACCGCGCTGACCGCGCTGTGGGCCCGCGAGCTGCTGATCGAGGCCGGGCTGCCGGCCGACCTGTGGCAGGTCGTGATCGGCGACGGCCCGGTGATCGGTCCCGCCGTGGTGGAGCACGCCGACTACGTCTCGTTCACCGGCTCGACCCGCACCGGCCGGGAGGTCGCCCAGCGCGCCGCCGCCCGGCTGGTCGGCGCCTCGCTCGAACTCGGCGGCAAGAACGCCATGCTGGTCCTCTCCGACGCCGACCTCGACCGGGCCGCCGCGGGCGCCGTGCGGGCCTGCTTCTCCTCCGCCGGGCAACTGTGCATCTCGATCGAGCGGCTGCTGGTGCACCGCTCGGTGGCCGACGACTTCCTGGAGCGCTTCGCCGCCCGCACCCGGGCGCTGCGCCTCGGCGGCGGCCTGGCCTACGGCGCCGACATGGGCTCGCTGGTCTCCGTCCGCCAGCTGGAGACCACCACCCGGCACGTGGAGGAGGCGGTCAAGGCGGGCGCCACCGTGCTGGCCGGAGGCCGGGCCCGGCCCGACCTCGGCCCGTACTTCTTCGAGCCGACCATCCTCGACGGGGTCACCCCGGACATGGCGGTCTGCGGCGAGGAGACCTTCGGCCCGGTCGTCTCCGTCTACCGCTTCGACACCGACGACGAGGCGGTGGCCGCCGCCAACTCCACGCCGTACGGCCTGAACTCCAGCGTCTGGACCAGGGACACCCGGCGCGGCCGGGCGGTCGGGGCCCGGCTGCGCACCGGCACGGTCAACGTCAACGAGGCCTACGCGGCCGCGTACGGCTCGATCGGCTCGCCGATGGGCGGCATGGGCGACTCCGGGCTCGGCCGCCGCCACGGTGCCGAGGGCATCCTGCGCTTCACCGAGGCGCAGACCGTCGCGACCCAGCGGCTGATGCCGATCGCGCCCTCGTTCGGGCTGGACGACCGTCAGTTCGCCGCGGTGATGACCGGCGGGCTGCGGGTGCTGAAGGCGCTGCGGTTCAAGTAGCCGTCCCGGGCCGAAGGTTCAAGTAGCCGTCCCGGCCCGGCGGTTCGTCCCCGTGGGTCGGAGTCGGCCCGGCCGGTGGTCCGATCCGACCGTCCGGCAGTCAGGTTCCGTCCCGCAGTCAGGTTCGCCCGTCCCGTAGTCAGGTTCGCGTCCCGAAGGAGCAGTGGCAGATGGTGGAGTCCGGCGGTGCGGCGGAGTTCGACTACGACGTGGTCGTGGTCGGCTCCGGCTTCGGTGGTTCGGTCGCCGCGCTGCGGCTGACCGAGAAGGGCTACCGGGTCGCCGTCCTGGAGGCCGGTCGGCGCTTCGAGCGGGACGAACTGCCCAGGAACTCCTGGGACCTGCCGAACTACCTGTGGGCGCCGAAACTCGGCCTCTACGGCATCCAGCGGATCCACCTGCTGGCCAACGTGCTGATCCTGGCCGGCGCCGGGGTCGGCGGCGGCTCGCTGAACTACGCCAACACCCTGTACGTGCCGCCGAAGGCCTTCTTCGAGGACCGCCAGTGGCGCCACATCACCGACTGGCAGGAGGAGTTGGCGCCGTTCTACGACCAGGCGCAGCGGATGCTCGGGGTCCGGCTCAACCCGACCGTCACCCCCTCCGACGTGCACCTCAAGGCCGCCGCCGAGCAGATGGGGGTGGGCGACACCTTCCACATGGCGCCGGTCGGGGTCTTCTTCGGGGACGGCCGGGACGCCGGCGGCAGGGCCAAGGCGGCGCCCGGGGACGAGGTCGCCGACCCGTACTTCGGCGGCGCCGGGCCGGCCCGCAAGGCCTGCGTGGAGTGCGGCGAGTGCATGACGGGCTGCCGGCACGGGGCCAAGAACATGCTCACCGAGAACTACCTGCACCTGGCCGAGCGGGGCGGCGCCGAGATCCACCCGCTCACCACGGTGGCCCGGATCCGGGAGCTCCCCGGAGCCGACGGGAGCCACGGCTACGCGGTGGACGTGCGCCGGACCGACTCCCGTTCCCGCACCGACCGGGTGAAGGCGGGCGCGCGGACCATCACCGCCGCCCGGGTGGTGGTCGCGGCCGGGACGTACGGCACCCAGTCGCTGCTGCACCGGATGCGTGACGGGGGGCACCTGCCCCGGATCTCCGCCCGGCTCGGCGAGCTGACCCGCACCAACTCCGAGGCGCTGGTGGGCGCGCAGACCACCGACCGGCGCTACGGCAGCCGGGTGGACTTCACCAAGGGCGTGGCGATCACCTCCTCGATCCACCCGGACGCCAGCACCCACATCGAGCCGGTCCGCTACGGCAAGGGCTCCAACGCGATGGGCGCGCTGTCGATAGCCCAGGTCAAGGGCGGCGGGCGGGCCCCGCGCTGGCTGCGCTACCTGGGCGGGTCGGTGCGCCACCCGGTGACCTTCGCCCGCTCGATGAACCAGCACCGCTGGTCCGAGAAGACGATCATCGGCCTGGTGATGCAGTCGCTGGACAACTCGATCACCGTCTCGCTGAAGAAGGACCTGCTCGGCAAGAGCCGGCTCACCTCCGCCCAGGGCCACGGCGCCCCCAATCCGACCTGGATCCCGGCCGCCGAACAGGGCGCCCAGGCGCTGGCCGAGCAGATCAACGGCTTCGCGGGCAGCAGCGCCGGCGAGATCTTCGACATCCCGATGACCGCCCACTTCCTCGGCGGCTGCCCGATCGGCGACGCTCCCGAGACCGGCGTGGTCGACCCCTACCACCGGCTGTACGGCCACCCCGGGATCAGCGTGGTCGACGGCGCGGCCGTCTCCGCCAACCTCGGGGTGAACCCCTCGCTGACCATCACCGCGCAGGCCGAGCGCGCCATGTCGATGTGGCCCAACAAGGGCGAGGCGGACCGCCGTCCGGCCCAGGGCGAGGTCTACCGGCGGGTCGCCCCGGTGGCGCCGGCCCGGCCGGCCGTCCCGGAGGACGCGTTCGGCGCGCTCCGACTGCCGCTGCTGCCCGTCCCGGAGGTCCCGAAGAAGCGCGGCTGAGCAGGCCTCGACGGGCCAACCCGCCCGGCTCGGTACCCGGTTGACATTCGTTCGGATCCGATGGGATAAACGGGCTTTCTGGGGGACCAGGAACTCGTCGAGCGGGGGGAAACCGGTCCATGGCCATCTGCGCATCGTGCGGCGCGGCATCGGTGGAAGGGGCGTCCGCGTGCGTCTCGTGCGGGCGGCCGCTGACGCCGCCCCCGCCGACGGCCGCCATGCCCGCGGTACCTCCCGTCGTTCCGCCGGCCGTACCGCCTCCCGTACCGCCTGCCGTACCGCCCCTGCCGGCGTACGGTCCGCCGTCCGCCGCGCCCGGGTACCCGCCGCCGCCTCCGCCGCCCGGGTACGGCCCGCCGCCCGGCTACGGCCCGGGCCACCCGCAGCCCGCCGGGCCGCCCACGCTGGGCAGCTGGGGCGCCGGGCAGCCGTACGACCCGCGGGCCGGGCGGCCGACCGTGCTGAGCCAGCTGCTCGGCGCGGACTGGCGCCCGGCGCTCCTGGTCGCCGCCGCCCCGACCGCCGTGCTGCTGCTGGCGGCGCTGATCGTGGCGATCCCGAGCGACTACCAGTACGCCTACCTGGTCCGGGCGCCCGGGTTCGGCGAGCGCTTCGGCGCCGCCCTGTCGATGGCGCTGAGCGCGCTCGGCGCGCCGTTCAAGCTCGGGTACACCAGCGCGTTGCGGCGCGGCGACGCGGAGGGCATGGACGCGCTGTTCCGGGCGGTGCCGCTGACGGTCACCGTGCTGTGGGCGCTGGCGCTCTGGCTCGGCCTGCGGACCGCGGCGCGCCGCCGCCGGGCCGCCGGCCTCCAGCTCACCCGGGCCCAGGCCGCGGGCGAGGCGCTGCGCACCGCGGTGGTCCTGGCGGCGGTGACCGCGCTGCTCGGGCTGGCCGGCGGGACGTCCTGGCAGCCGCAGCGCACCGGCCTCGTCGGCCGCGCCCTCGGGGTGACGTACACCGTGGACTCCGGCTGGCCGGAGGCGGTCGGCTGGACCGCCCTGCTCGCCGCGCTGACGGCCTTCGCCGTCCACGGCACCGACGCGCTGCGCTGGGCCGCCTGGCGCAGCCGGGCGGTGCGCGGCTGGGCGGTCGCCGCGCTCACGGCCGGCCGGGCGCTGGCACTGTCACTGGGCCTGGCCTCGGTGACGGGCTTCGTGCTGGTCGCCGTCAACAGCGACGGGGGCTGGCAGACCCCGGTCTCGGCGGCCTTCCTGCCCAACCTCGGCCTGGGCCTGCTCGGCCTGGGTTCCGGGGCGACCTTGCAGGCGTTCAGCGGGGCGAGCGGCGGGGCGAGCGACGCGGCGGCCGCGATCGGCGGCGGCCGGCAGGACACCCCCGACAGGGGGGAATTCTCCTTCTTCGACCTGCACGACCAGACCGCCGACTGGCGCTGGACCGGCCTGCTGGCCCTCGCCACGGCGGGCGTCCTCGGCTGGTCGGCGTACCGGCGGCGGCTGGACGCGGCCGACCGGCTCCGGCTGGCGTCCGTCCACGCCGTGGCGCTCACCGCGCTGATGGCGGTGGGCGGTGCGCTGATGACGACCTCGACGTCCTCGGCGACCCCGGGGTGGAACACCTTCGCCAACCAGACGGTGCTGTCCCGGGACACCTCGATCAGCCTGGGCTTCGCCGGCGTGCTGGTGGCCAACCTGGTCTGGGCGGCGATCGGCGCGCTGCTGGTGCCGCCGCTGCTGGCGGCCGTCCGCGGCCGGGGTGCGGTGGCCCGCGAGGACGCCTACGGCGCGCCCCCGTACGGCGCGCCCCCGTACGGCGCGGTGCCGTCGCCGGGGGCGCCGTACGAGGCCGGTCCTGAGCCGCAGCCGTACGCCTCCGGGGCTGCGGTGGGCGACGTGGTCGGCTCGGACGACGCGCCGCTGGTGCCGCCGCCCGGCTCGCCGGCCGAGGAGCCGGTCGATCCGAGCGTCTGGCGCAAGCAGCCCTGAGCCGGGCAGCCGCGAGCGGAGCAGCCGTGGGCGGAGCGTCCCGTGGGCGGAGCGGCCCGGACAGGGCAAAGGGCCCCGCGGGGGAACGGGGCCCTTTGTCGCTCAGCACGCGGCGTCAGGGCTGCGCCGGTGCTGGGGGTGACGGCGCCGGGGGAGGGGCGCCGTCGGGTCGGTCGGCTCAGGGGTCGCGCCGTCGCGGGCCGGCGTGGGTGGCCGGTGGCGCGGGGCGCGCACGCTCGCGGTGCGGCGGGTCGGCGCGCAGGTCTGCGCCGGGCCTTCGCTCACGGAGCGTGAGGTGGCGTACGGGGCTGTCGCCCAGTGCGGCGGCAGCGGTCGGGGTCTCCGCGGGGAGCCTGCCGGCCGCCGGGAGAACCGCTTCCACGCAGCATCGTGCTGGACGAAGGGCTTGCTCTGCAACCGATTCGGCACAGTTCGGCCCAGCGCATTTGGTGCGGGTGCCGACTCCCCGGTGTGGCCCGGGCGCGGGTGTGGGCCTCGCCCCGCCCCGCCGGGCGGTTGCGGGCAGGTGCCGACGCGAGGCGTCGATGATCACGGTGCGTAGTGGTGTGGGTGGCTGCGGCGCACGGGGACGCGCGTAGCGGCGCGGGACGGGGAAGGGTGTGCGCCCGGGTGTGCCCGGCTCGCGGCGGGGGGTGCGACGACCGGCCCGGGCGTCCCCGGGACCGGCCGTCCCACCTCTCGGTCCAGTCGCGGCCGGGGTCGCTGTCCCCTGCTGTCCGGCCGCGGCACCCGCGCACGGTCCCACGGCACCGCGCTCCCGGCGGGGCCGGGGCGGCGGTGCCACATGCGCCGGTGGACTGGGATGAAGCTCCACGCGTGGTCCTGCAGTCCGTACGGCGGCGCCCCTGGCCGGGGCGAAGGCGGCGCGTCTGGCGGGCGCGGCGCGGTCGTACGGTCGTCTGAAGCAACGAAAGGCGGCCCCGCCCGGTCACGGTCGTTCGGACGGGCAGACGAGTGAAACCGGACAGCCCGGTAGAATCGGTGTCCAGACACCCCCACCCGTCGCCGCCGCGGCCCCCGCCGGGGAAGCGGTTCGGTGTGACACCTCTCGTACCGCTGCCGGAAGGCCGTCTGTGTCCTCTGCAATTCCCGTCCAGTCCGCGCCGGACAACGACACCGTCCTGGTGGTCGACTTCGGCGCCCAGTACGCCCAGCTCATCGCCCGTCGGGTGCGTGAGGCGCGGGTCTACAGCGAGATCGTGCCGAGCAGCATGCCGGTCGCCGAGATGCTCGCCAAGAACCCCAAGGCGATCATCCTCTCCGGCGGTCCGTCGTCGGTCTACGAAGAGGGCGCGCCGCAGCTCGACCGCGCGATCTTCGAGGCCGGGGTCCCGGTCTTCGGCATGTGCTACGGCTTCCAGCTGATGGCCAAGACCCTCGGCGGCACGGTCGACAACACCGGCGCCCGCGAGTACGGCCGCACCCCGCTGACCGTCAGCCGCACCGGCTCCACCCTGTTCGAGGGCGTTCCGGCGGAGCACTCGGTGTGGATGTCGCACGGCGACGCCTGCTCCGCCGCCCCGGAGGGCTTCACCGTCACCGCGTCCACCGCGGTGGTCCCGGTCGCGGCCTTCGAGAACGACGAGGCCCGCCTCTACGGCGTCCAGTACCACCCCGAGGTGCTGCACTCCGACCACGGCCAGCAGATCCTGGAGCACTTCCTCTACCGCGGCGCCGGCATCGCCCCGACCTGGACCACCGGCAGCGTGGTCGAGGAGCAGGTCGCGCTGATCCGCGCCCAGGTCGGCGAGAAGCGCGCGATCTGCGGCCTCTCCGGCGGCGTGGACTCCGCGGTCGCGGCGGCCCTGGTCAACAAGGCCATCGGCTCCAAGCTGACCTGCGTGTACGTCGACCACGGTCTGATGCGCAAGGGCGAGACCGAGCAGGTCGAGAAGGACTTCGTGGCGGCCACCGGCGTGCAGCTGAAGGTGGTCGACGCCGCGGAGCGCTTCCTGAACGCGCTGAAGGGGGTCACCGACCCCGAGGAGAAGCGCAAGATCATCGGCCGGGAGTTCATCCGGGTCTTCGAGCAGGCCCAGGCCGAGATCGTCGCCGAGGCCGGCGAGCACGGCGAGTCGGTCGACTTCCTGGTCCAGGGCACCCTGTACCCGGACGTGGTGGAGTCCGGCGGCGGCACCGGCACCGCCAACATCAAGTCCCACCACAACGTCGGCGGCCTGCCGGAGGACCTCCAGTTCCAGCTGGTCGAGCCGCTGCGCAAGCTGTTCAAGGACGAGGTCCGGATGGTCGGCCAGGAGCTGGGCCTGCCGGAGGAGATCGTCCAGCGCCAGCCGTTCCCGGGCCCGGGCCTGGGCATCCGGATCGTCGGCGAGGTCACCCAGGAGCGGCTGGACCTGCTCCGCGACGCCGACGCGATCGCCCGCGAGGAGCTGACCGCGGCCGGCCTGGACCGTGAGATCTGGCAGTGCCCGGTCGTGCTGCTCGCCGACGTGCGCAGCGTGGGCGTGCAGGGCGACGGCCGCACCTACGGTCACCCGATCGTGCTGCGCCCGGTCTCGTCCGAGGACGCCATGACCGCCGACTGGTCGCGCCTGCCGTACGACGTGCTGGCCAAGATCTCCACCCGGATCACCAACGAGGTCCGCGACGTGAACCGCGTCGTCGTCGACGTCACCAGCAAGCCGCCGGGCACCATCGAGTGGGAGTGAGCACTCCCGCCGGCCGCTGAGCCGCTGCTGAACGGCCGTGCCGTCGTTCCCGTACCAGGGAGCGGCGGCGCGGCCGTTCGCGGTGGGGCGGTCGCCGCCGGGGTGGGGACCTCCCACCGAAAGCGATCGGGAGCGGGCAGAATGCGGACCGGACCTGTCAGGGAGTGGCGGGCCGCGAGGGAAGGTGTGAGCGATGTCGGAGGCTGGCAACTCCGTGGCGGGTGACGGGGAAGCGGGCGACGGGGGAGCGGCCGGCCCGGCCGACCGGGCGGCGCAGTGGCGGGCGTCCGCGTCCCGGTACGCGCTGCTGCCGCTGCGGCTCTTCCTCGGCGTCACCTTCGTGTACGCCGCCCTCGACAAACTGTCCGACGCGCACTACCTGGCCGGGGCGGCCGACCCGGCGTCGTTCGTCTCGCAGACCCAGGCGGCCAAGGGCGGCAGCCCGATCTCCTTCCTGCTCGGCGCCGCCCTGGACGCGCCCACCCTGTTCGCGCTCGCCGTCGCCTTCGGTGAGCTGGCGGTCGGCCTCGGCACCCTGCTCGGCCTCTGGGGCCGGGTCGCGGCGCTCGGCGGCGCGCTGATCAACCTCAGCCTCTGGCTGTCCGTCAGCTGGAACGTCTCGCCCTACTACCTGGGCAACGACCTCGGCTACCTGATGGCCTGGACGCCGCTGCTGCTGGCCGGCACCCCGGACCTGTCGGTGGACGGCTACCTCGCCCGGCGGGCCGGCCGGGACCGGGGGCGCGGGCTGGGCGAGGACCGCGTCAGGCGCCGGGCGCTGGTGGACGGCGGGATCGCCGCCGTCGCGATCGGCGGCGCCGGGCTGCTCACCGGCTCGCTCACCCGGACCTTCGGCCGGGCCAAGCACTCCGCGCCCAAGCAGTCCGCGGCCCCGGCCACCACCCCGGCGCAGTCCGGACCGGCCCCCTCGGTGGCCGCCGCGAGCGTGCCGGTCGGCGGCTCGGCCCAGGTCAAGGACCCGGCCACCGGGGACGCCGTCTACATCGTGCAGCCCAAGGCGGGCCAGTACTGCGGCCTGTCCGCGGTGTGCACCCACTCCGGCTGCGCGGTCGACGCCCCGAAGAACGGCCAGCTGTACTGCCCCTGCCACGGTTCCCGGTTCGACGCCGCGACCGGTGCGGTGGTCAACGGGCCGGCGGTCAAGCCGCTGCCGAAGTACACCGTCACCCAGGACGGCGACAAGCTGAACCTCGGGCCGCTGCAGAGCTGAGCCTGATCGGGCGGGTTCAGTCCCGGCGGTCGGTGCGGCCGCGCCGGGCGACCGCCGCGACCGCGCCGGCCAGGCCGCCGAGGCCGAGCACGATGAAGGTGACCGGGATGACGATCCGGCCGTTCACCGCCTGGTCGTTGAGCGCCGCGACCAGGTAGACCACCGCGATCGTGCTGAACAGCGCCCCCGCGATCAGCGAGAACAGGTCGAGCCGGTGCTTCCTCACTGCTGGACCACCTTGATGTTGCCGATCCCGACCGCGAGTTCGAGGTCGAATGTGCCCTTGGACGGATGGCCGCTGCCGGGTGGCAGCAGGTAGGTGTGGCGGCCGGTGCCGTTGTTGCGCTCACCGGGGGTGGAGACGTCGCCGAGGCCCACCCGGGCCACCAGGTTCACCGTCACGTCCGGCGGCAGGACGACGGTCAGCTCGCCGGCGCCGAGTTCGACCTTGCTGGTGAGGGTGGCCCCGGCCGGGTCGAGCCCGCTCAGGTCCAGCTGGAGCCGGCCGGCCCCCAGGGCGTACCGGGGCTGGAGTTCGGCCGAGGCGACGACGGTGAAGTCGCGCTGGCCGACGGCGTTGCGCATGGAGTCCGGGGAGTGGCCGACGAAGACCAGCGCCAGGGTGAGCAGCAGGCCCGTCACCGCGAGCTTGCGGGCCCGGCCGAACTTCGCGCCGAGCAGCAGCGTCAGGCCGATCACCAGCAGCGCGGTGGCCAGCACGGTCGCGCTCAGCACGGTGACGTCGGTGTGGCCGGCCGAGGCGGACCAGACCGCGGCACCCGCGCCGATCGCCAGCAGCAGGCCGAAGAAGCCGAGCGCGGACCGCTCCCGGGGGTGCCGGACGGCGGCGGGCCGGGGCCGGCCGGGCGGGCCGTCCTTGCGCAGCGGGTCGCCCGCGGGCAGGTCGACGCGCTGCCACCAGGGCTGGGCCGGGCCGCCCGCCGGCGGCACCGGGGTGCCGAACGGCGGGGTGGGGCCGGCGCCGTACGGGTTGCGCTCGGGGTGGCGCGGGTCCCACAGGTAGCCGGTCGGGCCGGGGGCCGGGGAGTCGGCGGGCACCGTTCCGGCGGCGCGCTCGGCCGCGTGCCGGGCGCGGGCGGCCTCGTCGTCCTCCGGCCCGGACCACGGGTACGGGCCGTACTGGTCCCCGTCGGGGTAGTGGCGGTCGTACGGGCCGCCGCGGCGGCGCCGGCGCACCCGGCCGCGGCGGCGGTCCGGGTCGTAGCGCACCGCCAGGAAGACCAGGCCGGCGAGCAGCAGTAGCGGGAACAGCTGGTCGTCCTGGCCCATCGAGGAGAAGAACACCCCGGTACCTATCACGGCCAGCAGCACCGCGCCGACCGACTGGCCGTCCACCCGGCCGGTGAGCACCCGCTGGAGTTCGGTGCGCCCGTGCCGGGTGCTGCCCCGGCCGTCCGGCACCGGCTCGGTGGGGACGATCAGCCAGGCCAGGCCGTACAGGAACAGCCCGAGGCCGCCGGAGAGGCAGAGCACCACGGTGACCACCCGGAAGACCACCGGGTCGATGTCCAGGTGCCGCCCGAGGCCGCCGCAGACGCCGGCCACCACGCGGTGGTGCTCGGTCCTGGTCAGCGGGGGGCGGTCCGGTTCCGGCGGGGCGGCGGGCCCGGTCTCCTGGATGCGGTGGTCGTCGGTCATGGGCACCATCCTCCCGGCTGCCCCGGTCCGGCCCAACCGGTGCGAGCCCTGCCCGGACCCTGACTTGTCCCTGAGAAGGGGTCAGGGGCACACCCTGATGCGTCCGCGTGCGCGGGCGTGGAACCATCGGTGGCGTGGCAGCACCCGGTTCCGACCCCCGATCCCTCGCCCCCGACGCCGTGCCGGCGGGCGGCACCGACCCGACCGCGCCCGACGGCGGACGGCCGCCGTACCGCCGGCTCTACCGCAGCCCGCAGCGGCGGATGCTCGGCGGCGTCGCGCAGGGGCTCGCGGTGCACCTCGGGCTCCCGGTGCGGTGGGTGCGGCTCGCGTTCGTGCTGCTGTTCTTCGCACAGGGGATCGGCACCCTGCTGTACGCGGCGTTCTGGTTCGTGGTGCCGATCGGCATCGGCGAGCCCGCGCAGCGCGGCGCCGCCCACTGGGTGTACGTCAACGGCGCCTTCGTCCCGACCGGTTCGGGGCAGCAGCCGGGCGGCGCGCTGAGCAAGGGCCGCGGCGGCTGGCTCGGTCGGCTGCGCGAACTGCTCCAGCACGCCCTCCAGGGCGAGCCGGCCGCGGCCCCCGCGGAGGGGGAGGACGGCGCGGGCGGCAAGACCGGGCAGGGCGGCCTCGGCCAGCTCGCGGCCCTGGTGATGATGGTGATCGGCATCACCGCCCTGCTCAACGCGCTCGGCCTGCAGACCGCCAAGCCGTACACCTGGCCGCTGCTGGCGATCGGCGTCGGCGTCGCGCTGGTCTGGCGGCAGGCCGACGACTCGCGCTGGCAGCGCTGGTTCGGCCTGGAGGAGAGCGACAAACGGCGCGGCGCCTACACCCGGGTCGGTGCCGGCGTGCTGCTCGTGGTGGCCGGCACCATCGCCTTCCTCGCCATGCAGGGCAGCGGCTCGACGCTCGGCTCGGTGGTCGAGGCCTCGCTCGCGGTACTCGCGGGGGTGCTGGTGCTGCTCGGCCCGTACGGGCTGCGCCTGTGGCAGGACCTCGGTGCCGAGCGCACCGCGCGCATCCGCGCCCAGGAGCGGGCCGAGATCGCCGCGCACGTCCACGACTCGGTGCTGCACACCCTGACCCTGATCCAGCGCCGGGCCGAGGACCCCAAGGAGGTGCTGCGGCTGGCCCGTGCCCAGGAGCGCGAGCTGCGGCTGTGGCTGTACCGCCCGGAGGCCGCCGCCGAGGCCGCGCCCGACACCATGGCGGAGAGCCTGCGCGCCGTCGTCGCCGAGGTCGAGGACCGGCACGGCGTCCCGGTCGAGGTCGTGATCGTCGGCGACTGCCCGATGGACGAGCGGATCGCGGCCCAGATGCAGGCCGCGAGGGAGGCGACCGTCAACGCGGCCAAGTACGGTGGCGGGGGACCGGTCCAGGTCTACGCCGAGGTGGAGGGGAAGACGGTGTCGGTGTTCGTCCGCGACCACGGTCCCGGCTTCGACCCCGACACGGTGCCCGAGGACCGGATGGGCGTACGGGAGTCGATCATCGGCCGCATGAAGCGCAACGGCGGCACCGCACGGGTGCGGCCCGCGCCGGACGGCGGGACCGAGGTCGAGCTGGAGATGGAGAGAACGAATGACTGAGGCAGCGCCGGAGCGCACCGCGAGAGTCGTCCTGGTGGACGACCACCGGATGTTCCGCACCGGGGTCCGGGCCGAGATCGGCCGCACCGAGGCGACCGGCATCGACGTGGTCGGCGAGGCCGACGACGTCGAGTCGGCGGTCCGGGTCGTCGCCGAGACCCGGCCGGACGTGGTGCTGCTGGACGTCCACCTGCCCGGCGGCGGCGGTGTCGAGGTGCTGCGCCGCTCGGCCGGGGTGATGGGCGAGCAGGGCGGGGTCAAGTTCCTCGCCCTGTCGGTGTCGGACGCCGCCGACGACGTGATCGGCGTCATCCGCGGCGGCGCGCGCGGCTACGTCACCAAGACCATCACCGGCACCGACCTGGTCAACGCGATCTTCCGGATCGCCGACGGCGACGCGGTGTTCTCGCCCCGGCTGGCCGGCTTCGTCCTGGACGCCTTCGCCGCCACCGACACCCCGCCGGTCGACGAGGACCTGGACCGCCTCACCCAGCGCGAGCGCGAGGTGCTCCGCCTGATCGCGCGCGGCTACGCGTACAAGGAGATCGCCAAGCAGCTCTTCATCTCGGTGAAGACGGTCGAGAGCCACGTCTCCGCCGTCCTGCGCAAGCTCCAGCTGAGCAACCGGCACGAACTGACCCGCTGGGCCACCGCCCGCCGTCTGGTCTGAACCCCGGCCTGGGCGGCCGAGCCGGTGTGCCGCTGAGCCGGTGCCTCGCTGAGCCCATGCGCCGCTGAGCCCCCGGTCGCGAGCCCGCCCGGTCCGGTTCCTCCGGGCCGGGCGGGCTTGTCGGTGGGTGGCCATAGACTCGGAGTGCCATGAGTAGCCTCTTTGACGACCTCCCGCTCCCCGGTTTCGAGGCACCCGCCGCCGGGTCGAAGCAGCCCGCCGTGCCCCTCGACGAGGAGCCCCCGCCGTACGAGGACGACGCCCCGTACGAGGCCTACGAGGAGGCCATCCCGGAGGGGCTGTTCCAGACCGACCACGCCGCCGAGACCGCGCGGGACGCCTGGTACCGCAACGGCGCCGCCCGCACGGTGGTGGATCCGGCGCAGCTGCTGGAGGGCATGAACGACCCGCAGCGCGAGGCGGTGCTGCACGCGGGCTCGCCGCTGCTCATCGTGGCCGGCGCCGGTTCCGGCAAGACCCGGGTGCTGACCCACCGGATCGCCCACCTGCTGGGCGCCCGCGGCGTGCAGCCGGGCGAGATCCTGGCGATCACCTTCACCAACAAGGCCGCCGGCGAGATGCGCGAGCGCGTCGAGGCGCTGGTCGGCCCGCGGGCCCGGGCGATGTGGGTGTCCACCTTCCACAGCGCGTGCGTGCGGATCCTGCGCCGCGAGTCCAAGGTGCTGGGCTTCACCTCCAGCTTCTCGATCTACGACTCGGCCGACTCGCAGCGGCTGATGTCGCTGGTCTGCCGCGACCTCGACCTGGACCCGAAGCAGTTCCCGCCGAAGTCCTTCACCGCGAAGATCAGCAACCTGAAGAACGAGCTGATCGACGAGGAGACCTTCGCCGACCAGGCCGCCAACCCGATGGAGAAGAAGCTCGCCGAGGCGTACACGCTCTACCAGCGGCGCCTGCGCGAGGCCAACGCGCTGGACTTCGACGACATCATCATGACGACGGTGAACCTGCTCCAGGCCTTCCCCGACGTCGCGGAGCACTACCGGCGCCGGTTCCGGCACATCCTGGTCGACGAGTACCAGGACACCAACCACGCCCAGTACATGCTCGTCCGCGAGCTGAGCGGCGGATCCGTCGCGGCCGCGCCGAAGCGCACCGTGGACGGGGAGTTCGTGAACCCGGCCGCCGGGCGCCTGTCCGAGGTGCCGCCGGCCGAGCTGTGCGTCGTCGGTGACGCGGACCAGTCGATCTACGCCTTCCGCGGCGCGACGATCCGCAACATCCTCCAGTTCGAGGAGGACTACCCGAACGCGACCACGATCCTGCTGGAGCAGAACTACCGTTCCACGCAGACCATCCTGAGCGCCGCCAACGCCGTCATCGAGCGCAACGCCAACCGGCGCGAGAAGAAGCTCTGGACGGCCGGCGAGCACGGCGAGAAGGTCGTCGGCTACGTCGCGGACGACGAGCACGGCGAGGCCCAGTTCATCGCCGACGAGATCGACCGGCTCACCGACGCGGGCGACGCCAAGCCCGGCGACGTCGCGATCTTCTACCGGACGAACGCCCAGTCCCGCGTGTTCGAGGAGGTGTTCATCCGGGTCGGCCTGCCGTACAAGGTGGTCGGCGGGGTGCGCTTCTACGAGCGCAAGGAGGTCCGGGACGTCCTGGCGTACCTGCGGGTGCTCTCCAACCCGGAGGACACCGTGCCGCTGCGCCGGATCCTCAACGTGCCCAAGCGCGGCATCGGCGAGCGGGCCGAGGCGATGGTCGACGCGCTGGCCGCGCGGGAGCGGATCTCCTTCGCCCAGGCGCTGCTGCGCGTCGACGAGGCGTACGGGATGGCCGCGCGCTCGGCCAACGCGGTGAAGAAGTTCAACGTCCTGATGGCCGGGCTGCGGCAGGTCGTCGAGTCGGGCGCGGGCCCGGCCGCGGTGCTGGAGGCCGTCCTGGAGGAGACCGGCTACCTGGCCGAACTCCAGGCCTCCACCGACCCGCAGGACGAGACCCGGGTGGAGAACCTCCAGGAACTCGCCTCCGTCGCCCTGGAGTACGAGCAGGACCCGGGCGAACGGCCCGACGCCGACGAGGAGGGCACCCCGCCGGTCGGCTCGCTCCCCGACTTCCTGGAGCGGGTCGCGCTCGTCGCCGACTCCGACCAGATCCCGGACGACGAGGAGGGCCGGGGCGTCATCACGATGATGACCCTGCACACCGCCAAGGGCCTGGAGTTCCCGGTGGTCTTCCTGACCGGCATGGAGGACGGGATCTTCCCGCACATGCGGGCGCTCAACCAGGTCAAGGAGCTGGAGGAGGAGCGGCGGCTCGCCTACGTGGGGCTCACCCGGGCGCGGCAGCGGCTCTACCTGACCCGCTCGGTGCTGCGCAGCGCCTGGGGGCAGCCCGCGTACAACCCGGCCTCGCGGTTCCTGGAGGAGATCCCGGAGAACCTGGTGGAGTGGAAGCGGACGGGGGCGGCGCAGGCGCCGGCCGCGCGCGGCTTCTCCTCGGGGTCGTCCTGGGGCAAGTCCTCGTCGGGGGGCGGCGGTTCGCGCTCCTCGTCGGGTTCTTCGGGCTCGTCGGCTTCGGCGAAGCCGAAGGCGGGCTGGGGGCAGTCGGCGCGGCGCGGCGGCCAGGTCGTCGAGCGGGACGCCGTCTCGCTCGCGGTCGGGGACCGGGTCACCCACGACACCTTCGGGCTGGGCACGGTGGTGGGCGTCACCGGCGTCGGCGACCGGGCGCAGGCCACGGTCGACTTCGGTTCGGAGGGCCGCAAGCAACTGCTGCTGCGCTACGCGCCGGTGGAGAAGCTCTAGCCTTCCCTAGCGGGGGTCGAGCCCGTTCGAGAGGAACCACGGCAGCGGGTCGACCGGCCCGCTGCCGGCCGGGCGGATCTCGAAGTGCAGGTGCGGCCCGGTGCTGTTGCCGCTGCTGCCGACGAAGGCGATGACGTCGCCCTGCTTCACCGGCCCCTTGCGGACCTTGTACGCCCGCAGGTGGCAGTACCAGGCCTCGGTGCCGTCGGACATCTTCAGCACCGTCATGTAGCCGTACGACGGGTTCCACTGCGTGCGGATCGTGCCGTCGGTGACGGCCATCACCTCGGAGCCGCCGTCCACCGGGAAGTCGATGCCGGTGTGGCGGTTGGCCCAGTGGGTGCCGGCCTCGCCGAACAGCTCGCCGAGGCCGTGCCGGGCGACCGGCATGACCACCTTGGGCTTGACGGGCTCGGCGCTCGGCTGCGCGTCCGGGGTGCCCTGGGCGTCGGCGGGCTGGGCGCCGGCCAGCGGCTGGCGGGCGTCACCGCGGGAGGCCTGGGCCGGGTCGCCGGCCGCGACCGCCTGCCGGGCGGCCGTCCTGGCGGCTTCGGCGCCGCCGTCGGCCGGGTTGTCCGGGCTCTTCGGGCTGTCCTGGGTGCCCGGGGCGTCGACCGCCGTCCGTGCCGTCCGGCCGGCCGCCTGGGCGTGCTGATCGGCCTCGTCCCGCACGGTGACGGCCGCCGCGGCGGCGACCCCGAGCGCGGCCACCGACGGCAGCGCGACCCGCAGCAGTGCGGTTCTGGTGGCGGCCTTGGCGGCGCCGCGGCGCTGGGCGCGGGACTGCTCGCGGGCGGCGAGGCGCAGCTCCGCACGGGTCGGGCGGGCGGCTGCGTCGGGAGCCATCGGGGGCTGCCTCCTCGGTGGGCCTGGGGCGCGTCGTCGGGCAGGGGAGCGGCGGGGAGAAGCGGCGGGGAGAAGCGGTACCGGGGAAGCGGTACCGGGGAAGCGGGGAGAAAACAGCCGAGACTGTATCCGCAAGGCCGACGCCCCGGAAAAACCTCCGGTTGTCAAGAGGTCGGCCGGGGGTCTGTGCGGTGGACGGGTGGACGGGCATACCCACTGGCAGCAAGGCCGGGGGCTGTGACTTTGCCCTCCTCTTGGGAGGTGGCGCGGCCAACCGGGCCGGGTGGCGCTAACCTCCCCTCAGGTTGGTTATCGACCGTTAACCGCACCCGTGGCCCGCGAGGTCCGGTCGGATGGTGGACGACGAGGTCCAGGAGGCAGTCATGAGTGTGTCGGGGCCGATCCGTGTGGTGGTCGCCAAGCCGGGGCTCGACGGTCACGACCGTGGCGCCAAGGTCATTGCGCGTGCCCTGCGCGACGCCGGTATGGAGGTCATCTACACCGGGTTGCACCAGACGCCCGAGCAGGTCGTCGACACCGCGATCCAGGAGGACGCGGACGGCATCGGGCTGTCGATCCTCTCCGGTGCCCACATGACGCTGTGCGCACGGGTGCTGGAGCTGTTGAAGGAGCGCGACGCGGCGGACATCAAGGTCTTCTGCGGCGGGATCATCCCGGACGACGACATCGCCGAGCTCAAGGCGATGGGCGTCGCGGACATCTTCACCCCGGGCACGTCCACCCGGGACGTCGTGGCCTGGGTCGCGGCCAATCTGCGGGCGGCCGGCTGAGGTTGACGGTGCGGGACGGGCCGGCCCCAGGCTTCGGCGGGGCCGGCCCGTCCTGTCGTCCTGTCGTCCTGCCGTTCTGTCGCTTCGGGAGCGGGCGTCAGGTACCAGGTGTCAGGAATCGAGTTCGGCGAGCATCGCGGCCCGGAAGCGCAGCGTCCCGGCCAGCCGGGCGAAGGTCTCCGACCAGGCGGAGTCGGGCGCGGCCCCGGCGGCCAGCTCCTCCACGGCGGACGCCGTCTCCGGGGCGAGCGCGCGTTCCGTCATCCCGAGCACCCCGCTGTGGCTCCACGGGTACGCGCCGGAGCCGGCGGCGCGGGCCAGGGCCGTCACCACGGCGGTGGACAGCGGCGGCGTCCACGGCGTGCCGCAGGCGCCGAGCAGCTGGAAGGCCTCGCCCAGGCCGTGCACCTCGATGAACGCGGCCGTCCAGGCGGCCCGCTCCTCGGGCGGGAGGACGGCCAGCAGCTTGGCGGGGGCGCCGGTGACGCGGGGCGCGCGGGCCCGTCCGGCGCCGCGGGCGGGCGGTGCGGGTGCCGGGCCGAGCAGCGCCCGGGCCCAGTCGGCGTCGTGCTGGCGGACGGCGGCGCGCGCCCAGGCCTCGCGCAGGTCGTCGGCCCAGCTGCTGCTGGTCTCGTCGATGCTGTCGCCGACCCGCAGGGCGAGCAGCTGCTCGGGTGTCAGGCCGGTGCTCTCGGGCCAGAGCCGAAGCGGTGCGGCGGCGATCACCTCGCCGAACCACCAGGCCCGTTCGCCGCGCCCGGTGGGGGACTTGAGCGGTATGCCGTCGCGCTGCATGGCCGCGTCGCACTCGGCGGGCGGGGTGACCAGCAGGTGCGTCCCGGTCGCGGCGAGACGGACGGCGGCCCCCGCCCGCTCGGCCATCCGCCGGGCGAGGGCCGAGCCCGGCAGGGTGGAGAGCAGTTCGGCGGCGGTGGCGCGGACGTTCTTGCTGCGGTCGCCGAGGGCGGCCTCCAGGAAGGGCTCGTCGGCGGCGGAGAGGCCGTCCTGGAGGGAGTCCAGGAAGAGCAGGCGGTCCTCGGCGCGCTCGGTGGACCAGGTGCCGCTCAGCAGCTCCAGGCCGGCGGCCGGATCGCGGCGGCGCAGCAGGGTGAGGTGGGTGACCCGCTCGGCGAACAGGCCCTCGTGCCACAGCTGGTGGTCGACGGGCCCGCCGGGCTGCTCGGCCGGATCGGGGGCGGCGGTGCGCAGCACGAAGCGCCAGTCGGGGTTCTGTTCGGCCAGCCAGCGGCCCAGCGGTCCGGCCAGCGCGACGGCGTCGGAGCGCAGTTCGCTGCGGGCGCGGGCGGCGTCGAGCAGGCCGGGTATCAGTGCGCCGGGCGGGCGCAGGCCCCGGGCGCGGGCGGTGGCGAGCCACTGCGGGAGCAGTTCGGCGAGGTTGGCCAGGGTGGCGCCGCCGCTGCCGCCGGACCGGCCGGCCAGCAGGACGGCGAGCCGGCGGGCGGCCGCCGCGGGCAGCTCGGGGCGCCCGTCCTCGGGCGCGGGCGGGCCGGGCGGTCCGGCGGCGGGGACGGGCAGGGCGCCGGCCCGGCGGCGGACGGTGGCGAGGGCGGCCAGCTCCAGCAGCGCGGTGGCCGGGTCGGCCTGGTCGACGGTGTCGGCGAGCGGCAGGGTGGTGGCCGGGAGCGGGCGGCGGTCGGTGCCGAGCAGGGCGGTGGTGTGCAGGGTCTCCCACGGGTCCTGGGTGATCGTCATCTTCGATGCTCCTGACGTGTGCTGGACGCTAGACGGTGGTGAGGCCGATCGGGCGGTCGTGGCCGGCCCAGGCCGTGACCGGGGCGAAGCCCTGGTGGCCGTACTCGCCGAAGACCGTCAGCGGGCGGCCGGTGGAGACCGCGGCCAGCCGCCACAGGGCCGCCTCCGGGAGGGCGGAGGTGCGGACGGGCAGGGTGTGGTGGCCGTCCGTCAGGTACCAGCTGTCCGGGGTGCGGACGGGCACGGCGCCGGCGAGGACGGTCGGCCAGCTGTCCAGCCACGGGTCGTCGGCGACGGCGGTGCCGTAGCCGGCCACCGCCTCGGCGACGGTGAGGCCGTCGGGCGGGCCGGCCGGGCCGGGCCCGGGGGCGCCGTAGCGGGTGCCGAGGGCGGCGCGCAGCGGGCGGGCGCCGGGGTGGAAGGCCAGGTCGGCCTCCAGCAGGTGGCCGGTGGGCAGGGCGAGGTCGGGGGCCTGACCGGGACGGCCGAAGGCGAGCAGCAGGGCGGGGCGGCCGGTCTTGGCGCCGCGCAGCCAGACCCGGCGGGTGGTGAGCCGCTCGTCGGCGGAGTCGCGGCTGCCGAGCACCTGCCAGCGGTCGCGCACGGTGGGGCCGGCCAGGATCTCGGCGGTGTCGGTGGGGTAGCCGACCCGGGTGCGGACGGTGGCGGCCAGTTCGGCCGGCAGCTCGTCGACGCGGGTGGCGGCGGTGGCGAGCAGGTGCAGCATCGCGTACTCCTCCAGGAGCCGGTCCTGCGGGGCGGCGTCGAGTTCGCGGACCCGGGTGGCCAGGCCGGGGGCCTGGGCGTCGACCATCCGGGCGGCGACCTCCTCCCAGGGCCCGGCGGTGGACTGGTCGGCCAGGCCGTGCCGGATCCGGTCGGCGAGGCGCAGCCGCAGCTCGGCCGCGCCGGCCGCCACCCGGGCGCCGCGCCGCTCGGCCCGGCGGCGGGCGGCGGCCGGGTCGGCCGGGGGCGCGGCGCGCTTCTCGGCGCGCTCCTCGCGGGACGTGAGCCAGTCGGCCGCCCACGCGGCGGGTTCGGCGGCGGGGACGGTCTCCGGGGCGCCGCTCCACAGCAGGAGGAGCCCGAGCGCGTGCTTGCACGGGAACTTCCGGCTGGGGCAACTGCACTGGTAGGCGGGCGTGGCGAGTTCGATCACGGTGCGGTACGGCGTGCTGCCGCTGCCCTTGCACTCGCCCCAGAGCGCGGTGCCGTCGGTGCCCGCCCCGGACCAGGGCGCGGGCGAGGAGAGCTTGCCGGCCGCCTTCTGCGACGCGGCGTCAGGTGCCAGGGACAGGACGTGTTCGGTGCTCCAGCGTTCCTCCATGCGACCGACGGTAGGCGGTGCCACTGACATCGGCTGACTGCCCGTCGGGAGCGCCCCGGGGTTTGTCAGTGCCGGGGTGCAGGGTGGTTCCCACAGGCCGGGACGCCGGCCCCAGCTCCCCCCGATCACCCTGCCGCCGGGGCACCCGTGTGCCCGGCGGCCGACCCGAAGGAGCCCCCGTGACCGACGTTCTGCGGCAGCATGCCGAGGACGCCTTCGCCGGTGAACTGGCCGCGCTGGCCGCGCAGGACGACCGTCCGCGCCCGGAGCGCTGGAAGCTCTCGCCGTGGGCCGTGGCGACGTACCTGCTCGGCGGCGAACTGCCCGACGGCACCCCGATCACCCCCAAGTACATCGGCCCGCGCCGGGTGGTGGAGGTCGCCGTCACGACCCTGGCGACGGACCGCGCGCTGCTGCTGCTCGGCGTGCCCGGCACCGCGAAGACCTGGGTGTCCGAGCACCTGGCCGCCGCGATCAGCGGCGACTCCACCCTGCTGGTGCAGGGCACCGCCGGCACCCCGGAGGAGGCCGTCCGGTACGGCTGGAACTACGCCCGGCTGCTCACCGACGGCCCGAGCCGGGACGCTCTGGTGCCCTCGCCGCTGATGCGGGCGATGGCGGACGGCAAGCTCGCCCGGATCGAGGAGCTGACCCGGATCCCGGCCGACGTGCAGGACAGCCTGATCACCATCCTGTCCGAGAAGACGCTGCCGGTGCCGGAGTTGGGCGGCGAGACGCAGGCGGTGCGCGGCTTCAACGTGATCGCCACCGCGAACGACCGCGACCGCGGCGTCAACGAGCTGTCCAGCGCGCTGCGCCGGCGGTTCAACACCGTCGTGCTGCCGCTGCCGGGCTCGCTGGAGGAGGAGGTCGACATCGTCACCCGCCGGGTGAACCAGCTCGGCCGCTCCCTGGAACTGCCCGAACTGCCCGGCGGCGCCGAGGAGATCAGGCGGGTGGTCACCGTGTTCCGCGAGCTGCGGGCCGGGATCACGACGGACGGGCGGACGAAGGTCAAGAGCCCGAGCGGCACCCTCTCCACGGCGGAGGCGATCTCGGTGGTCGCCAACGGCCTCGCCCTGGCCACCCACTTCGGGGACGGCGTGCTGCGCGCCGGGGACGTGACGGCCGGCATCCTCGGCGCCGTCGTCCGGGACCCGGTGGCGGACCACGCGGTGTGGCGCGAGTACGTCGAAGGGGTGGTGCGCGAGCGCGACGGTTGGAAGGACTTCTACCGGGCCGCCCGCGAGGAGGTGCGATGACCGAGGACGTCGCGCTGCTCGGCATCCGGCACCACGGCCCGGGCTCGGCCCGGGCGGTGGCCGCCGCGCTGGAGCGGTGGCGGCCGGACGCGGTGCTGATCGAGGGCCCGCCGGAGGCCGACGGCATCGTCCACCTCGCGGCCGGGAACGGCCTGGTGCCGCCGGTCGCGCTGCTGGCCCACGCGGTGGACGACCCGGCGAGGGCCGCGTTCTGGCCGTACGCCGAGTTCTCCCCGGAGTGGGTGGCGATCCGCTACGGCGTCGAGCGGGAGCTGCCGGTCCGCTTCATCGACCTGCCCGCCGGGTACGGCCTCGGCCCCGCCCCGGAGGCCGGGGAGCCCGGGGAGCCGGGGGAGCCCGCCGGGCCGGTCGCCGACCCGCTGGCGCTGCTCGCCGAGGCGGCCGGGTACGACGACCCGGAGCGCTGGTGGGAGGACGTGGTCGAGCACCGCGCGCCCGCGGCGCCCGGTACGGACGGCGGCGGGGACGACCCGGACGGACTGGCGCCGTTCGCCGCCGTGGCGGAGGCGATGGCGGCGCTGCGCGCGGAGGGCCTCGGCGAGTCCCGGCGGGACGACCTGCGCGAGGCGTACATGCGCCAGCAGATCCGGGCCGCCCGCCGCGCCGGGCACCGCCGGATCGCCGTGGTCTGCGGGGCCTTCCACGTGCCCGCGCTGGCGGTGCTGCCGACGGTCGCGCACGACCGGGCGCTGCTCGCCGGACTGCCGCGGAAGGTGAGGACGGACATCACCTGGGTGCCGTGGACGCACCGCCGGCTCTCCCAGGCCACCGGCTACGGCGCGGGCGTGCGGTCGCCGGGCTGGTACCACCACCTGTTCAGCACCGAGGGCGATCCGGTGCCGCGCTGGCTCACCCGGGCCGCCGAACTGCTGCGCGCCGAGGACCACCCGGTCTCCTCCGCCCACGTCATCGAGGCGGTCCGGCTCGCCCGCACGCTGGCGGTGCTGCGCGGCCGCCCGCTGGCCGGGCTGACCGAGACCCTGGACGCCGTCCGCGCGGTGCTCTGCGAGGGCTCGGACGTCGCCCTGGAACTCGTCCGGGACCGCCTGGTGGTCGGCGACGCGCTCGGCGAAGTCCCGGACGCGGCACCGGCGGTGCCGCTCCAGCGGGACCTCACCCGCTGGCAGCGCACGCTGCGGCTCAAGCCCGAGGCCGCGCCGAAGGACCTCGACCTCGACCTGCGCAAGGACACCGACGCGGCCCGCTCGCGGCTGCTGCACCGGCTGCGGCTACTGGGCGTCGACTGGGGCGTGCCGGCCCGCTCGGCGGTCAACTCGACCGGGACGTTCCGGGAGAGCTGGCGGCTGTGCTGGCAGCCCGAGTTCGCGGTCCGGATCGCCGAGGCCGCCCAGTGGGGCACCACGGTGGAGGAGGCGGCGACCGGCAAGGCCGTCGGCAGTGCCCGCGCCGCCGTCGAACTCGCCGAGCTGACCGGGCTGGTGGAGACCTGCCTGCTGGCCGGGCTGGCCGGCGCGCTGCCCGCCGTGATGCGGGTGCTCGCCGACTGCGCTGCCCTGGACACCGACGTCGCGCACCTGGCCGGGGCGCTGCCCGCGCTGGTCCGGGCGCTGCGCTACGGCGATGTGCGCGGCACCGACCACGGCGCGCTCGGCGAGGTCGCCACCGGCCTGGCCGACCGGATCTGCGTCGGGCTGCCGCCCGCCTGCGTCGGGTTGGACGCCGAGGGGGCGGCGGCGATGCGCGGCCGGCTCGACGAGGTGCACGGCGCGATCGGCCTGCTCGGCCCGGCCGCCCGTCCGGAGCCGGACGCCCCGGACGGATCAGCGGGCCCGGGCACCCCGGCAGCCTCCCCGGGCCCGGCCGGTTCCGAGGGCCCGGCCGGTTCCGAGGGCCTGGCCGACCGCTGGGCCGCCGCCCTGCGCTCGCTGGCCCGCCGCGAGCCCGCCGGCGGCCCGGCCACCGGAGCCCCCGGCCTGCTGCGCGGGCGCGCCGTCCGGCTGCTGCTGGACGACGGCCGGCTCGACTCCGAGGAGGCCGCCGGCCGGCTGCGGCTGGTCCTGTCCACCGCCAACGCCCCGGCGGACGCGGCCGGCTGGATCGAGGGCTTCCTCACCGGCGGCGGCGCCCTGCTGCTGCACGACCCGCGCCTGCTCGCCCTGCTCGACGAGTGGCTGACCGGCGTGCCCGGCGAGGTCTTCACCGACGTCCTGCCGCTGCTGCGCCGCACCTTCGCCGGGCTGGAGGCGGGCGTCCGCAGCACCATCGGCGGCAGGGTCGCGGCCGGCCCGCTCGGCGAGGCCCCGGCGGCCCGGACCCCGGGCGGCACCCTCGACCGGGTCCGGGCCGACGCCGCCGTCCCGGTGGTGGCCCTGCTGCTCGGCGCCCGCCCCCGGATCCCCCGGCAGGCCGTCGGCCGCAACACCTGACACCCGTGAAGGAGGACCTGATGGCGACCACGACCGACGAACGGCTGCGCCGCTGGCGGCTGGTGCTCGGCGGCGAGGCCGACGGCACCGGCTGCGCCCTGCGCGGCCGGGACGCCGCGATGGACGGCGCCCTGGCCGCGCTCTACCGCGGCGCGCCCGAGGAGGGCGGCCGGGCGGCCCGCGGCGGCCGGCGCGGCGCCGGGCTGGGCGGCTCGGCCCCGCAGGTGGCGCGCTGGCTGGGCGACATCCGCGAGTACTTCCCGTCCACCGTCGTCCAGCTGATGCAGCAGGACGCGATCGCCCGGCTAGGCCTGGAGCGGCTGCTGCTGGAGCCCGAGATGCTGGAGGCCGTCGAACCGGACGTGCACCTGGTCGGCACCCTGCTGTCGCTCAAGCACGCGCTGCCCGAGACCACCCGGGAGACCGCCCGGGCCGTGGTCGGCAAGGTGGTCGCCGATCTGGAACGCCGGCTCGCCGACCGCACCAGGGCCACCCTGGGCGGCGCCCTCGACCGCAGCGCCAAGGTCAACCGGCCCCGCCACCGCGACATCGACTGGGACCGCACCATCCGGGCCAACCTGAAGAACTACCTGCCCGAGCACGGCACCGTCGTGCCCGAGCGGCTGGTCGGCTACGCCCGCGCCCAGCGCGCGGTGAAGAAGGACGTCATCCTCTGCATCGACCAGTCCGGCTCGATGGCCCCGTCGGTGGTGCACTCGGCGGTGTTCGGCGCGGTGCTCGCCTCGATGCGCACGCTGGACACCCGGCTGGTCGTCTTCGACACCTCGGTGGTCGACCTCACCGAACAGCTCACCGACCCGGTCGACGTCCTGTTCGCCACCCAGCTCGGCGGCGGCACCGACATCAACCGCGCGCTCGCCTACTGCCAGTCGAGGATCACCCGGCCGTCCGAGACCGTGGTCGTGCTGATCAGCGACCTCTACGAGGGCGGCATCCGGGACGGCATGCTCAAGCGCGTCGCCGCGATGAAGGCGGCCGGCGTCCAGTTCATCGCCCTGCTGGCGCTCTCCGACGAAGGTGCGCCCGCCTACGACCACGCCCACGCCGCCGCCCTGGCCGCCCTGGGGGCCCCGGCCTTCGCCTGCACCCCGGACGCCTTTCCGGAGATCATGGCCGCGGCGATCGAGAAGCGCCCGCTGCCGGTGCCTGACCAGGGAGTGTGAGGATTCACCCGGACGTGCGAACCGGCCGACCGGCGGACGGGGGGTGCGCCGACCGCCCCCGTAGGCTGTCTGTGACGGTTCTCACCACGGACGGGCAGGCCCCGGGCGAAACAGTCCCGTCGTACGGGGATAACCTGCCAGACGGACGTGACGCGCGTGTTGATTGACGTGTGCGCCCGTGGCTGTGTGGGCCGCAAGGCCGTACCTCTGCGTACCCGCACCGCCCCGACGACCCGCAGCGAAGATCCTGCCGTGGCACGCTCGTAGAGACACAATCCGCGACCACGAACAAGGACAAACACGTGGACCTGTTCGAGTACCAGGCGAGGGACCTCTTCGCCAAGCACGGTGTGCCCGTGCTTGACGGTGATGTGATCGAGACCGCCGCAGACGCTGCCGCCATCGCGGAGCGCTTCGGCGGCCGCGCCGTCGTCAAGGCTCAGGTGAAGGTGGGTGGCCGAGGCAAGGCCGGTGGCGTGAAGCTCGCCTCCGACCCGGCTGACGCCGTCGCCAAGGCCGAGGCGATCCTCGGCATGGACATCAAGGGCCACACCGTCCACAAGGTGATGCTGGCCCAGACCGCGGACATCAAGGACGAGTACTACGTCTCGTTCCTGCTGGACCGCACCAACCGCACCTTCCTGGCGATGGCCAGCGTCGAGGGCGGCGTGGAGATCGAGGTCGTCGCCGAGGAGAACCCCGACGCGCTCGCCAAGATCCCGGTCGACGCCAACGAGGGCTGCACCCCGGAGAAGGCCGCCGAGATCGTCGCCGCGGCGAAGTTCCCGGCCGAGATCGCCGACCAGGTCGCCGACGTCCTGCAGAAGCTGTGGAAGGTCTTCATCGCCGAGGACGCCCTCCTCGTCGAGGTCAACCCGCTGATCAAGTCCGGCGAGGGCAAGATCATCGCGCTTGACGGCAAGGTCTCGCTGGACGAGAACGCCGAGTTCCGCCAGCCCGAGCACGAGGCCCTGGAGGACAAGGCCGCAGCCAACCCGCTGGAGGCCGCCGCCAAGGCCAAGGGCCTGAACTACGTCAAGCTCGACGGCCAGGTCGGCATCATCGGCAACGGCGCGGGCCTCGTGATGAGCACCCTCGACGTGGTCGCCTACGCCGGTGAGAACCACGGCGGCGTCAAGCCCGCCAACTTCCTCGACATCGGCGGCGGCGCCTCCGCCGAGGTCATGGCGAACGGCCTGGAGATCATCCTGGGCGACCCCGACGTCAAGTCGGTGTTCGTCAACGTCTTCGGCGGCATCACCGCCTGCGACGCGGTCGCCAACGGCATCGTGCAGGCCCTGGAGCTCCTGAAGAGCAAGGGCGAGAACGTCACCAAGCCGCTGGTCGTCCGTCTGGACGGCAACAACGCGGAGCTGGGTCGCAAGATCCTCGACGACGCCAACCACCCGCTGGTCCAGCGCGTGGACACCATGGACGGCGCCGCTGACCGCGCCGCCGAGCTGGCCAACAAGTAAGGAAGGGGACTTTCACACCATGGCTATCTTCCTTACCAAGGACAGCAAGGTCATCGTCCAGGGCATGACCGGCTCCGAGGGCATGAAGCACACCCGCCGCATGCTCGCCTCCGGCACCCAGATCGTCGGCGGTGTCAACCCGCGCAAGGCCGGCACCACGGTCGACGTCGACGGCACCGAGGTGCCCGTCTTCGGCGGCGTCGCCGAGGCCATGGAGAAGACCGGTGCCGATGTCACCGTCATCTTCGTGCCGCCGAAGTTCACCAAGGACGCCGTCGTCGAGGCCATCGACGCCGAGATCGGCCTGGCCGTCGTCATCACCGAGGGCGTCCCGGTGCACGACACCGCCGCCTTCTGGGCGTACGCCGGTTCGAAGGGCAACAAGACCCGGATCATCGGCCCGAACTGCCCCGGCCTGATCAGCCCCGGACAGTCGAACGCCGGCATCATCCCGGCCGACATCACCACCTCCGGCAAGATCGGCCTGGTCTCGAAGTCCGGCACCCTGACCTACCAGCTCATGTACGAGCTGCGGGACATCGGCTTCTCCTCGGCCGTGGGCATCGGCGGTGACCCGGTCATCGGCACCACCCACATCGACGCCCTCAAGGCGTTCCAGGAGGACCCGGAGACCGAGCTCATCGTCATGATCGGTGAGATCGGTGGCGACGCCGAGGAGCGTGCCGCGGCCTACATCGCCGAGCACGTCACCAAGCCGGTCGTCGGCTACGTCGCGGGCTTCACCGCCCCCGAGGGCAAGACCATGGGCCACGCCGGCGCCATCGTCTCCGGCTCCTCGGGCACCGCCCAGGCGAAGAAGGAGGCCCTCGAGGCCGCCGGTGTCAAGGTCGGCAAGACGCCGTCCGAGACCGCCCGCCTGGCGCGCGAGATCATCGCCGGCTGACGTCGGTCGACCGCGCAGCGAGCGCCCCTGCCCGTGAAGGGCAGGGGCGCTCGCGCGTCCGCGGACGCCGTCAGTACGGCGTGGGCCCGGTCGTGCACGGCAACGGTGACCACAGCGGGCAGACCTCCGGACCCTGCGGCGGCGGGGCGCCCGCCCCCCGGGCGACCGCCGGCAGCTCCCACCGCGCGGCGGCCTGCGGCGCCGACTCCATCACGACCGCCTCCACCCCCGGCGT
This sequence comes from Kitasatospora sp. NPDC087271, assembly GCF_044744605.1. Classification (NCBI taxonomy): domain Bacteria; kingdom Bacillati; phylum Actinomycetota; class Actinomycetes; order Kitasatosporales; family Streptomycetaceae; genus Kitasatospora; species Kitasatospora sp. NPDC087271. The sequence goes on from NZ_JBIUYQ010000008.1 coordinate 221,912, forward strand.
CGGGCTGCACCACAGGCTGCGGACGACGTTCGGCGGCCCGCCCGGCAGCGCCGGCACACCCGGCTCGCCCGCGCCCGCCGCCGACAGGCACATCGCCGGCTCCGGCGGCTCCGGGGACCGGAACAGCGTCACCGGCCGGATCCCCACCAGCGTCGCCAGCGCCGCCCCGCCCACCGCCGCCGTCAGCAGCGCCGCCGCCCCCGTCCGGCTCGCGGTCCACAGGCGGTGCCGGGCCCGCAGCACCGGCACCGGGGGCCGGTGCGGTTCCGGGCAGCCCCGGACCGCCGCCCGGTGCAGCAGCCCGCTCAGGCCGTCCGCGAACCCCGGCGCCGCCGGATCCGGCCCCAGCAGTTCCGGTACCCACCGGGCCAGTGCCGCCCGGGCCGCCCACACCCGCCCCTCGGCCGCCGCCAGCGTCGACTCCACCTCCACCGCGACCGCCGCCGCCGGCAGGCCCAGCCCGTCGTGCAGCACCAGCGCCCGGCGCTGCGGCCGGGACAGCCGCCGCAGTGCCTTCAGCAGCGCCCGGTCCCGGTCGGTCAGCCGGTCGTGATCGGGCAGCACCGCCTGCGACTCGTCCGCCGGCCGCACCCGGATCCGCCGGTGCGGCAGCTTCCAGGCGTGCATCCGCCGGGGCCCGCCCCGGTGCCACGGGGACAGTGCCAGCTCGCACGCCCGTACCCGCACCCACCCTTCCGGATCCCCCGTCGCGGCCACCTCCGCCCAGCCCCGGCGCGCCGCCCCGAACGCCAGCCGGACGCAGTGCGCCGCCCGGTGCCGGCAGGCGGTCAGCAGGAACACCTGCTGCACCAGCCGGGTGTGCGCCTGCTCGTACAACTCCTCGAAGCTCCCGGCCGGCCCGGCCCGCTCGCCGTCGGCCGGCGTGGCCACGTGGGCGGGCCGCCCGGGGTCGGCGGCCGGGCCGTCGGGTCGGTCCTGCGCCGCGGGCGGGGTGTCGCGGGTGCCAGGCGGTGTCGTGGTGACGGCGGGTGTGCTGATGCTCCCTCCCGGGGCGGTCTGGGCGTTCTGGGCATTCGGGGCGTTCTGGGCGGCGGCGTGGGCGGCCTGGCCGGGGTGCGCGAGGGCGGGCCCGGCGTGCTCTCCTCCGGTGCCGAGGACGGGCGGGCGCTGCGGTGCGGGGTCGGGGGTACGGGGGTCGGCGGCAGGGCCCGCCTGGACGTCGCCCGGTGCGTCGGGGCCGCCCGGTGCGTCGGGGCGGGGCGGTGCGTCCGGGCCGGGCGGTGCGGGGTCGGGGCTCTTCGGGCGGGCGGTGGTGAGGGCGACGGCCTCGGCCTCGGTGGCCGCGCCGAGTTTGCGCATGGCCCGCTGGACGTAGCTGCGGGCGGTGGCCGGGGTGACGCCGAGGGCGGCGGCCGACTGCTGGAGGTCGCGGCCGGCGGCGAGGTGGGCGAGCACCTGGGCCTCACGGGGTGTCAGTTTCCGTAGGAGGCGGGCCGCGTCCTGGTCGGGGTGGGTGGTCCGGGGCTTGCGGGCGCGGTTCCCGGGGGTGGGGGAGTCGGCGCCGGCGGGGTGTTCGGCGGTGGGTGGCGTGGTCATCAGACGCTCCGGGCCGGTCCGCCGGCGGCTTGGGGATCGGGTCTGAAAATGCGCATAAGCCAATAATCTGGGACACGGCGGCGGTTTGCCGCTTCACGAGGCATGGCGAGTCGCCTTGGCACCATGAGGCGCATGACGCAGCTGATGGGCCGTCCGATCCTGGAACTGCCGGGCGAACTGGGCGGACGCCCGTTGCCGGCCGACCTGTTGGCGGGGGTGCGGACGGCGCTGGTCGGCCTGGCGGTCGTCGGGGTGCCGGTGCTCGGGCTCTGGGTGGCGACGCCGTACGCGGACAACGGGGCGACCGGCGCCACCCGGTTGGCGGGGGCGTTGTGGCTGCTCGGGCACGGCGCGCCGGTGCTGCGGGGGGACGCGGGCGCGCCGCTGACCGTCACCCCGCTGCTGCTGGGCGTGCTGGCGGTGGCTCAGCTGTACCGGGCCGCCGCCGGGGTGGCGTCGCGGCGCGGGCCCCGGCCGCGCTGGGGCGGCCCGGTTGCGGTGTGGGCGGGCTACTGCGCGGTCGCGGTGGTGGTGGTGCTGCACTGCACGGGCGCCGGGCTGTTCCGGGCCAGGGTGCTGCCGGACGTGCTGGTGGTGGGGTTGCTGGCCGGGCTGGCGACGGCGGCGGGCGCGCGTTCGGCCCGGGCCGCCGGCCCCGACGCCCCGCCCCGCCGCCCGGCGTGGCAACTGCTGGACCGGCTGCCCGCGCCGCTCCGACCGGTCGGCGGCGCGGCGGCGGTGCGCGGCTCGGTGCTGGCGGCCGGGGCGGGCCTGGTGGCGGCGGGCGGGGTGCTGGTGGCGGTGGCGGCGGCGCTGGACGCGGCGTCCGGGGGCGGGCACGGGATGGCGGTGCTCGGGCGCGGACCGGCGGCCCTGGTCGGGCTGCTGCTGCTCGGGGTGGTGCTGCTGCCGAACGCGGTGCTCTGGGGGACGGCGTACGCCCTGGGCCCGGGGTTCGCGGTGGGTTCCGGGACGGTGGTGGCGCCGGGCGGCACCGTGCTGGGCCCCGTCCCGGAGTTCCCGATGTTCGCCCTGCTGCCGGCGGAGGGCCCGGGGGGCTGGCGGCTGGCGGCACTGCTGCTGCCGGTGCTGGCGGGGGTGGTGCCGGCGGTGCTGCTGGGCCGGGCGGCGGCCGGCCCGCGCGCGGCGGCCCGGGCCGACGACAGCGATGGCGTCGACGACGGTGACGGGGGCGGCGACGGACCGTGGCCGCTCGCGGCGACGGTGGTGGCGGTGCTGGCGGCGGCGCTGCTGACGGGCGCCGCGGTGGCGGCGGCGGGCTGGCTGTCGGGTGGCGCGCTGGCGGGCGGCCGGATGGCCCGGCTGGGACCGGCGCCCTGGTGGACGGGACCGGCGGCGGCGGGCTGGTTCGCGCTGGTGGCCGTGCCGGGCGCGCTGCTGGTCCGCCATCGGGCGCTGTGCCCCGCAACGGTCCCGGAGGCCGACGAAGAGGTCGACAGAGAGGTCGACGGGCAGACCGCCGAGAAGCTCGACGCGTACGCCGACGAGGAGGTCCCGCCCGCGGCCCGCGCCCGGTCGGCCGAGCGGCTGCGCCGGGGGGTGCTGCTGCTGCGGGCCCGCGGGTACGCCGCGGTGCTGCGCCTGGGCGGGCGGGCCCCCGGGAACGACTAGCCCTGTCCGTCCTGGGCCTTGTCGGGCAAGACCGGACGGACAGGATCTAGAAGGCTGATGAAGATCTTGAAAACGCGCCCGGCTTGCACCAGTTCGACCTGGTTGACATTTCCTGGCAAACCGGGGTGAATCGGGTGTCCGAAGCAAGATCTTCAGGAGACTTCTAGCCCGCGTTCCCGGTGAAGTCGACGTACCACTTGGGCGCGAACCGGTCGCAGTTCTCGGCGCCGACGGAGGTCAGCGAGTCCCGGACGCAGGTGACGTAGTCGTTGTAGTACATCCCGAGGCCGATCACCGAGGTCGCGACCACGACGGTCATCGCGCCGGTGAGGATTCCGGCGAGCGCGGCCGGGGTGAGCGGGTTCGGGGCGGCGGGCTGGTGGGCGGCGCCGGTGACGGCGGCGGCCGGGGCGGGCTTGGGGGTCCGCAGTGCGCTGACGCCCCACACGATGCCGAGCGCGCCGACGAACAGGGCGGCCCAGTGGAAGCCGACGAACAGGCAGACCAGCGCGAGCGGTCCGGCCAGCGCGGCGTTGCGGGCCCGGCGCTGGGCGGGGTCGGCGGGGTCGAGCTTGGGCGGCTGCGGGGCCGGGGGGTTGGGGCGGCCGTCCTCGGGCCGGCCGAGGCCCCAGGGATGCGGCGGCGGGAGCTGCGGGCGTTCGCCGGTGCCCTGGCCGCCGGTGTCGTCCCGGCCCTCGCCGGGCCAGGGGTTGCGCGGCTGCCACGGCTGGTCCGGGGCATCCGCCGGCGGCGGCGCGAAGGGGTTGCGCTCGCCGGTGTCGTCACCGCTGCTCATGGTTCAGCCATTCCTTCTCGGTCGGAGGGGCGGTCTCCCGCCTCCCCTATGATCCCGCAGCCGTTCGCCGGTCCTCCGGCGGCCTGCCCGCTGCGCGGGTGCCGGGCGGGCCCGTGCCCGGGGCAACTCCGCCGCGCGGGACGGAGGAGATCCCCGTCTCAACTACGCGCGTAGCGCCGCCAGGAGGGTGCGGAGGCCGTCCGACCAGCCGTTATCGTGGTGACGGTCAGCAGCTCGCAGAGGTTCCCGGGTGCCCGCGTCGCGGTGGGTTCTCCTGGTGTTCCCCCTCGCTCGACCTGCCGTTCGTAGTGGCCCCACCACCGGTGGACGTACCAGCGGGCGGCGCCCGACCTACGGAGAATCGCGCAGTGGCCGCCGCCCCCGCCCAGCTCTTCCCGCCCCGTACGCCCGGACCGGCCCGCCTGGTGGTGCTCGTCTCCGGTTCCGGCACCAATCTGCAGGCGCTGCTCGACGCCGCCGCCGATCCGGCGTACGGCGCCGAGATCCTCGCCGTGGGTGCGGACCGCGACGGCATCGCGGGCCTGGAGCGGGCCGAGAAGGCGGGCCTGCCGGTCTTCGTCCACCGGGTGAAGGACTTCGCCGACCGGGCCGACTGGGACCGCGCGCTGACCGCCGCCGTCGCCGCCCACGAGCCGGACCTGGTGGTCACGGCCGGTTTCATGAAGATCCTCGGGCCCGAGTTCATCGCGGCCTTCGCCGGGCGGATCGTCAACACCCATCCCGCGCTGCTGCCCTCCTTCCCCGGCGCCCACGGCGTCACCGACGCGCTCGCGTACGGGGTGAGGGTCACCGGTTGCACCGTCCACCTGGTCGACGCCGGGGTGGACACCGGGCCGATCATCGCGCAGGGCGTCGTCGAGGTCGTCGACGCCGACCACGCCGATGGCGGCGAAGCGCTGCACGAGCGCATCAAGACTGTCGAGCGCAAGCTGCTCGTCGACGTCGTGGGCCGGCTGGCCCGCGAGGGTCACCGCATCGAGGACCGAAAGGTATGGATTCCGGCACATGAGTGAGCGGAGCGAGCGAATCATCGAGAATGGTGCCCGGCGCGCAGCGCCCACCGAGCGCAGCGAGGTGGGAGCATGAGTGCCAGCTCCACCACGCCCCCCGTTTCGGAGAACATCCGTCCGATCCGTCGCGCGTTGATCAGCGTGTACGACAAGACCGGTCTGGAGGAGCTGGCCCAGGGCCTGCACGCCGCCGGGGTCGCGATCGTCTCCACCGGCTCCACCGCCGGCCGGATCGCCGCCGCCGGCGTCCCGGTGACCGAGGTCTCCGAGCTGACCGGCTTCCCGGAGTGCCTGGACGGGCGCGTGAAGACGCTGCACCCCCGCGTGCACGCCGGCGTGCTCGCCGACCTGCGGCTGGAGTCGCACCGCGCGCAGCTGGCCGAGCTGGGCGTCGAGCCCTTCGACCTGGTCGTGGTGAACCTCTACCCGTTCAAGGCCACCGTCGCCTCGGGCGCCACCCCGGACGAGTGCGTCGAGCAGATCGACATCGGCGGCCCGAGCATGGTCCGCGCCGCGGCCAAGAACCACCCGTCGGTGGCCGTGGTGGTCGACCCGGCCCGTTACGACGACGTGCTGCGCGCCGTCCAGGAGGGCGGCTTCGACCTGGCCACCCGCAAGCGCCTGGCCGGTGCGGCGTTCGCGCACACCGCCGCGTACGACGTCGCGGTCGCCTCCTGGTTCGAGGCCGGCTACGCGCCGAGCGACGAGCGGTTCCCGGAGTTCCTGGGCGCCACCTGGGAGCGGCAGAACGTGCTGCGCTACGGCGAGAACCCGCACCAGGGCGCCGCGCTGTACAGCGACGGCAGCGGCGGCCTGGCCGGCGCGGAGCAGCTGCACGGCAAGGAGATGTCGTACAACAACTACGTCGACACCGACGCCGCCCGCCGCGCCGCGTACGACCACGCCGAGCCGGCCGTCGCGATCATCAAGCACGCCAACCCGTGCGGCATCGCGACCGGCGCGGACGTCGCCGAGGCGCACCGCAAGGCGCACGAGTGCGACCCGGTCTCGGCGTACGGCGGCGTGATCGCGGTCAACCGCCCGGTCACCGTCGAGCTGGCCGAGCAGATCGCCCCGATCTTCACCGAGGTCGTGGTGGCCCCCGGCTACGAGGACGGCGCCGTCGAGGTGCTGGCCCGGAAGAAGAACCTGCGGGTGCTGCTGGCCCCCGAGGCGCCGGCCAACCGCCAGGAGCTGCGCCCGGTCTCCGGCGGCGTGCTGCTCCAGGACGCCGACCGGGTGCAGGCCGAGGGCGACGACCCGGCGAACTGGCGGCTGGCCACCGGCGAGGCGCTCTCCGAGGCCGAGCTGGCCGAGCTGGCCTTCGCCTGGCGGGCCTGTCGGGCCGTCAAGTCCAACGCGATCCTGCTGGCCAAGGGCGGCGCCTCGGTGGGCGTCGGCATGGGCCAGGTCAACCGGGTCGACTCCTGCAAGCTCGCGGTCGAGCGGGCCGGGGAGCGGGCCAAGGGCGCGTACGCGGCCTCGGACGCGTTCTTCCCGTTCGCGGACGGCCCGGCCATCCTGATCGCGGCCGGCGTCAAGGCGATCGTCCAGCCGGGCGGTTCGATCCGGGACGAGGAGGTCGTCGCGGCGGCCGCCGAGGCCGGGGTGACGATGTACTTCACCGGTGCCCGGCACTTCTTCCACTGATCGCGTTCCACCGCTCGCCCGGCGCACCGCCCGGGTGACGGCATGACAGAGCGGCCCGGCTCCTCCGGAAGGGGAGCCGGGCCGCTCGTCGTCCGATCAGCTCGGACGGGGCCGGTCAGTAGCGCGGCCGGGCGAACCAGGCGACGCCGTCCTTGACGCTCATCCCGACGATCATCGTGATCGAGACCGCGAGCCACATCAGCGTGAAGACGATGCCGACCGGGTTGGCGTTGTTGGCGAACGAGCCGGCCAGCCCCAGCAGGCCGAGCAGCGCGCCGAACGAGCCGTACACCAGGGTGGTGATGCGGACCGCGGGCCCGCCCTTGCCGAACTTCACGCCCAGCGTGATGGAGAAGGCCGCGAACAGCGCGCACACGATGCCGACGACCACCAGCACGCCGGCCGCCGCGTTGCCGAAGCCGTTGAACGGGTCGCTCCCGTCGATCTCCTGGGCCCGGTTGGTGACCTCCTTGGCCGCCGCGGCGGCTATCAGGTAGATGCCCCCGCCGATGATCTGCACGGCGCCGATGATGAACAGCAGCACCCGGGTGGTGACCACCAGGCCCGGCATGTTCTGCGGGACGGCCGGCGGGTAGCCGTAGCCCGGTCCGCCGTAGCCCGGCGCGGGCGGCGGGTAGCCGTACCCGGCCGGCGGGGCCTGCTGGGGGTAGCCGTAGCCGGGAGCCTGCGGGGGCTGGCCGTACGGGTTGTTCGGGTTGTTCGGGTCGGGCGGGTAACTCATCGATGCCTCCGGGCAGTTGCGGGGACGTGGGGACGGGACGGAGGGCCCGGTTCCGGTTGGCGAGTCGGGTCGCCGGTGGAACGGGACGCTAACGGAGGGGAGTGACAGCCCGGAGCGGAGCCGGGCGCGGCCGGCTCAGACGCGCGGTGAGAGCGCTGAGAACGGTGAGAGCGGAGTCGTCGACGGGCCCGCTGCGGGCAGGACGGCGCCGCAGTGGTCGGGCGGCTCGGTCTGAAGTGGTCGGCTCACGTGCTCTTTCCCCCGGGTACGCCCCCGCCGGGTGTCCGTCGGCCCGTCACCGGGCCGGGTCGCGGCAGGGAATGCCCGCATATCGTCAACCGGACGGCGGGGCCGTGTCCAGCCGGTTCCGCGCGCCGGACCGAGACTGTGGCGCAACCGCAACGTGGTCCAGGCCTTCCGTACCCGTCCGACCGGAAGGCGGAGGTGGGGCCCGCCTCCGGCTCCCGCCCGCCGAGCGCCCGCCGAACGCCCGCCGAGCAGACGGCAGGAGGACGGCGGGAGCTCGAAGACGGGCCCTGGTACGGCGGCTTGCCCCGATCCGGGAGAATGGGGTCATGACTGCCCAGATTCTCGATGGCAAGGCCACCGCCGCCGCGATCAAGTCCGAACTCGCCGCCCGCGTGGCGGTCCTCAAGGCGAAGGGCGTCACGCCCGGCCTCGGCACCGTCCTGGTCGGCGACGACCCGGGCAGCCGCTGGTACGTCAACGGGAAGCACAAGGACTGCGCCGAGGTCGGCATCGCCTCGATCCAGCGCGAGCTGCCCGCCACCGCCACCCAGGAGGACGTCGAGAACGTCGTCCGCGAGCTCAACGCCGACCCCTCCTGCACCGGCTACATCGTCCAGCTGCCGCTGCCCAAGGGCCTGGACCAGAACCCGGTCCTGGAGCTGATGGACCCGGACAAGGACGCCGACGGCCTGCACCCGACCTCGCTCGGCCGGCTCGCCCTGGGCATCGAGGGGCCGCTGCCGTGCACCCCGCTGGGCATCGTCGAGCTGCTGCGCCGGCACGACGTCGAGATCGACGGCGCCGAGGTGGTCGTGATCGGCCGCGGCGTCACCGTCGGCCGCTCGATCGGCCTGCTGCTGACCCGCCGCAGCGAGAACGCCACCGTGACCCTGTGCCACACCGGCACCCGGGACCTCGGCTACCACCTGCGCAAGGCCGACATCATCGTGGCCGCCGCGGGCGTGCCGCACCTGGTCAAGCCGGAGGACGTCAAGCCGGGCGCGGCGGTGCTGGACGTGGGCGTCAGCCGCAGCGAGGGCAAGATCGTCGGCGACGTGCACCCGGGCGTGGCCGAGGTGGCCGCCTGGATCTCCCCGAACCCCGGCGGCGTGGGCCCGATGACCCGCGCGATGCTGCTCAACAACATCGTCGTGGCGGCCGAGCGCCGCGCCGGCGTCTGACCCCGCGACCGACACCACCACGAGGGACGGCGAGCATGACGGAACCGCGACCGGCGCGGACCCCGCGCAGGCCGGTCAAGACCACCGGCACCCTGCCGCCCGAGGGCGCGGCCGCAGCCCTCGGGCGCGACCACACCCTGCCGGTCCGGCAGTGGCCGATAACGCTGGTCCTGCTGGTGGTCGGGGCCGGCCTCGCGGTCACCTGGTTCGCCGACTTCAAGGACGGCTTCAAGTACGGGCTGCTGATCCTCGGCTGCGGGGTGCTGCTCGGGGCCGTCCTGCGGCTGGTGCTGCCCGAGGTCGGGATGCTGGCGGTGCGCAGCCGCTTCACCGACGTGATCGTGCTGACCTTCCTGGGAGCGTCGATCGTGCTGCTGACCCTGGTGGCGCAGCCGAACCCGTGGCTGGAGATCCCGTTGCTCGACAACATCGGCAAGTTGATCGGCCGGCCCAAGCACTGACGCCGGGGTGACCGTGACGGCCCCCGCCCTGCGAGCCAGGGCGGGGGCCGCCGTCCGTTGTGACGCATCAGCCAGGCCCGCACCCGCGGCGTACGCTTCCCTTTGCGATAACCTGACGCCGGTCTCTCGATGTCGAGAGATCATCCTCGGCTCCAGCGCGCCGGTGTGCCTGGGGCACCTGGCGATCTGCTGGAGAAGGTAGAAATGACCCGCACCCCCGTCAACGTCACCATCACCGGAGCGGCCGGCCAGATCGGCTACGCGCTGCTCTTCCGCATCGCCTCGGGCCACCTGCTCGGTGCCGACGTCCCGGTGAACCTGCGCCTCCTGGAGATCCCGCAGGGCCTCAAGGCCGCCGAGGGCACCGCCATGGAGCTCGTCGACTGCGCGTTCCCGCTGCTGCGTGACATCACGATCACCGACAACCCGAACGAGGCCTTCGACGGCGCCAACGTCGCGCTGCTGGTCGGCGCCCGTCCGCGCACCGCCGGCATGGAGCGCGGCGACCTGCTGCAGGCCAACGGCGGCATCTTCGGCCCGCAGGGCAAGGCGATCAACGACCACGCCGCGGACGACATCAAGGTCCTGGTCGTCGGCAACCCGGCCAACACCAACGCCCTGATCGCCCAGCGCAACGCCCCGGACGTCCCGGCCGAGCGCTTCACCGCGATGACCCGCCTGGACCACAACCGCGCGGTCGGCCAGCTCTCCATCAAGACCGGTGCGCCCGTCTCCGACATCAAGCGCGTCACCATCTGGGGCAACCACTCCGCCACCCAGTACCCGGACGTCTTCCAGGCCGAGATCGCCGGCAAGCCGGCCTTCGAGGCCATCGGCAGCGACCAGGCCTGGCTGGACGAGACCTTCATCCCGACCGTCGCCAAGCGCGGCGCGGCCATCATCGAGGCCCGTGGCGCCTCCTCGGCCGCCTCGGCCGCCAACGCCGCCATCGACCACGTGTACACCTGGGTCAACGGCACCGCCGAGGGCGACTGGACCTCCATGGGCGTCGTCTCGGACGGCTCCTACGGCGTCCCGCAGGGCCTGATCTCCTCCTTCCCGGTCACCACCAAGGCCGGCAAGTTCGAGATCGTCCAGGGCCTGGAGATCTCCGACTTCTCGCGCGCCCGCATCGACGCCTCGGTCAAGGAGCTGACCGAGGAGCGCGACGCGGTCCAGGAGCTGGGCCTCATCTGAGCCCCGCGGCACCGCTTTCCCGACGGCCCGCCGTCTCCTTCCCGGAGGCGGCGGGCCGCCGTGTGACCGGCCGTCGCTCGTTCTTCCACTCCCCGGGCGTCGGCCGGTCTTACACTGACCCGCTGTGAACGAAACCCTCGGGGACGCCCTGCTCGTCCTCGTCTTCATCCTGCTGGGCGGGCTGTTCAACGTCGCCGAGATCTCGCTGATCTCGCTGCGCGAGGGCCAGATCCGGACGCTGGAGGCGCTCGGCACCCGGCGGTCCGCCCGGGCCGCGCACCTGGCCGCCGACCCCAACCGCTTCCTGGCCGCCGTCCAGGTCGGCGTGACCTGCATGGGCTTCCTGTCCGCCGCCTTCGGCGCGGACACCCTGGCCGGCAAGGTCGCCCCGCTGTTCGTCCGGGCCGGGCTCACCGAGGGCGTCGCCGACGCGGTCGCCCTGGTCGGCCTCACCCTGGTGATCAGCTACGTCTCGCTGGTGCTCGGCGAACTCACCCCCAAGCGGATCGGCCTGCAGCGGGCCGAGTCGATCGCGGTGATCGCGGCGCCGGTGGTGGACGTGATGTCGGTGGCGCTGCGCCCGGTGATCTGGCTGCTCGGCCACTCCACCAACCTGATGGTCCGCCTGCTGGGCGGCGACCCGGCCGCCGGCCGTGGCTCGATGAGCTCCGAGGAGCTGCGCGGCCTGGTCGCCGCCAACACCGAACTCGGCAGCGACGAACGGGCGTTGATCGCGGACGTGTTCTCCGCCGGGGAGCGGCAGCTGCGCGAGGTGATGGTCCCGCGCACCGAGGTGACCTTCCTGGACGCCGAGCGCCCGCTGGCCGCCGTCCGGCACCAGGCGGACACCTCGCCGCACTCGCGCTACCCGGTGGTCGAGGGCAGCGCCGACGCCGTGGTCGGCTTCGTGCACGTCCGCGACCTGTACGGCGCGCGCGGCGAGCAGGCCGCCAAGGTCCGCGACCTGGCCCGCCCGGTGAAGCTGCTGCCCGGCACCAAGCGGGTGCTGGAGGCGATGGGCGAGATGCGCCGCGAGGGCCACCACCTGGCCATCGTGGTGGACGAGTACGGCGGCACCGCCGGGATCGTCACCCTGGAGGACCTGGTCGAGGAGGTGATCGGCGAGATCCGGGACGAGTACGACCGGCCGGAGACCGCCGCCACCCGCCGGCTGGTCGGCGGCGGCATGGAGCTGGACGGCCTGCTCAACCTCGGCGACTTCACCGAGGAGACCGGCGCCACCCTGCCCGAGGGCCCGTACGAGACGGTGGCGGGCTGTCTGGTCGCCTCGCTCGGCCGGCTGCCCCGGGACGGCGACCAGGTGCGCGTCCCGGTCGAGGGCGGTGGCGGGGTGCTGCTGACGGTGGCCAAGCTGGAGGGCCGGCGGATCGCCCGGGTGAGGGTGAGTGCGGTCACACTGGCGGAACCTCCTGGGGCGGACGTTTCCTGAGCGCCCGGTGGAACTGGAACAATGGCCCGCATGGTCAACGCAGCGGTCACTGGTCCGGTCAAGGACCGTCCCCGGGTTCTCTCCGGCATCCAGCCCACCTCCGGCTCGTTCCACCTCGGCAACTACCTGGGCGCGGTGCGCCAGTGGGTGGACCTGCAGAAGGAGAACGACGCCTTCTACATGGTCGTCGACCTGCACGCGATCACCGTCTCGCAGGACCCGAGGGAGCTGCGCGAGAACACCCGGGTCTCCGCCGCCCAGCTGCTCGGCGCCGGCCTGGACCCGGAGCACTGCACCCTGTTCGTCCAGTCGCACGTGCCCGAGCACGCGCAGCTCGCCTGGGTGATGAACTGCCTCACCGGCTTCGGCGAGGCCTCCCGGATGACCCAGTTCAAGGACAAGTCCGTCCGACACGGCGCGGACAGCACCACGGTCGGCCTGTTCACCTACCCGGTGCTGATGGTCGCGGACGTCCTGCTCTACCAGGCGGACGCCGTCCCGGTCGGCGAGGACCAGCGCCAGCACCTGGAGCTCACCCGCGACCTCGCCGACCGCTTCAACACCCGCTACGGCCCGACCTTCACGGTGCCGAAGCCGTACATCCTCAAGGAGACGGCGAAGATCCAGGACCTCCAGGACCCGGGCGCCAAGATGAGCAAGTCCGCCTCCTCGGACAAGGGCCTGGTCAACCTGCTGGACGAGGCGAAGGTCAGCGCCAAGAAGTTCAAGAGCGCCGTCACCGACACCGGCACCGTCGTCTCCTACGACGAGGACGGCAAGCCCGGCGTCTCCAACCTGCTGCGCATCCACTCCGCGCTCAGCGGCCAGTCGATCGACCAGCTGGTCGCGCACTTCGAGGGCAAGATGTACGGCGCCCTGAAGACCGAGCTGGCCGAGCTGTTCACCGAGTGGGTCACCCCCTTCCAGGAGCGCACCCGCTCGTTCCTGGACGACCCGGCCGAGCTGGACCGGGTGCTGGCGATCGGCGCCGAGAAGGCCCGCGAGGTGGCCGCGCAGACGCTGGAGACGGTGTACGACCGGGTCGGCTTCCTCCCGGCCGCCAAGCGGTGACTCCCCTCACACGCCTGCCCGATGGTGACGGTCTCCCCGAGGCCGTCACCATCGGCGTGTCCGTGAGCGTTCCGGATCCGTACGGTGCGCAGATCCAGGACGCCCGGGCCGGGCACGGCGATCCGCTGGCCCGGTCGATACCGACGCACGTCACCCTGCTGCCGCCGACCGAGGTGCCGGCCGAGGCGCTGCCGAAGATCGAGGAGCACCTGGCGGCGGTGGCGGCCGCGCACCGGCCGTTCCGGATGCTGCTGCGCGGCGCCGGCACCTTCCGCCCGGTCTCCCCGGTGGTGTTCGTCCGGGTCGAGGAGGGTGCGCAGGAGTGCCGGCTGCTGGAGGCGGACGTCCGCTCCGGCCCGCTGGCCCGCGAGCTGGCGTTCCCGTACCACCCGCACGTGACGGTCGCGCACGGCCTGCCGGATGACGCGCTGGACCAGGCGTACGCGCAGGCGCGCGGCTTCCGGGCGGCCTTCCCGGTACCGGGCTTCGGCCTCTCCCGCTTCGACGCGGACGAGGTCTGGCGGCCCTGGCGGAGCTACCTTTTCTCCTGAACTACCGGACTGACCTTCCGAGTTCGAGCATCCGGTCGACCACCCGACGGGACGCGCCGCCGTCGTCCAGGACGCAGTGCTCGGCCCGGAAGCGCCGGTGGCGCTCCGCGTACCCGGGCGGCAGGTCCGCGCCGGAGTCGGCGAGTTCGCGCAGCGCGCCGAGCAGTCCGGCCGAGGTGGGGACGAGCGGGCCGGGGGCCTGCGGCTCGAAGTCGAAGTAGAAGCCGCGCAGGGTGTCGCGGTAGTGCTCCAGGTCGTAGGTGAAGAAGAGCACCGGGCGGCCGGTGACGGCGAAGTCGAACATGATCGACGAGTAGTCGGTCACCAGGACGTCCGCGACCAGCAGCAGCTCCTGCGGGTCGGGGTAGTCCCCGCAGTCGTACAGGAAGCCGTCCCCGGCGCCCGGCAGCGGCTCGCGGACGTGCGCGTGTGGGCGGATCAGCAGCACGTGGTCCCGGCCGAGCAGGCGCCGGGCGTGGTCGAGGTCCAGCCGCAGGCCGAGCCGGAAGCCGTCGCCGTCACCGCGCTGCTGGTCCTCGCGCCAGGTCGGCGCGTACAGCACGATCCGCTTGCCGTCCGGGATACCGAGCCGGCGGCGGACGGCCGCGGCGGCGGCCTCGTCGGGGCGGGCGAGCACGTCGTTGCGCGGGTAGCCGGCCTCCAGGATCTCGCCGTCGTAGCGGAACGCGCGGCGCAGGATCGGGGTGGCGAACGGGCTGGGGGAGAGCAGCAGGCTCCACTGCGGGGTCTCCCGGTCGAGCGCCTCCAGGTAGCCGTGGTCGGCCAGCCAGGGGTTGTCGACGTCGTGGGCGATCCGCTTCAGCAGCGAGCCGTGCCAGGTCTGGAGCACCACCTGGCCGGGGCGGCGCTCCAGGAAGTCCGGGAAGTGCGTGTTGCCGACCAGGTACCGGCAGGTGGCCAGCGCGCGGTACCACTCCGGGCTCCAGATCCGGACGGCCCGGACCCCGGGCGGCAGTTCGGCCTGGGCGTCGTCGACCACCCAGAGGTGTTCCAACGGCGCTCCGCGGCGGGCCAGTTCGGCGTGCACCGCGCGCGGGGAGTCGGCGTAGCCGCGGCCGCCGAACACGTCGTACAGCACGGCCTCGCGCAGCGGTTCGCGGCGGGCGGCGGGGTAGTGGAAGGCGCGCTGGCGGCTCTGCGTCCAGGCGCTGCGCTCGGTGGGGGTGAGCACCGGGGTGGAGTCCACCAGCAGGGTGTCGTGCCAGCGGCGCTGGAGCAGGATCCGCTTGCCGCCGGCCGTGGTGGCGGCGGGCAGCGCGGGCAGTGCGGCCGGTGCGGCGAGCAGCGGGCGGCTCGGGCCGGGCCGCCCGGCGGGCGTCAGCGCGGCCTCCCAGATGCCCTTGCGCAGGGGCAGCGCGGTGCCGTCGGCGCCGGTGCGGGTGGCGGGCAGCAGGACCTTGAAGCGGCCGTCCTGGTCGGCCTCGACGGGGGAGCGGACCTCGCTCGCGGTGCCGGTGTGCCGCAGGACGAGTTCCAGCCGGTCCGCGGCGCGGTCCGGGCAGCGGCCGGTGAGCTCGAAGCCGCCGGCCCGGACGGCGATCCGCTCGACCAGGCCGGCCGCGGGCTGGACGCACACCTGGAGCCGGCCGTCGGCGAGGTGCTTGAGGTAGAGGGCGCGGTCCGGGGTGTCGGGCAGTCGGTGCTGGCCGGCCACCGGGCCGCCGCGCTCGTCCGGGCAGAGCTGCTCGGTGCTGCCGTCGGGGTGCAGGAACTCGGTGTCCCAGTGCTCCAGTTCGCCGCTGCCGCGGCCGTCGGCGGTGAACGGCCGGTACGGCAGGTGGACGGCGAAGGTGTTGCCGGTGCGGGCGACCGGCCGTTCGATCACGGCGTCGCTCTGCCGGTGGCGCAGCCGCAGCACGGTGCCGGACGGGCAGGTGTCCGCGCTGCCGCGCAGGTCGAGGCCGTCGGCGGTGGGGGTGGCGTGGGTGAGCCGGATGCCGGGGCGTTCGAGCAGCAGCCGCAGTCGCCCGTCGGCGAAGTGCGGCTGGAGGCGGACGTCGTGGTCCACCCAGTGGGCCGGCGGGTACTCGCCGGAGCCGCACCAGTGCGGGGCGAGGGCGCCGTACCGGCGGCGCAGCCGGGTGGGGCGCGGGCGGGTGAACAGGGTGGTCTCGATCTGCCAGTCGCCGAGCAGCCAGTCGGTGCCGTGGCGCAGCCGGCCGGGCTCGATCAGGGCGGTGAAGCCGGACCAGTCGTGGTTGAACTCGGGCTGGGCGCTGTCGTCGGTGACCTCGGGCAGCCGGCGGGGCCGGGAGCGCAGGTGGACGGGCGGCCTGGTCCCGTCGGCGTGGCGCAGGGTCAGCCAGGTCCAGGCGGAGCCGGGGCGGCCGGTGTCGAGGTCGTCCGGGCGGGCGAAGCCGGTGAGCTCCAGGCCGCGGCCGGTCCAGCGGGCGCGCAGCAGGCCGAAGGTGACGTCCTCGTCGGCGGCGGGCTGGTCGGTGCTCACGCGGGGGTCGGCGTGCGGAAGGACGAACCGTGTGAGCGCAGGCATGGCAGGGGTCCTTCGGGACGGGGGCCGGGCCATGGGCGGTGGACCGGGGCCGCCGGACCGATGCCGAGAGGAAACCGGGGCCGAATTCATATCCCATACCGGGACGCCGTCCGGGGTCAACAGTGTGGACCAGAGAATTTCCCGTGAAATTCACCGACAAAACACTAGTTCGAGTGCAATGCGCAGGCAAAGGCTGGGGATATTGTCAGGGAATTCCCAGGAAAACGCGGAGGCGCCCGACGCGGTTCGCGTCGGGCGCCTCTGCGGGGCTCTCGGGGATGCTCCGGGCTACCCCGTCCTACTCAGTGCTACTCGATGTCACTCGGTGCTACTCCGTGCGGAGCATCGCGTCGACCACCCGGGCGGAGGCCTTGCCGTCGTCCAGGTCGCAGTACGCCGTGCGGAACGCGGCGGCCTTGTCGGCGTACTCGGCCGCGACCTCGCCGACCCGGCCGAGCGCGTCGACCAGTTCCTCGGAGGTGGCCAGCAGGGGGCCGGGCGCCTCCGCCTCGAAGTTCAGACTGAAGCCGCGCAGGTTGTCGCGGTAGTGCTCCAGGTCGTAGGTGAAGAACAGGATCGGCTTGCCGGTCGCGGCGAAGTCGAACACGCTGGCGGAGTAGTCGGTGATCAGCACGTCGGCGATCAGCAGCAGCTCCGCCATGTCGGGGTAGCTGCCGACGTCCCAGACGTAGCCGTTGCCGGCGCCCGGGATCTGACCGCACATCATGCTGTGCCGGCGCACCAGCAGTACCTGGTCGTCGCCGAGCGCGGCCTTGGCCGCCGCCAGGTCGAGCCGCAGGTCCAGCTGGTACCCGCCGTTCGGCCGGCGCCGGTCCTCGCGCCAGGTCGGCGCGTAGAGCACGACCTTCTTGCCCTCGGGCAGGCCGAGCCTTTCGCGCACCTGTTCGGCGGTCTTCTCCCGGTCGGCCGCGAAGAGCAGGTCATTCTTGGGCGAACCGCTTTCGAGGATCTCGCCCTTGTAGTCGAACGCGCGTCGCAGGATCGGGGCCGACCAGCTGTTGCCGGCCGCCAGCAGACTCCAGCTCGGCACCTCCCGGGCGAGGCCCTTCAGGTAGTTCGCATCCGTGAACCAGACCTTCTCGAAATCGAGGCCGATCTGCTTCAGCGGGCTGCCGTGCCAGGTCTGCAGGACCACCTGTCCGGGGCGGCGGACGAAGAAGTCGGGCAGGTGGGTGCTGGTGACGATGTACTTGGCGGTCGCCAGTGCCTCGAACCACTCCGGGCTCCACAGCCGGATCGCGCTCGCCGACTGCGGCAGATCGGCCTGGAGGTCGTCACTGCCCCACAGGTGCTCCAGCGGCAGGCCGCGGCGGACCAGCTCCTCGTGGACCGCCCGCGGCGAGTCGGCGTACAGGCCGCCGAGGCCGACGTTGTACAGCACGGTGTCGCGCACCGGGTGCCGGCGGGCGTTCGGGTAGTCGACGAACCGCAGCTGGCGCAGCCGGTAGCCGCTGCGCTCCTCCGGCAGCAGCGCCGAGTGCGACTCCAGGGAGAGGCCGTCGTGGTGGCGGCGCTCCAGCACGATGCGCTTGCCCCGGGACTCCACCTCCAGCGGCATCGCGCCGAAGCAGTCCGGCGAGATCAGCGCGTACGAGCTCGGAAGCTCCTCGGCCACGGCGCCGACCGGGCGGAAGAAGACGTTCCAGGTGCCCTGGGCGAGCGGCACCCGGCCGGCGAAGGAGGCCGTCGGCACGGCGGGCAGCGCGGTCCGGAACCGTCCGTCCGCGATCTCCACCGGGTAGACGTGCTCCTCCTCGCGCCAGTCGTGGCGGACCACCAGCTCCCAGCGGTGCGCGCCGGACAGCGGGAACGAACCGCTGAGCAGGAAGCCGTCCGCGCCGCGGGCGGAGACCTCGTCCACCACCGGCTGGAGCAGCTGGTCGGAGAACTGCAGGTACCCGCTGGGGGAGGGCTTGGAGTAGAGCGCCCGGCGCTGGTCGGCCGGGGCGTCCGGGTTGAGCGGCAGGTGCAGCTGCGCCGGGGCGTTGCGGTCGTCCCAGGTCACCGGGACGGTGCTGCCGTCGGCCAGCAGCAGCGCGGTGTCCCAGCGGTCACGGCCGCGCTCGGCGGCCACCGGGTCCAGCTCGGCCCAGGCCTCGCGGACGGCGGTCAGCTCGGCCACCGGGAAGGACACGCTGAACGGCTGCAGGCTGCCGACCGGCGCGCCCAGCTCCAGCGGGAAGGCCAGCTCGCGGTCGGACTCGACGTGGGTGAGCCGCAGCCGGGCCCCGGCGAAGCTGGAGCCGGAGCGGGCCGCACCCGACACCTCGACCCGGCCGCCGTGCGAAGCCAGGCCGGTCACCCGGGCCTTGACCGTCTCCACCCGCAGGTAGACGGAGCCGTCCCGGACCCACGGCACGATCCGCACGTCCGGCTCGACCCAGTGCGCCGGGATGTACTGCGCGGTGTCGCTCCAGCCGGCCCAGACCCGGCCCTTGTAGACGCCGCCCTTGCCCGCGCCGGCCACCAGGACGCGCCAGTTGCCGTCCTTCCACTGGCCGCGGTGCTTGAGCTTCTTCGGGTCGACGCCGACGGTGAAGCCGGCCCAGTCGCAGCTGTACAGGTCGTGGTGGCAGCTGGCGGTGGCCTCGGGGCTGTACTGGGTCTTCATCGGCACCGCGATCACCCGGCGGCCCTTGGCCTCGCGCAGCACCAGGGTGCGGACCATGTCGTGCTTGCCGGCCGCGCCCAGCTGCTCCGGGTACGCGTGCCCGGTCAGCTGCAGCCGCCCGCCGACCCAGGCCGTCTCGTACAGCCGGCTGCGCATGACCAGCGAGTTGTCCAGCTTGAGCACGCCGGACGGCACGCTCTTGCGCCCGCCGCGCAGGAACGGGTAGTCGGCGTACGGGCGCAGCAGACCGCGGGCCTGGACGCCGCCGTTGCTCTCGCCCTCGTACTTGATCTGCTCGACGAACTCGTCGATCCGGCCCTGGAGGGTCAGGTGGTACTTGAGCCGCAGCGGCGCGCGCAGCTTGCGGACCTGCTCGGGGCCGATCGCCCGCAGCAGCCGGCTGACGTTCTTGACGTAGGCGTCCCGGTACTCCTTGTCGCCGTCCACGACGGACCAGAAGAACATCGGGATCTCCTCGACGAGGGTGTTCTCGTCGTAGGAGCGCAGGTACTGGGCGAAGCGCGGATCGGTCTGCTTGCGCAGCCAGCCGCGGACCAGCTCGACCGAGGTGACGCGGTCGATCAGGCCCTTGGGGTTGGTGCGCATCTGGGTGATCGACATCTCGCCGACCTCGCGCTCGCGCCAGTGGTAGATCGGCTCGCAGAGCACGTCCACGCTCTTGGCGAGGTAGTGGTGCGGCACGCTGACCGGCGCGTCCTCGTACAGGATGCCCTCGGGGTAGAGGATGCCGGCCGCGTCGAAGAAGGAGCGGCGGTACACCTTGTTCCACGCGGTGCGGTCGGTGACCAGCGCCGGGATCTCGGTGATGTGCGTCTTGAGCTTGGTCTCCCTGAACGGCTTCGAGTGCCCGCCGGACTGGTAGTAGCCCACCGCGCGGAACCGCAGCACGTTGCCGGTGGCGAAGTCCGAGCCGGTCTCGTCCAGGGTGTTGATCATCAGCTCGTACGCGCTCGGCGGCATCGAGTCGTCACTGTCGACGAAGCACAGGAACTCGGCGTCCGGGTCGATGTGCCGGATGCCGGTGTTGCGGGCCGCGCCGAGGCCCTTGTTCACCTGGCGGACCAGCCGGAACCGCGAGTCCTTGGCCGCGTACGCCTCGGCGAGGGCCGCGCTGTCGTCCTTCGAACCGTCGTCGACCATGACGCACTCGAAGTCCGTGAAGGTCTGGGCGGCGATCGAGTCGAGGCATTCGACCAGGTAACGCTCGACGTTGTAGATCGGAACGACGATGGAGAGGCGGGGAGCCATCGGCTACGCAGGCCTTTCTCGGGAAGGAGCGTGGCAGCCCGGTGAGGGCCTGACCGCACTTTGGATCGGTGCGTACGTGCGCACCGATCCTACCTCCGGGCCATGGGGCCCTTCGGGGCCACTACGCTGGGCCCGTGCCCCGCTTCAGCGTGATCGTCCCCGTGTACCAGGTTGAGGACTACCTCGCCGAGTGTCTCGACTCGGTGCTCGGCCAGGGCGGCCCCGACCTCGAACTGATCGCGGTGGACGACCGCTCCCCGGACGGCTGCGGCCCGATACTCGACGAGGCCGCCGCCGCCGACCCGCGGATCCGGGTGCTGCACCTGCCCGAGAACGTCGGCCTCGGCCGGGCCCGCAACGCCGGCCTGGAGGTCGCCACCGGGGACTACGTGATCTTCCTCGACAGCGACGACACGCTCACCCCCCAGCTGCTCAAGAGCGTCGACGACCGGCTCGCCGCCACCGGCGACCCGGACGTCCTGGTCTACGACTACGCCCGCACCTACGCCGACGGCCGGATCACCCGGGCCGCCTCCGCCCACGTGTTCGGCGCCGCCTCCCCGGACGTCTTCGACCTCGCCGCCCGTCCCGACCTGCTCGACCTGCTCCAGGTGGTCTGGAACAAGGCCTACCGCCGCGACTTCGTCACCGCCCAGCAGCTGGTCTTCCCGGCCGGCTACTACGAGGACACCCCCTGGACGTACCCGGTGCTGCTCGCCGCGGCCCGGATCACCCTGCTCGACGAGGTCGGCGTGCACTACCGCCAGCGCCAGGAGGGCGGCAACATCCTGGCCACCGCCAGCCGCAAGCACTTCGACGTCTTCGCCCAGTACGACCTGGTCTTCGCCTTCCTGGACCGCCGCCCCGACCTCGACCACTGGCGCCCGGTCGTCTACGGCCGGATGCTGCACCACCTCAACACCGTCGTCTCCAAGCCCGGCCGGATCCCGCCCGGCGACCGCCGCGAGTACTTCCGCCGCGCCGCCGCCCACTGCGCCCGGCTCCGGCCGGCCGGCTACCGCCCGCCGCCCGGCGTGGACGGCGTGCGCACCGAACTGCTCAGCCACGGCCGCTACGGCGCCTACCAGGCCGTCCGCGCCCTCGCCCGGGCCCGCCGCCTGGTGAAACGCTAGAATCTGCGCCGAGCCTGACGGCCATTCGGAGGACGGGCCGGTATAACCGGTCGGGTGGACTTCCTGACCCGCCTCCCGGTCATCGGCCCGCTCGTCACGTGGGTGCTGCGCAGCCGCCCGTACCGGGTGTACGAGCACTTCTCCGCGGCCCGGGGCAACCGGCTGGCCGGTGCGGTCACCTTCTTCGGCTTCCTCGCCCTGTTCCCGCTGCTCACGGTGGGCCTGGCGATCGCCGTCTCGACACTCAGCAGCAGCCAGGTCGCGGACCTGCAGAAGCACATCTCCGACCAGCTGCCGGGCATCTCGGAGGCGCTCAACCTGCCGTCCCTGGTGGCCAACGCGGGCGCCGTCGGACTGGTCAGCGGGGCGCTGCTGCTGGTCTCCGGCCTCGGCTGGGTGGACACCATGCGCACCTCGATCCGGGACGTCTGGCAGCTGCCCGACGACGACACCAACGTGGTGCTGCGCAAGGGCTGGGACTGCGCGGTGCTGGGCGGCCTCGGCGTGGTGTCGCTGATCTCGGTCGGCGTCTCCACCGCCGGGACGACGCTGGCCGGGCGGATCGCCGACTGGACCGGTCTGCCCAGCGGCTACCTGCTGACCGGGGTCGGCGTGCTCGTCGCCATAGCGTGCGACACGCTGCTCTTCGCCTACCTGCTGGCGCCGTTCCCCGGGATCGGCGGCCAGCGCCGGCGCGACGTGCTGCAGGGCGCGCTGATCGGCGCGGTCGGCTTCGAGCTGCTGAAGGTCCTGCTCGCCTCCTACCTCGGCTCCGTCGCCGGGAAGAGCCTGTACGGGGCCTTCGGCGTGCCGGTGGCGCTGCTGCTGTGGATCAACTTCGTCTCCCGGCTGCTGATGTACTGCGTGGCCTGGACGGCGATGGCCGATCCGGTGGCCGCCCGGGAGCGCACCCGGGAGCACGCCAGGGCGCTGCTGGCGGCGGCCGACGAGGCGGAGGCGGCCGCGGACACGACGGCGGCCCGGCCCCGGGAGGAACCCTGAGGCCGGGCCGTCCGTCCGGCCGTCCGCCCGGCCGTCACCAGCCGGAGGCCCCGCGGCGGCCGCGCCGCAGGACCAGCACCCCGTAGCCGGCCGCGGCCGTCACCAGCACGACGGCCAGCCAGCCGCCGAGGCCGAGCCCGTCGTCCTCGGCGGCCGCGGGGGCGGCAGTGGGGGCGGTGCCGGGCCTGGTGGCGGGGGTGGAGTGCGGCGGGGGCGCGCCGGCCGTGCCGCCGGCCTGGCCGGAGGGCTCGCCGTCCGGCGGGAGCTCGTCGACCAGCTTGCCGACCGGTTGCACCTTGCCGGCCGCCGCGAAGCCCCAGTCCAGCAGGGCCGCGGTCTCGTCGTAGACCTTCTGGTAGCTGTCCGGGTGCATCACGGTCACCAGCAGGGTGCGGCCGTTGCGTTCGGCGGCGCCGACGAAGGTCGAGCCGGCGTTGGTGGTGAAACCGTTCTTCACCCCGATCAGGCCGGGGTACTTGCCCAGCAGGCGGTCCGTGTTGGCGATCCCGAAACTGCCGCGCTGGCCGGTGTTCTTGTCCACCGCGCCCGGGAACATCGCCTGCCGGGTGGCGCAGTACATCCGGAAGTCGGGGTTGCGCAGGCCGGCCCGGGCGAACAGCGACAGGTCGTAGGCCGAGGAGAGCTGCCCGTCCATGTCGTAGCCGTCCGGGGAGATCACCCGGGTGTCCCGGGCCTGGAGGGCGTCGGCGCGGGACTGCATCTCGGTGACGGTCTGCTCCACGCCGCCGTTCATGTGCGCCAGGACGTGCACGGCGTCGTTGCCCGAGCTCAGGAACACCCCGCGCCACAGGTCCTCGACCCGGTAGTCCAGGTTCTCCTTGATGCCGACCAGGCTGCTGCCCTCACCGATCCCGAGGATCTCCTCGTCGGCGACCTTGTGCACCGTGTTGCGGTCGAACTTGGGCAGCACGGTGTCGGCGAAGAGGATCTTCAGGGTGCTGGCCGGGGCGAGCCGCAGATGCGGGTTGCTGGCCGCCAGCACGTCGCCCGACGTGGCGTCGGAGACTATCCAGGACTGGCCGGTGAGGTCCCTCGGCAGGGCCGGGGCTCCGGCCAGCGGCGAGACCTGGACCCCGGAGCGCCCGAGCCGCTCGCCGCCGACCGCGGAAGCGGCCGGGGGCGGCTCCTGCGGGGCAGCGACCGCCCCCGGGGCGGCGAGCAGGGCAGGGAGGACCGCGGCGGTCGTGGCGAACAGATGCGCGAATTTCTGACGACGTGTGGACACGCGCAGACCGTACCCACTCCGGGGCATCCGCTGTGCGCCACACCGGGCCGGTCCTCCGTATGAGGGGCCCGCCCTACGCCGATCGGCGGTCCGCGCATACTGGGGGACGCACCCCGCCCCCACACCCCCGACGAGGACCCCCATGAAGCTCAGCCGCCGCACCTCCTGGTTCCTGACCGCCTTCGGCGTCTGGTCGATCATCATCTGGACCACCTTCGTCAAGAACCTCTGGAAGGACTCCGGCGGCCAGGCCTTCACCGACGGCGACCACTCCCAGCCCACCGCCTTCTTCTGGATCCACCTCCTCCTCGCCGTCACCTCCTTCCTCCTCGGCATCGCCGTCGGCGCCATCGGCCTGCGCGGCCTCCGCGCCACCCGCCGCACCCCGGCCACCGACTGAATCTCCGTTGCCGCTGTCGGTCCTCACTGGAAAGATCCTCACCGCTCGTACACGTAACGAGATCTCTCGATCAAAGGGGTGGGGTACTTCCATGACACTTCGGCATGCCCGCAGACTCGGTGGGGTCACCGCAGCGGCGCTCGCGGCCGGTCTGCTGGTTGCACCGGGGGCGGCTGCGGTACCGGGAACGGCAGTCACTGACCCGAAGGCACTGCCCGCACCGGGCTTCGCCGCCACGGGCCTGCACACCGACGCCTGTGACGACACCACCGCCCCCGGCTGGCTGGGGGTCGCGAACCCTGCGCTGACCGTCACCGCCACCTCCGCACAGGTGCGCTTCGCGGTTTGGGACGACTCGACCCCGGGCCGCGACCAGATCGTCGACACCACCACCGACACCAGCGCCGGCACGGCCAAGCTCCCCACCAGCGGCCTGGCGGACGGCCACAGCTACTCGTGGAAGGCCTGGTCCGCGGACTCCTCGGGTACCGGAGAGCCGACCGCGACCTGCCACTTCCGGGTCGACCTCACCCGTCCGGGCCTGTCCGTCTCCTCCACCGACTTCCCGGAGAGCGGCTCGGGCACCGCGCCCGGCAAGTACGCGGGCGAGAACGGCGTCTTCACCCTCAAGGGCACCGACGCCGCGCCGGCCGGCGGCGCGGCCTCCGGGGTGGCCTGCTACCAGTACGTGCTGAACGGCACCCTGGGCGTCGGCTGGGACTGCGCCTCCGCGCACACCGTGAAGGCGGGCGCCGGCGGCAGTGCCGCGCTCACCCTCAAGCCCAAGGACTGGGGCACCAACGTCCTCACCGTCCAGGCGATGGACAACGCCGGAAACGTCGGCCAGCCGACCACCTACACCTTCTACGCTCCTTGGGACTCGCGCCCCAAGCCGGCCGCCCCGGGTGACGTCAACGGCGACGGTGTGCCCGACATCCTGCTCCCGGACGCCCAGGGCAACCTGCAGATCATCAGCGCCGGTGCGACGGACACCACTCCGAGCTCCACCATCCCGGGCGCGCTCGCTCCGCTGCGGGCCGGCTGGCAGGACGACCTGGTGCTGCACCGGGGCTGGGCCAACACCCACGGCCCCGGTGATGACCTGCTGGTGCGTCCCAAGGGCAACCCGCAGTTCCTGTACGTCTACGCCAACGGGCACCAGGGCGACTTCAGCGGCCAGAACCCCACCCTGGCGGGGAAGCCGTCCCAGTGCATCGACTCGGCCGGGGAGTCGATCACCTGCCCCGGCGACTACGCCGCGGACTGGTCGGGCGCCGACCAGCTCGTCCCGGTCGGCGGTCGCTTCGGTGCCGCCCGGCCGTCCCTGCCGGTTCTCGTCTCGGTCGAGCACGGCAAGCTCTACGCCTATGTCGACAGCTCCCGCAGCTACGTCGCCGCCCAGCCCATCGCCACCACCGGCGACTGGAGCGGCTACGACCTGATCGCCCCCGGCGCGGACGCGGCCGACAACCTCATCCTGTGGGCGCGCGACCGGGCCACCGGCGACCTGCATGCCTACCCGGTCTCGAAGAAGTCGAACGGACTGCTCGATTTCTCCGCGCTCGCGGACCCGAAGGCGAACGTGGTCGCCACCGGCTTCACCACCACCGCCTACCCGACCCTCGGCAGCTCGGGCGACGGTGACGGGGACGGCACACCGGACCTGTGGGCCGTGACCGCCGACCGGCACCTGGTGACCTTCAGCGGCTGGTCCGCCCCGAAGGACCTCGGCGCGCTGCGCTGAGCCCACGGCGAAGGCCCCCGTCCGATCGGATGATCGGACGGGGGCCTTCGCCGTGTCAGGCGGAGATCAGAAGCGGCGGGTGACCAGCGCCCGCTTCACTTCCTGGATCGCCTTGGTGACCTCGATGCCACGCGGGCAGGCCTCGGAGCAGTTGAAGGTGGTGCGGCAGCGCCACACGCCCTCGCGGTCGTTGAGGATCTCCAGGCGCTGCTCGGCGCCCTCGTCGCGCGAGTCGAAGATGAAGCGGTGCGCGTTCACGATCGCGGCCGGGCCGAAGTACTGGCCGTCGTTCCAGAACACCGGGCAGGACGACGTGCACGCGGCGCACAGGATGCACTTGGTGGTGTCGTCGAAGCGCTCGCGGTCCTCGGCGGACTGCAGGCGCTCGCGGGTCGGGTCGTTCCCCTCGGTGATGAGGAACGGCATGACGTCCTTGTACGCCTGGAAGAACGGGTCCATGTCCACGACCAGGTCCTTGAGGACCGTGAGGCCCTTGATGGCCTCGATCGTGATCGGCTTCTCCGGGTTGACGTCCTTGATCAGGGTCTTGCACGCCAGCCGGTTGCGGCCGTTGATCCGCATGGCGTCGGAGCCGCAGATGCCGTGCGCGCAGGAACGGCGGTAGGTGAGGGTGCCGTCCTGCTCCCACTTGATCTTGTTGAGCGCGTCCAGGACGCGCTCCTTCGGGTCCAGCGTCAGCTGGTAGTCGACCCACACCGGGTCCGGGTGCTCCTCCGGGTTGAACCGGCGGATCCGGAAGGTGACGGTGATCAGCTCGACGCCGCCCGCCTCGACCGCGTCCAGAGCGGCCGAGTGCTTCTCCACGGTAGGAGTGCTCATCAGTACTTACGCTCCATCGGCTGGTAGCGGGTCGTGACGACCGGCTTGTAGTCGAGGCGGATGGAGGTGCTGCCGTCGGCGGCCACCTCCTGGTACGCCATGGTGTGCTGCATGAACTTCACGTCGTCACGGGTCGGGAAGTCCTCGCGGTAGTGGCCGCCGCGCGACTCCTCGCGGGCCAGCGCGGAGACGGCCAGCACCTCGGCCAGGTCGAGCAGGTTGCCCAGCTCGACGGCCTCCAGGAGGTCCGTGTTGTACCGGAAGCCCTTGTCCTGGATCGAGACGTTCTCGTAGCGCTCCTTCAGCGCGGCGATGTCCTCGACCGCCTGCTTCAGGGTGGCGCCGGTGCGGTACACCATCGCGTTGGCGTCCATGGTCTCCTGCAGCTCCTTGCGGATCTGCGCCACGGACTCGGTGCCGGCGGCCTCGCGCAGGCCGTCGACCAGGGCCTGGACCTTCTCGGCCGGGTTCTCGGGCAGCTCGACGAACTCGTGCACGTTGGCGTAGTCGGCGGCGGCGATGCCCGCGCGACGGCCGAACACGTTGATGTCCAGCAGCGAGTTGGTGCCCAGGCGGTTGGCGCCGTGCACGGACACGCAGGCGACCTCGCCGGCCGCGTACAGGCCCGGGACGACGTCGGTGTTGTTGCGCAGCACCTCACCCTCGACGTTGGTCGGGATGCCGCCCATGGCGTAGTGCGCGGTGGGCTGGATCGGGATCGGGTCCGTGTAGGGCTCGATGCCGAGGTAGGTGCGGGCGAACTCGGTGATGTCCGGGAGCTTGGCGTCCAGCTGCTCCGGCGGCAGGTGGGTCAGGTCCAGGTAGACGTGGTCGCCGTCCGGACCGCAGCCGCGGCCTTCGCGGATCTCGGTGTAGATCGCGCGGGAGCAGACGTCACGGGACGCGAGGTCCTTCATGACGGGGGCGTAGCGCTCCATGAAGCGCTCGCCGTCCTTGTTGCGCAGGATGCCGCCCTCGCCGCGGGCGCCCTCGGTGAGCAGGATGCCCATGCGCCAGATGCCCGTCGGGTGGAACTGGAAGAACTCCATGTCCTCCAGCGGCAGGCCGCGGCGGTACACCAGGGCCTGGCCGTCACCGGTGAGGGTGTGTGCGTTGGAGGAGACCTTGAAGAACTTGCCGGTGCCGCCGGAGGCGAACACGACGGACTTGGCCTGGAAGACGTGGATCTCGCCGGTGGCCAGCTCGTAGGCGACGACGCCGGCCGTCTTGCCCTCGTTGATCAGCAGGTCGAGGACGTAGAACTCGTTGAAGAACTCGACGCCGTGCTTGACGCAGTTCTGGAACAGCGTCTGGAGGATCATGTGACCGGTGCGGTCGGCCGCGTAGCAGGAGCGGCGGACGGGGGCCTCACCGTGGTTGCGGGAGTGCCCGCCGAAGCGGCGCTGGTCGATCCGGCCCTGCTCGGTGCGGGAGAAGGGCAGGCCCATCTTCTCCAGGTCGAGGACGGCGTCGATGGCCTCCTTGCACATGATCTCGGCGGCGTCCTGGTCGACCAGGTAGTCACCACCCTTGACCGTGTCGAAGGTGTGCCACTCCCAGTTGTCCTCCTCGACGTTGGCGAGGGCGGCGCACATGCCGCCCTGGGCCGCGCCGGTGTGGGACCGGGTGGGGTAGAGCTTGGTCAGGACGGCGGTGCGGGTGCGCTGCGTCGACTCGATGGCCGCGCGCATGCCGGCGCCGCCGGCGCCGACGATGACGGTGTCGTACTGGTGAATCTGCATGGGGGTTCTAACTCGCCTCTGGCCTCTGCCGATTGCCGATTAGATGCTTTGTCGTCAGATGTTGGGGTCGAAGGTGAAGATCACCAGGGTGCCGAGCAGCACGGTGAAGACCGTGGCGGTACCCATGAGCCCCTTCAGCCAGAGCCGGGTCGAGTCCTTCTCGGCGTAGTCGTTGATGACCTGCCGCATGCCGTTGGCGCCGTGGAGCATGGCGAGCCAGAGCATCGTGAGGTCCCAGACCTGCCAGAACGGCGAGGCCCAGCGGCCGGCCACGAAGGCGAAGCCGATCTTGGAGACGCCGCCGTCGAGCACCAGCATGATCAGCAGGTGGCCGAGGATCAGGACCACGAGGACGATGCCGGACAGACGCATGAAGAGCCAGGCCAGCATCTCGAAGTTGGTGCGGGTGCGGCGCGGGGTCTTCGGGGTCCGCTTGCGCGGCGGCTCGATGACGAACGCGTCGGCCGGGTTGCCGGTGCCGAGGCCCTTGCCGGTGTGCGCCTGCGCGGAGGGGACGACCAGCGCGTCGGAGTATTCCGTGGACATGTGTCAGCTCACTTCCCGAACCAGGAGATCAGCGTGTGCTGCAGGATCCCGTAGAAGGAACCGGCCATCAGCACGACCCAGACCGCCACGACGGTCCAGAGCATCTGCTTCTGGTACTTCGGGCCCTTGGACCAGAAGTCCACGGCGACGACCCGCAGGCCGTTGAGGGCGTGGAACAGGATGGCGGCCACCAGGCCGTACTCCATCAGGTTCACGAGAGGAGTCTTGTACGTCTGAATGACGGTGTCGTACGCCTCGGGCGACACGCGCACCAGAGCGGTGTCCAGGACATGGGCGAACAGGAAGAAAAAGATGAGGACGCCGGTGACTCGATGAGCCACCCAGCTCCACATGCCTTCCCGGCCGCGGTACAGCGTTCCAGCCGGCACGGAAAAACCCTCCGGAAGCGATTGGGGGCTCGGCCGGCTTCGGTGTCGGTCAGCCCGGCCAGGTACGGTCCACCGGCCGCCAGCATCCTATCGACGCCGCGTCGCGAACCGCCTCCGGGGGTCTCAGGTGTGATCAATCAGGCACGACTGGCCTAGCCGGACGGGAACCGGCGGCGCTTTGGTCGCTCTGGGTGACTGCCCGGCTGCGTTACGGTGGCGGCCCGCTCCGCCGCCGACACCCTGCCGAGGCCCCCGTGCCGCTTCGCCCCGTCCGACCGCCCGCCGCCGCCCTCGCGGCCCTGCTGATGCTCGCCACGGGCTGCACCGCGGCCGGCGGCTCCTCCGCGGACCGGGCCGGGCCCGGCCGCGAGCTGTCCGCGGCCGAGCTGCGGGCGGCCGCGGTGGCCGACGCCGACCTCGGGGCGGGCTACACGGTGACGGTGATGACGCCCGGCCACGGCGACACCGGGGCGGGCGCGGGGCGGGAGGTCGCGGACGTCCCGGCCTGCCAGCTGCTGCTGGACGCGGTGACCCCGGCCACCCCGGCCGCCTCGGCCTCGCCGGCCGCCCAGGCCCCGGGCTACCCGTACGCGGAGACGGACCTGAGCGTGGCCCGGGCCGCCGACCCCAGGGGCGGCGTGTACGGCGGGCTGCTCGGCTACCGGACGGGGCGGGCGGCCGTGCTCCAGGCGGAGCTGGAGAAGCTGTTCGGCCCGTGTGCCGCGTTCACCTCGATGGCCCCGGCGCCGCTGGCCGAGAAGCCGGGGAAGAAGGCGCCGATCCGGACCAGGCACCGGCTGAACCGTGAGGACACGCCCACCCCCGGGGGAGCGGACGCCGCGCTCGGATTCACCCTGACGAATGAATCGGGGAGCGCGGTGCTCTCGCAGCGTGCGGTGCTGGCCCGGATCGGGCCGGCGCTCGCGGTGTTCACCACCTTCGGGGTCGCCGCCGAGCCGGCCACCGCGCCGGACGAGGTGATCGTCCGGCAGCAGGTGGCCAAGCTGCGGGCCGCGCAGGCGAAGAAGGAGTAGCGGGCGGAGAGGGAGTGGGCGGGATGGGGGAGGAGTCGGCGGCTCAGCGCGCCCCGGCCTCCGAATGGGTGGCGACCAGGTGCTCCAGCCGGGTGAGGGAGATCCGGCGGAGCTCGTCCGCCGAGATCAGCCGCTCCTCGTCCGGGTCGTTGGCCAGCCGGGTGCGGATCGAGGAGAGCACGGTGTCGAGCATCTCCTCCGGGGCCACGCCCTCCAGGCAGACCACGAAGACGTGGCCGAACCTGGCCTCGTACGCGGCGTGGGCGGCCCGCAGCGCGGTGTGCGCGGCCTGGCTGCCCGGTGCCCGCATGCCGAGCAGCGGTTGCGGCATCCAGCTCTCGTCGGCGAGCGCCTCGGCGAGGTCGGCCGGGCGGAGGTCGTAGGAGGCCTCGCTGGCGGCGGCCAGCAGGGACTCTATGTCGGGGTAGGGCCGGTGCGCGGTGAGCCGCAGGGCCCAGCGGTGGCTGCCGCAGCAGGCCAGGAGGGCCTCCTCGGCGGCGCCGGCATCGGCTTCGTTGAAGCGGTGCAGCCCGAGGAGGGTCGGCTCGGAGCTTGGATCGAGCCGCTGTGGTGGGACGTCGCTGGCCAGCGGGTCCTCCTCGTGAGGGCGGGAAGGTGCCGGTGAAGTGGGGTGGGGTGAAGCAGCTGAAGTATGGGGGCTGCGGGCGGCGTCACGGCGCCGGTCGGGCAGCTCCTCAAAGGTAGTTGAGCGGTCATCAGTTGGGGAGGGCGCGCGCGGAATTCATCCGGACGAGCTATCAAGTTGTGACGTTGACATCTTTGTGTCAGCGCCCTCCCCACATTCATCCGCTAATCCGGCATCTGTTGACCCGGCACCCCCGCTTCAGGAGCAGCGGGTTCCGTCGGCCGGCATCGTGCCCTCGGTCAGGTAGGCCTCCAGGGCCCGGTCGATGCAGACGTTGCCCTTGCCGAAGGCCCCGTGCCCCTCGCCGACCCGGGTGAGCAGGGTGGCACTGGCGAAGCCCTTGGCCAGCGCCTCGGCCGAGGCGTACGGGGTGGCCGGGTCGCCGGTGGAGCCGACCACCAGGATCGGGGCGGCGCCCTCCGCCCGGATGGTGTGCGGCTTCTCCGTGGTCTTGAACGGCCAGTAGGCGCAGCCGGCCTCGCTGTAGTCGTCCACGGTGGTGCCCTTGGACAGCAGCGGTGCCTCGGCGGTCAGCCGGTCCACCGCCTGCTTGGCGTGCTCCGGCGTCGGTGCCGGACGGGCCGCGTCGGCGCAGCTGATCGCGCCGTTGGACTCCTGCATCGGGCTGTAGTGGCCGTTCTCGTCGCGGCCGTTGTAGCCGTCGGCGGAGTCCATCAGGTAGTCGCCCTTGCCGCGCACCATCGCCCAGCCCAGGGCGGCGCGCAGGTACTTCCAGGAGGTCTTCTCGTCGCCGTAGAGCGCCTGGATGGTGCCGGTCCAGGCCAGGTCGCGGCCCAGCTTGCGGCCGTCCTTGACGGTCAGCGGGTGGTCGTACAGCCCGTCCAGGAAGTCGGCGGCCTTCTTGGCGGCCTTGGCCGGGTCCTTGCCGAGCGGGCACTCGTCGGCGTGGTTCTCCACGCAGTCGGCGGCGAAGCGCTCGAAGGACTTCTCGAAGCCGACCTGCTGGTCGACTCCGTGGTCCATGGTGTCCTGGGAGGGGTCGACGGCGCCGTCCAGGACGAGCCGCCCGGTGTTCTTCGGGAACTCCTCGGCGTACAGCGAGCCGAGGTAGGTGCCGTAGGAGACGCCGAGGTAGTTGAGCTTCTTGTCGCCGCTGACGGCGCGCAGCACGTCCAGGTCGCGAGCGGTGTTGCGGGTGCCGACGAACGGCAGCAGCCTGCCGGACTTGGCCTGGCAGGCGGCGGCGTGCTCGGTGGCCTGCTTGACGTGCTCGGCCTTGCGGGTCGCCAGGTCGAGCGGGGCGTCCTGCTGGTCGGCGGCGTCGCGCTGCTTGTCGTCGTAGCAGACGACCGGTGAGCTGTCCCCGGTGCCGCGAGGGTCGAAGCCGATGACGTCGAAGCGGTTGTGCAGGGTGCCGGTGAAGTCCTTGGCGCCGTACTCGACCATCCCGACGCCGGACTCGCCCGGGCCGCCCGGGTTGACCATCAGCGAGCCGATCCGCTGGTCCGGCTTGGCTGCCGGGTACTTGACCAGGGCGAGGTCGATCGCGTCGGTGCCGGGGTTGGCGTAGTCGAGCGGGACGTGCAGCTTGCCGCACTGCATCCCGGATGTGTCGATCTTGAGCTTCTCGGCCGTGGGGTCGGCCGGGCAGTCGGCCCAGGCGATCTGCTGGCCGTAGAAGGGCTGGAGGGCCGGGTCGGCCTCGCCGGTGGGCTTGGGCGTCGGGGTCGGCGGCGGGGTGGCCGTGGGGCTCGTGGTGCCGGGCGCGGAGGCGCCTGTGGCCTGGTCCTGGGACGGCTTGGCGGTGTCGTTGCACGCGGAGGCGAGGAGCAGGGCGCCTGCCGCCAGGGCGGTCAGCAGGACCCGTGGGCGGGCGGCCCGGAAGGTTCTCATCGCACGTGTGTACCACTGGCGGGTGACACGTTTGATCATGGCCCCCGGGCTGCCCGCCGGGGGCGGGTCAGCCGCGGTGGACCTTGTGGTTGGCGGCCTGGGCGCGGGGGCGGACGACCAGGAGGTCGATGTTGACGTGCGGGGGGCGGGTGACCGCCCAGGCCACGGTGTCGGCGATGTCCTCCGAGGTCAGCGGCTCGGCCACGCCGGCGTACACGGCCGCGGCCTTCTCCTCGTCGCCGCGGAAGCGGGTGACCGCGAAGCCCTCGGACTTCACCATGCCGGGGGCGATCTCGATCACCCGGATCGGCTCCCCGCACAGCTCCAGGCGCAGCGTCGCCGCGATGGTGTGCGCGGCGTGCTTGGCCGCGACGTACCCGCCGCCGCCCTCGTACGCGGCCAGCGCGGCGGTCGAGGAGAGCACCAGCACGGTGCCGTCGCCGGTGGCCCGCAGGGCCGGCAGCAGCGCCTGCGTCACGTGCAGCACGCCGAGCACGTTCACCTCGTACATGGCCCGCCAGTCGGCCGGGTCGCCGTGCTCGACCGTCTCGGCGCCGATCGCCCCGCCGGCGTTGTTCACCAGCACGTCGACCCGGCCCACCTCGGCCGCGAAGGCGTCCACGGCGGCCCGGTCGGTGACGTCGAGCGTGACCGCCCTGGCCGAACCGCCCCCGTCGCCGATCTCCTTGGCCAGCGCCTCGATCCGCTCGGTCCGCCGGGCGGTCAGCACCACGTCGAAGCCCTCGGCCGCCAGCCGGCGGGCGGTCGCCGCGCCGATTCCGCTGCTGGCACCGGTGACCACGGCCACCTTCTGCTCGGTCATTGCCACTCCCTGGGGCTCATCCGGTCGTTCACCCGATCATCTCAACCGCGTCCGCGTCCGCGCCGACCGGTCCCGTTCCGGGTCCTGTCCTACATTGCGAGGACCGACCGATGCCCCCGCCGATCCCGTGGAGGGACCTCATGGCAGCCGAGCCGCGCCGCGCCGAGTCAGGCTTCCCGATCGAGCCGCTGTACGGCCCGGAGGCGCTGGCCGACTGGGATCCGGCGAGCAGGCTCGGCCGGCCGGGGGAGTACCCGTACACCAGGGGCGTCTACCCGACGATGTACGCCGGGCGGCCGTGGACGATGCGCCAGTACGCGGGCTTCGGCACCGCCGCCGAGTCCAACGCCCGCTACCGGCAGCTGATCGCGGGCGGCGGCACCGGACTGTCGGTGGCCTTCGACCTTCCCACCCAGATGGGCTACGACTCGGACGCGCCGCTCGCCGCCGGGGAGGTGGGCAAGGTGGGCGTGGCCGTCGACAGCGTTGAGGACCTGGCCGTGCTGTTCGACGGCATCCCGCTGGGCGGGGTGTCCACCTCCATGACCATCAACGCGCCCGCCGCCCTGCTCCTGCTGCTCTACCAACTGGTCGGCGAGGCCCAGGGGGTGGCGCCGGCCCGGCTGACCGGCACGGTCCAGAACGACGTGCTGAAGGAGTACATCGCCCGGGGCACGTACATCTTCCCGCCGCAGCCCTCGCTGCGGCTGGTCGCGGACGTCTTCCGGTACTCCCGGGCGGAGATCCCGCGCTGGAACACCATCTCCATCTCCGGCTACCACATGGCCGAGGCCGGGGCGGATCCGGCGCAGGAGGTCGCCTTCACGCTGGCCAACGGCATCGCCTACGTCCGTACCGCGATCGCCGCCGGGATGGCGGTGGACGACTTCGCCCCCCGGCTCTCGTTCTTCTTCGTGGCCCGGGTCACGCTGCTGGAGGAGGTGGCCAAGTTCCGTGCCGCCCGCCGGATCTGGGCCAGGGTGATGCGGGAGGAGTTCGGCGCGAAGGACCCGCGCTCGTGGATGCTGCGCTTCCACACCCAGACCGCCGGGGTGCAGCTCACCGCCCAGCAGCCCGAGCTGAACCTGGTCCGGGTCTCGGTGCAGGCGCTCGCCGCGGTGTTCGGCGGCACCCAGTCGCTGCACACCAACGGCTTCGACGAGGCGATCGCGCTGCCCACCGAGAAGGCCGCCCGGCTCGCCCTGCGCACCCAGCAGGTGCTCGCCCACGAGACCGACGTGACCGCCACCGCCGACCCGTTCGCCGGCTCGTACGCGGTCGAGTCGCTGACCGACGAGGTGGAGGCCGCCGTGCTGGCGCTGATGGCCCGGGTCGAGGAGCTGGGCGGCGCGGTGGCCGCGATCGAGCGGGGCTTCCAGAAGGCCGCGATCGAGCGCACCGCCTACCGGCTCCAGCAGGAGACCGACTCCGGCGAGCGGACGGTGGTCGGCGTCAACCGCTTCCGGCTGGACGCCGAGGAGCCGTACCGGCCGCTGCGGGTGGATCCGGCGGTCGAGCGGCAGCAGGTCGAGCGGCTGTCCCGGCTGCGCGCCGGGCGGGACCGCGTGGCCGTCGCCCGGGCGCTGGACGGGCTGCGCCGCACCGCGGAGGGGACGGGGAACGTGCTGTACCCGATGAAGGAGGCGCTGGCCGCGCGGGCCACCGTCGGCGAGGTCTGCGACGCCCTGCGGGAGGTGTGGGGCGTGTACGCCCCGGTGGAGCGCTTCTGACGTCACGTCAAGATTGGGGCGACCGTGACCGCCGCTCCGGGTGATCGTTGCACAGGGCAAGCAACCGGGGAAGGCGGCTGAAACGAGATGTCATACCCACCTGTTCGGCCGGTATGCGCCCATCCGGGGACTAGTTTTCCGGAAGTCGGGCCAAATCCCCCCAACAGGCCTACCCTTGTTGAGATGAACCGTCCTGAGCCCGCTCAGCCGGGCGCCACTCTGGCCACCGCCCGCCCCGCCGCCGAACTGCGCGCCCGGGTCCGGGGGCTGGAGTCCGAGCTGATCGCCTTCCGCCGTGACCTGCACCGGCACCCGGAGCTCGGCCGCCAGGAGTTCCGCACCACCGGCCTGCTCCGCGACCGGCTGGTGGCGGCCGGCCTGAGCCCCCGGGTGCTGCCCGGCGGCACCGGCCTGATCGTCGACGTCGTCCCGGCCGGCACCGCCCCCGGCGCCGAGTTCCTGGCCTTCCGCGCCGACATCGACGCGCTGCCGATCGACGACGCCAAGACCGACGTGCCGTACCGCTCGACCGTCCCCGGTCGGGCCCACGCCTGCGGCCACGACGTGCACACCGCGGTGGTGCTCGGCACCGCCCTGGTGCTGGCCGAGGCCGTCCGCACCGGCGAACTGCGCCGCCCCGTCCGGCTGGTGTTCCAGCCGGCCGAGGAGGTCCTGCCGGGCGGTGCGCTGGACGTGATCAAGGCCGGGGGGATGGACGGCGTCGGCCGGATCTTCGCGGTGCACTGCGACCCCAAGGTGGAGGTGGGCCGGATCGCCCTGCGCACCGGGGCGATCACCTCGGCCTGCGACCGCCTGGTGCTGCACCTGGACGGCCCCGGCGGG
Source organism: Kitasatospora sp. NPDC087271 (assembly GCF_044744605.1). Classification (NCBI taxonomy): domain Bacteria; kingdom Bacillati; phylum Actinomycetota; class Actinomycetes; order Kitasatosporales; family Streptomycetaceae; genus Kitasatospora; species Kitasatospora sp. NPDC087271. The sequence goes on from NZ_JBIUYQ010000008.1 coordinate 257,865, forward strand.
CACACCGCCCGCCCGCACCTGACCACCGATCTGGTGACCGCGGTCGCCCGGATGGCCGCCGACCTGCCGGGCGCGCTGGCCCGTCGGATGGACCCGCGCTGGGGCGTGAGCCTGGTCTGGGGCCGGATCGCCTCCGGCTCCGCGCCCAACGTCATCCCGCAGCACGCCGAACTGGAGGGCACCGTCCGCTGCCTGGAGCTGGACGGCTGGCGCGAGGCACCCGACCTGCTGCACGAGCTGATCGCCAAGCTCGCCGAGACCTACCGGGCGAAGTGGACGCTGGACTACCACCGAGGGGTGCCGCCGGTGGTCAACGAGGCGGTCTCGGTCGCCCTGCTGGACGCGGCGATGACCGACCGGTTCGGCCGGGAGGGCGCGCGGGTGGTGGAGAGCACCGAGCAGAGCCTGGGCGGCGAGGACTTCTCCTGGTACCTGGAGCACGCCCCGGGCGCGCTGGCCCGGCTCGGCGTCCGCGCCCCCGGTGACACCACCGTCCGCGACCTGCACCAGGGCCGCTTCGACGCCGACGAGCGCGCGATCGGGATCGGCGTGGAGCTGTTCGCGGCGCTCGCCCTGGACGAGCCGCGGGGCTGAGCTGCGGGACTGAGCCGTGGGACTGAGCTGCGGAAACCGAACGGCAGGACCGAGCCGCGGATACCGAACAGCAGCACTGGGCCGCGGGATTGAGTGGCGCACGCCGTCCCCGGACATCTCCTCGGGCACCGCGTGAACGCCCCCTCGGGCGACCCCCCGGACGACCGGCCGGCACCCCATCGCGGTGACCGGCCGGTTTACCGCCATCCGAGGTAATCGAACGGTTCCGTAGACTGAGCCGCAAAACCAGCTTTGGATCACCGTCGCGCACGGGAAATAGGGCCTCGGGAAGACCGTGAGACCACGGTTTGATAACAACCCGAATGCTCCGGCACCCCGTAACCCAACCGTGTTCTACGCGCGTTACGGTGGCGTCCGACCACGCTAATCAGGTGCGTGTGAGAAGGAGATACTCCCTTGCGCCGTTCAATGAAGCTCGCTGCGGTTGTGCTCTCGGGTTCCCTGGGCATGGCCTCGCTCGCCGCTTGCGGCGCAAAGAGCACTGACAGCAACACCTCCTCCGGTTCGGGCGACGGCTCGATCAAGGTCGGTATGGCCTACGACATCGGCGGCCGTGGCGACCAGTCGTTCAACGACTCCGCCGCCCGCGGTCTCGACAAGGCCAAGGCCGAGCTCGGCGTCGCGGTCACCGAGGCCGACGCCAAGACCGGTGAGGCCGAGGCTGACAAGGAGACCCGCCTCAAGAACCTGATCGACGGCGGTTACAAGACGATCATCGCGGTCGGCTTCGTCTACCAGCAGGCGGTCGACAAGGTCGCCAAGGACAACCCGAACGTCAAGTTCGCGATCATCGACTCGAACGACAAGGACCAGCCGTCCAACGTCACTTCGCTGGTCTTCGCCGAGCAGGAGGGTTCGTACCTCGCCGGCGTCGCCGCCGCGAACAAGTCGAAGTCCAAGCACGTCGGCTTCATCGGCGGTGTGCAGACCGAGCTGATCAAGAAGTTCGAGGCCGGTTACAAGGCGGGTGTGAAGTCCGTCGACGCGAACATCCAGGTCGAGACCACCTACCTGACCACGCCTCCGGACTTCACCGGCTTCAACTCGCCCGACAAGGGCAAGGAGGCCGCGCAGGGCCAGCTCGACAAGGGCGCGGACGTCATCTACGCCGCCGCCGGCTCCTCCGGCAACGGCGCCATCGAGGCCGTCGCCAACAAGCCGGGCGCCTACGCCATCGGCGTCGACTCCGACCAGGCCGCCCAGCCGGCCCTGGCGAAGTACAAGAACAGCATCCTCACCTCGATGGTGAAGAACGTCGACAACGCCGTCTTCTCCTACATCGAGTCGGTCAAGAAGGGCCAGCCGTTCACCGGCATCAAGCTCTTCGACCTGAAGGCCGAGGGCGTCTCGCTCGCCACCACCGGCGGCAAGCTCGACGACATCCAGGACAAGCTGAAGGCCGCCGCCACGGCGATCACCTCCGGCGCCACCACCGTCCCGACCGCGCCGGCCCAGTAAGGCCCGCGCGTCCCGGACGCACCAGCGACTGCCGCCTGCCCGGCAGCGCGACGAACGGCAGAGCATCACGGGAGGGGCCCGGCAGGGTGCGCTCAACGCGTACCCCCGGGCCCCGTCCCGTCCCCCCGTCTTCCCCTTGGCCCTCCCAGCGCAACGACGCGCCTCCAGACCACCAGGAGATCGCCATCACCGCATCCGACCCCGTCCCCCCGCGCGAGGACGGTACCCCCAGCGCGGGGACGGCGACATCGGCCGTCGAACTGCGCGGCATCACCAAGCGCTTCCCCGGTGTCGTGGCCAACCACGACATCAACCTCACCGTCCGCAGCGGTACCGTGCACGCCCTCATGGGTGAGAACGGCGCCGGCAAGTCGACGCTGATGAAGATCCTCTACGGCATGCAGAAGCCGGACGAGGGCACCATCGCGATCAACGGCGAGCCGTGCGAGTTCAACACCCCGGGCGACGCCATCTCCCGCGGCATCGGTATGGTCCACCAGCACTTCATGCTGGCCGACAACCTCACCGTGTGGGAGAACGTCGTCCTCGGCGGCGAGAAGCTCCACGGCATCGGCGCCAAGGCGAAGGCGAAGATCAAGGAGATCTCCGACCAGTACGGCCTGGGCGTGCGCCCGGACGCCCTGGTCGAGGACCTCGGCGTCGCCGACCGCCAGCGCGTCGAGATCCTCAAGGTGCTCTACCGCGGCGCCAAGATCCTGATCCTCGACGAGCCGACGGCCGTGCTCGTCCCGCAGGAGGTCGACGCGCTGTTCGACAACCTGCGCGAGCTCAAGTCCGAGGGCGTCACCGTCATCTTCATCTCGCACAAGCTGCACGAGGTGCTGGCGGTGGCCGACGCGATCAGCGTGATCCGGCGCGGCACCACGGTCGGCGACGCCGACCCGAAGGCCGTCACCGCCCGTCAGCTGGCCGAGATGATGGTCGGCGCCGAGCTGCCCTCCCCGGAGAGCCGCGAGTCGACCGTCACCACGACCGAGATGCTCGACGTCAAGGACCTGCGGATCGCCAAGACCGACGCCGAGGGCATCGAGCGCGTCGTCCTCGACGACATCTCGCTGCGCATCCACAAGGGCGAGATCCTCGGCATCGCCGGCGTCGAGGGCAACGGCCAGGCCGAACTGGTCGAGGCCATCATGGGCATGCTGCCGCTGGACGGCGGCACCGTCACCCTGGACGGCAAGGACCTCTCCGGCTCGCTCACCCGGGCCCGCCGCGAGGCCGGCATCGGCTACATCCCCGAGGACCGCCACAAGCACGGCCTGCTGCTGGAGGCCCCGCTCTGGGAGAACCGGATCCTCGGTCACGTCACCGAGGCGCCCAACTCCAAGGGCGTCCTGCTCGACCCGGGCGCCGCCCGCAAGGACACCTGGCGGATCGTCGAGGACTACGACGTCCGCACCCCGGGCATCGAGGTCACCGCGGCCTCCCTCTCCGGCGGCAACCAGCAGAAGCTGATCATCGGCCGCGAGATGAGCCACCAGCCCAAGCTGCTGATCGCCGCGCACCCCACCCGTGGTGTGGACGTCGGCGCGCAGGCGCAGATCTGGGAGCACATTCGGGTCGCCCAGCGGGCCGGTCTGGCCGTCCTGCTGATCTCCGCCGACCTGGACGAGCTGATCGGCCTGTCCGACACCATCCGGGTCATCTACCGCGGGCGCCTGGTCGCCGACGCCGACCCGGCCACCGTCACCGCCGAGGACCTCGGTACCGCCATGACGGGTGCCGCCAGCGGCCACCTCGAGTCCGATCCGGAGGCCGTCGAGCAGTTCCACGAGATCCTCGTGGAGGGCACCGAGGCCGAGTCCGACGCCGGCCCCACCGACACCGCCGACGACCCGCAGGCGGGGGAGTAGCCCACATGACCAGTCCCAACACCGCCGCCAAGCGCAGCCTGGCGCAGCGGATCAGCGGTGAGCGGATCGTGCTCGCACTGGCGGCGCCGGTGCTCGCGGTCGTGCTCTCCATCGTGATCTGTTCCGTCCTGCTGGCGACTTCGGGCAAGAACCCGTTCGACGCGTGGAACGTGATGCTCACGTACGCCGGCAAGTCGGACGGCCAAGTGGGGATCCTCAACCGGTCCACCACGTACTACCTGGCCGCCGCTGCCGCCGCCTTCGGGTTCCGGATGAACCTGTTCAACATCGGCGTCGAGGGCCAGTACAAGGTCGCGGCGCTGTTCGCGGCCTTCGTCGGCGCCAAGGTCGACCTGCCGGCGATCATCCAGATCCCGCTGCTGCTGGTCACCGCCATGCTGGTCGGCGGCCTGTACGCGAGCATCGCCGGTCTGCTGAAGGTCTACCGCGGGGTCAGCGAGGTCATCTCGACCATCATGCTGAACTCGATCTCGATCGCGGTCGTCGGCCTGCTGCTCGTCCCCGGCATCTTCGCGCCGAAGACGAGCGCCACCAGCAACTCGATCCAGACCGACCCGATCTCGCAGTCCAGCCACTTCTTCACGATGGAGACGGCGGGTGGCCCGCTCTGGGGCTTCATCTTCATCGCCGCCCTGGTCGGCGTGGTGTTCCAGTTCGCGCTGACCCGCACCCGCTTCGGCTTCGACCTGCGCGCCACCGGCCGCTCGGAGTCGGCCGCGACCGCGTCCGGCGTGAACGTCAAGCGCATGGTGATCATCTCGATGGCGGTCTCCGGCGCGATCGCCGGTCTGATCGGCATGCCCGAGCTGGTGCAGAACTCGTTCTACTACGGCCAGAGCTTCCAGCCCGGTCTGGGCTTCCTCGGCATCTCGATCGCCCTGCTGGGCCGCAACAGCCCGATCGGCATGGCCTTCGCGGCCCTGCTGTTCGCCTTCCTGGACACCACCGGCTCCCAGCTGCCGCTCCAGGGCGGCTTCCCCTTCGAGATCGTCGACGTCATGAAGGGCACCATCGTCATCTGCGTCGTCGTCGCCTACGAGCTGGTGCGCCGCTACGGCCTGAAGCGCCAGCAGCAGAAGGTCGGCGCCCAGCTCGCCGCCCAGCTCGCGGCTCAGCTCGCGGCCACTGAGAAGAAGGAGGTGTCCGCATGAGCACGGCTACCGCCGCGCGTCCGAAGGCGCCGGGCGCGCCCACCAAGAAGCGCAAGATGTCCTGGCCGGTGGTGCTGCTGCTGATCGCGGGCGCCCTGGTCCTGTTCTCCGCCGTGGGCATGGCCACCGGCAACCACGCGCTGACCTCCTCCGGTCAGATCACCGCCGCGCTCAGCGCCGCCGTGCCGATCGGCATGGCCGGTCTGGGCGGTCTGTGGTCCGAGCGGGCCGGCGTGGTCAACATCGGCCTCGAAGGCATGATGGTCGCCGGCACCTTCTGCGGTGCCTGGGCCGGCTACCTGGTCAACCCGTGGGTCGGCCTGCTGGCCGGCATGCTCGGCGGCGCGCTCGGCGGTCTGCTGCACGCGCTCGTGACCGTCACCTTCGGCGTCGACCACATCGTCTCCGGCGTCGGCATCAACCTGCTGATCCCCGGCATCTGCGCGTACGTCAACCGGATCTACTACAAGGACTACATCGCGGTCGGCGCGGGTGCGAACCAGTCGCCGCCGGCGGATCCGCTGCCGTACATCACCGTCCCCGGGCTGTCCTCGTGGCTGTCCGACATCGAGAAGCACCACTGGTTCCTGGTCTCGGACGTGGCCGGCGTGGTCGGCGGCCTGGTCACCAACATCTCGGTGGTCGTGCTGGTGGCCGGCGCGATGATCGTGGTCAGCTACTTCGTGCTCTGGCGCACGGTGTTCGGCCTGCGGCTGCGCTCCTGCGGTGAGAACCCGACCGCCGCCGAGTCGCTGGGCGTCAACGTCTACAAGTACAAGTACCTCGCGGTCATCGCCTCCGGCGCCTTCGCCGGCCTCGGCGGCGCGTACCTCTCGCTGGTCGCGGCGCACTTCTACAAGGACGGCCAGACCCTCGGCCGCGGCTTCATCGGCCTCGCCGCGATGATCTTCGGCAACTGGATGCCGGGCGGCCTCGCCATGGGCGCCGGCCTGTTCGGCTTCACCGACAGCCTCCAGCTGCGCGACCCGGAGTCGGTGCACGTGCTGATCCTGACCGTCGCCATCGCGATGGCGCTGCTCGCGCTCTGGCAGCTGTACCGGCGCAAGTTCACCGGTGCGGCGATCTCCTTCGTGGTCGCCGGCGGTCTCGGCGCCTGGTACGCGCTCACCGACGAGGTGCAGCGCCCGCTGATCGTCGCCACGCCGTACGTGATCACCCTGGTGGTGCTCTCGCTGGCCTCCCAGCGGCTGCGCATGCCGAAGGCCGACGGCCAGATCTACCGCAAGGGCCAGGGCAAGTGACGGCGCCTGCGGCGTCGGCCGCGATCGACTGGGAGCGGCTGCGCGCGGCCGCGCGCGAGGCGATGACCCACGCGTACGCCCCGTACAGCAAGTTCCCGGTCGGCGCGGCCGCGCTGGTGGACGACGGGCGGCTGGTCACCGGCTGCAACGTCGAGAACGCCTCGTACGGGCTCGGGCTGTGCGCCGAGTGCGGGCTGGTGTCCGCGCTGCACGCCACCGGCGGCGGCCGGCTGACGGCCTTCACCTGCGTCGACGGCGCGGGCGAACTGCTGATGCCGTGCGGGCGCTGCCGCCAGCTGCTCTACGAGCACGGCGGGCCGGAACTGCTGATCGAGCTGCCCTCCGGGATCCGCCCGATGAGTGAGGTCCTGCCCGACGCGTTCGGGCCGGAACGGCTCTAGCTTCGACAATTGTTACGCGCGTAGAGTGTCGCGAGTGGGCCGGAACCCGGTCATCTCGCGACACTCTTCGCTTTTGAAACCCCTCTTGGAGCACGCATGGACGCCATCTCCGTCATCAGGACCAAGCGCGACAGCGGAGAGCTGAGCGACGCTCAGATCGACTGGGTCATCGACGCCTACACCCGCGGCGAGGTCGCCGACGAGCAGATGTCCGCCCTGGCCATGGCGATCCTGCTGAACGGCATGAAGCCGCACGAGATCAGCCGCTGGACCGACGCGATGATCCGCTCCGGCGTCCGGATGGACTTCTCCTCGCTGCCGCTGCCCACCAGTGACAAGCACTCCACCGGCGGCGTCGGCGACAAGATCACCCTCCCGCTCGCCCCGCTCGTCGCCGCCTGCGGCGCCGCCGTCCCGCAGCTCTCCGGCCGCGGCCTCGGCCACACCGGCGGCACCCTCGACAAGCTGGAGTCCATCCCCGGCTGGCGCGCCCTGCTCTCCAACGAGGAGATGCTCGACGTCCTGCGCACCACCGGCGCGGTCATCTGCGCCGCCGGTGACGGCCTCGCGCCCGCCGACAAGAAGCTCTACGCGCTGCGCGACGTCACCGGCACCGTCGAGGCCATCCCGCTGATCGCCTCCTCGATCATGTCCAAGAAGATCGCCGAAGGCACCGGCGCCCTGGTCCTGGACGTCAAGGTCGGCTCCGGCGCCTTCATGAAGAACCTCGACGACGCCCGCGAACTCGCCCGCACCATGGTCGGCCTGGGCACCAGCGCCGGTGTGAACACCGTCGCCCTGCTCACCGACATGTCCACCCCGCTCGGCCTCACCGCCGGCAACGCGCTGGAGGTCCGCGAGTCGATCGAGGTGCTGGCCGGCGGCGGCCCCGCTGACGTCGTCGAGCTCACCCTCGCCCTCGCCCGCGAGATGCTCGCCGCGGCCGGCGTGCACGGCAAGGACCCGGCCGACGCGCTGCGCGACGGCTCCGCGATGGACCACTGGCGCCGCATGATCGCCGCCCAGGGCGGCGACGTCGACGCCCCGCTCCCGGTCGCCCGCGAGCAGCACGTCATCCCGGCGCCCGCCTCCGGCGTCCTCACCGAGCTCGACGCCTACGCCGTCGGCGTCTGCGCCTGGCGCCTCGGCGCCGGCCGCGCCCGCAAGGAGGACCCGGTCCAGGCCGGCGCCGGCGTCGAGATGCACGCCAAGCCCGGCGACACCGTCGTGGCCGGCCAGCCCCTGCTGACCCTGCACACCGACACCCCCGAGCGCTACGACTACGCCATCGAGGCGCTGGCCGGCGGCATCGCGGTCTCCCCGGCCGGCACGGCCTTCACCCCGAACCCGATCGTCCTCGACCGCATCGCGTAGTCATGCGATTGCCCTTCATGCGGCAGCGTGCCGGCTGCATGAAGGACCGACGAGGAGCCCGTACCCGGTCTGCCGGGTGCGGGCTCCTTCCGTGTGCTCGGGCCCGGTCGGCCGGTGCCCTGCGGATGCGGGTTCAGGCGTAGGTCCGCAGGACGCTGGTGTCGAGCGTCCAGGGGCCGACGGCGATCTCGTCGCCGAAGACGAAGTCCTTGCGGCGGGTGTAGCCGGGCTCGTCGTGGACGATGCCGGTGCCCTTGCGGGGATCGACCAGGAGGTACAACGGGATGCCCATGGCCGAGTAGTCGCGGACCTTGTCGTGGTAGTCGTTCTCGGGGTTGGACTTGGAGACGATTTCCACGACGAGAAGGATCTCGTGGGGGAGGAACGCCGGGTCGTCGTCGTCCAGGGCCGCGTCGGGGAACACCATCAGGTCGGGATTCCGGAGCCGACCGAGGCCGACGTCCTCCAGATCCGCGCCGCCGTGGGCGATGTAGCCGGGGTGGGTCTGCGGTAGCTGGGCATTGAGCTGGTGGGCCAGGCGGATGACGGCGAGCTCGTGACGTTTCACGGGTGACGTCATCATGACGATCTCGCCGTCGGCGATCTCGATCTTTCCTGTCCCCGGCACCTTCGGCAGCTGATCCGCGATCTCGCGCAACCGGGCGTACACAGCAGGATCGACGCTCATGTCCCGGAGCGTATCGGCGGCGACTGTCAGGCGTCCGCGACCGCTCGCCGGGCCGCGTGGGCCCGGTGGGTGGCGTAGAGGGTGACGGCGGCGGCGAGGGTCATGGCGGTGAGGCCGACGGTGGCGGCGCCGGGCCAGCCGGTGGCGTGGTAGGCGTCGGCACCCAGGGTGCCGCCGAGGCTGTTGCCGAGGTAGTAGGCGATCAGGTAGAGGGCGGAGGCCTGGGCGCGGCCCTCGGTGGCGGTGCGGCCGACCGCGGAGGAGGCGGTGGCGTGGCCGGCGAAGAAGCCGGCGGTGATCAGGACCAGGCCGAGCAGGGCGCAGACCAGGGACTCGGTGAGGGAGAGCAGCAGCCCGGCGGCGGTCACGCCGATGGAGACGTAGAGCGCGCCGCGGCGGCCGAGCCGGGCGGCGAGGCGGCCGGCGGCGGCGGAGGTGCCGGTGCCGACCAGGTAGACGACGAAGATCGAGGCGGCGACGGACTCGGGCAGGTGGAACGGCGCCGAGATCAGCCGGTAGCCGACGGTGTTGTAGACCGCGCCGAACACGGCCATGAACAGCAGTCCGAGCGCGTACAGTCGCACCAGCAGCGGGTTGCGCAGGTGCCGGCCGACGGTGCGGGCCAGGGCGCGGGCGTCCACCGGGGCCGGGGTGAAGTGCCGGGCGGCGGGGATCAGCAGCCGGAAGGCGAGCGCGGCGAGCAGGGCGAGGGCGGCGGAGGCGGCGAGGCCCCAGCGCCAGCCGAAGGCCGCGGCGGTCCAGCCGGAGAGCAGTCGGCCGCCCATGCCGCCGATGCTGTTGCCGGCCACGTACAGGCCCATCGCGGAGGCCAGGGCGCTGGGGTGGACCTCCTCGGCGAGGTAGGCCATGGCGGTGGCGGGCAGCCCGGCCAGCGCGGCGCCCTGGAGGACGCGCAGCACGACGAGGGTGGTGAGGTCGGGCGCGAGCGGCAGGGCGAGGGCGAGGGTGGCGGCGGCGAGGGTGGAGGCCGTCATCACGGCGGTGCGGCCGTACCGGTCGGACAGGGCGCTGGCGGGGAGCAGGGCGAGCGCGAGTCCGAGGGTGGCGGCGGAGGCCGTCCAGCTGGCCCGGCCGGGAGTGAGGTCGAGGTCGGCCGAGAGGATCGGCAGCAGGCCCTGGGTGGAGTAGAGCAGGACGAAGGTCGCGACTCCGGCGGCGAACAGGGCGAGGTTGGCGCGGCGGAAGGCGCGCTGGCCGGGGCGGTGGCGGTCGTCGTGCGAGGGGGCGGGGGCGGGGGCATCCGGGGTGGTCACGGATGCCCTGGTATCGGCGGGCTGCATGTCGTCGACGGTAGGCGCGCCGCGGTTGATGCGTCCAATGCATGAACGGTGGATGATCGATGTGTTGTCGTATGAGTCGAGGTGGTGGCGGGATGGCCGGGGCGGACCGGGCGGACGTGACGGACGGCACGGAGCCGCGGTACCGGGTGGCGGAGTTGGGGCCGGACGAGCCGGCGGTGCTGCTGGCGCCCAGGCTGGCCCAGTTCGCGGCGGTGGCCCGGCTGGAGCACGTGACGCGGGCGGCCGCGCTGCTCGGGGTGCCGCAGCCGACGCTGTCGCGGGCGGTGGCCCGGCTGGAGGAGGAGCTGGGGGTGGACCTGCTGGCCCGTCAGGGCCGGACGGTCCGGCTGACCAGGGCCGGCCGGCTGCTGTTGGCCTCGGTGGAGCGGGCGCTGGCGGAGGTCGAGCGGGGGGCGGAGGCGGCCCGGGCGGAGGCCGATCCGGCGGCCGGGCGGGTGGCGTTCGGCTTCCTGCACACGATGGGGACGGACGCGGTGCCGGCGCTGCTGCGGGGGTTCCGGGCGGGGCATCCGCAGGTCCGGTTCCAGCTGGTGCAGGACTACGTCGGGGCGATGCTGGAGCGGTTGCGGGCGGGGGAGTTGGACCTCTGCCTGGTCGCGCCGCTGCCGGACGATCCGGCCTTCACGGCCCGCCCGCTGGACGAGCAGCGGCTGCACCTGGTCGTCCCGGCGGACCACCGGCTGGCGGGCCGGCGGCGGATCCGGCTGGCGGAGGTGGCCGAGGAGCCGTTCGTCGGGCTGGAGCAGGGGTACGGGCTGCGCGCGATCACGGACGGCTTCTGCGCGCAGGCCGGGTTCGTGCCGCGGCTGGCCTTCGAGGGGGAGGAGGCGGAGACGCTGCGCGGGCTGGTCGCGGCCGGGCTGGGGGTGGCGCTGCTGCCGCCGGCGCTGGTGCCGCGGCCGGGGGTGGTGGAGCTGGAGGTGACGGCGCCGCGCACCCGGCGGGCGATCGGGCTGGCCTGGGCGGCGGGGCGGCCGCTGACCCCGCCGGTGGCGGCGTTCCGGGACTTCGTGCTGTCCCGGCGGGGCCGGTTGCTGCAGCACGACTGAGCCGCAACTGGGCCACGACTGAGCCGCAACGGGGCCGCAACCGGGCCGAAGGTGCCGCGGATGGCCCGGGCGGTGGAATTCCCGGTGGACTTTCGCCGAACCGGCCGCGTCAACAGTGGTGGGTCTACGCGCGTAGGGGCTATATTTCCGCAATGGAGAAGCAGATCCCTGTCACCGCCGCGGGCGCCGGCCCGCGCATCCCCACCCCCGACCAGATCCGCCGCGCGCCGAAGGTGCTGCTGCACGACCACCTCGACGGCGGGCTGCGCCCGGAGACGGTCGTCGAGCTGGCCGCCGCGGTCGGCTACGAGGGCCTTCCGACCACCGACGCCAAGGAGCTCGGCGAGTGGTTCCGCGAGGCCGCCGACTCCGGCTCGCTGGTCCGCTACCTGGAGACCTTCGCGCACACCTGCGCCGTGATGCAGACCCGCGAGGCCCTGATCAAGGTCGCCGCCGACTGCGCCGAGGACCTGGCCGCCGACGGCGTCGTGTACGCCGAGGTCCGCTACGCCCCCGAGCAGCACCTGGAGGCCGGCCTGTCCCTGGACGAGGTCGTCCGGGCCGTGAACGAGGGCTTCCGCCTCGGCGAGGCCAACGCCCGCGCGGCCGGCCACCGGATCCGGGTCGGCACCCTGCTGACCGCGATGCGGCACGCCGCCCGCTCCACCGAGATCGCCGAACTGGCCAACCGCCACCGGGACCAGGGCGTCGTCGGCTTCGACATCGCCGGTGCCGAGGCGGGCCACCCGCCCACCCGCCACCAGGCCGCCTTCGACTACCTCAAGGGCGAGAACAACCACTTCACCATCCACGCGGGCGAGGCCTTCGGCCTGCCGTCGATCTGGGAGGCCCTGCAGTGCTGCGGCGCCGACCGGCTCGGCCACGGCGTGCGGATCGTCGACGACATCACGGTGGCCGAGGACGGCAGCGTCGAGCTCGGCCGGCTGGCCGCGTACGTGCGCGACAAGCGCATCCCGCTGGAGATGTGCCCGACCTCCAACCTCCAGACCGCGGCGGCCACTTCGTACGCCGAGCACCCGATCGGGCTGCTCAGCCGGCTGAAGTTCCGGGTCACCGTGAACACCGACAACCGGCTGATGAGCGGCACCAGCATGAGCCGCGAGTTCGGGCACCTGGTGGAGGCCTTCGGCTACACGCTGGGGGACATGGAGTGGTTCACGGTGAACGCGATGAAGTCCGCGTTCCTGCCGTTCGACGAGCGGCTGGCGATGATCAACGACGTGATCAAGCCGGGGTACGCCGAACTGAAGGCGGAGTGGCTGTTCAGCTCGGGCACCGGCGACAGCTGAGCGGCCCGGCCCGTTCGAATGGTCGGGTGAACGCCCATGTCCCGAAAGGGAGTTGGCGTTCATCCGACTACTCACTCGGGTGAGTGAACGCCCTTTGGTCCTCGCGCGGCCCACTCACTACGGTGTGCCCGTCCATGCTGACAGGCCGTGGCGGCGGAAGCCCGTCCGCCCCGTCCCGATGTCGGCCACCGACGACGACCCAAGGGACGAACCATGAAGCAGGCTCTCAAGGCCGCCGGCACCGCGGCGCTCGGCATCGCCATCGCGGCGGTGGGCGCCGGTACCGCCGCCGCCGCCCCCGCGCCCGGCGGCCTCGGGCTGCCCACCGGCGCGGTCACGAACCCCGCGGTGACCGGCGCGGTCACCGACACCGCCGCCAAGCTGCCCGGCGGCGACAAGGTCACCGGCACGCTCGGCACCCTCACCCCGGCCGCCGGCCAGGCGGCGCCCGCACCGGCCGCCGAGGCCGGTGCCGCCACGCGTGGCGCCATCCCGACCATCCCGGGCGTCGACAAGACCCCCATCGGCGGGCTGACCCACACCCTGCCGCTGCCGGGCCTGACCGGCTGACCTGGCCGCCGGCACGGCGACGGGCCGTCCGCCCCGGTGATCCCGGGAGCGGGCGGCCCGCCGTCGTACCGGGCCCGGCGCGACGGCGCCGGGCGTACGGCTCCCGGGCTTACGGCTCCTGGGGGAGCAGCACCCAGAGGACCAGGTAGACCAGGCACTGGAGCCCGGGCAGGATGATCGAGATCAGGAAGATCAGTCGCACGGTCCACGGCGTCACGCCGTAGCGCTCGGCAAGCCCGGCGCAGACGCCGGCGATGACGCGGTTGTGACGGGGACGGGCGAGACGGGCGCTCATGGGTCAACTCCGTGTCGTGGCACCCGATCCGGCCGATCCGGCGGGCTTAATTTCCACTCTCCGCCACCGCGCTCCCGGAAACGTCCACCTGGCAGTCGATTCGCCACCCCGCCGACTCGCCGGTGAGGCGTAGCCGGGTGTCGGGGTCCGTCTCAGGGTCGCCCGGAGTCGGATGCCCCAGGTGGCGCCCGCCCGGCGGCGGGAAAGCCCGTTGCGGTCCGGTGGCGGGCCGTTCTAGCCTCTCCGGCAACACGTCGAGGGAGACGAGTACCTCCGGGCCCCGTGGGTCGAGAGAGCCGCCGGCAGCTGTGAAGGCGGCCCCGCGCCCCGGAGCGAAGACACTCCCGAGTGCGGGGAGGAAATGCCCCGCCGGCCGGCCCCCGTCAACGGGCCGCAATGAGGCCGCCGCCCGCGCGGGCGGCGGCGAAAGTGCGGTGGCACCGCGAGTTGCCCTTCTCGCCCGCACTCCGAAGGGATCACCACGACGCCCCTGGAGGGCCGCGATGATCCACCCGACGACCCGTGTCCTGGCCGCCGAACTACCCGGCCACGTCGGCGAATCCGTAGAGATCAGCGGCTGGCTGCACCGCCGCCGCGCACTCAAGTCCGTCACCTTCCTGGTGATCCGGGACCGCTCCGGACCGGCCCAGGTGGTCGCCACCGGCGCCGGTCCCGACCTGCCGGAGGAGACCGTCCTGCGGATCCGCGGCACCGTCACCGCCAACCCGCAGGCGCCGGCCGGCGTCGAGCTGACCTCGCCCACCGTCGAGGTCCTGTCCAGCCTCGCCGAGGCGCCCCCGTTCAGCCTGTTCCGGCCGACCGTCGAGGCCGCCCTCCCGGTGATCCTCGACGGCGCTCCCGTCACCCTCCGCCACCCGCGCCTGTCCGCCCTGCACCGGATCGCGGCGGCCTCGGTGGGCGGGTTCCGGGCCACCCTCGACGGCCTGGGCTTCACCGAGATCCAGACCCCGAAGGTGGTCTCCTCGGCCACCGAGTCCGGGGCGGACGTCTTCGCGCTGGACTGGTTCGGCCGCCCCGCCTACCTCGCGCAGTCGCCGCAGTTCTTCAAGCAGGCGATGGTCGGGGTGTTCGAGCGGGTCTACGAGACCGGGCCGGTGTTCCGGGCCGAACCGCACGACACCGCGCGGCACTTGGCGCAGTACACCAGCCTCGACGCGGAGCTCGGCTTCATCACCGACCACCGCGAGGTGATGGCCGTGCTGCGCGAGGTGGTCGCCGGGATGGTCGCCTCGGTGGCCGAGCGGGCCGGCGCCGCCGTCGACCTGCTGGAGGTGAAGCCGCCCGAGGTCCCGGCGGAGATCCCGCAGCTCCACTTCGCCGAGGCGATGCGGCTGTTGGGCGTCGACGAGCCGGACCTCGCCCCGGCGCACGAGCGGTGGCTCGGCGAGTGGGCGCTGCGCGAGCACGGCAGCGAGTTCCTGTTCGTGGTCGGCTACCCGATGCGCAAGCGGCCCTTCTACACCCACCCGGAACCGGGCCGCCCGGAGTACTCCAACAGCTTCGACCTGCTCTTCCGCGGGCTCGAACTGGTCACCGGAGGCCAGCGGCTGCACCGGTACGAGGACTACCTGGCCGCGCTGGCGGCCCGGGGCGAGCCGGTCCAGCCGTACGAGGGCTACCTGCGCTCCTTCGCGCACGGGATGCCGCCGCACGGCGGGTTCGCGCTGGGGCTGGAGCGCTGGACGGCGCGGCTCACCGGTACCGACAACATCCGCCGGACCACGCTCTTCCCGCGCGACCTGCACCGCCTGACGCCCTGACGCCCTGACACCCTGACGCCCTGACGCCCTGACGCCCTGACACCCTGACACCCTGACGCCCTGACACCGACGGGCGGGGGACGCCGGACGGACCGGAGCCCCCCGCCCGTCGGCGGCGGATCAACAGGCGGTTACTGCGCCTGCCCGGACTGCCCGGCCGGCGGCACCGGCTGCGCGTACGGGTTGTTCGGCACGGGCTGCGCCGGCGGAGCGTACGGCGCGGCCTGCGGCGCGGCGCCCTGCGGCGGGACGGGCTGGCCGTACGGCGCCTGCGGGGCGTTGGGGTCGTACGGCGCCGCCTGCGGGGCCGGCTGCTGGTTCTTGGCGTTGCCGCGTTCGACGATCGCCTTCACGGAGCTGGCGATCAGCGCGATCGGCAGGATGAACGCCTTGAAGAAGACCCTGTACTGTTCGCCCTCGAAGACGAACGCGAGGTAGTAGGCGTACCCCAGGAATCCAAGGCCGGCAAGGATATTGATGATTCGCCAGCCGACCTTCAGGCCGCTACCGGGATTGACCGCTCCGAGGACCAGCATGGCGGCACCGCTGATCGCCAGCGCGACGACGTACCAGGAGAAAAGCGGCTCGGCGCTGAAATCGAGATTGTTCAAGGGGGATTCCTGTGGGACGGGGGATAAGACGGGGAGGCCTTTGGGGCGACAGCGCAGATTACCGGAGGCGGCCGACATTCGGCGTCGCCTTTTCATCACGGAGTCGTCGCACCCCGACGGAACGGCAATGGACGAGGTGGGAAATGACTGACTATGAGGTGCCGCGGGTCTTTTGCGGCCTCGACGGCGAGTGCGGGAACGCACTCGCCGTGGTGCGGGAGGACGGGCCTCAGCGAGCGGGGGGCGTGGGCTCGGCGTAGGCGCGGGCGCGCGCGACCGGCGGGCCGACCAGGGCGGTCACCTTCGGCGCAGGCGCAGGCGCAGGCGCAGCCCCGCGCGCGGGCACCGGCACCCGGACCCGCGGCCGCCGGTCGCGCAGCAGCCGCCGCAGGCCGGGGACGAGGGCCAGGTGGGTGATGGCCACGCCGATCACGGCGAGCAGTATGTGGTCGACGTTGAGGACGTGCCCGGGCGTCCAGGAGGAGAGGAACTCCAGGCCGGTCGCCAGCAGGGCGGAGGCGCCGGTGGTGCGCAGGAAGGACGGCAGCCAGGGGGCCCGCAGCCGGCCGCCGGCCAGCGGGAGCAGCACGCCGAGCGGGGCCAGCAGGAGGAACTCGCCGACGACCTGCCAGCCGGTGGAGGAGCGGAGGGAGGCCAGCGGCGTCAGGTTGGTGTCGTACACCCAGGGAACCGGCAGCGGCCTCAGCACCACCAGCCAGAGGACGAGGGCCAGGTGACAGGTCAGGCCCGCCAGTCCGGCTGTTCGAAGGGGACGGTGGACGGCCGTCGCCGGCCGGTTCCTGGTCCGTGCGCCGGAACGCTCGTCGCGTGTCCTGGTGCCATCTCGCTGCACGGGGGGAAGGACGTGGGCCGGTGGCGCGGTGGTTCCACCCCGGGCGTGAACATTCCGGGGCGCGCCCCGGCCTCCCGCCGCCCCGGGGCCGAACGGCGGAACGGTGGGGCGGCGGGCAGGCGGACGAGGGGCAGGCGGGACTACCGGCAGGGCGCCGCGGTCGGCACCGCGCCGAACACGTTGTCGGCCGGCGGGGTGGCGGGCACCACCGTGGGCGACGGGCTCGGGCTCACACCGGCCTTGGCGGCGCCGCGGGCCGGCGGGGTCGGCGTGGGCGCCGGCGGCGTGGCCAGCGCGGTCGGTATGTGCGGGGCGGTCGGGCAGGCCGTCCGGCTGGCCGGGGCGCCCGCGTCCACCGGGACGGCGGTCGGCCGGATGCCGCAGCCGGAGGCGAGCGCGAGCAGCAGCAGGGCGCCGGCGGTGCGGCGCAGGGCGGTGCGGGTGGCGGCGGTCACGTGGCGTCCTTGTCCTGGGCGGCGTCGCCGAGGGGGCCGTCACCGGTCTCGCCCTCGTTCGGCGGAGGCGGCGGGGCCAGCGGCAGCGTCAGCGTGAACACCGCCCCGACCTCCCCGTTCGCCGCCGTGATCGTGCCCCCGTGGATCTGTGCGTTGGCCATCGCGATCGACAGCCCCAGGCCGCTGCCCTCCGAGCGGGCCCGTCCCCGGTCCGCCTTGTAGAACCGGTCGAAGACGTGCGGCAGCACGTCCTCGGGGATGCCCGGGCCGCTGTCGGAGACCTCGATGACGACCGAGCCCGCGGTCTGCCGGACCTTGACCCGCACCGGGGAGCCGCCGTGCTTGAGCGCGTTGCCGATCAGGTTGGCGAAGACCACGTCGAGCCGGCGCGGGTCGACCACGGCCAGGATGCCGCGCGGGGCGTCCAGTTCGACGGCGTCGTACCAGGCCCGGCCGTCGATGCAGGACATGATCAGGTCGGCCATGTCCACCTCGTCGGCGACCAGCTTGGCGGTGCCGGCGTCGAAGCGGGTCACCTCCATCAGGTTCTCCACCAGGTCGGACAGCCGCCGCGTCTCGCTGACGACGAGCCGTACGGCCGGCGCGATCATCGGGTCCAGCGACTCGGCCTCGTCCTCCAGGATGTCCGTGACGGCGGTCATCGCGGTCAGCGGTGTGCGCAGCTCGTGCGACATGTCGGCGACGAACCGCCGGCTCTGCGCCTCGCGCGCGCTCAACTCCTCGACCTGCTCGTGCAACGACTCCGCGGCCCGGTTGAACGTCCTCGCCAGGTCCGCGAGTTCGTCCCCGCCCTCGACCTCCAGCCGGGTGTCCAGGTGTCCCTCGCCGAGCCGTCGGGCGGCGTCGCCGAGCCGCTTGACCGGCCGCAGCACGGTCGACGAGGCCGCCTGGGCGAGCAGCGCCGAGCCGATCAGCGCGAGCAGCGTGGCGATGGCCAGCGACCAGCCCAGCGTGTTGAGGTCTTTGCGCTCGTTCTCCAGCGACTTGAACATGTACGCCGTCGGGCCGGTCGGCACCACCTTGGTGCCGCCGATCAGGAACGGCTGGCCCGCCAGGTTCTGCCGCTGCCAGTACAGGTGGTACGGGTACGGGTTGCTCTCGGTGACCTCGCGCTGTCTGGCGACGGTGGACTGCAGCGCCGCCGGGACGTCGGCCAGCGTGAACTGCCCCGGGTCGGAGGAGGCCGTGCACTCCGGGTGCGCCGGGTCGGCCACCACCACGTCGTAACTCAGTCCGGAGCTGGCGACGGTGGACGCGAGCGTGGTCAGGTCCGGGCAGCTCGCGTTCAGCGGCAGCTCGGAGACGTTGCGGCTGAGCGAGACCCGGAAGTCGTTGAGCGCGGTGTCCTGGGCGCGCTTGAGCACCGCGTCGCGGTTGAGCCAGTAGGCGATGCCGGAGGCCGAGACGGCGGCGAGCAGCGCGACCGCCGCGAACACCGCGATCAGCCGTACGCGCAGGGAGCGCAGCCTGCGCCACGGGCCCGCGGCGAAGCGGCGGGCCGTCGTCTGATGATCAGTCACAAGAGCCTGTCGTCGTACGGAAGTTCAGGGAGTTCAGGAATTTCGGGCAGCCCAGGCGGATCAGGAGGGAGGCAGCCAGGAGGACGGGAAGCAGGAGGAGGGGAAACAGGAGGACGGGAGAGGCGCTCAGGCCGGCGGGTCCAGCCGGTAGCCCACGCCGCGGACGGTGCGGATCAGGGTCGGCGCGGACGGGACGTCCTCGACCTTCGCCCGCAGCCGCTGCACGCAGGCGTCCACCAGGCGGGAGTCACCCAGGTAGTCGTGCTCCCAGACCAGCCGGAGCAGCTGCTGGCGGGAGAGCGCCTGGCCGGGGCGGCGGCTGAGCTCCAGGAGCAGCCGCAGCTCGGTCGGGGTGAGCTGGAGGTCCTGCCCGTCCTTGGTGACGGTCATCGCCGCCCGGTCGATCACCACGGTGCCGTACGCGGAGGAGTCGGAGCTCTCCCGCTCGCCGCGCCGCAGCACGGCCCGGATCCGGGCGTCCAGCACCCGCGGCTGCACCGGCTTGACCACGTAGTCGTCGGCGCCGGACTCCAGGCCGACCACCACGTCGATGTCATCCGAACGGGCGGTCAGCAGGATGATCGGCAGCTGGTCGGTGCGGCGGATGCGGCGGCAGACCTCGAAGCCGTCGATTCCGGGCAGCATGACGTCCAGCACGATCAGGTCGGGCCGCTGCTCCTTGAAGAGCCTCAGACCGTCCTCGCCGGAGGCGGCGGTGGCCACACGGTGGCCCTGGCGGGTGAGGGCGAGTTCGAGGCCGGTCCGGATGGCGTCGTCGTCCTCGATCAGAAGGAGGAAAGGCACGGCCCCATTTTGGCCCACTCGAAGCGTCGAATCACCCCCAGGACCGGTCACCGCCCGTACGGGAACCGGAAGGAGCACCACCGGCGTCCGGTACGGAGGGAGGCGGACCGGGACGAAAGGCCCGCCCCTGTGACACCCCTGTGACAGTCGGCGGACAGCGCCATCACAACCGGCGGGCAAGATTTTCCATGTCGCCGCAGGACAGCGGGCCAACCCGGCCGGCTGGAAGGCGGCAACAGGAACCGCTCGTACCGACCCAGGGGGCGCACGATGAACGCCATGCTTCAGACCCGGACCAACCCGGCTGTCCGCACCGCGCGTTCGTCAGCCACCGCCCCGCGGACCCGGTACGAGGTCAGGACCGACGAGAACTCCGGTGCCGTGACCGTACGGGGGTGCGCGCACAGCACCGGTGGAAACCCTGTCGCCCGCCGGGTGAGCGGCGGCGCCAGGACGGGGGAGCTGTACGGGATCGGCCGGGTGGGGAACGCGGCTGACTCCGGCAACACCCTCACGCTGCGGGGGATCCTCCCCGTCCGCGTCGAGGGCAAGGACGCTCCGGCGGGGAACCGGGGCGTCGGCGGGAACGGCCTGCGGACGGTCGGCTCGGGGGAGTCGGCCGGCCGCGAGGCCGCCGGTGCGACGCTGCTGCAGCTGAACCCGGCGGCGGCCCGCACCGCCGAGGCGGGACGGGCGGACGCGCAGGGGGAGCACCCGGCCGTCGCGGAGGACCACATCACGGAGTTCACCGCGTACGTGCGCGAGCGCCGCGCCTCCCTGTACGCCACGGCGTACCACCTCACCGGTGACCGCTACGAGGCCGAGGACCTGCTGCAGAGCGCGCTCTTCAGCACCTACCGGGCCTGGGGCCGGATCACCGACAAGGCCGCGGTCGGCGGGTACCTCCGCCGCACCATGACCAACCTGCACATCTCCGCCTGGCGGCGCCGCAAGGTCAACGAGTACCCGACCGAGGAGCTGCCGGAGACGGCCGGTGACACCGACGCGATGGGCGGCACCGAGCTGCGCACCGTGCTCTGGCAGGCGCTGGCGAAGCTTCCGGAGAACCAGCGCACCATGCTGGTGCTGCGGTACTACGAGGGCAAGACCGACCCGGAGATCGCCGACGTGCTGGGGATCAGCGTCGGCACGGTCAAGAGCAGCATCTGGCGGGCGCTGCGCCGGCTGCGCGAGGACGAGCACCTGAACAAGTCGGGCGACACCGTCCGGGCGTTCGGCGAGCTGGTCGCCTGACGCGGGCGCGGGTGACGCGAAGGAGTGGAACTCCCGTCGGGGGACGGGTAGCGGACGGTCGCGGTGCGTGGACGCCGGCTCGGGGGAGCGGTGAACACGGGGAGCCCGACGGCCGTTCGGGGAAGGCGACGGGCCCGGTGCGGGGGAGACGCACCGGGCCCGTCGTTCTTCGTGTCTTCGTCCCGCGTCGATCCCTCGTCCGGAGACGTCCCGACTGAACGGAGCACGGCCCGCCCGAACGGAGCACGGCCCGTCCCAACGGAGGGCGGCTCAGACGGAGGACAGCTCCCGCCGCCCGGCCGCGGCGCGGATCCGGCGCTCGGCCTCGGCCCCGGCGCACGGGTGGGAGCCCAGGGTGACCTGCCGCCCGACGATGGAGCGCTCGGCCCGCATCAGCCGCCAGCCGCGGCGCAGCAGCACCGGCAGCGACTTGCGGCCCTCCCGGACGTCCCGGCGCAGCCGGCGCCAGGCCGTGGTGAGCGCGCCGTTGCGCAGGCACAGGGCATCGCCGAGCAGACCCTCGGCGGCGCACTCGGCGGTGATCTCGGCGGCGAAGATGCCCTCGGCGATGAACGCGGGGGCGCCGTCCAGGTCCAGGGCGCGGGTGGCGATCCGGCCGTTGTCCGGGATCGAGTACACCGGGACGTCGGCGCGGCCGGTCGCGTACAGGCTGCGGATCGCGGCGACCGCCTGGTCGCGGTGCCAGGCGAGCGGGGAGTCCCAGTCGACCGCGCCGTCGGGCAGCAGCGGCAGGGTGGGGTCGTCCCCGTCCTTGTAGAAGTCGTCCAGTTGCAGGACCGGCAGCCCGCTGCGCTCGGCGAGCGAGGACTTCCCGGAGCCGGAGGGGCCGGACAGCAGGACGACCCGGGCGTGGGTCATCGGCACAGGATTCAGCGGGTCGTCACTCACGGGACACCAGTCTGACGCATCCGGGCCCGATGCCGAAACCCGTCGGATCACACCTTCTGAGAGCTCCGGGGATCGGCGAGCCGGAGGACGGCGTCGAAACGGCACGGAAGGGCGACGGACCCGCGCCAGGGGGGGGAGAGGCGCGGGTCCGTC
Source organism: Kitasatospora sp. NPDC087271 (assembly GCF_044744605.1). Taxonomy (NCBI): domain Bacteria; kingdom Bacillati; phylum Actinomycetota; class Actinomycetes; order Kitasatosporales; family Streptomycetaceae; genus Kitasatospora; species Kitasatospora sp. NPDC087271. The sequence continues at coordinate 279,616 of NZ_JBIUYQ010000008.1, forward strand.
CAATGACCGTCCGGGCCCTGGGGGGGAGAGGGCACTGGGGACGGCCAGTCTGTGGAGTTGTTACTCGGTGGTCGACGGGGCGGTCAGATCCCCATCGGGTGCCAGACCGTCTTCGTCTCCAGGAACGAGAGTAGCCGGTCGGTACCGGGCGCATTGGTCCAGTCCTGGGCGAACGGGTCCAGCTCCGGACGGACCACCCTCTTCAGGGTATCCGCGGCGGCCGCTTCCAGCGCCTGCGCCGCGCCGGGGCCGTCGGCGGCGATCGCGCCGGTGAGGTCCACCGCGTTGACGTCCTGGTGCGAGGCCAGGGTGGGCGCGATGTCGGCGGTCTTGCCCGAGATGATGTTGACCACGCCGCCGGGGACGTCCGAGGTGGCGAGCACCTCGCCCAGCGACAGGGCCGGCAGCGGGGCGTCCGCGGCGGCCGCGACCACGACCGTGTTGCCGGTGGCGATCGCCGGGGCGATCACCGAGACCAGGCCGAGCAGCGAGTGCCCGTACCCGGCCTGCGGGGCGACGATCCCGACCACGCCGGTCGGCTCCGGGGTGGAGAGGTTGAAGAAGGGGCCGGCGACCGGGTTGGCGCCGCCCGCGATCTGGGCGACCTTGTCCGTCCAGCCCGCGTACCAGATCCAGCGGTCGATCGCGGCGTCCACCAGCGCGGCGGCCTTCTTCGGGCCGATGCCCTCGGCGGCGGAGACCTCGGCGGCGAACTGCTCGCGGCGGCCCTGCAGCATCTCGGCCACCCGGTACAGCACCTGGCCGCGGTTGTACGCGGTGGTGCCGGCCCAGCCCTTGACCGCCGCGCGGGCGGCCAGGACGGCGTCGCGGGCGTCCTTGCGGGTGCCCAGCGGAGCGTTGGCGAGCCACTGGCCCTTGGCGTCCGTCACCTCGTACACCCGCCCGCTCTCGGAGCGCGGGAACTTCCCGCCGACGTACAGCTTGTAGGTCTTGAAGACGTCAAGACGCGTCGCGACATCAGACATCGAGGTAGGCCTCCAGACCGTGGCGGCCACCCTCGCGGCCGTGGCCCGACTCCTTGTAGCCGCCGAACGGCGAGGTCGGGTCGAACTTGTTGAAGGTGTTGGCCCAGACCACGCCGGCCTTGAGCCGGCTCGCCGTCCACAGGATGCGCGAGCCCTTCTCCGTCCAGATGCCGGCGGAGAGGCCGTACGGGGTGTTGTTGGCCTTCGCGACCGCCTCGTCGGGGGTGCGGAAGGTCAGCACCGACAGGACCGGGCCGAAGATCTCCTCCTGGGCGATCCGGTGGGCCTGACTGACGCCGGTGAACAGGGTCGGCTTGAACCAGAAGCCGGTGCCCGGGAGTTCGCACTCGGGCGACCAGCGGTCCGCGCCCTCGGCCTCGCCGGCGTCGGTCAGCTCGGTGATCCGGGCCAGCTGGGCGGCCGAGTTGATGGCGCCGATGTCGGTGTTCTTGTCCAGCGGGTCGCCGACCCGCAGGGTGGACATCCGGCGCTTCAGGGCGTCCAGCAGCTCGTCCTGGATCGACTCCTGGACCAGCAGGCGCGAGCCCGCGCAGCAGACGTGGCCCTGGTTGAAGAAGATGCCGTTGACGATGCCCTCGACCGCCTGGTCGATCGGCGCGTCGTCGAAGACGATGTTCGCGGCCTTGCCGCCCAGCTCCAGCGACAGCTTCTTGCGGCTGCCGGCCAGCTGCCTGGCGATCGCCTTGCCGACCGGGGTGGAGCCGGTGAAGGCGACCTTGTTGACGTCCGGGTGCGCGGTGAGCGCGGCGCCGGTGCGGCCGTCGCCGGTGACGATGTTGACGACGCCCTTCGGCAGACCGGCCTGGCGGCAGATCTCGGCGAAGCGCAGGGCCGTCAGCGGGGTGGTCTCGGCCGGCTTGAGGACGACGGTGTTGCCGGTCGCCAGGGCGGGCGCGATCTTCCACGCCAGCATCATCAGCGGGAAGTTCCACGGGATGACCTGGCCGGCCACGCCCAGCGGGCGCGGGTTCGGGCCGAAGCCCGCGTAGTCCAGCTTGTCCGCCCAGCCGGCGTAGTAGAAGAACCACGCGGCGACGGTCGGGATGTCGAAGTCGCGGGTCTCGCGGATCGGCTTGCCGTTGTCGATCGACTCCAGCACGGCCAGCTCGCGGCTGCGCTCCTGGATGATCCGGGCGATCCGGAACAGGTACTTGCCGCGCTCGCTGCCCGGCAGCGCCGACCAGTCGGCGAAGGCCTTGCGGGCGGCGGCGACCGCGCGGTCCACGTCCTCGTCGGTGCCCTGGGCGAACTCGGCGAGCACCTGCTCGGTGGCCGGGTTGACCGTCTTCAGGGCCTCGCTGCCGGAGGAGTCGACGAACTCGCCGCCGATGAAGTGGCCGTAGGAGGTGGCGATGTCGCCCGCGGCGGCGGGGGACTCGGGGGCCGGGGCGTAGGCGAAGAGGCCGGAGGCCTTCACGGGCTCCTCGATGTTCTTCTTCTTGGCCATGGTGATCAGTCCACCGTCACGTAGTCGGGGCCGGAGTAACGTCCGGTGGTGAGCTTCTGGCGCTGCATCAGCAGGTCGTTGAGCAGGCTGGAGGCGCCGAAGCGGAACCAGTGCGGGCTCAGCCAGTCGTCGCCGAGGGTCTCGTTGACCATCACCAGGTACTTCATGGCGTCCTTGGTGGTCTTGATCCCACCGGCGGGCTTCACGCCGACCTGGACGCCGGTCTGCGCCTTGAAGTCGCGGACCGCCTCCAGCATCAGCAGGGTGACCGGCGGGGTCGCGTTGACGGCGACCTTGCCGGTGGAGGTCTTGATGAAGTCGGCGCCGGCCAGCATCGCCAGCCAGGAGACGCGGCGCACGTTGTCGTACGTCTGCAGCTCGCCGGTCTCGAAGATCACCTTGAGGTGGGCGCTGGTGCCGTCCGGGCGCTTGCACGCCTCCTTGACGGCGACGATCTCGTTGAAGACGTCGTAGTAGCGGCCGGAGAGGAAGGCTCCCCGGTCGATCACCATGTCGATCTCGTCGGCGCCCGCGGCGACCGCGTCGGCGGTGTCGGCGAGCTTCACCGGGAGGGCGGCGCGGCCGGCCGGGAAGGCGGTGGCCACCGAGGCGACCTGGATGTCGGTGCCCCGCAGGGCGTCCTTCGCGGTGGCGACCATGTCCGGGTAGACGCAGATGGCGGCGACGCGGGGGGTGGTCGGGTCGGTCGGGTCGGGGGTCCTGCCCTTGGCGCACAGGGCGCGCACCTTGCCGACCGTGTCCGCGCCTTCCAGCGTGGTCAGGTCGATCATCGAGATCGCCAGGTCGATGGCGTAGGCCTTCGCCGTGGTCTTGATCGAGCGGGTACCGAGGGTGGCGGCACGCGCCTCAAGGCCGACCTGGTCGACGCCGGGCAGGCCGTGCAGGAAGCGGCGGAGCGAGGCCTCGGACGCCGCAACGTCCTGAAGGCCGCTGCCCGCAACGCCGAGGGCATTGGCTGCAACAGTGGACATAGTCACCAGAGCAGCATATCTACGCGCGTAGTCGACCGCTAGGGGGCCTGCCTTTCGTGGCCGGACCGAGACCTCGGAGAAGGCGGAGGGGCGGCAGGGGGCGTGTACGGCCGGACCGCGCGGCGACCGGCGGCCGGGTGGTCCGGGGGCGGCATTCGATGCCGGACCGAGACCTCTCGGTGGGGGGCATGGGGCAGAATCGACGGCATGACCGATTCCGACGGCAAGCCCCGCCAGGGTTCCGCCGCCCCCGACGGGGATCCCGCGTACGCGGACCGCGTGTACCGCTCTGTCCCCGGTGTGATCTCCGGAGTGCTGCTGCTGGCCGTCGCCGGCTGGTTGATCGGCGACGCGGTGCTGAACGGGACGGGGAAGACGCCGTACGTCTCGCTCGCGGCGGTACCGGTGTTCGCCTTCCCGGTGATCGCCTACACGCTGCGCCCGGCGGTGCTGGCGGACCGCAGCCGGCTGCTGGTGCGCAACCCGTGGCGGACCATCACCGCGCCGTGGGCCTCGGTGGACGCGCTGCGCGCGGGGTACTCGGTCGAGCTGCTGGCCGGGGGCAAGAAGTACCAGGTGTGGGCGGTGCCGGTGTCGCTGCGGCAGCGCAAGCGGGCGACCCGGGCCCAGCAGCGCGGCGGCGCCGAGCACGCCTCCCGGATGGGGATGGTGTTCGGCCGCCAGGCCAACCCGGTGGTGCAGGGCTCGCCCGACCCGACCCGCGCCTGGTCCGACCAGGTGACCAACGTGCTCCAGGAGATGGCCGAGCGCAACGCCCGCCGCCCCGACGCGGCCGGCCCGGTCGAGGTGGCGTGGTGCTGGTGGGTGATCGCGCCGACGCTGGCCGGCCTGGCCGCGCTGATCACGGTGATCGCGGTCTGAGCCGAAGCACGCGAGGGGCCCGCCGGTACGCGACCGGCGGGCCCCTTCTCGTACGGGCGGGCGTCAGACGGCGATGCCCGCGGCCTCGGCCAGGTCGCGTTTGACGGCTTCGAGCAGCTCGGCGGCCCGCTCGCGGGTGGCGGCGAGGTCGGCGGCGGTGGTGACCGGGAGGACGACCTCCAGGTAGCACTTGAGCTTGGGCTCGGTGCCGGACGGGCGGACCACGATGCGGGCCGAGCGGACGGCCTCGCCGGCCAGGTAGTAGCGCAGGCCGTCGGTGGGCGGCAGCTCGGCGGAGCCGGCCGACAGGTCGTCCGCGCGGGTGACCCGGAGGCCGGCCAGGACGGTCGGCGGCTGCTCGCGCAGCCGGCGCATGGCGTCGGCGATCAGCGAGAGGTCCTGCACGCGGACGGACAGCTGGTCGGTGGCGTGCAGGCCGTGCTCCAGCGCCAGGTCGTCCAGCAGGTCGGTCAGGGTGCGGCCGGACGTCTTGAGGGTGGCGGCCAGTTCGGCGACCAGCAGGGCGGCGGTGATGCCGTCCTTGTCCCGGACGCCCTGCGGGTCGACGCAGTAGCCGAGCGCCTCCTCGTAGCCGTAGCGCAGGCCCTCGGCGCGGGAGAGCCACTTGAAGCCGGTCAGCGTCTCGGCGTAGCCCAGGCCGGCGGCCTCGGCGATCCGGCCCAGCAGGGTGGCGGAGACGATGGTGGTGGCGAAGACGCCCTCGGCCTTCTTGGCGACCAGGGCCGCGCCGAGCAGCGCGCCGACCTCGTCGCCGCGCAGCATCCGCCAGCCGGAGGTGCCGTTGCCGCTGCCGGCCGCGTTGGCGAGGGCCGGGACGGCCACCGCGCAGCGGTCGGCGTCCGGGTCGTTGGCGATCACGATGTCGGGGCCGACCGAGGCGGCGGTGCGGAAGGCGAGGTCCATCGCCCCCGGCTCCTCCGGATTGGGGAAGGCCACGGTCGGGAAGTCCGGGTCGGGCTCGGCCTGCTCGGCGACGACGGTGGGCGCCGGGAAGCCGGCCCGGCGGAAGGCGGCGACCAGGGTGTCGCGGCCGACGCCGTGCATCGGGGTGTAGACGACGTCGAGGTTGCGCGGGCTGTGCTCGTCGACGATCGAGACGGCCCGGGCCAGGTAGGCCTCGATGACGTCCTCGCCGAGCACCTCCCAGCCGTCCTCGGCGCGCGGGACGTCGTGGAGCGAGCCGATGGCGTCGATCTCGGCGGCGATCCCGGCGTCGGCCGGCGGGACGATCTGCGAGCCGTCGCCCAGGTAGACCTTGTAGCCGTTGTCCTGCGGCGGGTTGTGGCTGGCGGTCACGGTGACGCCGGCGGCCGCGCCCAGGTGGCGGACGGCGAAGGCGAGCACCGGGGTCGGCAGCGGGCGCGGCAGCAGCGCGGCGCGCAGGCCGGCGCCGACCACCACGGCGGCGGTGTCCCGGGCGAAGTCGTAGGACTTGTGGCGGGCGTCGTAGCCGATCACGACCAGGTCGCCCAGGTTCTGCTGCTTGACGTAGGCGACCAGGCCGGCGGCGGCCCGGATCACCACGGCGCGGTTCATCCGCATCGGGCCCGCGCCCAGTTCGCCGCGCAGGCCGGCGGTGCCGAACTGGAGCCGGTCGGCGAAGCGCTCGGCGAGGTCCGACCAGGCGAGCTTGCCGTCCGTCTCGGCCGCCGGGTCCTCGGCCCGGGCGAGCAGGGCCGTCAGCTCCTCGCGGGTCTGCGGGTCGGGGTCCTCGGCCAGCCAGGTTCGGGCCCGGGCGAGGAGGTCGGTGGTGGTTGCCTGCGTCATGGCTGCCTGCTCCATCGGGAAGTGCGTCGGTTGGTCGGCCGGAGGGTTCCGCAAAGAAGGGGGGGTGCACATGCGGACGGGGCCCGCGGGGCGTGATCAACGGATCACGGCCGCCCGAGGGCCCCGTCGCTCATGATTGTGCGCCAGCCGGGCGTCAGATCCGCTCAAGGACCTTCGCGAGCAGCTCGCCCATGCGCTCGGCGGAGGCCTTGCCGGCCTCCAGCACCTCGGCGTGGTTGAGCGGCTCGCCGGTGATGCCGGCGGCCAGGTTGGTGACCAGCGAGATGCCGAGCACCTCGGAGCCGGCCTCGCGGGCGGCGATGGCCTCCAGGGTGGTGGACATGCCGACCAGCTCGCCGCCGATCACCCGGGCCATGTTGACCTCGGCCGGGGTCTCGTAGTGCGGGCCGCGGAACTGGACGTAGACGGCCTCGTCCAGGCTCGGGTCCACCTCGCGGCAGAGCGCGCGCAGGCGCTTGGAGTACAGGTCGGTGAGGTCGACGAAGTTGGCGCCGACGATCGGGGAGTCCGCGGTCAGGTTGATGTGGTCGCTGATCAGGACCGGCTGGCCGGGGACCCAGCCCTCGCGCAGACCGCCGCAGCCGTTGGTCAGCACGATGATGCCGCAGCCGGCCGCGGCGGCGGTGCGCACGCCGTGGACGACGGTGGCCACGCCGTGGCCCTCGTAGTAGTGGTTGCGGCCGAGGAAGATCAGGGCGCGCTTGTCGCCGATCTTCACCGAGCGGATCGTGCCGGCGTGGCCGGCGACGGCGGGGGCGGGGAAGCCCGGGAGCTCGGTGACCGGGAACTCGGCCACGGTCTCGCCCAGGGCGTCGGCGGCCGGCACCCAGCCGGAGCCCATCACCAGGGCGACGTCGTGCCGCTCGGCACCGGTCAGCTCGCGCAGGCGCTCGGCGGCGGCCTGGGCGGCGGCGTAGGGGTCGGCGGAGACGACCGACTGAGGAGATGCGTTCACGGCTCCGAGGATAGACGGGTTTCGACTACGCGCGTAGAAAATCCGGCGCGGCATGCCGGATCGTTACCCGGTTGACCCGAAAGCACAGCTCGGTGGCGTCTTTCGGGTGACGCCGCTCGTCGGTACGTACAAATCGGTGCGAGGCCGGTGCGAGGCCGGTGTGAGGTCGGTGCGAGGTCGAACCGCAGTCGGCCCGCGGGCGGTGCGGGCCGGGAGCCGGGCCCGGGTTCAGAGCCGCTTCGCGCTGCGCAGCCCCTTCGCGTACAGGCCGTTGTCGTCCAGTCGCGCGGTGCCGCCCTTGTCGCCGAAGGTCGGGCCGTCCGCCTCCTCCCGGCTGGAGATGTACCGGGGGTGGCCGTCGGTGTCCAGGCCCAGGTAGATGCCGGTGTGGTCGAGCCGGGCGCCGGTGCGGGCGTCGATCTCGAAGAACACCAGGTCGCCGGGCTGGAGCGGGTCGATCGAGGCCGGTCGCAGGGTGGTGTCGGAGCCCGGCGCGGTGGTCAGCGGCAGCACCGGGACGCCCGGGCCGACCCTGGCCAGGCCGTTGGCGCTGCGCGGCAGGCCGGGGCCGGCCACGTCCTTGGAGAGCAGCGGGTAACCGGAGCGGTAGCCGTAGACCATCCGGACGTACCCGGAGCAGTCGAAGGCGCCGTACCGCGTCCTGTCCGGCTGCTTGGCCACCTTGTCGGCGAACGTGTACGGAACGCCGAGGTAGTCGAGGAAGTCGGTCTGCTCCAGCCGCAGGTCGTTGCCCACCGAACCGTTCGGGTTGAGCGGGCCGAAGGAGGCGTCGCCCTTGAACCGCACGCCCTTGGCGTCCTTCTCCGGCGCCGCGCCGGCCAGGTACTGGGTGGCCACCGCCAGCACGTCGTCCGCGGTGGAGCCGAGCGACTGCTGGAACCAGGCGCGGAACCAGCCCTCCTGCTCGGCGCCCGGTCGCCACGGCTGCGGCATCAGCCGGACCCAGGTGTCGGTCACCACGGTGGCCGTGGTGGTGCCCGGCTCGGCGAAGGTGCGGCTCGGGCCGGCCAGGACGGCGGTGCGGGCGCTGTCGGTCAGGGTGGCGACCACGCCGCCGCGGGCGTCCCGGACCACCGTGCGGTCGGGTCCGCCCAGCCGCTCGTAGCGGTACTCGGCGGCGGTGCCCCGGGCGGGGCCGGGCACGGCGGTGGTGGTGATCAGCGGTGCGCCGCCGCCCGGGTCCGACGGCCGGTCGTGGTCGCGGTCGCGCAGCTGGACGGTGAGGTAGCCGCTGGCGGCCAGCAGGGCCACGGCGAGGCCGCCGCTGAGCAGGGACTTGCGGGTGACGGGCATCGGGGTCTTCCTGGGGGTTCCTGCGGGATTCCGGGCGAGGGTTCCTGAACGGGGGGATCAGGTGCCGGGCAGGGCGCCGAGCAGGACGCCGGCGGTGAGCACCACGTAGTTGGCGAGCGTCACCGTGCTGGTGGCCATCAGGGTGGCCGCCCGGGGCTGGCGGACCAGCTGGTAGGCGATCAGGCCGGGGACGATGAACCCGAGCGTCTGGTTGGCGTACAGGGTGGGCAGTTCGCGCTGGAGGACCAGCATCACGGTGGCCTGCAGCAGCACGCCGATCAGCACCACGGCGGCGAACAGCCGCTTGCCGTACAGGATCACCAGCTTCTGGACCACCCGGGTGGCGAGGTAGGTCAGCACCGTCACGCCGATCACGATGGCCACCCGCTGGAGGTCCTCGACCAGGGTGAGGGCCAGCCAGCCGGGGGTGATCATGCCGCCGGGGGAGAGGTTGGTGGTCAGGTAGCAGACGAGCGAGAAGACCAGGCCGAGCGCGATGCCGATGGCGGCGATCTCGGGGGTGAGCTCGGTGGGGATCACTGCTGGTCTCCGTGGTGGGGGGTGTGGTGGTGGGGTTCGAACCAGGAGTCGGGGAGCGGTTCGGGGTGGTGGACGGGCCGGTACGCGGAGTCGTACACCGGCTCGGGGTAGAGCGGTTCGGGCTCGTGGTACGGGAGTTCGGGGGCGTCGGGCGCGTCCGGGGCCTCGTCGGGGGCGAGCCGGGCCAGCTCCTCCAGGAACAGTTCGCCCTGGCCGTGGATGTTGCCGACGGCCACCAGCGAGGAGTCCGGCCCGAGTTCGGCCAGCAGTTCGGCGGTGAGCCGGGCCGGGTCGCGCTTGTCGCCGCCGAGGTCGACCACCCGGCCGGACCACCCGGCCGGGATGCCGTCCCGGGCGCTCCTGGTGGGGTGGCCGATCAGGAACACGGCGTCCGGGTCGAGGTCGGGCACGATCTGGCCCATCTGGCCGTTGCGCTCCACCCGGTCCGGGCGGCAGTTGATCACCACGTTGAGCGGGCGGTGGATCGCGCCCAGGCCCTCCAGCTGGCGGACGTTCATCAGCGTGGACTCGGGGTCGTTGGCGGCGAAGACGTTGGCGAAGCGCAGCCGCTTGCCGTCCTCGGTGCGGTAGCGCTCGACCGACAGCACGCCCGGGTCCGGCGGGGCCGCCCACATGCCCCGCAGCGCGGTCCGCCGCTCCACGCCGAGGAGTTCGGCGACGGCCAGGGCGATCGCCACGTTCTCCTTGAAGGTGAACCAGCTGAACCCGCGCAGCTCCTCGTCGGTGACCGACTCCGGGTCCACCACGATCAGCTCGCAGTCGCGCCGGGCCGCCTCCGCGCGCAGGATGTGCGCGCGCTCCTGCTCGGCGGTGACGCACACCCCGCCGACCGGCATCGAGCGGGACAGCGAGCGGGCGACGTCGTCCAGGGTCGGGCCCATCTCGGCGAGGTGGTCCTCGCGGACGTTGCACAGCACGCCGATGGTGGAGCGGATCAGCTTGGTCTGGTTGACCTCCTGGAGCGCCGGCATGACGGCCATGCACTCGATCACCAGGGCGTCCGGCCGGTAGGTGGCGGCGCGGCGGACGATGCCGATCTGCTCGACCACGTTGGCGATGCCGAACTTGCGGTAGACCGGCTCCTCGGTGGCGTCCGGGTGGATGAACCGGGCCGCCGTGCCGGTGGTCTTGGCGACCGTCACCAGCCCGCCGCCGCGCAGCGCGCCCGCGCAGAGCCGGGTGATCGAGCTCTTGCCGCGGATGCCGTTGACCAGCACCCGGGTCGGGATCTGTTCCAGCGCGGCGAAGTGCCGGCGCTGCTCGACGATGCCGGCCACCAGCAGCACGGCGCAGCACACCAGCAGCACGACGTAGAGGAAGAGCACGGGAGGTCCTTCGGGCGGGGCTCAGCGGGCGTGCGCGGGCACGGGGACGGACTCGGGGGCGGCGGTGCGGCGGGGGCGGGCCGGCTCCTGACGGACGAGTTCCTGGCGGATCAGCTCCAGGCTCCGGGCGACGGCGCCGACCTCGTCGTGGTGGACGGGGTAGAGCACCGTCCGGCGGTCCCCGGCGGCCAGCGCCTCGGCGCTCGCCGCGAGCCGGCGCAGCGGCAGGCCGACCGCGATGAACAGCCAGCCGAGGCAGAGCGCGGCCGCGGCCAGGCCGAGCATGCCGGCCAGTACGGTCCGCCGGTCGGCCCGGTTCTCGTCCAGGTGCAGCCACGCCACCGGGTGGGCGGTGACCACCGACCAGCCCAGCTTGGCCACGCTGCCGTTGCCGCCGAGCGGGGCGGCGGCGAACAGCGCAGGGTCGCCGCCGCCGCGCAGCACCTCGGCGGCGGCCGACTTCTTCGCCTGGGCCAGCAGGGCCCTGGCGCGGCCCTCGGGCAGCTCGCCGAAGGAGCTGTAGCCCTCGTTGGCGGCGAGCACCCGCTGCCGGTCGTCGACCAGCCAGACCCGGCCGAGGCCGGGGCGGACCAGCAGCCCGCTGAGGAAGTCCGTCTTGAACTCGCCGATCAGCACGGGCCCCGGCGGCTCGGCGGCGCCCTCCGCCTCCGCGTCGGCGGGGGCGGCGGTGAGGGCCGCGCGGGCGGCGATCCTGGGCTCCCGGCCGGAAGTGTTGAGCAGCAGCACGCCGCTCGCGCCGAGGGCCTGCGGGCCGGTGCGGTGCGGGGTGTCGCCGGCGCGCGCGAGGACCTCGCCGTTCGCGCCGAGGACGTACAGCGCGTGGTAGCGGTCGTGCTCGGCGAGGGTGGCGCGCAGCAGGGCGTCGGCCTTGCCGACGGAGGCGCCGGCGAGTTCGGGGGCGAGCGAACGCAGGTCCGCGTAACCCTCGTTGAGCGCCTGGCGGATCCGGTCGGCGGCGGTGTCGGTGCGGTCGCGCTGGCCCGCCACCACCTGGGTGGGGACTCGTACGGTCGGGTCGTTGCCGCCCAGGAACAGCAGCGGGCCGGACCAGCCGAGCACCAGGACGGCGCACAGCGCCAGCGGCAGCGCGGTGCCGGGGCGGCGCTTCGGCGCGGCGGGGGCCGGCGGGCGGGCCGGGTCGAGGAGTTGCAGCCGCAGCTCCTCCAGGGCGCGGGCGATCCGGCCGGCCTCCCCCCGTTTCGGGCCGCGGACCGGCAGGTCGAGCCGTTCGCCGCGGGTGAGCCGGCGGGACTCCAGGAACAGCCGCAGCAGCGGCCGCTGGAGGCTGCGGCTGAGGTACCACGCGAGCAGCAGGGCCAGGGCGAGCAGCGCGCCGGCGGCGGCCAGGCCGAGCGCGGGGTGGCGCAGGCTGCCGGGCTTGCCGTCGACGGTGCTGGTGGAGACCACGGTCAGGCCGAGCGGGGCGGCCGGGTCGTGCCCGCCCGCGGTGCCGACGGCGGCGTAGCCGGCGACCCGGCGCACGCCCTTGGCGTCCGGGCTGCCGGACAGGCTGCCGGCGGCCGTCCCGCCGGGCGCCGGGCGTTCGCGGGCGGCGCGCTCCCGGGCACCGGTGACCACGGCGCGGTCGGCCTCGGCGCCGAGTTCGGCGCCGGTGCTGTCCAGGACGGCGCCGGCGGCGTCGAGGACCTGGATGGTCTGTTCCTTGCGGGTCGCGATGCCGGGCAGCCGCAGGTTGTCGGAGGCGACCAGCAGGGCGCGGCCGTCGGCCTTGGTGGCGACCAGGGCGAAGGTGAGCAGCCGGGTGCCGGCGGCGGAGGGCACCAGGACGGGCGCGGGCGCGGTGTCGGTGACCCGGCTGAGGTCGAGGCCGGCCAGCGGCACGGTCTCGCCGCGGGCGGCGAGCAGCCGGCCGGTGTCGGGGCGGACCACCACGGTGCCGCGCCACTTGTGGTACGCCTGGCCGAGCGCGGACAGCACCGCGGCCGGCTCGGCGGGCGCGGCGTCGTAGCGGGCGGCGGCCCGGCGCAGGTCGGTGGCGCTCTCGTGCAGCCCGGCGCGCAGCGAGGCCGCGGTGTCCTCGGCGGCGTACTGGTGGGACTCCCGGACGGCCTGCGGGGTGTCGTCGACGCGCAGCCCCCCGACGGCGAGCGCGGTGATGGCGGCGACGGCGAGCAGCAGCACCAGCAGCAGCGCGATGGGCGGGCGGATGCCTCCCAGCAGCGGCATGTCGGCCCGGCGGCGATAGCGGTGCTGTCGCGGCGGGTTGGGTGCCGTGCTCACGGGGCCTCGTTCTTCTCGGGGCTCGGCGCACCTGTCCCCGGGAGGTCCGCCGGCCTTCTCGTCGGTCAAGCGCTGATCAAGAGTCGGTCAAGCCGGAACAGCGTACGAAGGAGATTTCGAAAAGTTGTCACGTTCCGGTGTCGATCGGATGCCGCTTCGGGATCTCTTTCCGTGGACCGGGCGTGGTGCGCGGCCCCGGGTGGCCCCCGGCGGTCCGCGGCGGGCGGCACGGTAGGTTCGACGGCCATGGAGACTCGGGGTTCGCGACGCCCGTTGCTGCTGTCGGTGGCGGTGCTGCTGGTGCTGGCGGCGCTCGCGGCGGTGCTGACGCTGGCCGTGCGCGGCTCCGACGGGCGGCCGTCGGCGGCGGGCACCGCGGCGGGCCGGAGCGGACCGACCGGGCCCGCCCCGGTGGACCTGGCGGCCCTGGTCGACGGGTACACCGCCGGGTTCACCCCGGGCGGCCCGTACACCGCGCCGGACGCCGGGCAGCGCCGGGCGATCGCCGACGGCGTGCTCGACGCGCTGGACGGGCAGGCCGAGCAGGCCGGGCGCTCGCTGGCGCGGGTCGGCTACCGGCTCACCGAGTTCACCGAGGCGGCGACCGGCCGCCGGGTGGCGGAGATCGCCGACGGCACGGACTCCGGGAGCCGCGGCTGGGGCCGGGTCTACCTGGACCTCTCGGCCCGGGCGGGCTGGTCCGTGCAGGTGCCCCACCCGGTCTCGGACGCCCGTACCGAGGCGCTCGGGGTGGACCTCTTCCGGGCCGAGCCGGGCGGGGTGCTGGTGCTCGCCGGGGCGCACCGCCGGGCCGGGGCGGACGGCGCCTCGGACGTCGCGCACCGCGCCGACACGGTCTTCGCGGCGGTGGTCGAGGCGCTCACCGGGCGCGGCCTGCCCGGCATCCAGGTGCACGGCTTCGACGAGGGCAGCCTGCCCGGGCAGGACGCGGTGGTCTCCAGCGGCGCCGGCCAGCCGGGCCCGGCCGCCGAGCTGACCGCCACCGGGCTGTCCAGGGCCGGGTACGCGGCCTGCCGGGCCTGGCGGGAGAAGTGCGGGCAGCTCGGGGGCACCACCAACGTCGAGGGCCGGTTCGCGGCCGGGCTCGGCGTGCCGTGGCTGCACGTCGAGCTGGGCAACGGGCTGCGCACCGAGCCGGCCCGCCGCGCGGAGGTGGCCGGGGTGCTGGCGCAGACGGCCCGCGGCTGGGCCGCGGGCCGGAGCTAGCGGGGCCAGGGGCTAGCAGGGGCGGCGGCGCAGGTCCATCACGTAGTCGTGCGGGGCGCCGGCGCTCTCCGCGGCGTCGGCGACCAGGCCGAGGTAGCGGGCCGCGGGCAGGCCGCCCTCGTAGTCGTTGAGCACGTACGTCCAGACCGGGGTGTCGCCGTCCAGGGTCTGCGCGCGCAGTTTGATCTTGCGGTAGATGCCGAGCTGGACGCCCTCCCAGCGGTCCAGGCCCTCCTCGTCCATCGGCGCGACGTCGTACAGCGAGACGAAGACCCGGTCCTTGCCGTCCTCGACGACGGTGGCCAACGAGCCCTCCCAGCCGAGCTGTTCACCACCGAAGGTGAGCCGCCAGCCGTCCAGCCACCCGGTGCCGCGCAGTGGTGAGTGCGGGGCGCGGCGGGTCATCTGCCGTGCATCGAGGTTGGTGGCATACGCGGCGTAAAGGGGCATGGGGGGAAGACTAGCCCGGCCGGTGGACGGTCCGTGGCGACCGGGCGATCGCACGGAAGCCCGGACCCCGGCGTGGCGGCGCTCCCGGCGTGCGGGACAATGGTGCACGTGACTCGGATCGTGATCATCGGTGGCGGACCCGGCGGCTACGAGGCTGCGCTGGTGGCCGCGCAGCTCGGCGCGGAGGTGACCGTCGTCGACCGCGACGGTCTGGGCGGATCGGCGGTGCTCACCGACTGCGTGCCGTCGAAGACCCTGATCGCGACCGCGGAGGTGATGACCACCTTCGACAGCTCGTACGAGGAACTGGGCATCACCGTCGCGCAGGACGAGGCCGCGGACGCGGCCAAGGTCATCGGCGTGGACCTGGGCAAGGTCAACCGCCGTGTGAAGCGACTGGCGATCGCGCAGTCCCACGACATCACCCAGTCGGTCACCCGGGCCGGGGTCACCGTGCTGCGGGGCCGCGGCCGGCTCGGCGGCGGCGGGCAGGCGGTGGACGGCTCCCGCGAGGTGCTGGTGGACGCACCGGACGGCACCGTCCAGTCGCTGCGCGCCGACGCGGTGCTGATCGCCACCGGCGCCCACCCCCGCGAGCTGCCGGACGCCCAGCCGGACGGCGAGCGGATCCTCACCTGGACCCAGGTGTACGACCTGGATGAGCTGCCCCGCGAGCTGATCGTGGTCGGCTCCGGTGTGACCGGCGCGGAGTTCGCGGGTGCCTACCAGGCGCTCGGCTCCAAGGTCACCCTGGTCTCCAGCCGTGACCGGGTGCTGCCGGGCGAGGACCCGGACGCCGCCGAGGTGCTGGAGGACGTCTTCCGCCGCCGCGGCATGAACGTGATGGGCCGCTCGCGCGCCGAGAGCGTCAAGCGGATCGGCGACCGGGTCGAGGTGGCCCTCGCCGACGGCAAGGTGATCGAGGGCACGCACTGCCTGATGGCGGTCGGCTCGATCCCCAACACCGCGGAGATGGGCCTGGAGGAGGCCGGGGTCAAGCTCAACGACTGGGGCCAGATCCAGGTCGACCGGGTCTCCCGCACCAGCGCCCCGGGCGTCTACGCGGCCGGCGACTGCACCGGCGTCTTCATGCTCGCCTCGGTGGCGGCCATGCAGGGCCGGATCGCGATGTACCACGCGCTCGGCGACGCGGTGCAGCCGCTGAACCTGAAGACCGTCGCCTCCAACGTCTTCACCGACCCGGAGATCGCCACCGTCGGCTACACCGCGGCCGATGTGGAGTGCGGCAAGATGGACGCGGTCGTGGTCAAGCTGCCGCTGCGCGGCAACCCGCGGGCGAAGATGCAGGGCATCCGGGACGGCTTCGTGAAGCTGTTCTGCCGCCCGGGCACCGGCATCGTGGTGGGCGGCGTGGTCGTCGCCCCGCGGGCCAGCGAGCTCATCCACCCGATCGCGCTCGCGGTGGACGCCAATCTGACCGTCGAACAGGTGGCCAGCGCCTTCACCGTCTACCCGTCGGTCTCCGGCTCGACCGCCGAGGCCGCCCGGCAGCTGCACATCCGCAAGCGGGTCGAGGGCGAATCCTGAACCTCCGGCGCACAGTTGAGGGCGGCTGCCGATCGGCGGCCGCCCTTCGCGCAGGAGTGATCGTCACCCGGACGGCGGGCGCGGTCCCGGGCTGCTGACGGCGCGTATTGTACGGTCACGCGCCGCTCTTGCGTGAGCAATTCCAGCTACTAGCTGCAAACGCCTGAAAGCAGACGGTCACGCACGTTACCGTCGGTTCTGTGTTTGCAGCAGAACGTCGCCAGTTGATCCTCGAAATGGTGCGCGCCAACGGAGCGGTCTCGCTCCGGGAGTTGGCCCGCGTCGTCCAGACCTCCGAAGTGACCGTGCGCCGCGACGTACGGGCCCTGGAGGCAGAAGGGCTCCTCGACCGCCGGCACGGCGGCGCGGTGCTCCCCGGCGGCTTCAGCCGCGAACCCGGCTACCCGCAGAAGACCCACCTCTCCGCGGCGGAGAAGAGCGCCATCGCGGACCTCGCCGCCGGCCTGGTGGAGGAGGGGGACGCGGTGGTGGTCGGCGCCGGCACCACCACCCAGGAGCTGGCCCGCAGGCTGGCCAGGGTGCCCGGCCTCACCGTGGTCACCAACTCGCTGCTGGTCGCCCAGGCGCTGGCGCACGCCAACCGGGTGGAGGTGGTGATGACCGGCGGCACCCTGCGGGGTTCCAACTACGCGCTGGTCGGCAGCGGTGCCGAGCAGTCCCTGCACGGGCTGAGGGTCTCCAAGGCCTTCATCTCCGGCAGCGGGCTGACCGCGGAGCGGGGCCTGTCCACCGCCAACATGCTGTCCGCGAGCGTGGACCGGGCGCTGGTGCAGTCGGCCAACGAGGTCATCGTCCTCGCCGACCACACCAAGCTCGGCGCGGACTCCATGTTCCAGACCGTGCCCACCGAGAACATCACCCGGCTGGTCACGGACGAGCAGGCGACCGCCGACGACGGCACCGCCCGGGAACTCGACGCGATCGCCGACTGCGGGGTGCAGATCGACCTGGCGCCGCTCGGCGCCGCCCCCACCGGGGACGCCCCGGTGCACGGCACCGGCAGCGGGCCCGTCCACCAGACCCAGCCCGGCCCGCTGGCACGCCGCCCCGCCCCGCCCCCCGGCGGCGCCCCGCTGCCCGGCCAGCGCCGGCCGGGCGCGCACGGCGGTCCGGCCGGGCCGGGCGGCATGCCGGCCCGGCTGGCCGAGCTGGGCCTCCCGCGCGGGCGCTGAGGGCCCGTACAGCCGCGCGAACGCGGCCGGCCCGCACCCCCGAGGGGGTACGGGCCGGCCGGTGCTCCAGGGAGCGTGTCAGTCCTTGATCTCGCACAGCGCGGCGCCGCTGCTGACGCTCGCGCCCACCTCGGCCTTGAGGCCGACGACGGTGCCCGCCTTGTGCGCGTTCAGCGGCTGCTCCATCTTCATCGCCTCCAGGACCACGATCAGCTCGCCCTCGGCGACGACCTGGCCCTCCTCGACGGCGACCTTGACGATGGTGCCCTGCATCGGCGAGGCCAGGGTGTCACCGCTGACGGCCGAACCGGCCTTCTTGGCGCCCACCCGGCGCTTGGCCTTCGCGGCACCCGCGGCACCGGCCGCCGGGGCCGCCGAGACGCCCAGCGAGGACGGCAGCGAGACCTCGATCCGCTTGCCGCCGACCTCGACCACGACGGTCTCGCGGCCCTCGGCCTCCTCGCCGTCGCCGGCCGCGCCCGCGAACGGCGGGATGGTGTTGTCGAACTCGGTCTCGATCCAGCGGGTGTAGATCGTGAACGGGCCCTCGCCGCCGTGCACCTCGGGCGCGAACGCCGGGTCGGTGACGACCGCCTGGTGGAACGGGATGGCGGTGGCCATGCCCTCCACCTTGAACTCGTTCAGCGCGCGGCGGGCCCGCTCCAGGGCCTGCTTGCGGTCCCGGCCGGAGACGATCAGCTTGGCCAGCAGGGAGTCCCAGGCCGGGCCGATGACCGAGCCGGTCTCCACGCCGGAGTCCAGCCGGACACCCGGGCCGGACGGCGGCGCGAACAGCGTCACGGTGCCGGGCGCGGGCAGGAAGCCCCGACCCGGGTCCTCGCCGTTGATGCGGAACTCGAACGAGTGGCCGCGCACCTCGGGGTCGCCGTAGCCCAGTTCCTCGCCGTCGGCGATCCGGAACATCTCGCGGACCAGGTCGAGTCCGGTGACCTCCTCGGTGACCGGGTGCTCGACCTGCAGCCGGGTGTTGACCTCCAGGAAGGAGATCGTGCCGTCCAGCGCCACCAGGAACTCGCAGGTCCCGGCGCCCTCGTAGCCGGCCTCCTTCAGGATGGCCTTGGACGCCCGGTACAGCTCGGCGTTCTGCTCGGCGGTCAGGAACGGCGCGGGCGCCTCCTCGACCAGCTTCTGGTGCCGGCGCTGGAGCGAGCAGTCACGGGTGGAGACGACCACCACGTTGCCGTGCTTGTCCGCGAGGCACTGGGTCTCCACGTGCCGCGGGTTGTCCAGGTAGCGCTCGACGAAGCACTCGCCGCGGCCGAAGGCGGCGACGGCCTCGCGCACCGCGGACTCGTACAGCTCCGGGATCTCCTCCAGCGTGCGGGCGACCTTGAGGCCGCGGCCGCCGCCGCCGAAGGCCGCCTTGATGGCGACCGGAAGGCCGTGCTCCCGCGCGAACACGACCACCTCGTCGGCACCCGAGACCGGGTCCGGGGTGCCGGCGACCAGCGGCGCGCCGGCGCGCTGCGCCACGTGCCGGGCCGTGACCTTGTCACCGAGGTCGCGGATGGCCTGCGGGGGCGGGCCGATCCAGGTCAGGCCCGCGTCGAGGACGGCCTGGGCGAAGTCGGCGTTCTCCGACAGGAACCCGTAGCCGGGGTGGATGGCGTCGGCCCCGGAGTCCGCCGCGGCCTTCAGGACCTTGGCGATGTCCAGGTAACTGGTGCCGGGGGTGTCTCCACCCAGCGCGTAAGCCTCGTCGGCCGCGCGGACGTGCAGCGCATCCCGGTCCGGCTCGGCGTAGACGGCGACGCTGGCGATACCGGCGTCCGAGCAGGCCCGGGCGACGCGGACGGCGATTTCCCCGCGGTTGGCGATGAGCACCTTGCGCACTGTGGCTCCCTTCTTGAACCTGGTCGAGTTTATGGATTCCTGGGCGGTACCGGCGAGTAGCCCCAGGTTGTGAACTATCCCACACGGACGGTGATGAATTTCCGGGGCCCGTCGACCGCCCGTCCGGTGACGCCGCAGGTCGCGGCCGGTGCGGTCGAACCGGCCGGATCCACAGCGGGTGACCGGGCGTTGTCCGGTGCCCCGGTGGCATCGGACACACTCTCGCGCGGGCGGCTCAAAGGACGGTGGAACGGGCGGCGGGGCGCCGCGCTCCCGCGGGCCCGGCCGTCAGGCCCAGAGGTCGACCAGCCGGACGTCCAGGTCGGCGAGCAGGGCGCGCAGCAGCGGCAGCGAGAGGCCGATGACGTTGCCCGGGTCGCCGTCGATGCCCTCGATGAACGGCGCCGAGCGCCCGTCCAGGGTGAACGCCCCGGCGACGTGCAGGGGCTCGCCGGAGGCCACGTAGGCGGCGATCTCGGCGTCGTCCGGGGTGCCGAAGCGGACGGTGGTGGACGCGGTCGCCGAGGACTGCCGGCCGGTCGCGGTGTCGATCACGCAGTGGCCGGTGCGCAGCACCCCGGCGCGACCGCGCATCGACTGCCAGCGGGCGAGCGCCTCGGTGGCGTCGGCGGGCTTGCCGAGGGCCTGGCCGTCCAGCTCCAGGACGGAGTCGCAGCCGATCACCAGCTCGCCGCCGGTCAGTTCGGCGGCGACCGCCTTCGCCTTCGCCTCGGCCAGCACCAGGGCGAGTTCGGCCGGGGTGGCGGCGCTGATCGCGTCCTCGTCGACGCCGCTGACCACCACGCGCGGGTCGAGGCCCGCTTGGCGCAGCAGTCCGAGGCGGGCGGGGGAGGCGGAGGCGAGGACGAGGATGCGCTGGTCGGTCATGCCCCTCAGGGTAGGGGGTGCCGGTGTCCGCCGTTCGGGTGAACGACGGTCACCGCAGTCGGATCAGCGGCGGTCACAGCAGGAGGAGGACGGCGGCCACCATCGCGAGGGCGGCGAGCACCCGGCCGGCCCGGTGCAGCCGCTCCATCATCCGGCGGGCCTCCGGGGAGGGCTCGTCGCGGGGGTCTGACCAGAGCACACGTCCAGGGTGCGCCGTGCCCGGCCCCGGGCGCCTGAGTATCCGTACTCAGCTTTCGGGCAATCCGGGCGGACGGGCCCGAACGGGTGCGGAGTGGGAAGTCGGACGGGCCGACTTCCCGCTCCGCACCCGGCGGATCAGCTCGCCCAGCCGGACGTCCGCCAGGCGTTGACGCCCGGGTGGACGGCCGGGCGGAACAGGCGGGAGCGGTCGTTCCAGGGGGCGGCCGGGCCGGCACCGGCCAGGCGTGCCGCCTCGGCGGCGGCCTGCGCGGCGGCGGCCCGGGCCTGGACCACCGCCAGGACGGCGGCGAGCTCCTCGGGGGTCGGCTGCCCGTGCAGCACGTGGATCGGGGCCATGGCTCAATTCTCTCCCGACGGGGGCCTACAGGGGGATGTTGCCGTGCTTCTTCGGCGGCAGCACCTCGCGCTTGCCGCGCAGCGCCCGCAGACCCCGGACGATGTGCCGGCGGGTCTCGCTCGGCGGGATCACCGCGTCCACGTAGCCGCGCTCGGCCGCCAGGTACGGGTTCAGCAGGGTGTCCTCGTACGAGGCGATCAGCTCGGCCCGCTTCTGCTCGGCGCCGCCCGCCGCCCCGGCCTCGGCGATCTCCCGCCGGTGCAGGATGTTGACCGCGCCCTGCGCGCCCATCACCGCGATCTGCGCGGTCGGCCAGGCCAGGTTGAGGTCGGCGCCCAGGTGCTTGGAGCCCATGACGTCGTACGCGCCGCCGAAGGCCTTGCGGGTGATCACGGTGATCAGCGGGACGGTCGCCTCGGCGTAGGCGTAGATCAGCTTGGCGCCGCGGCGGATGATGCCGTCCCACTCCTGCTCGGTGCCGGGCAGGAAGCCGGGAACGTCGACGAAGGTCAGCACCGGGATGTTGAAGGAGTCGCAGGTCCGGATGAAGCGGGCGGCCTTCTCGCTGGCGTTGATGTCCAGGCAGCCGGCCAGGTCCATCGGCTGGTTGCCGACGATGCCGACGGACTGGCCCTCGACCCGGCCGAAGCCGGTGATGATGTTGCCCGCGTACAGCGGCTGGGTCTCCAGGAACTCGCCGTCGTCGACGATGTGCTCGATCACCTTGCGCATGTCGTACGGCTGGTTCGCCGAGTCCGGCACGATGGCGTCGAGTTCGAGGTCCTCGTCGGTGACGGTGAGGTCCGCCTGCTCGGGGTAGGACGGCGGGTCCGACAGGTTGTTGGAGGGCAGGTACGAGAGCAGGCTCTTGACGTACTCGACGGCCTCCTTCTCGTCGGTGGCCAGGTAGTGCGCGTTGCCGGACTTGCTGTTGTGGGTGCGGGCGCCGCCCAGCTCCTCCATGCCGACGTCCTCGCCGGTCACGGTCTTGATCACGTCCGGGCCGGTGATGAACATGTGCGAGGTCCGGTCGGCCATCACCACGAAGTCGGTGATCGCGGGGGAGTACACCGCGCCGCCCGCGCAGGGGCCCATGATCAGCGAGATCTGCGGGATCACGCCCGAGGCGTGCACGTTGCGGCGGAAGATCTCGCCGTACAGGCCGAGCGAGACCACGCCCTCCTGGATCCGGGCGCCGCCGGAGTCGTTGATGCCGATGACCGGGCAGCCGGTCTTCAGCGCGAAGTCCATCACCTTGACGATCTTCTCGCCGAACACCTCGCCCAGGGAGCCGCCGAACACGGTGAAGTCCTGGGCGAAGACGGCGACCTGGCGGCCGTCCACGGTGCCGTAGCCGGTCACCACGCCGTCGCCGTACGGGCGGTTCCGCTCCTGCCCGAAGTTCGTCGAGCGGTGCCGGGCGAACTCGTCGAACTCGACGAAGGAGTCCTCGTCCAGCAGCTCCGCGACCCGCTCGCGGGCCGTCAGCTTGCCCTTGGCGTGCTGCTTCTCCACGGCCGCGGCGGAGCCGGAGTGCACCGCCTCGTCGAGCCTGCGCCGCAGGTCGGCGAGCTTGCCGGCGGTGGTGTGGGGGTCGTACGGCGCCTCGGTCATCCGGTGGCTCTCCCTGATCCATGGGCCGCGACCTGTTCGAGTGCGCGCGGGCCGGAGTGGGGGCCCGCGCATGAGGGCAGGGCGGCGCTGCGAACTACCGTTGGGTAGCGTAGCCAGCGCGCGGGCCCGGACGTCACGTCCTGGCGTTATGGCCATCGACACAGTGTGTCAACGCGCGTTCTGCGGGACGATGGGGCGGCCTACGCCCCCGGCGTCCGCACACCCCCTAGTGTTCTGGACCATGACCGCACCCGACTCCCCCCGCCGCAGTGGACTGCGCGGTTTCGGCCACGCCGGGCCGTCGCCGTGGACCGACCTGGACCGTCCGCCGCTGGACGAGGCGGCGCTGCGCCGCGACCTGCTGGTCCCGGACGGGCTCTGGACCTCGGTGGACGTCGTCGCCGAGACCGGCTCCACCAACAACGACCTCGCCGCCCGCGCCCGGGCCGGCGCCCCGCAGGGCGCGGTGCTGGTCGCCGAGGTGCAGAACGCCGGGCGCGGCCGGCTGGAGCGCCAGTGGAGCGCCCCGGCCCGCTCCGGGCTGTTCCTGTCCGTCCTGCTGCGTCCCGAGGAGGTGCCGGTCGAACGCTACGGCTGGCTGCCGATCCTGGTCGGGGTGGCCACCGCCAGCACGCTGAGCCGGGTCGCCGGGGTCGAGGTCGGGCTGAAGTGGCCCAACGACCTCCAGGTGGAGGTCGACGGCGCGGAGCGCAAGCTCGGCGGCATCCTCACCGAGCTGAGCGGCGGCGCCGTGGTCGCCGGCCTCGGCATCAACGTCTCGCTGCGCGAGCCCGAACTGCCCGTCCCCACCGCCGCCTCGCTCGCGCTGGCCGGCGCCGAGGTCACCGACCGGTCCACCCTGCTGCGCGCCCTGCTGCGCGAGTTCGCCGGGTTGTACCGCACCTGGACGGCCGCCGCCGGCGACCCGCACACCAGCGAGCTGCTCCGCGCCTACGCGGACCGCTGCACCACGCTCGGCCGCCAGGTGAAGGTGCACCTGCCGGGCGACCGGGAGCTGGTCGGCGAGGCGGTGGCGATCGACGGCGACGGCCGCCTGGTGGTCCGCACCCCCGACGGCGCACGCCGGGCGGTCGGCGCGGGGGACGTCGTCCACGTGCGCCCCGAGCCCCGCTGAACGGCACTCTTCACCTCTCCTTGACCCGGGCTGATGCCCCGGATCGCGCGATTCCGTGCGAACATTCCACCTGGCAGCGGTGTGAGGCGCGCCACTGCCCGCCGGGTGGCGGGCGCGCCCGGACAGGCAGGACACGAGGCGAGTGCGGCGACCGCACGGGGACGGACCGGTGGCAGAGGACGGCAGCAGCGGCGCGACATCGGGGACCCACGACCCCACGGTCGCGCTCGAACTGGAACGCCTGATCCTGGACGCGCCACGCCGCTACACCCCGTACCAGGCCGCGCGGGCCGCCGACGTCCCGATGGAGCTGGCGACCCGCTTCTGGCGGGCCATGGGCTTCCCCGACATCGGCCAGTCCCGGGCCCTCACCGACGGCGACGTGATCGCCCTGCGCCGGCTCGCCGGCCTGGTCGAGTCCGGCCTGCTCAGCGAGTCGATGGCGATCCAGGTGGCCCGCTCCACCGGCCAGACCACCGCCCGGCTGGCCGGCTGGCAGATGGACACCTTCCTGGAGAACCTCACCCAGGCCGTCGAACCCGGCCTGACCCGCGCCGACGTCGCCTACCCGCTGGTCGAGCTGCTGCTGCCGGAGCTGGAGCAGTTCCTGGTGTACGTCTGGCGCCGCCAGCTCGCCGCCGTCACCGGCCGGGTGGTCCAGGCCGCCGAGGACAACGAGATCACCAGCGGCCGCCTCGCGGTGGGCTTCGCCGACCTGGTCGGCTTCACCCGGCTGTCGCGGCGGCTGGAGGAGGAGGAGCTCGGCGAACTCGTCGAGACCTTCGAGAACACCTGTTCGGACCTGATCGCGGGGCAGGGCGGCCGGGTCATCAAGACCCTCGGCGACGAGATCCTCTACGTCTCCGAGGACCCGGTCACCGCCGCCGAGATCGCGCTCAGCCTGATCGAGGCCCTCGCCGAGGACGAGACCATCCCCGCGCTGCGGGTCGGCATGGCCTTCGGCACGGTCACCTCGCGGATGGGCGACGTCTTCGGCACCACCGTGAACCTGGCCAGCCGGCTCACCTCGATCGCGCCCAAGGACGCGGTGCTGATCGACGGCGAGTTCGCCGCCGCGCTGGAGCAGTACGGCAGCGTGGCCCCGCCGGACGCGGACGGCCCCGGCCTCGCCGAGGCGCTGTCGGCCGCCGCCGGGATGCCCGCCTCGGGCCTGCCGGTGCCGGGCCTGGACGCCGGGCACCGGTTCCACCTGCAGCCGATGTGGCGCCGGCCGGTGCGCGGGCTCGGACTGGTCGAGCCGTGGCTGCTGTCGCGGCGGCTGAAGCCGGAGTAGGTCTCCGCCGCTGCCCCTCCCGGGCCCTTCTCGCGCCTCTCCTGGAGCCTTTCCGCTCTCGTCCGGGTCCCTTCCGGTCTTCTCCTGTGCCCTTCCCGGCTTTTCCCGGGCCTTTCCAGCCTTCCCCGGCCTTTTCCAGGACGTGGCCCCGGGCCGGTCCCGATGCTTGGGGTGCCGAACGGTTGAAACCCGTACGGCCGGTTGCGGGTCCGCCCCGGCAAACGGGGCATAACCGAACGAAACCGCCATAGTCTTGGTGAAAGCGGCCGGGTGGGTGCGGCCGCCGTCGGGGGTCCGGCAGGACCGGGCACAGGGAGCGAGGCGAGCCGGTGAGCAGCGAGGCGATCATGACGGACCGCGGCTGCGACTGCGGCGGCCCGCAACCGGCCGGCCAACTGCCCGACCTGCGGCTGCAGTCCGTGGTCGAGCTGGCCCAGGACATGGCCCGCGCGCTCACCCCGCTGGAGGCCGTCCGGGCCGCCGCCGCCCGCGCCACCGAGGCGCTCGGGGCGACCATGGCGGCCGTCTCCGTCTGGGACCGCGAATCCGGCCGGCTCCGAGTCCTGGTCAACCACGGGGAGCTCGCGCCCGGCGAGGAGGAACTGCCCGAGGACGAGTCCTACCCCGTCGCCGACTTCCCCGAGATCGTCACCTATCTGGACGAGCGCTGGACCACCGGGCGCCTCCCTCGGGCCTGGCTGCAGACCGCCGAGAACGCCGAACCGCACGCCGGGCACACCCACCCCACCGCCGGCGCGTACTGCCAGGAACGCGCCGCGGCGCTGCGCCGGCGTGGCCGCGCCTGCTGCGTGGTCGCCCCGATCGTCCTGCACGGGCAGGCCTGGGGCGAGCTGTACCTGGCCCGCAGCGTCGGGAAGCCCGGGTTCGTCGCCGCCGACGCCGACTACGCGACCCTGCTCGCGGCCCAGATCTCGGCCGGCCTCGCCCAGACCGAACGCCTCGCCGACCTGCGCAAACTCGCCTTCTCCGACCCGCTCACCGGCCTCGCCAACCGGCGCGCCGTCGACGCCCGGCTGGAGAGCGCCCTCACGGCGCACAACCGGGACAACACCGTGGTCTCGCTCGTCGTCTGCGACGTCAACGGCCTCAAGCGGGTCAACGACCAGCTCGGCCACGAAATGGGCGACCGGCTGCTCGAACGGTTCGCCCACCAGCTCTCGGTCGCCGCGGCCAAACTCCCCGGCAGCCTCGCCGCCCGCCTCGGCGGCGACGAGTTCTGCCTGCTCGCCGAGGGGCAGAAGGCCGACGAGGTCGTCGCCGTCGCCGAGGAGCTCTGCGCCAGGGCCCTGGCCCTGTCCGAAGGCGAGGGCGTCGCCTGCGGCGTCGCCTCCACCGGCGACTCCATCGGCCCGGTCACCACCCCAGACCGGCTCTTCCGGCTCGCCGACGCCGCACAGTACCGGGCCAAGGCCGCCCGGGCCGCCCACCCCGTCGTCGCCGGGCGCAGCCACGGCCCCGGCTTCTCGCCCGACCCCACCGTGCTGCTCGCCGACGCCGCCGACCCGCACCACCGGGCCGACGGACGCGCCCGCCCGGGCCGGGCCGGAGCGGGCGACCGGCGGCGCTTCCGGGGCGCCGCGCACAGCGCCGACCCGGGCCAGCTGCTCACCGCCGTCCTCGCGGCCCTCGACCAGGCCGCCGCCGCCCGGGCCGTCCACCCCGCCGACACCCTCGGCAAGCTCGTCGTCGTCGCCGAGGCCTCCGCCCGGCTGCTCGACGCCGTGGGCTGGTGGGTCTCCTACGTCCCGCCCGGCTCCCACCTCATGCGCACCGCCCAGCACGCCGTCTATCGGATGACCAGTGGCCCCAGCAGCACCCGCGCCGAGACCCAGCGGGCCCAGATCGAGGCCCCGGACGCCGTCTTCGACCTGCGCCACTACCCGATGACCCGCCGCGCCGTCCGCGGCGGCGCCTTCGCCCTGCGCGCCGGCGCGGCCGGCAACGACCCGGCCGAGGAGGCCATGCTGGTCGTCTCCGGCTACCGCGGCATGGTCGCCGCCGGCGGCCAGAACCCGGCCGGCGGCTGGCTGGTCGAGCTCTTCGCCGACGACGCCACCCTGCCGCTCGGCCAGGCCGCCTTCGCCATGCGCGCCCTGGTGGCCGTCGCCCTGGCGGGCGCGGCCTCGCCCCCGGTGGTGTGAGGCCGGGGGCGGCTGGTCGGCGCGGTCAGGCCGGCCCGAGGGCGCGCAGGACCGCCTCGACCAGGCGGTCGGCGTAGGCGGGGTCGAGCGGGCCGAGCCGGTAGAGCCAGCGGTAGTGGAGCGGGCCGTAGAGGAGTTCGAGGGCGAGGTCGAGGTCCGCGTCGGGGGCGAGCTGGCCGGCCTCGCGGGCGCTGTGCAGGCGGGCGCGGGTGACGTCGAGGAGCGGGTTCAGCAGGCGGGTGCGGTACTCGGCGTACAGGGCCGGGTCGTTGAGCATCTCGGCGGTGATGGCGCGGTAGCTGCGGTCGAGGGCGGGGTCGGTGAGCTCGGCGGTGGTGGGGCGCAGGACGGTCCGCAGGTCGGCGGCGAGGTCGCCGGTGTCGGGGAGGTCGAGGCCGCCCTCGTGCTCGTTGGTGGCGAGGAAGGCGTCGAAGACGACGGCGCCCTTGGACGGCCACCAGCGGTAGATGGTCTGCTTGCCGACGCCGGCCCGGGCGGCGATCGCCTCGATGGTGAGCTTGCCGAAGCCGACCTCGGCGACGAGTTCGGAGGCGGCGGCGAGGACGGCGGCGCGGGAGCGTTCGCTGCGGCGGGCGGGATCGGGGGCGGTTCTGTGGGCCATGGCGGAAATTCTAAGCGAAGTAGCGAGACGGTACGTATCGTCTTGACGCGGCGTCGGGTCCGGGATCATGCTGGAGGGGCGCCAGCGAGACGGATCGTCTCGTCTTGTTCTGAACCCTGGAGGCCCCATGACCCGCTCCGCCCACCCCGCCCACATCCTGATGGTCTCGGTCCCGGCCCACGGGCACGTCAACCCCAGCCTCGCCGTGATCGCCGAACTGGTCGCCCGGGGCCACCGGGTCAGCTACGTCAACGACGCCTCCTTCGCCGAGGCCGTCGAGTCCACCGGTGCCCGCCTCGTCCCGTACCCGACGCGGCTGCCGCTCGCCGACGACCCGAGCGGGTGGCCGGAGGACCCGGTGGCGATCCAGGAGGTGTTCCTGGACGACGCCCTCGCGATGCACCCCGTCCTGCTGGAGGCCTTCGCGGACGACCGCCCCGACCTGGTGCTCCACGACATCGCGGGCTTCGCCGGGCGGGCGTTCGGCGAGCGGCTGGGCGTGCCGGTGGTGCAGTTGTCGCCCGCCTTCGTCGCCTGGGAGGGCTTCGAGCAGGACCTCGCGGAGGTGTTGGAGGCGATCCGCAACGGGCCCGGCGGCGCCGGGCACCACCGGCGGTTCGCCGACTGGCTGGCCGAGGCCGGGGCGGTGGAACGCGACGTGGACGCCTTCAAGGGCCGCCCGGTGCGGGCCGTCGCCCTGATCCCGCGCGCCCTGCAGCCCAACGCGGACCGGGTCGACGAGCGGCGCGTCAGCTTCGTCGGGCCGTGCTTCGGCGACCGCGCCCACCAGGGGGAGTGGCGGCGGCCGGCCGCCGCCGAGAACGTGCTGCTGGTCTCGCTCGGCTCGGCCTTCACCCACCAGCCCGCGTTCTACCGGGCCTGCGTCCAGGCCTTCGGCGACCTGCCCGGCTGGCACACGGTGCTCCAGGTCGGCGCGCACACCGACCTGGCCGACCTGGGCGAGGTGCCGGACACCGTCGAGGTGCACCGGTGGGTGCCGCAACTGTCGGTGCTCGCGCAGGCGGACGCCTTCGTCACCCACGCGGGCATGGGCGGCTCCAGCGAGGGGCTGTACCACGGCGTGCCGATGATCGCCGTGCCGCAGGCCGCCGACCAGTACGCCAACGCGGACGCGCTGGTGGCGCTCGGCGTCGCCCGCCGCCTGGACACCGGGGAGGCCACCCCGGAGGCGCTGCGCGGCGCGCTGCTGGAACTGGTCGGTGACCCGGCGGTGGCCGAACGGCTGAAGGCGCTGGCCGCCGCCGGCCGGGCCGAGGGCGGCACCGCCCGTGCGGCGGACCTGATCGAGGCCGAGCTCAGGGGGTGACCGGCGCGGCGGGGGAGGACGTGGCGGGGGAGGGCGCGGTGATCCGGTCCGGCCGGGTGTAGACGTTCGCGCCCTCCCCGCGCAGGAAGCCGACCAGGGTCAGGCCCAGTTCCTCGGCGAGGTCCACCGCGAGCGAGGACGGCGCCGAGACGGCCGCCAGCAGCGGGACGCCCGCCAGCGCGGCCTTCTGGGTCAGCTCGAACGAGGCCCGGCCGCTCACCAGCAGGACGTGCCCGGTCAGCGGCAGCCTGCCCTCGCGCAGCGCCCAGCCGACCACCTTGTCCACCGCGTTGTGCCGCCCGACGTCCTCGCGGGCGCAGAGCAGTTCGCCGGTGGCGGCGTCGAACAGGCCGGCCGCGTGCAGGCCGCCGGTGGACTCGAAGGTGCGCTGGGCGGCCCGCAGCCGGTCCGGCAGGCCGTACAGCAGGGACGGCGGGACGGTGAGCGGGTCCTCGCCCACCGGGTGGCGGACGTGGGTGCGGACGGCGTCCACGGTGTCCCGGCCGCACAGGCCGCAGGCGCTGGTGGTGAGCAGGTTGCGGTGTGCGGACAGCGGCAGCGCGCGGGCGGCGCCGCGCAGGGTGGCGTCGACGACGTTGTAGGTGTTGGCGCCGGCTTCGTCCGTCCCGGCGCAGTACCGCAGGGCGGCGAGCTCCTCGGAGGTGTGCACCAGCCCCTCGCCGACCAGGAACCCGGCCACCAGGTCGAAGTCCTGCCCGGGGGTGCGCATGGTGACGGTCAGCGGCTCGCCGCCGAGCCGGATCTCCAGCGGTTCCTCCGCCGCCAGCGAGTCCGGTCGCACCCCGCGCTCGTCCCCCCGCAGCCGCACCACCCGGCGCCGTGCCGTCGCCCGCGTCATCGCCCTGCCACCTCCGTGCGTGTCCGTGGGCACCAGCGTGCGGCACGGGGCGGCCCGGGGGAAAGTCCTGCCGGCCGGTACGGGGCGTGCGATCGTGGCCGTTCCGGATGGCGACCACCTGTTGTCATATCTTCATTCACCTGATGTGATGGTGTATATGGATATGCACAGTGCTGTGGCCCCCGACGCTCCGCTGGTCCAGGTCGGCAAGGCCGACGTCAGCGCCGAGGACGTGCTGGCCGTCGCCCGGGGGAACGCCCGGGTCGAGATAGGCCCCGACGCGCTCGCCGAGATGGCGACGGCGCGGGCACGGATCGACGCCCTCGCGGCCGAACCGCGCCCCGTCTACGGCGTGTCGACCGGATTCGGCGCGCTCGCCGTCCGGCACATCAGCCCCGAACTGCGGGCGCAGCTCCAGCGGTCGCTGGTGCGCTCGCACGCGGCCGGGATGGGACCGGCCGTCGAGCGCGAGGTCGTCCGGGCACTCGTCTTCCTGCGGATGAAGACGCTGGCCTCCGGCCGGACCGGGGTGCGCCCGCTGGTCGCGCAGACCATGGCCGCCCTGCTCAACGCGGGCATCACCCCGGTGGTCCGGGAGTTCGGCTCGCTCGGCTGCTCCGGCGACCTCGCGCCGCTGTCGCACTGCGCGCTGGTCCTGATGGGCGAGGGCGTGGCCACCGGCCCGGACGGCGTGGAGAAGCCCGCCGCCGAACTGCTCGCCGCCGCCGGCATCGAGCCCGTCGAGCTGCTGGAGAAGGAGGGCCTGGCCCTCATCAACGGCACCGACGGCATGCTCGGCATGCTGGTGATGGCCATCGCCGACCTGCAGCGGCTGTACACCACCGCCGACATCACCGCCGCGATGACCCTGGAGGCGCTGCTCGGCACCGACAAGGTGCTCGCCCCCGAACTGCACGCCCCGATCCGCCCCCACCCGGGCCAGGCGCTGAGCGCCGCCAACATGCTGGCCGTCCTCAAGGACTCCGGCCTCACCGGCCACCACCAGGACGACGCGCCGCGGGTCCAGGACGCCTACTCGATCCGCTGCGCCCCGCAGGTGGCCGGCGCCGGCCGGGACACCCTCGCCCACGCCCAGCTGGTCGCCTCCCGCGAGCTGGCCGCCTCGGTCGACAACCCGGTGGTGCTGCCGGACGGCCGGGTGGAGTCCAACGGCAACTTCCACGGCGCCCCGGTCGCGTACGTGCTGGACTTCCTCGCCATCGCCGCCGCCGACCTGGGCTCGATCTCCGAGCGCCGCACCGACCGACTGCTCGACAAGGCCCGCTCGCACGGCCTGCCGGCCTTCCTGGCCGACGACCCCGGCGTGGACTCCGGCCTGATGATCGCCCAGTACACCCAGGCGGCGCTGGTCAGCGAGAACAAGCGGCTCGCCGTCCCGGCCTCGGTCGACTCGATCCCGTCCTCCGCGATGCAGGAGGACCACGTGTCGATGGGCTGGTCCGCCGCCCGCAAGCTGCGCCAGGCCGTCGACAACCTCGGCCGGATCCTCGCCGTCGAACTCACCGCCGCCGCCCGCGCCCTGGAGATCCGCCAGCAGGCCGACGGCGCGGGCCGCACGGCCCCGGCCACCACGGCCGCCATGGCCGCCGCCCGGGAGGCGGGGGTCGGCGGCGCCGGCCGCGACCGCTTCCTCTCGCCGGACCTGGAGGCGGCGGCCGCGCTGGTCGCCTCCGGGGAGCTGGTGCGGGCGGTGGAGCGGGTCACCGGGCCGCTGGCCTGAGCTGGTGTGACCTGGCGTGACCTGGTGCGTTCGGTGCGTTCGGTGCGTTCGGTGCGTTCGGTGCGTTCGGTGCGTTCGGTGCGTTCGGCGTGACGGGCCGTCGGGTCCGGTGCGGGCGGCGGGGCTCAGTCCCAGTCGTCCCGGGACCGGGCCCGCGGCTCGTCCCGGTCCCGGCGGTTGCCGAACGCGGCGGCGAAGTTGACCCCGACGATGCCCGCCCAACTGACGATCAGGCCGATGAAGCCGCCGCTCTGCAGGCTGGCCGCGATCGCGGTCAGCGGGATGCCGAGGACCAGCGAGATCACCGCAAGCCGGTTGCCGGGGAGGCCGAGCCCCGGCCCCGGGCGGTGGGGTCGGCGCCGGTGCGCGGGCTCGTAGTCGTCCATCCGCTCGGCCACCCGGCGCTCGACCCGGGCGTCCAACCGGGCGTCCAGGCGGCTCAGGAACGAGTCGACCAGCTCCGGCTCGTACTCCTTGCCGAGTTCCTTGCGAGCGTGCAGGGCGGCGTCGAGGTCGCGCCGCAGGTCGTCCTGGCGAGTGTCCATGGGACCAGCCTGGGCCCGCGCCGGGGCGCGGTCCATCCGTCGGTGGGGGAATCCGGGCGGGTTCAGGGAGAATTCAGGGTTACCCCGAGCTCCCACCCGCTCGGGCCGTCTCACCCGGCGTCCCGCCGTACGAGACGTCTTTGCCAGGCGCGACGCACTGCTGCACAGTCGTCGTCCGAATCGCTCGCATCCGGAGGTACCGCTGATGACCGCCACCGACGAGGCCGGCACGGTCGGCCCCTCCGCCCGGCTGCTCCAGCTGTTCGAAGGCCACCGACTGACCCCGACCCAGCGGCGGATCGCGCACTCGCTGGTCCGGCACGCCACCGAGGCGCCGTTCCTCTCCAGCGTCGAGGTCGCCGAACTCGCCGGCGTCAGCCAACCGTCCGTCACCCGCTTCGCGGTCGCCCTCGGCTACGACGGCTACCCGGCGCTGCGCAAGCAGCTGCGCGAACTCGGCGCGGGCGAGACCGCCGCGCCGGAGACCCCCGACGACGCGGTGCGCAACGAGCACCAGCAGGCCGTGCTCGCCGAGATCGCCCACCTGCGCCACCTCGCCGAACTCCTCGCCGACCCCGAGCCGATCACCCGCGCCGCCCGGCTGCTCGCCGCCTCCCGCCCGCTGCCGGTGCTCGGCCTGCGGGCCGCCTCCGCGCAGGCGCGCGGCTTCGCCTACTTCGCCGCCAAGGTGCACCCGGACATCCGCCTCCTCGACGAGGGCGGCAGCATGCTCGCCGACCGGCTGGAACAGGCCGCCGCGGCCGGGGCCACCGCGCTGCTCTGCTTCGCGCTGCCGCGCTACCCGCGGGAGCTGATGGACGCGCTGGTGGTGGCCCGCGAGTGCGGGCTGACGGTGCTGACCGTCGCCGACAGCGCCTTCGCGCCGGTCGCCAAGCTCTCCGACCTGATGCTGCCGGCCGCCGTCGGCACCGGGCTGGTCTTCGACACCGCGTGCGCGCCGATGATGCTCGGCCGGGTGCTGTTGCAGCGTATGTGTGACGAACTCCCGGGCGCGGAGGCCAGGTTGGAGGCCATCGAGCAGTCCGCCGCGGCACGTGGCCTGTTTTTGGAGTAGACACGGCGGGGAGTAGCCGTCACGAACCCGGGCATCCCCTACAGCAGGGGGTGCCGCCCATGCGCGTGATCCACGAGATGAAGTTCGTCGCCCGCCTGGCCTCGGGTGTCGACGAATGGTCCTGCCCCACCTGCGGACGCCGCGTCACCCTGCGGCGCCTGCCCGATCCCGAACTGACCGTCCTCGACCCGGGAGACGAGTCCGCCGTGCACGTCGGCGTCATCGAACCCGACGCCCGCGCCGCCGCCGCGGCCGCCGAGAAGTACGGCCTAGGCCCGGTCCAGAACATCCCCCGCCCGCCGACCCCGCCCGCCCCCGACGCCGCCGACCGCCGCTGGCTCGCCGAGATCGGCATCGACTGGGACGGTGACGCCGCGGCCTGACTCAGGCGCGGGGTGCGTACGGCGGCAGTGCGGAGGTGTCCAGTTCGGCGGGCAGCGGTGCGGGCAGCGGGACGGGCTCGCCGTACCTGCCGTGCAGCACGCCCTGGTACTCGCCGTCGCGGGGGTGGGTGCGAAGCGTCCAGACACCCTTGCGGGGGTCGACCGCGAGGAATGCTGGTTCTCCCACCGCGCGGGTAGGACGACCAGGTCGGGCGTCGCGTGGTCGTCCTCGTCGCCTGGAAAGGCGATGGATGCCGCCTCGTAGGCCCCGAGGCCGGGCAGTCGTGATCCGATCCGTTCGCGCAGCTGCCGCACGGTGCCGGCGTGCTTGCCCCGGCGGGGCGGAGGCAGCAGCAGGGTGCCTCCGATGATCTCGACCCGCAGTCCGGTGCTCTGCTCGATCGCTTCTGCTGCGTGGCGGAGCTTGCCGGGGAGTAGGGGGATGGTCGCCATGGCGTCCTCTGCTGACCCGAGTGGCTGGTGTTTCCGGCCTCAGGGTACGGCTGGCGGGCGTACCGGCGCGGGCGCTGATCGGATGGGTTCGGGGTCTGGTCGGGAGGTGATTGTTTGGATATATTCAGCCGAGCTGAATCTGAATGAATCCATCCGCAGGGAGGCCAGGACATGGTGCAGCAGGCGAGCGGGCCGCGTGAGGTCAGGGCGGCGCGGGGGACGGGGCTGACGGCGCAGGGGTGGCAGCAGGAGGCGGCCCTGCGGATGCTGATGAACAACCTCGACCCGGAGGTCGCCGAGCACCCGTCGAAGCTGGTCGTGTACGGCGGGACGGGCAAGGCGGCGCGGGACTGGCGCTCGTTCGACGCCATGGTGAGGACGCTGGAGGGGCTGAAGCAGGACGAGACCATGCTGGTCCAGTCCGGGCGGCCGGTCGGCGTCATGCAGACCCACGAGTGGGCGCCGCGGGTGCTGATCGCCAACTCCAACCTGGTCGGCGACTGGGCCAACTGGGAGGAGTTCCGCCGGCTGGAGAGCCTCGGGCTCACCATGTACGGGCAGATGACCGCCGGCTCGTGGATCTACATCGGCACCCAGGGCATCCTGCAAGGCACCTACGAGACCTTCTCGGCCGTCGCCAACAAGCGGTTCAACGGGACGCTGGAAGGCACCATCACCCTCACCGCCGGCCTCGGCGGGATGGGCGGCGCCCAGCCGCTGGCCGTCACCATGAACGGTGGCGTGGCGATCTGCATCGACTGCGACCCGTCCCGGATCGCCCGCCGGATCGAGCACCGCTACCTGGACGTCGAGGCCAAGGACCTCGGGCACGCGCTGGAGCTGGCCACCGCCGCCCGCGACAAGCGGCAGCCGCTGTCCATCGGCGTGCTGGGCAACGCCGCCGAGCTGGTCCCGCAGCTGCTCGCGATGGACGCGCCCATCGACATCGTCACCGACCAGACCAGCGCCCACGACCCGCTCGCCTACCTGCCGGTGGGCGTCGCCTTCGACGACATGGCGGACTACGCGGCGGCCAAGCCCGCCGAGTTCACCCAGCGGGCCCGCGAGTCGATGGCCCGGCACGTCGAGGCGATGGTCGGCTTCCAGGACGCGGGCGCCGAGGTCTTCGACTACGGCAACTCGATCCGCGGTGAGGCCCAACTGGCCGGTTACGACCGCGCGTTCGCCTTCCCCGGATTCGTCCCCGCGTACATCCGGCCGCTGTTCTGCGAGGGCAAGGGCCCGTTCCGCTGGGCGGCGCTGTCCGGCGACCCGCAGGACATCCACAAGACCGACAAGGCCGTCCTCGACCTCTTCCCGGAGAACGAGTCGCTGCACCGCTGGATCAAGATGGCCCAGGAGAAGGTGCACTTCCAGGGCCTGCCCGCGCGGATCTGCTGGCTCGGCTACGGCGAGCGCGACAAGGCCGGCGAGCGCTTCAACGACATGGTCGCCTCCGGCGAGCTGTCCGCGCCGATCGTGATCGGCCGCGACCACCTCGACTGCGGCTCGGTCGCCTCCCCGTACCGGGAGACCGAGGCGATGCTGGACGGCTCGGACGCGATCGCCGACTGGCCGCTGCTCAACGCCATGGTCAACGTGGCCTCCGGCGCGTCCTGGGTCTCCATCCACCACGGCGGCGGCGTCGGCATCGGCCGCTCGATCCACGCCGGCCAGGTCACCGTCGCCGACGGCACCGCGCTGGCCGGCGAGAAGATCCGCCGGGTGCTCACCAACGACCCGGGCATGGGCGTGATCCGGCACGTGGACGCCGGCTACGACCGGGCCACCGAGGTCGCCGCCGAGCGCGGGGTCCGCGTCCCGATGGGTGAGCTGTGACGTCCTCGTTCGAAGAGATGTGGGCGGAGCTGCTCCCCGTGGGCCGCTCCGCCGCCTCCGGCGGCTACCGCCGCTTCGCCTGGAACTCCGCCGACGCCGAGTGCCGGGCCTGGTTCGAGCAGCAGGCCCGTGACCGCGGTCTCGCCTACGAGCTGGACCGCAACGGCAACCAGTGGGCCTGGCTGGGCGATCCGAACGCGGGCGGGGCGGTCGTCACCGGCTCGCACCTGGACTCCGTCCCGGACGGCGGCGCCTTCGACGGCCCGCTCGGCGTGGTCTCCTCCTTCGCGGCCCTGGACGAACTCCGCGCACGCGGGGCCGAGTTCACCCGTCCGTTGGCGATCACCAACTTCGGCGACGAGGAGGGCGCCCGGTTCGGCGTGGCCTGCATCGGCTCCCGCCTGTCCGCCGGCGTGCTCTCCCGCGAGGCCGCGTACGAGCTGCGCGACGCCGACGGCGTCCGGCTGCCCGACGCGATGGAGCGGGCCGGCTACGACCCGGACGCGATCGGCGCGGACGACGACCGGCTGGCCCGGATCGGCGCCTTCGTCGAACTCCACGTCGAGCAGGGCCGCCTCCTCGCCGAGGACCGGCCGGTCGGCGTGGCCAGCGCGATCTGGCCGCACGGCCGCTGGCGGTTCGACTTCCACGGCGAGGCCAACCACGCCGGCACCACCCGGATCGAGGACCGCCGCGACCCGATGCTGACGTACGCCAACACCGTGCTCGCGGCCCGCAAGAAGGCCCGGCAGGCGGGCGCGCTGGCCACCTTCGGCAAGGTCGCGGTCGAGCCCAACGGCACCAACGCGATCGCCTCGCTGGTATGCGGCTGGCTGGACTCCCGGGCCGCCGACGAGGCGACGCTCACCGCGCTGGTCGAGGAGATCGAGCAGGCCGCCGCCGAGCGCGGCGGGCGCGACGGCGTCCGGGTCGAGCTGACCCGCGAGTCCTACACCCCGGTGGTGGACTTCGACGGCCCGCTGCGCGACCGGCTCGCCAAGCTGCTGGACGCCCCGGTGCTGCCCACCGGCGCCGGACACGACGCCGGGATCCTGGCGTCGGCCGTCCCGACCGCCATGCTGTTCGTGCGCAACCCCAGCGGGGTGTCGCACTCCCCGGCCGAGCACGCCGAGGAGGCCGACTGCCTGGCCGGGGTCGCCGCCCTCGCCGACGTACTGGAGGACCTGGCGTGTCGCTGAGCCCATTGACCTCGGGGACCGAGCCGGTGGCGTACTGGGCGCAGCACGCCTGGCTGCCGTACGACAACGGGCCGGTGGTCGAGCCGGACGTGCTGATCACCGTCGGCCCCGGCGGCCGGATCACCGCGGTGACCCCGGACAGCGGGCCCTGCCCGCCCGGGGCCGTCCGCCTCGACGGGCTGCTGCTGCCCGGCCAGGCGAACGCCCACTCGCACGCCTTCCACCGGGCGCTGCGCGGCCACGTCCAGGTCGGCTCCGGCACCTTCTGGACCTGGCGCGACACCATGTACCGGTTCGCCGGGGCGCTCGACCCGGACCGCTACCTGGCGCTCGCCACCGCCGTCTACGCCGAGATGGCGCTGGCCGGGGTCACCGCCGTCGGCGAGTTCCACTACCTGCACCACGCCCCCGGCGGCGCCCGCTACGACGACCCCAACGCGATGGGCGAGGCGCTGATCGAGGCCGCCGCCCGGGCCGGCATCCGGATCACCCTGCTCGACACCTGCTACCTGTCCGCCGGCTTCGGCGCCGAGCCGACCAGGCCGCAGCAGCGGTTCAGCGACGGCGACGCCGAGGCCTGGGCGGTGCGGGCGGACGCGCTCAAGCCCCGCGAGCACGCCCGGATCGGCGCCGCCGTCCACTCGGTGCGGGCCGTCCCGGCCGAGCAACTGGGCACCGTCGCGCAGTGGGCGGCGGTGCGCGAGGCGCCGCTGCACGTCCACCTGTCCGAGCAGACCGCCGAGAACGACGCCTGCCTCGCCGCGCACGGCGTCACCCCGACCCGGCTGCTCGCCGACCACGGCGTGCTCGGCCCGCGCACCTCGGCCGTGCACGCCACCCACCTCACCGACGAGGACGTCCGGCTCCTCACCGACACCTCCACCACCATCTGCATGTGCCCCACCACCGAGCGGGACCTCGCGGACGGCATCGGCCCGGCCCGCCGGCTCGCCTCGGCGGGCTGCCCGGTCACCCTGGGCAGCGACAGCCACGCCGTCATCGACCCGTTCGAGGAGGCCCGCGCCCTGGAGCTGAACGAGCGGCTGCGCACCCGCACCCGCGGGCACTGGACGGCCAACCTCCTGCTGCGGGCCGGCACCGAGGACGGGCACGCCTCGCTCGGCTGGCCGGAGGCCGGGCGGGTCGAGGCCGGCGCGCTCGCCGACTTCACGGTGATCGCCCTGGACTCGGTGCGCACCGCGGGCCCGCCGCCCCGGCTCGGCGCCGAGACCGCCGTCTTCGCGGCCTCGGCGGCCGACGTGCGGCACGTCGTGGTCGGCGGCCGGCAGATCGTCCGGGACGGCGTGCACCAGCTCGTCGCGGACGTGCCGGGCGCGCTGCGGGACTCGATCGGCGCCCTGGACCACTGAGTCGTTCTCCAACTTCCCCCGGAAGGCTTCGTCTTGAGCAGCAGGACCACCTTGATCACGGGCATCGGCAGCCTGGTCACCAACGACCCCGGGCACGGCACCGGGCCGCTCGGCCTGCTCACCGACGCGGCCGTGGTGCTGGACGGCGGCACCGTCGCCTGGGTCGGCCCGGCGGCGCAGGCCCCGGCCGCGGACGAGCGCTTCGACGCCGAGGGGCGGGCGCTGCTGCCCGGCTTCGTCGACTCGCACGCCCACCTGGTGTTCGCGGGCGACCGTACGGCCGAGTTCAACGCCCGGATGTCCGGGCAGGCGTATTCGGCGGGCGGCATCCGCACCACGGTGGCGGCCACCCGGGCGGCGAGTGACGCCGAACTGGAGGCCAACCTGGCCGGGTTCGTCCGGGAGGCGCTGCGGCAGGGCACCACCACGATCGAGTGCAAGTCCGGCTACGGGCTGACGGTCGAGGACGAGGCGCGGGCGCTGCGGATCGCGGCCCAGCACACGC
Source organism: Kitasatospora sp. NPDC087271 (assembly GCF_044744605.1). Taxonomy (NCBI): domain Bacteria; kingdom Bacillati; phylum Actinomycetota; class Actinomycetes; order Kitasatosporales; family Streptomycetaceae; genus Kitasatospora; species Kitasatospora sp. NPDC087271. The sequence continues at coordinate 318,012 of NZ_JBIUYQ010000008.1, forward strand.
CGGAGACGACGTACCTGGGTGCGCACGTGGTGGCCCCCGAGTACGCCGAGGACCCGGCCGGGTACGTCGACCTGGTCACCGGCGAGATGCTGGACGCCTGCGCCCCGCACGCCCGCTGGGTGGACGTGTTCTGCGAGCAGGGCGCCTTCGACGGCGACCAGGCGCGGGCGGTCCTGACGGCGGGCATCGCCCGCGGCCTCACCCCCCGGGTGCACGCCAACCAGCTCACGTACGGGCCCGGCGTGCAGCTCGCGGTGGAGCTGGGGGCCGCTTCGGCGGACCACTGCACCCACCTGACGGACGAGGACGTGGCGGCGCTGGCGGGGTCGGCGACGGTCGCGACGCTGCTGCCGGGTGCGGAGTTCTCCACCCGGGCCGAGTACCCGAGCGGGCGGCGGCTGCTCGACGCGGGGGCCGTGGTGGCACTCTCCACCGACTGCAACCCGGGCTCCAGCTTCACCAGTTCGATGGCGTTCTGCATCGCGGTCGCGGTCCGGGAGATGGGCATGACCCCGGACGAGGCGGTGTGGGCGGCGACAGCGGGCGGTGCGCACGCGCTGCGTCGCGGCGACGTCGGGACGGTCGCGGTCGGCTCCCGGGCGGACCTGCTGCTGCTGGACGCGCCCTCGCACGTCCACCTGGCCTACCGCCCGGGCGTGCCACTGACGGCGGCGGTCTGGCGCGCGGGCGTCCGGGAGGTCTGAGTCCGGATCACTTCACGTCGCCCCGTCGAGCCGCGGCTCGACGGGGCGACGTGAAGTGATCCGGCAGCCGGAACGGCCAGCATGCCGCGATGCCGATTTATCCCAAGGTCGTCAGGGCTGACGGTAGGCGCGGACAAGCAGGGTGTCTGCAGCGCGTGCACTCGGTACGGTGGGAGAGAGCCGGTCGACACTGATCTTCGTGAACCCCGCCTCGTCCAACAGCTTCGTCCAGACGGTCTCCTGGAGAACCCAGCGGCGCATGGTTGCCGGGGCGCCGTCCGGGGTACGGGCCGGAACGTCGGCGTGCTGGACGTCCGGTTCAGCGGGGGCACCACCGAGGTAGTGGCCCAGAGTGGAGGCGGCCAGCAGTCCGCCGGGTCGAAGGGCGCGGGCAGCGGCCGGAAGCAGTCGGCGGGGGTCGGCGAAGTCGAGGCTGCCGAACACGGAGTAGAGCACGTCGTACTCGTCTGGATGCTCCTCCAGATGCGCGGTCGCGTCGGCGCGTACCGTGCGCAGGTGCGGTGCGAGGTGGCCGTAGAGGTCGCAGGCCATCGCGTGCTGCGCGGGGGAGGCATCGACGGCATCGACCCGAGCAGGAGCGTAGTGGGTGACGAGGTGGGCGGCATGACGGGCGGCGCCCGCGCCGAGGTCGGCCACGACGAGGCCGGTGAAGTCCCCCAGCACCTCGACTCCTGGCCCGCCGTCCTGGGCCCAGACCCAGTGGAAGGCGCCGGGGACGGTCCGCTCCGTGTCGGCGCGGGCGCGGCCGTAGTGGTGCCAGAGGTCCGGCGCGACAGCTTGGGTACGAGAGGGGGTGGTCGTCACCCGGGTCATCCTCGCGCCCGGTGTGCGCTGGCGCAGGGGTTCGGGTGAACTCCACCCTTCCGGGTCGCGGTGGCCCCGGACTGAGCCTGGGGCCACCGCAACTATCCCGTCAGTGCGAGTCGTTGCCGGGGTGGCAGGGGCTGCACTTGGCGGCATCCGCCCACAGCGGCAGGTCCACGTCCCAACCGTCCGCTGCGATGAGCTGGGCGGTGCGCAGCACGGTGCCGTCGTCCTTGTACTCGACCTGTCAGCCGAAGCGCAGGACCTGGGTGCTGCCACCGGCCAAGACACGCTCGTAGTCGCACTCACCGTTGAGCGAGCGGTAGTTGATGACCGGATCGCCGGCTCGTACGAGGGTGGTCGCGCATCCGAGGCACCAGGGCTGTGGCGGGTGTACGTCGAGATCCTCGATCACTGCGGGAGCAGAGCACTGCGTGCAGTCCGCCATCGGATCCTCCCCGGGGTCAGGCCCAGGTGGAGCCGCACGCGGTGCAGCCCCATCGGCCGTCCATGGTCTGGTAGGTGGCGCTCGATCCGCAGACCGGGCAGGCGCGGGCACTCGGCTCGTCGGCCCGCTCCAGCAGGGTACTGGGCGTCGGGGCGGTGGCGGGTTCAGTCTCGGTGACGGGCTTGTCGAGCAGGACGCTGCTCATGACGTCTCCCTCAGGATGGCTCCCCGCTGTTCACGGTCGACGCCACCAGCGCCCGGGCGGACCTGTACTGGATCGGTGTACACACGGCGCTGGGCACCCCGACGAGGGCGTGCCGTATGCGGCGCGGATCGCGCCAGGCCAGCTGCCGACCGCTGAGCGCCGGGCTCGGTACGGCACGGACTGTGCGCGCATGTGGCACCGCCTCGGCGCCCACCGCAAGACGTTCACGTTGCTGCGGTTCACCGAGCAGGTCGCCCCGGAGGAGGTGCGCCGGCCTGCTCTGCGGGCGCTCACAGCGGACCTGCTGTACGCGCCGGTCACGGTGCCCGGCGTGCGGGAGCTTGCGGCGCGCACAGGCGTCGCATAGGGATGACGGCCCCTGCGGGGTGGACGCTGGTGGCGAAATCGATCAGCGGCGTCCGGCGGCAACGGTCAAGAGTGCATCCTCTGGCCGCAGGTGGAACCCAGCTCTGCCGACTTGGCCGCATTCTCCCTGCCGGCGGCCTCTTGCGGGGAGCAAGAGGCCGCCGGAACGATTCGTTCAGGGGACGGTGGTGAGGTGGTCGAACTCGCCGGCCTTGGCGCCCCGGAGGAAGTCGGCGAGCTTGAGGCGGGTGGTGCGGACGATGACGTCGCCCTCATCGGACTCCCGGAGTTCGACCAGCCCGTCAAGCGCACGTATCTCGACGCAGTTGTTGGCCGCTTCACTGAAGCTGGACTTCTGCCACTCGGTGCTATTCATACTTGCCGTTCATTTCCTTCGTGATCGAGCGAATAAGATCTCGCGACTCGCGTTCCGGGAGCGCGACAGCTTCGATGCGCTCAAAGATTGCGCGGTAGCCCGCCAGTTGGGCGGGCGAGTCGAAGATGTGGGACCCGTGCGACGAGTCAGCCTGGACCGTGTCCAGCTCGGGCACTGGTCCCTCCGCATAGATCAGATTCTCACTGGGGCCGGGGAAGTCGGCCGTAGCAAAGGGCACGACTCGCAGTGAGACGCCGGGAAGATGGGAGTCGCTGACGAGTGCATCGAGCTGGTCTCTGAGCACCACAGGCCCGCCGTACTGGATGCGCAACGCCGCCTCGTGGATGAGCGCCATGTAAGGCGTTTCGCCGGACCGGATGATCTGTTGTCTCCGTAGGCGGAAGTTCACTCGGCGGCCGATCTCGCGATCCGGGAGAGGGGTGAAACCGCTCGCGAACACCGCAGTCGCATACGAGTTCGTCTGAAGTAGTCCCGGGATGATGCCAATGGTGAAGCTCTTGAGTCTCTTCGCGTGACCTTCGATTTCTGCCACATCGATCGGGGCGGCCGCGAGTGCCGCTCGATACTCGTCCCACCAGGCCGAGTCTCGCTCCCTGGCCATGTCGGCAAGCGCTTCGACCAAGGGCGCATTGGCGCACATGCAGGCCTCTGCGATCTCGTGCAGACGCGCCACGGTGACGGCTGATTTCCCGATCTCCATCTGACTCACCAGGGCGGGAGTCACGCCGAGTAGACGGGCGAGGTGGCTGCCGCCGAAGCCGACTTGCTCTCTCATCCTTCGCAGTTCGGCGCCGAGTCGTCGCTGACGGAGGGTGGGGACTCGAAGGGGCATGGCGTCCTCTCTGCCGGTGCAGAGGCCAGTGTGCCGCGCCGGGCGCCTGTGGATCCATCCGGACTTCTTCCCTCGTGAGGAGGAACCTTCTCCCGTTTGGCTTTAATTAAAGAGCGGATGCGCTACTGTCGTTTCTGGCTTGATCCGACGGATCGTCAGTAATGCCTGCATGCACGGCAGTAGGCGCCTGCTGCCCGCACGCCGAAGAGCAGCCGCCGCCCCGGCCTGGCTCACGGCGACGACCGTCACCACCTCTCCCCACACCACAGCCTCACGGAGGTTCCCGTGTGCACCCGTAACACCCCCTCGCTCACCCTCTCCCGGCAGGCCCTGCGGGACGCCATGACCCGCAGCGGCTGGGACGCCGACGCCATCTTCAACGCCGAACTCGCCCTCTGCGAGCTCATCGTCAACGCCTGGCGGCACGGCGACACCCCCGCGCCCGTCGTCTGGTTCTCCGTCCTCGGCCGCACCCTCCGGGTCACCGTCTCCGACGAGAGCGACGCCCTCCCCCGGCAGCGAACCCCCGCCGATTTCGCCGAGTCCGGCCGGGGCCTCCAGCTCGTCGCCGGGCTCACCCGCCGCTGGGGCGTCGACCCGCAGAAGCGTGGCAAAACCATCTGGTACGAGCTGGAGCTGGACTCCCTCGCGTGACCCGCGACCCCGTCGTTCCGGAGGACTCCCGGATGCGCGACTACACCAAGCCCCACATCATGGACCTCCTGGGCGAGTTGCACAGGCGCGGCCTGCCGCACGGGCTCCTCTGGGGATCCGCCTCGCCCGGCGAAACGACCCTCGACGGCCGCATCCTGATCGACTTCGGGAATGCGCCGGTCAGCACTCTGCTCAACCTCCTCCACCTGCTCCGCGACCTGGACGATGACGACGAGGGGTGGCGCCAGTGAAGCTCTTCATCGTCGCGGTCCTCCTCGCCCTCCTCGCCCTCGCGATCGCCACCGTAGCCCTCGGCGTCCTCGCGACCCTCAAGATGCCCCGCCCCGAGGAGCGCGACGAGCAGCGCTGAAACACGCGAAGGCCCTCGCCCACCCAGGGCGAGGGTCGCGCGGTTGCCCGCTCTGAGTCAGTCCGCCTGAAGCTCCTTCGCCACCTGCTCCGCCAACACGCGGGCGCCCTCAAGGCGCGGGTCCTCGGGATGCGCGTACGGCCCGAGGATCTTCGCCGCGACGAACAAGGTCATCAGCTTGCCGTCCCGGCTCGCGAAGTCGCCGCTCCGCTCGACGCGAACGCGATCGGCCAGCGCCGGTACGGCAAGCGACGCCGCCCACAGGGTGGCAGCGTCCAGACCACGTGGGGCCATGCCCCAGTCCTCCCAGTCGAAGAGGCAGAACTCGGGCGCTGTCACGTTCGCCCAGTTCAGGTCCGCGTGCGCCGGACACCACCCGCTCACCGTGGCATCGACGTCCGGGAACACCTGACGGATCGTCTGAGCCACCAGCTCCTGGGTGATGGTCTCCGTGTCCGGCGTGGCGATCCGATTCGTCCGCTGGCCGGCGAGCGCATCGAGAGAGGCGTTCAACTCCGACCACCATCCGGGCGGCAGCCGGGGCTCCTCGGCCACGACTGCGGACCCCGCTGGGGTGGATGGCAGCAGTTCGGTCTCGTCGGCCCGCCACATCACCGGCTCGGCCTCGTCCCGCCAGGCGAGGCCGGCCAGCCACGCGGGCTTCGCGATACCGTGCAGGGCCTCGGCGGAGGGGGTGCCGTCCCCGCCCTGGGCGCCGATCCGGTCGAGCCCCCGCCGCTCGATGCGTACCCACGTGCCACGCGCCGTGCCTGCTCCCACGGATCGGCGTTTGCGGACCACCGCAGCCCTGTCGAGCCGCGTCCCCAAGGCCGTCTCGACACGTCCCAGCACCTCGTCCACCGGTACCCGGCGCAGATCCGTCATCGGGCAACGGTAGCGATGCCAGGCGGGGTCGGATCCGCTCCCCAAGGCCCGGTCCACGGGCAGATCGGCTTTCCTGCGCGGTCAGGCGGTCTCTATGCGGCGGGGACCAGGCTGCGGCGTCGGGTCGTACGGGCGCCGCTCAGCCCACGCCCAACGACCGCCGCAAGAAATCCAGTTCGTGCCGGAGCAGGTGCTCCACCACGGCCTCGTCGGTCGGCCGGTGGCCGGTGCCACGCAACGGCAGGACCTCGTGCGGGCGGCCGGCGGCGAGCAGGGCACTGGACAGCCGCAGGGCGTGGGCGGGGTGCACGTTGTCGTCCACGAGGCCCTGGATCAGGAGCAGCGGGCGGCTCAGCTTCGGCGCCTCGGCGATCAGTGAGCCGCTGTCGTAGTGCTCGGGGTGCTCGTCGGGGTGGCCGAGGAAGCGCTCCTGCCAGTGGGTGTCGTAGAGCCGCCAGTCGGTGGGGGCCGCTCCGGCCGACGCGGCGTGGAAGACGTCCGGGCGCCGCAACACGGCGAGCGCGGCGAGGTAGCCGCCGTAGGACCAGCCGCGGATGCCGACCCGGTCGAGGTCGAGCACTCCCGGCCGCAGCCGGGCCGTCTCCCACAGGCCCTCGATCTGGTCCTCCAGGGCGGGCCCGGCCTTGTCGCCGTAGACCGTCTTCTCCCAGTGCGGCCCGCGCCCCGGAGTGCCGCGGCCGTCCACCACCAGCACCGCGAAGCCCTGGTCGGCGAACCACTGGGACACCTGCTCGTGCCAGGCGCCGCCGGTGGTGGCCTTCTGCATCGCGGGCCCGCCGTACGGGTCGAGCAGGACGGGCAGCGGGGTGCCGTCGGGATGGTGGCCGGTGGGCAGGAAGAGGTTGGCGCGCAGTTCGCGCGGGCCGAGGCGGAGCAGCTCGGGGCGGGCGGTGACGACGGGCGCTTCGGTGTACGAGGTGAGCGGCAGCGGCGGGCGGCCCTCCCGCAGAACGGTGGCGCGGCCGTCGGTGGTGAGGACCAGCGTGCCGCCGCGCTCGACGCCGCCGTGTACGCCGGGCCCGCTGCTCAGCCTTTGTACGCCGGAGCCCGGTTCGTACGTCCACAGGTGGGTCTCGGTGGGTTCGTCGGAGGCGGTGAACAGCACCCGCTCGCCCTCCACCCCGACGACGGCCCGCAACTGCATCGCCTCCGGGGTGACCGGTTCGCCGTCCACGGTCAGGTGCCGGGTGTCGCCGAGGTCGGCGGTGTCGACCAGCGCCCCGCCCGCCGTCCGCACCGGCAGTCCCGGGAGCAGTTCGACCCACCGCGGGTCGGTCCGCTCGGCGAGCACCCGGGTGTCCCCGTCCGCCCCGATCGCCAACGTACGGACGGTGCGCTGGTCGCGGCTCTGCACGGCGGCGTACGGCCCGTGGTCGTCCCACCCGGCGGCGGTCAGGTACTCGAAGGAGGCGCGGTCCCAGTGGACCTCCGTACGGCCGCCGTCGAGGCCGAGCAGCCAGAGCGTGACCTCGGCGTTGGCGGTGCCGGCCAGCGGGTAGCGGATGACGCGCGGCGGCTGCCCCGGGTCGGTGGGGTCGGCGAGGAACCAGCGGGTGACCGTCCGGTTGTCGACCCGGGCGACCAGCAGGGCGGTGCCGTCGGGGGACCACCAGTGGCCGCGGGTGCGGTGCATCTCCTCGGAGGCGACGTGCTCGGCGAGGCCGTAGCCGACGTCCTCGGCCTCCGGCTCGGCCAGCGCCCGGTCGCCCGTACCGTCCGCACCGGCCACCCGCAGGACGCCGCCGCTGACGTAGGCGATCCGGCGGCCGGTCGGGTCGAGGCGGGGATCCACCGGCTGCTCGGCGGAGGCGAGCGGGCGGAGCGAACCCGAGGCGGTGTCGGCCAGCCACAGCGTGCCGTCCAGCGCGAAGGCGGCGAGCCGACCGGTGGCGTCGGTGCTGTACGCGACGATGCCGCCGGAGGCGCCCAGCGCGGCCGGGTCGGCGACCAGCCGTTCCCGGCCGGTGGCGGTGTCGAGCGCCCAGAGGCAGGCGAGCGGGTCGGTGCCGCCGCGGCTGCGCAGGAACAGGACGGCGGCGCCGTCGGCGGTGATGCCCGGGTGGGCGGGGGCGCCCAGGGTGAAGCACCGGGTGCGGGCGAGCTGGCGCGGTAACGGGTCGGTCGTCATGCCGGGCACCATAGGCACGGCCGGCGCGGCGCTGTCGAGGGGAAAAACGGCCGGGGCCGCCGCGGATCTCAGGAATCCGCGGCGGCCCCGGAGCGGGCGGGCGTGAGCGTCAGTGGACGTCGCCCATGAGCGTGACGACCCGCTTGCGGTACATCGCCAGCGCGAGGCCGGCGACGATCGCCATGCCGCCCTGGACCGCGAAGTACCAGCTGCTGCCGACCACCTTGTCGCCCAGCACCAGCTGGAAGATGGCGGCCACGCAGTCACCGGCGGTGACTGCGAGGAACCAGACGCCGACCATCTGGCTGGCGTACTTGGCGGGCGCCAGCTTGGTGGTCACGGACAGGCCGACGGGGGAGAGGGCGAGCTCGCCGACGGTCTGGACCAGGTAGACCATGGCCAGCCACAGCGGGGTGACCTTGGTGTCGCCGGTGGCGGCGGCCATCGCCAGCATCATGACCATGAAGGAGGCGCCGATCATCAGCAGACCGAAGGCGAACTTCATGGTGGTGCTGGGGTTCTTCGACCGGCGGGCCAGGGCGACCCAGAGCCAGGCGAAGACCGGGGCCAGCGCCATGATGTACAGCGGGTTGAGCGACTGGAACCAGCTGGACGGGAAGTTGATCCCGAACAGCGTCGAGGCGGTGTGGTCCTTGGCGAAGACGTTCAGCGTCGAGCCGGACTGGTCGTAGATCATCCAGAACACGGCGGCGGCGACGAAGAACCAGATGTAGCCGCTCATCTTGGACTGCTCGTCGGCGCTGAGGTCCTTGTCGCGCTTCACCTTGGCGAACACGAAGAAGGGGATCGCCAGGCCGGCGATGGACAGCGGCCAGACGGCCCAGTCGATGGTGAAGTGGCCGGTGGAGACGACGATGCCGTAGAAGACGACCGCCGCGGCCAGCCAGATGCCGGCCTTGCGGAAGATCTTGCGCTTCTCGTCCGCGCCGATGGGCGAGGTCACGATGTCGCTGGTGGGGCTCAGGTGGCGGGTGCCCAGCAGGAACTGGAGCAGGCCGAGCGCCATGCCGATGCCGGCCAGGGCGAAGCCCAGGTGCCAGTCGACCTTCTGGCCGACGGTGCCGACCACCAGCGGGGCGAAGAACGCGCCGAGGTTGACGCCCATGTAGAAGATCGTGAAGCCGCCGTCGCGGCGCGGGTCGTTCGGGCCGTCGTAGAGGTGGCCGACCATCGTGGAGATGTTGGCCTTGAGCAGGCCCGAGCCCACCGCGATGCAGACCAGACCGGCGAAGAACGCGCCGGTGAACGGCACGGCCAGCAGGAAGTGGCCGAGCATGATGATCGTGCCGCCGATGGCGACCGTCTTGCGGGCGCCGAGGAAGCGGTCGGCGATCCAGCCGCCCGGGAGGGCCAGCAGGTAGACCATGGCCGTGTAGACGCTGTACACGGCGCCGGCGGTCGCCAGCTTCATGCCGAGGCCGCCGTCCGTGACGGAGGCGGTCATGTAGAGCACCAGCAGGGCGCGCATGCCGTAGTAGCTGAAGCGCTCCCACATCTCGCTCAGGAAGAGCGTGGCGAGCCCTCGGGGGTGACCGAGGAAGGTCTTGCCGCTGGGCGAGGCCGGGGTGAGGCCGGCTTCCAGGGTGGTAGACGCCATGAGTAGGGGTTCCTTGCCTGACAGCGTCCGCCAAGGGGGGTGGCGGCGGACGTGGACGGAACCACTCTACGTGGCGATATTTAGCGTTATCAGATGACAAAAGCCACGAATCAGGTATGGGAATGGCAAAGTCCGTGACAGATCTGCCCGATCTATCCATGGTAGACGGGCAAATTTCCCTTCAATTTCAAGATTGAAGGCCGGATTCTTCGCCGAACGGCCGGTCTGCGACGGCGTGTTGAGCCTGGAGGGACTCTTGTGTAACGATCACGCTCTGTGAACTACCTCACAAGGCAGTCCGCCATACCCGGGCGGACTACCATCACCACATGACCTGTGTGCTGCTCGCCGAGGACGATCCGGCGATCTCCGAACCGCTCGCCCGAGCCCTGCGACGTGAGGGCTATGAGGTGCTCGTCCGCGAGGACGGTCCGACCGCACTGGCCGCGGGCCTGACCGAGGAGGTCGACCTCGTCGTCCTCGACCTCGGCCTGCCCGAGATGGACGGCCTGGAGGTCTGCCGTCGCCTGCGCGCCGACGGCAAGAGCTGCCCCGTCCTGGTGCTCACCGCCCGCGCGGACGAGGTGGACACCGTGGTCGGCCTCGACGCCGGTGCCGACGACTACGTGACCAAGCCCTTCCGCCTGGCCGAACTGCTCGCCCGCGTCCGCGCCCTGCTCCGGCGCGGCAACGTCGACCAGCTCACCACCGGCGCGCACGGGGTGAAGATCGACATCGAGTCCCACCGCGCCTGGCTCGGCGAGGAGGAGCTCACCCTCTCCGCCAAGGAGTTCGAGCTGCTGCGCGTCCTCGTCCGGGACGCCGGCCGGGTGGTCACCCGCGAGGAGATCATGCGGCAGGTCTGGGACACCACCTGGTGGACCTCCACCAAGACCCTGGACATGCACATCTCCTGGCTCCGCAAGAAGCTCGGTGACGACGCGGCGAACCCGCGCTACATCGCCACCGTGCGCGGAGTGGGGTTCCGGTTCGAGAAGAATTAGCCCCGTACGGAGAACGCGGCCGGGAGTCGGCCGATGAAGCGGAGCACCTCGGGGAGCGGCAGCGTGAAACGCCGGATGATCAACTCGCTGCTGGGCGTCGTCCTGGTGGTGGTCGTGGTGTTCTGCGTGCCGCTCGCCCTGGTCGAGAAGCGCACCATCGTCAACTCGGCCCAGGACCGGGTGGACGCGTCCGCCGTCCGGGTGCTCGCCCTGGTCGAGAACCGGCTCTCCGCGGGCGAGCCGGTCACCGGCCGGGCCTTCGACAACCAGGTCACCGAGGGCAGCTACGTCGAGGTGCAGATCCCCGGCCAGGACGTCGTCTCCAGCGGCGAACGCCTGGCCGGCGGCCACCTGCTGAAGGCCGTCGAACGCGGCAACAGCGGCGAGGTCGTCACCGTCGAGCAGTCCCGCGCGGACGTCGACCACGAGATCGCCAACATGCTGCTGCTGCTCGGCGTGGTCGCCCTGCTGGCCGTCCAGGCCGCCGTGGCGCTCGCCGTCTGGCAGGCCAAACGGCTCGCCCGGCCGCTCACCGACCTGGCCGAGACCGCCGAACGGCTCGGCTCCGGCGACCCGCGCCCCCGCGACCGCCGCTACGGGGTGCCCGAACTCGACCGGGTCGCCGAGGTGCTGGACACCAGCGCCGAGCGGATCGCCCGGATGCTCACCGCCGAACGCCGGCTCGCCGCCGACGCCTCGCACCAGCTGCGCACCCCGCTCACCGCGCTCTCCATGCGGCTGGAGGAGATCACCGCCCTCGCCGAGGAGCCGGAGACCGTCAAGGAGGAGGCGACCATCGCCCTCCAGCAGGTCGAACGGCTCACCGACGTCGTCCAGCGGCTGCTCACCACCCAGCGCGACCCGCGCAGCCCCACCGCGGTGGCCTTCGACCTGGACGAGGTGATCAAGCAGCAGGTCGAGGAGTGGGGCCCGTCGCTGCGCGAGACCGGCCGGGTGCTGTCCCTGGAGGGCCTGCACGGGGTCACCGCCGTCGGCACCCCGGGCACCGTCGCCCAGGTGCTGGCCACCCTGATCGAGAACTCGCTGATGCACGGCGCCGGGACGATCACCCTGCGGGTCCGGCCCTCCGGCACCTCGGTGGTGGTCGAGGTGCAGGACCAGGGCGCCGGCGTGCCGCCGGACCTCGGGAACCGGGTGTTCGAGCGCGCCGTCAGCGGCCGCAACTCCACCGGCATCGGCCTGGCCGTCGCCCGCGACCTCGCGGAGGCGGACGGCGGGCGGCTCGAACTGCTCTCGCTGAAGCCCGCGGTGTTCGCGCTCTTCCTCGGCCGCAGCCACGCGGACTGAGCCGGGGCGGGTGCGGCCGGGGGTGCGGTCGGGGGTACGGCCGTCCAGAGCGGACGGCCAGTCGGCTACTCGGCCTTGGCGTAGCGGATCTGCTCGGCGGCCAGCATCAGTTCGGCCTGGGCGGCCAGCTCCTGGCCGCTGGTGCCGGTGGTGCCGCCGGTGCCGCTCGCTTCCTGCGCGACCGGCTCGGGCAGTGCCTTGAACACCCAGGTCCGGTACGAGAAGAAGCGGAACACGGTGGCCACCGCGAGGCCGGCCACCTTGGCGCCCAGCTGCTCGTAGTGCGAGTCGAGGCCGAGCACGTACACCGAGAAGCCGAGCACTCCGGTCTCGATCAGCATGCCGATGCCGCTGTACACCAGGAACAGCGTGATCTCCCGCTTGCGCGAGGCGGCGTCGCGGTCCCGGTACAGCCAGTAGCGGTAGCCCAGGTAGTTGGTGGCGATGGCGATCAGCGTCGCCGCGATGTTGGACCGCAGCGAGGCCAGGCCCAGCCCGTTGAGGCACACCCAGAACACGGCGAAGTTGACCACCACGCCGCTCAGGCCGACCAGGCCGAACTTCACCACTTCGCCTGACAGCCCCCGCAGTTTCTGCGAGAGCGAAGGGCTCGAAGCTGCGGTCGTCGCCATACCGGGCTGCCTCCATGTGCCTGCGGGTCGAAGAGCGGATCGCGTGGACGCGTCCACCCCTTGAGCCCTGCGTGCACGCACATGATCGGACTGCGCAGACCAGGACCTAGCCGTCCAGGCTACCCGCTTCCACCGAACGGCTCAGCCCCCAGGGCTCCGGGTTGACTGGGACGTCCAGCCCACCCCAGCGGTTCCACCGCCCCCGACCGGCCCGGATATCCTGGCGGGGTGACTTCCCCGGGCAATGTGAATTTTCCAGTGGTGGGCATGATCGGCGGCGGGCAGTTGGCCCGCATGGCACACCAGGCGGGCATCCCGCTCGGGGTCAGGTTCAAACTCCTCGCCGACACGCCCCAGGACTCCGCCGCACAGGTGGTCTCCGACGTCGTCCTCGGCGACTACCGAGACCTCGACACGCTGCGCCGCTTCGCGGCCGGCTGCGACGTGATCACCTTCGACCACGAGCACGTCCCCACCGAGCACCTGCGGGCCCTGGAAGCCGACGGCATCGCCGTCCGGCCCGGCCCGGACGCGCTGGTCAACGCCCAGGACAAGGGCGTCATGCGGGCCAAGCTCGACGCCATCGGCGTGCCCTGCCCCCGGCACCGGATCGTCGCCGACCCGGCCGACGTCACCGCCTTCGCCGCCGAGGGCTCCGGCTACCCGGTCGTGCTGAAGACCGTCCGCGGCGGCTACGACGGCAAGGGCGTCTGGGTCGTCGACGGCGAGGAGGACGCGCAGGCGCCGTTCCTGGCCGGCGTCCCGGTGCTCGCCGAGGAGAAGGTCGACTTCGTCCGCGAGCTCGCCGCCAACGTCGTCCGCTCGCCCAGCGGCCAGGCCGTCGCCTACCCGGTGGTGGAGAGCGTCCAGGAGAACGGCGTCTGCGCCGAGGTCACCGCCCCCGCGCCCGACCTCGACCCGGCCCTCTCCGACGAGGCCCAGCAGCTGGCCCTGCGCATCGCCGGCGACCTCGGCATCACCGGCCACCTCGCCGTCGAACTGTTCCAGACCAGGGACGGCCGGATCCTCGTCAACGAGCTCGCCATGCGCCCCCACAACTCCGGGCACTGGACCCAGGACGGCGCCGTCACCTCGCAGTTCGAGAACCACCTGCGGGCCGTCCTCGATCTCCCGCTCGGCGACCCCCGGCCGCGCGCCAAGTGGACCGTCATGGTCAACGTCCTCGGCGGCGACTACCCGGACATGTACCACGCCTTCCTGCACTGCATGGCCCGCGACCCCGGCCTGCGGATCCACATGTATGGGAAGGACGTGAAGCCCGGCCGCAAGGTCGGCCACGTCAACGTCTTCGGGGACGACCTCGACGACGTCCGCGAGCGCGCCCGCCACGCGGCCGCCTACCTGCGAGGAACGATCACCGAATGACCTCCTCCCCTTCGAGCCCGCTCGTCGGCATCGTCATGGGCTCGGACTCCGACTGGCCCGTCATGGAGGCCGCCGCCCAGGCCCTCGACGAGTTCGAGATCCCCTACGAGGTCGACGTCGTCTCGGCGCACCGGATGCCCCGCGAGATGGTCGCGTACGGCGAGAACGCCCACCGGCGCGGCCTCAAGGCCATCATCGCCGGCGCCGGCGGCGCCGCCCACCTGCCGGGCATGCTCGCCTCCGTCACCCCGCTGCCCGTCATCGGCGTGCCGGTGCCGCTGCGCTACCTGGACGGCATGGACAGCCTGCTGTCCATCGTCCAGATGCCGGCCGGCGTCCCGGTCGCGACCGTCTCGGTGGCCGGCGCGCGCAACGCCGGCCTGCTCGCCGTGCGGATGCTGGCCGCGTTCGACCCCGAACTGACCGAGCGGATGACCGACTTCCAGGCCGAGCTGAACAACCAGGCCACCGAGAAGGGCAAGAAGCTCCGCGCCAAGGTGGCCGGATCCTCCTCCTTCGGCTTCGGCAAGTAACCCCGGTGGTGGGGGTGGGGTAGAACAGCCGGTATGACTACCGATCCGGACTCCCCCACCCCGCTGGACCGCGCCCGGGCCCTGCTGCGCACCGCCCCCGTGGTCGACGGCCACAACGACCTCCCGTGGGCGATGCGCGAGCAGGCCGGGTACGACCTCGGCGCGGTCGACCTCGCCGCCGACCAGAGCGACCGCCTGCACACCGACCTCGCCCGCCTCGCGGAGGGCGGGGTCGGCGCGCAGTTCTGGTCCGTCTACGTGCCGACCCGGCTGGCCGGCGACCACGCGGTGAGCGCCACCCTGGAACAGATCGACTTCGTCCACGCCCTGGTCGAGCGCTACCCCGACCGGCTCCGGCTCGCCCGCACCGCCGACGACATGGAGGCCGCCCGCGCCGAAGGCCGGATCGCCTCCCTGATGGGCGCCGAGGGCGGCCACTCCATCGACTGCTCGCTCGCCACCCTGCGTGCTCTCCACGAGCTCGGCGTGCGCTACCTGACGCTCACCCACAACGACAACGTGCCGTGGGCCGACTCCGCCACCGACAAGCCGGCGGCCGGCGGGCTGACCCGGTTCGGCGAGGAGGTCGTCCGGGAGATGAACCGGCTCGGCATGCTCGTCGACCTCTCGCACGTCTCCGCCGACACCATGCGCGACGCCCTGCGGGTCACCGAGGCGCCGGTCGTCTTCTCGCACTCCTCGGCCCGCGCCGTCTGCGACCACCCGCGCAACATCCCGGACGACGTGCTCGCCCAGCTGCCCGCCAACGGCGGCGTGGCGATGGCCACCTTCGTGCCCAAGTTCATCCTGCCCGCCGCCATCGAGTGGACCCTCGCCGCCGACGAGAACATGCGCACCCACGGCTTCCACCCGCTCGACACCACCCCGCCCGCGATGGAGCGCCAGCGCGCCTTCGAGGCCGCCAACCCGCGCCCGATCGCCACCCCGGCCACCGTCGCCGACCACCTCGATCACCTGCGCGAGGTCGCCGGCATCGACCACATCGGCATCGGCGGCGACTTCGACGGCACCGCCTTCCTGCCCGACGGCCTCGACTCGGTGGCCGGCTACCCCAACCTGATCGCCGAACTCCTGCGCCGGAACTGGTCCGAGGCCGACCTCGCCAAGCTCACCTGGCACAACGCCGTCCGCGTCCTGCGCGACGCCGAGTCCGTCGCCGCCGGGCTGCGGGCCAGCCGCCGCCCGTCCATCGCCACCATCGCCCAACTGGACGGCGCGAAGGGCTGAGGTCAGCCCAGCCGCGGGATCTCGATGGCCGGGCACCTGTCCATCACCATGGCGAGCCCGGCCGTCCTGGTCCGCGCGTACGCGGCCTCGTCCACCACCCCGAGCTGGAACCAGACCGCCTTCGCCCCGGCCGCCACCGCCTGGTCGGCCACTTCCCCGGCCAGCGCGCTGTTCACGAACACGTCCACCACGTCGACCGGGAACGGGATCTCGGCGAGCGAGGCGTAGCCCTGCTCGCCGAGGACCGTCTCGGCCTTCGGATGCACGGGCACGACGCGCTTGCCGTACCGCTGGAGCACCCCGGCCACCCCGTAGGCGGCCCGGGCGGTGTTGTCGGACAGGCCGACCACCGCCCAGGTGTCGCCGGTGCCGGTGAGGATCTCGCGAACCGTCGCGTCGTCGCCGTAGCTCGTCATGCCGGTGCCAACGACGACCACGGGCGCCGGATTCCCGCAGGCGTCAGCTGGGGCGGCCGAGGGCGCGGTAGGTCCAGCCGGCGGCGCGCCAGGCGTCGGCGTCCAGGACGTTGCGGCCGTCGAGGAGGCGGCGCTCGGCGACCACGGCGCCGAGGTCGGCCGGGTCCAGCTCGCGGAACTCGGCCCACTCGGTGAGGTGCAGGACGACGTGGGCGCCCTCGGCGGCCTCCAGGGCCGAGTCGGCGTAGGCGAGCGAGGGGAACATCTTGCGGGCGTTGTCGACGGCCTTCGGGTCGTAGACGGTGACCTGGGCGCCCTGGAGCTGGATCTGGGCGGCGACGTTGAGCGCGGGGGAGTCCCGGATGTCGTCCGAGTTGGGCTTGAACGCGGCGCCGAGGACGGCCACCCGGCGGCCCAGGAAGCCGCCGCCGCACTGCTCGCGGGCCAGCTCCACCATCCGGGAGCGGCGGCGCATGTTGATCGAGTCGACCTCGCGCAGGAAGGTCAGCGCCTGGTCGGCGCCGAGTTCGCCGGCCCGGGCCATGAACGCCCGGATGTCCTTGGGCAGGCAGCCGCCGCCGAAGCCCAGGCCGGAGTTGAGGAACTTGCGGCCGATCCGTTCGTCGTGCCCGAGCGCGGTGGAGAGCAGCGTGACGTCGGCTCCGGCCGCCTCGCAGACCTCGGCCATCGCGTTGATGAAGGAGATCTTGGTGGCCAGGAAGGAGTTGGCGGCGGCCTTCACCAGCTCGGCGGTCGCGTAGTCGGTGACCAGGAACGGCACCCCGGCCGCGATCGGCTCGGCGTACACCTCGCGCAGCAGCTGCTCGGCGCGCTCGCTGTGGGCGCCGACGACGATCCGGTCCGGGCGCAGGGTGTCCTGGACGGCGAAGCCCTCGCGCAGGAACTCCGGGTTCCAGGCGAGTTCGGCGCCCGCGCCGACGGGTGCCAGCGCGGCCAGCCGCTCGGCGAGCCGGCTCGCCGAGCCGACCGGCACGGTGGACTTGCCGACCACCAGGACCGGGCGGGTCAGGTACGGGGCGAGGCCGTCGATCGCGGTGTCGACGTACGACATGTCGGCGGCGAACTCGCCCTTGCGCTGCGGGGTGTTGACGCAGACGAAGTGCACGTCGCCGAACTCCGCGGCCTCCTGGACGGAGCTGGTGAAGCGCAGCCGGCCGGTCGAACCCTCGTGCCCGGCGACGTGCTTGAGCAGCAGCTCGGACAGCCCCGGCTCGTACATCGGGACGCGGCCGGCGGTCAGCGTGGCGATCTTGTCGGGGTCGATGTCCAGACCCAGCACCTCGAAGCCGAACTCGGCCATCGCGGCCGCGTGCGTGGCACCGAGGTAGCCGGTGCCGATCACGGAGATGCGGAGGGTCACGGGTTCCCCTTTGTGCGGACTCGACCTGTACGGGTGCCTCTGATGCTATCCGCCCCGACGGATCCGGCCTCGATCGCCTGTGCGCCGGGGACGCTAGGCAGCCGCAGGTCGGAGCCCTAGGATCTCTACTGAACGGTAGTTAACCCCGGATTGACTTCGATCACTGGACGAGGCGGGCATCATGGCGGGCAGCGCAGGGGCGGCTGACTTCGATCTCTTCCGTATCTCCGAGGAGCACGAGATGCTCCGTGAGGCGGTGCGTTCGCTGGCCGAGGCGAAGATCGCTCCGTTCGCGGCGGAGGTGGACGAGCAGGGGCGGTTCCCGCAGGAGGCGTTGGACGCGTTGCGGGGGAGTGACCTGCATGCGGTGCACGTGCCGGAGGAGTTCGGTGGTGCGGGGGC